>JAJDUK010000055.1 GCA_022826665.1 Alphaproteobacteria bacterium | reverse complement strand
CGAGTTCTTCTTCAGCCGGGTGACGAAGCGGCTCCCCTTGGCGTCGATGTCTGCCCAGAAGGCGAAGTCGTAATAGCCCTTGTCGAAGACGTAAGTCGCGCCGGGCTCGATGGGGAGGCGCTTGGCCGGCGTGATGTCGTTGACCCTGGCCGAGGTCACGGCAAAGCAAACAGGCGCATCTGCGTCCGGGTCGTAGACCACGTGCAGCTTGACGGCACCGTCGGCCTCCCAGCTCTCGATCCGCTTGCCAACCAGGACCCGGGTCGCATCGACCAGGCGCAGCATTTCCCGCCCGCGCTGGCCCGCAGATGCGCCCAGCCGGGCGACCAGGGCTTCCAGTACGTCCTCGAACAGGGCCGCCGGACGTACCCGGTTGGCATCCGCGAGCGTAGACCGCCGCACCGGTGCCAGACCCAGATGGGCGTGGACGCCCGGAAAGCGTTCCAGCGCACCGACCGCCTCGCGCAAGGAGCGCGAGCCCGACAGCTGGGCGAACACCATCGCCTGGAACTGGCTCCACGATGAAAGACGTCGGACCCGGTAGTCCGCTCCGTGGCGCTCTGCCAGCTTGTCGAAGCGCCAGCGCGGAAACGCCTGCATCAGTCCGCCGAAAATCGTATCCTGGTAGGGCATGGCTTGGGCTCCATTGCGAGCTTCGATTCAACAGGTCTTGCAAAAACCCAGTTGAATCCAAGCCATGCACCTTGTCCACCCAAGCTAAACCGGACAGCAGTGGACTTGATCCGGGCATCCATCTTTCAGCGGGCTTCGTTGGAGCAAGCGTGAACACGTGGATGGCCGGGTCAAGCCCGGCCATGACGTGTTGGGGGCGTCGTGCTCATGGATAAGAGCCTATCGAACCGGACGCCCGGCTGCTATTGGCGATCCACCGTGGACCGCCCCTCCTCGAGCCAACCCAGGATGCCATCGCGCGCAGTGTAGACGTGCCGGTATCCGAACTGCTCGTCCAGCATCCGAGCGACCTTGCCGCTGCGCTTTCCGCTACGGCAGATGAACGCAACGGGCTGGTCGGATTCCGCGATCGCAGCGAGCGCAGGCAGCCACTGGTCCAGGTCGTAGCGTCCCTTCTTGTCGAAGAAGGTCAGCAGGTGGCTGCCTTCGATGACGCCGGTCTCGCGCCACTCCTCCGCCCTGCGGACGTCGATGACAGCGACCCCCTCTGCCCGCAGCCGCTCAAGTCCGGCGCTGTCCACCTGGATGACGTCCGCATGAAGCGGCACGGCGCCAACGACCAGCAAGGCGCAGAAAATGACAATCCTCAGCATGGCCCGAGCTCCCCGTCGGTCGCCTCCCTACAGATGGACCGACATGCCCCCGTTTGCAACGGATTTCGGCGAGTCTTTCATTTCCCTTAGGCGCCGGGCGCTCGCTCCGCTCGATCGTGCGCTCCGCGCGCGTGGGCGCGCGACGCTCCGCGCTTCGCGCGCGGCGCAGTCGCGCCGTCCGGGGCGAAAGGCCCGGTGCACCCCATGCCGTTATTACAGCGATCTCGGGTATCCCGCGCACTGGAAGCGGCCGGTGATGCGCCAGTCGATGGCGCCGGCCTTGTCGCGCCGCGCGTAGCTCACGCGGGACTTCTTGAGCTCGGCGCTGGCGATCTCCACCAGGCCGTCCTTGAGCTCGGGCGGCAGCGTGTCGAGGTCGAGGGTGACGGTGATCGGGTCGCGCCGCTTGCGCGCCTTCGCGGGCCGGCTCGCGCGCGCCGCCCGGCGCTGGCGCGGCGCTTCCTCACCATTCCCGGCGTCATCGCCGTTCTTGCTGCCCCAGATCTCGTCCCAACCGCTGCGGTACTCCGGCGTCCTCACGCTGGAGAAGTAGCCGTAGTGAGCGTCGGCCTTGCCGCCGGCCGATTCCCGTGCGGACTTGCCGGCGTCCTTGCCGGACTCCTTGGCGCCCTCCGACGACTTGGTATCGGAGGAGGCGTCGGACGCGCTCGCCTTGTCGTCCTTGGCCTTGCTCGCGCTGGCGCTCTCGCTCTTGGCTTCGGCCTTGGGCGCAGACTCGGTCTTGGCCTTCGATGCCTTCTGGGTGCTCTTGGCTTCGCTCATCTCTCTCGCTCAATAACGTCTCTGAATCGCGGCCCTCATCGGGCGTGCGGGCCGGATATAGAAGCAAGCGGGGCGTGCATCAAGACCGACGTTGAGCGGCAGCGGAGCCGCCGCCCGCCGGGGTAAGGATGGGCCGCGAGCGGGCGCGCCTACTCGGCCGCGGCCTGCTGGCGCTGGCGGGCGCCCGGTTCCTTGTAGACGGCGCCGTCCTTCATGATCATCGCGATCCGGTCGGTGTCCTGCAGGATTCGGACATCGGCGAGCGGGTCGCCGTCCACCATGATCAGGTCCGCGAGGTAGCCCTCCGCCACCAGGCCCACGGCGTCGCCAAAACACTCGCCGCCGTAGCGGGTCGCCATGGTGAGCAGGTCGAGGGACGAGAAGCCCATGAGCTCCTGCCAGAGCTCCAGGTCGCGGGCGTCGCGGCCCACCGGGTTCCACTCGAAGCCGTAGTCGCCGAAGGGCAGCACGCGCACGCCGCGCCGGTGCAGCTCCTTCGTCACCGCGATGGCGCCGTCGAGCTCGCGCTTGAAGCCCCATTCCTCGGCCTTCTCCTGCGGCATGCCGTAGTCCGCCATCTCGTAGAGGGTGGTGTAGGTGAGGCCGATGGCGGGGTTGACGAAGAAGCGGTGCTTGTTGGCCTCCAGCAGGTCCAGCGCTTCCTCGTCGCAGAAGTTGGCGTGGTAGATCAGGTGGATCCCGTGCTTGACGCAGCGCTTGACCGCCTCCGCCGTGCGCGCATGGGCGATGACGCGGCGCTTGTGGATGTGGGCGATGCTGGTGCAGGCGACGATCTCGTCCTCCTGCATCACGGTCATGTCGCCGGTGGCGGTGTCGTGGACGAAGAAGTCGCCGGAGATCATCAGCTTGAGGCTGTCCGCGCCCTCGCGAATCATGAGGCGGGAGAACTTGCGGATCTCCTCGGGCCCGTCGCAGACCACCGCGAAGCCCTCGTGGTGCATGTGGTACTGGCGCAGGTCGCCGAGGCCGCCGGTGACGGTGATCTCGGGCGTGGCCGCGCGCATCCGCGGGCCGGGGATGCCGCCGGCGTCGATCTCGTTGCGGGTCGCGATGTCGAGCCGGGTCTTGGCCGAGGAGCCGTTGACCGAGGCGGTGAAGCCCGCATCCAGCATCGCCTTCACGTTGTGCATGGTGCGGTAGACGTGCTCCTCCACCGGGAGCTCGCCGGTGCTATAAAAATCCGCGCCCATGTTGGGGTAGGTCGGGTGGCCGTGGCAGTTGACCAGGCCCGGCATCAGCGTGGCGCCGCCGCCGTCGATCACCCGGTCGGCCGCCGTGCCGCTGGGGAAGCCGCCGGCCGCCACCTTGGCGATGCGGTTGCCCTGCACCAGGACCTCGCCCGCGAAGGGCTCGCGGCCCGAGCCGTCGAAGATCGTCACATCGGTGATGAGAATGCGCGCCATCTGGCTCTCCTCCCCTCCTCCTCCGCCGCCGGGGCGCGGCGGTTGCGGGCGCCATTGTTGCTTGTTCTTGCGGCGCCGGCCGGTCGTGCCGCCATCCTAGCACGGACCGCTGGCGCGCCGCCGGCCCCGCTTGGAGGCGATTGGCAAATGTGGAACACTCCGGCGCCCGAGCGGGAGGGAGACGCAGGCCATGATGGACGATCGCGCGCCGGACGAGACCATCAACGTCACTGTCGACGGCTACAACGTGGTGGCCTACAGCTTCGGCTCCGGCGACGAGGTGTTGTTCTGCGTCAACGGCGGGCCGGGGCTCCCCTGCGACTACGTGCGGGACGCGCACTCCTGGCTCGCGGACAAGGGCTACCGGGTCGTGGCCTTCGACCAGCTCGGCACCGGCAAGTCCGACCGGCCGGACGATGCTGCGCTCTGGACCATCGAGCGCTACGTCGAGGAGACGGAGACCGTGCGCACCGCTCTCGACCTAGGGCCCGTGCACTACTACGGGCAGTCCTGGGGCACCTGGCTCGGCCAGGAGTGGGCGCTGGCCTACCCTGAGAGCTTCAAGACCTTCACGCTCGCCAACGGGGCCGGCGACATCCCGCACCTGGTGAGCGAGCTGCACCGGCTGCGCCACGCGCTCGGGCACGAGACCGAGGCGATGATGCAGCGTCACGAGGCGGAAGGCACCATCGACCACCCCACCTATCAGGCCGCGATCACCATCCTCAACTATCGCCACGTCTGCCGGCTGGACGACTGGCCGGCGCCGGTGATGCGCTCGCTCGGCGACTGGAACATGGGGCCCTACGAGGCGATCCAGGGTCCCAACGAGTTCTGCTACACCGGCAGCATCAAGGACAAGAACTGGCTGCCCGAGCTGCACCGGGTGCACCAGCCGGCGCTGGTGCTCTGCGGCCAGCACGACGAGCTGACGCCCGCGTGCTCCATGAAGCTTCACGCAGCTTTGCCCAACTCCCGGATCAAGGTCTTCCCGAACTCGTCCCACCTGCCGATGTACGAGGAGCCGGGGGCATATTTCGAGACCCTGCTCAGCTTCCTCGACGCCCATCGCGGCTAGCGTTCGCGCAGGCGCCGGCCCAAGACGGAGGAACGACCATGAATGCGAGCGAGAAGCGCGCCGCGCTCGCCGGCGCGATCAGGGACGGCCAGTTCGTCGTGGCGCCCGGCGTCTACGACATGATCTCCGCCAAGGTCGCCGACGGCATGGGGTTCCGGGCGCTCTACATGACCGGCTACGGCGTCGCGGCCTCCCACCTCGGCCTGCCGGATGCCGGGATCGCGAGCTACGCCGATGTCGTGAGCCGCGTGCGCACCATCGCGGGCGGCACGGATTCGCCCCTGATCTGCGATGCGGACACGGGCTTCGGCGGCCTGCTCAACGTGCAGCACACCGTGCAGGGCTACGAGGACGCGGGCTGCAGCGCGATCCAGCTCGAGGACCAGGAAATCCCGAAGAAGTGCGGCCACACGCCGGGGCGCCGCGTGGTCCCCATCGAGGACATGATGGAGAAGATCAGGGTCGCCGCCGAGGCGCGCCGCGACCCCAACTTCCTGATCATCGCGCGCACCGATGCGCGCACGAGCCTCGGGCTCGACGAGGCCCTCGCGCGGGGCCAGGCCTTCGCCGACGCCGGCGCCGACGTGATCTTCATCGAGGCGCCGGAGAACGAGGACGAGATCGCCCGGATCGGCGAGACCTTCGACAAGCCGCTGCTCGCCAACATGGTGGACAGCGGCAAGACCCCCATCGTGCCGGCGGATCGCCTTGCGGCCTTGGGTTTCAACATCGCGATCTATCCCGCCATCGGCATGCTGCCGGCGGCCGGCGCCATGCGGAGCGCGTTTGCGTCCCTCAAGCGCGACGGCTCGACCGCCAACGTCGATGCGCCGATGATCTCACTGCCCGAGATGCACGCGCTCATGGGTTTCGAGGACGTCTGGGCCTTCGAGCGGCGCTGGGCCCGGCCCGAGGTAGAGGCTGCGGAATAAGCGGCAGCGCCCGCCGGGCTCTCCTATCCTGCCCACGGGTCCTCGACCCGCGGCCAGTAGGGCTTCGCCAGTTTGGTGTAGGGGATCGCCGCGAAGTCCGGCGCGATGGCACCCGGCGCAGCGACGTAGAGAATTTCCTTTGCAATGGGCGCGAAGCCCGCATGGAAGTGCTGGGTGGATTTCACCACCACGATCTTCTTGCTCGCGGGGTCGAGTCCGACGGCGGCGAACGCGTCGGGATGGAAGACCTGCGTGCGCACCGTGTTGAGCACGAGGTCAAGGCCCCCTTCCGCGCGCACCCACACCGCATCGCCGATCCTGTTGCGGGCCGCGCCGAACGTCTGCTTGGCGCCGGTGACGATCCGCTCGACCGTGACGGCGAGGTCCACCGGGTTGCCTGAGTCCGGGCCGCACTTGCCCCCGATTCGCAAGCGGAGCGACGCCCCCTCCCCTGCCTCCATGCAGAAGCGCACCGCCACCGGGTCCCAGTAGAGGCCGCTCGCCGCATCGCCGACGCCCCGCGCGATCAGGCGCTCAAGGATGAAGGTAGAATCGCTCGGTGCGCCGCCGCCGGCATTGTCCGAGACGTCCGCGAGTACGACCGGCCCACCGTCGACGGCCAAAGCCCGGTCGATGGCGTCGTCGATCGCGACGGCAGTCGGCCGCGTCTCCTCGCGCATCGCCCAGAGCCGGGCGCCGAGATCGGCGGCCAGCGCCGCCGCCTTGCCCTCATCGCCGTCGGCCACCACCAGGGTCTTGGCGCCCACCTCGGCCACGTCGCCCCAGGGAAAGCCGTGGCCGAAGGAGACGGCGAGAATTCCGTCGCTCCCCTCGCGCGCCTTCATGTCGGCGACGAAGGTCTGCATCGGCTCAGCCGTGGTGCGCCACATGCTGATCATGCGGCAGTCGTGAGCAGCCATCACGGGCCGGGTGCGCCCGCGGGCCGCGTCGTGGCAGAGCCGGAACAGGTCCTCCGCCCGCTCGCCGATGTCGATGTGGGGATATTCCTTGTATGTGACCAGCGCCGTCGCCGCCTCCAGCATCAGCGACGTGATGTGGCAGTGCAGGTCGAGCTCGCCGCCCAGCACCGCGTCGGGGCCCACTACCGCGCGCAACCGGGCCAGCAGGTCGCCCTCGCAGTCGTCGTAGCCCTCCGCCACCATGGCGCCGTGCATGTTGACCAGCACCAGGTCGAGCGGCAGCGCGGCCTGTGCCTGCTCCAGTATGCGATCGCGATAGCCCTCGTAGACGCGGCGGATCGTTCGCCCCGCCGGCTGCGCGAAGGCGCAGAGCCCCTCGATGACCTCGTGCCCCTCCGCTTCGGCGCGCTCACGCCAGATGTGCAGCGGCAAGCTGAAGGGATTGGGCGAATGGCGGGTCGCATCGCCGTCGAAGACGGCCGTATCCCGATAGGTCTGCTCGCCCGTCGGCAGCGACGAGAAGGTGTTCGTCTCGGTCCCGAGACAGGCGATGAAGACCCGCATGAGCGCCCTCGCTCCGTGTCCGTCAGGGCCGCGCGGTCCAGCGAGTCGCACGGCACCTTGAGGCTACAGCGCGCGCGACGGCGCTTCCAGGCAAGCGATGCGGGCGGCATAATCGCGCCGCGCCAACAACCGGGCGAACGAAAGGGAATGCATCATGGAAGTCGGGCTTTACGGAAATACCCACGGTCAGTCCTACCGCGACGACGTCAACATGTTCCTCCATCACACGCCGGCGGAGCAGATGGACCCGATCCGGGTCGCTCAGACCGCCGAGCGCGCGGGCATCCACTCGATCTGGTATCCCGACCACGTCTGCATGCCCTACGATTCCGAGAGCCACCACACCGCGAACGTCTCCGGCCAGCGGGCCTACCAGCGCCGCCACAACATGCTGGACGCCGCCGTCGTGATGGGCGCGGTCGCCGTCCAGACCACGACCCTCAAGCTCGCCACCAGTGTGCTCATCGCGCCCTATCGCCATCCCCTCTCGGACGCGCGCCAGTTCATGACCGTGGACCAGCTCTCGAACGGCCGGCTCATGCTGGGCGTCGGGGTCGGCTGGATGGTCGAGGAATTCGACGCGGTCGGCATCGACTACGAGGAGCGCAACCGGCGCACCGAAGAGTGCATCCAGATCTACAAGGCCTCGTGGACCGGCGACCTCGCCACCTTCGAGGGCAACTACTACAGCTTCAAAGACGTCTCCCAGGACCCGAAGCCTGTACAGCAGAACCCGCATCCGCCGATCGTCTTCGGCGGCAACACGATCAGGGGCGCACGGCGTGCCGCGCGCTTCTGCGACGGCCTCTATCCGCTCTTCCTCGATTCCTATACACAGGCCGACCGCTACACCGGCCTCCAGGACGAGGTACGCCGTGAGCTTGAAGCGCAAGGCCGCAGCCCGTCCGACTTCCTGATGCTATGCGCCGCGACCGCGCGCATCACCGACGCCAGCGACCCGGCTTCTCAGGCCAATCCGCGCCAAACCTGTACCGGCACCGGCGAGCAGATCGTCGAGGATCTCGCGGCGCTGGCCGACGCCGGCTTCTCGATGGCGGTCTGCATGCTGGAGTGCCCCTCGGGCGAACTTTCCGAGCAGCTCGACCAGATCGAACGTTTCGGTGCCGAGGTGATCCCCGAAGCGAAAAAGCTCAAGCCGGCGGGGGACTGGAAACCTGTTGACTGACGGAAGACACCGGGCCGCGAAGCGGGCCGGAGCGCGCGACCGCGCGCCGCGCCGAATGGCGCGTAGCCAAGCGAACGGAGTGAGCGCCCGGCGCTTGAGGGAACTGATTAAGTCGGGGACCGGGTTGAGTAGTGGACGAACAGTTAACCCGGCGCGGGGCGCGCCCGCTGGTTGTAGAGCAGCGCGCGCCGCCGCTCCTTCTCTTCGTCGGAGAGGGTGTCAGGGTCCTCGGGCAAGTCTTCACCGGCCGCCATGCCCCGCTGCACCGCCTCGCGTTCAGACAATTTCTCAAACCAGCGCCTGAAGTATTTGAATTCGTTTATGTCCTGTCCCTGCGATTCCCAGTAGACGGCCCACGGATAGGAGATCATGTCGGCGATCGTGTAGTCCTCGCCCGCGAGGTAGGAGCGGTCGTAGAGCCGGTTGTTCATGACGCCGTAGAGCCGGTTGACCTCGTTGCCGAAGCGCGTGATGGCGTAAGTCTGGTCGCCCTCATCGTCGCCCAGCCGGCGAAAATGGCCGAACTCGCCGAACTTTGGGCCCTGGTTCGCCATCTGCCACATGATCCACTGGTTGACCTCGTAACGGCCATGCAGGTCCTGCGGGTAGAAGCGGCCGGCCTTCTCGGCGATGTACATCATCATCGCGCCCGATTCGAAGACGCTGACCGGCGCGCCGCCGCCGGGCGGGTCGTCATCCACCAGGGCAGGCATGCGGTTGTTGGGGCTGATGCTGAGGAACGAGTCCTCGAACTGATCGCCCTTCCCGATGTGGCAGGGGACGAGGCGATAGGGCATCCCGCATTCCTCCAGCAGGATGGTCACCTTCTTGCCGTTGGGCGTCGGCCAGTAATGCAGGTCGATCATGGATCTTTCCTTCCGCCAGGGTCAGTCGGTGGGCTGCGTCGCGGCGACGCTTGGCCGGCTCTGGATGCCTTCGTACCACGCCGTGAGTGCGGGGCTGTCCGCCCGCCACGAGTCGTCGTGGCGAAACTCCAGGTGGCCGATGCCGCAAATGACCGCGATGTGATCGATTCGGAACGGCGCGGCGGCCAGCGTATCTACCTCGGCCTCAAGCGCCGCAGTGATGCGCCGCACGCGCTTCACGTAATGGGTCTTGAGGTTGTCGCTCTGCTGGTCCGCCGGCTGGCGCTTCTGGAAGAGCCACAGGACACTCGACTCCGTGAGCGCCGTGCCGAGGGTCATGCGGCGTTGCCAACCCCAGCGGTCGTTGTCGGGATAGAGCGATGGTCCGTTCCCGACCTCGTCGAAATAGGCACAAATCGCGTGGCTGTCGTAGAGCACGGTGCCGTCGTCCATCACCAGCACCGGGATGAGCTTGATCGGATTGAGCCGCTCCAGCTCCTCCGACTCGAAGGGGTTCACATTCACGATGTCGAGCGCGATGCCGTGCTCGCGCGCGACGATCGCCGCCTTCCGGCCGAAGGGCGTGGCCGGGCTGGAATAGAGCTTCATGGGGTGTCCTCCGCACTGGCGGGCGCGTCTTAGCCCGGATTTCGCACCAATGTCACGGCCTGCGTCGCGCATTCAGGCGCTTGAACCGCACGGGGAGACACCGAGAGACCGCGCAGAAATCGATCGCCGGCGCCTGTTAGCGATTGCGGGGGTCTAAATGGGCGCCTAATCTGTGCGCAGCGGCGTGCGTCGCGCGACGCGGGGCGCCGAACCGATTACTGAGGCGTGCGGCACAGGGAACCAGGGGAGCGCACGCCCGAGACGGAGGCTGAGACGATGGCAGAGACCCTCTTCAAGAATGTGATGATTTTCGACGGCAACGCCAAGCGCCCCTTCGCGGGCGAGGTGAAGCTGCAGGGCAACCTCATCAAGAAGGTCGCCCGCGGCAAGGGCAAGATCAGGGCCAACGGTGCGACCGTGGTGGACGGCGCCGGCGCCACCCTGATGCCGGGGCTTGTCGAGCCCCACGCCCACGTCTGCTACATCGACAGTACGACCCTGCCGGAGATCGGGGCGCTCCCGCCGGAGGAGCACATGGTGCTCGCACTCGACAACGCGCGGACGATGATCGACCACGGTTTCACGAGCCTCTTCTCGGCTGCCGGCGTCGGCTACAACAAGATCCGTATCGAGCCGGTGTTGCGCAACGTGATCAATGCCGGGCGCTATCCGGGGCCGCGCATCAAGGCGGCCTCGCCCGAGATCGTGTCGTCAGGCGGGCTCGGCGACGAGCGCAAGTGGCACATGCACCAGGAGTCAGTGGGCTTCATCGCCGACGGTCCGGATGAAGTGCGCAAGGCCTGCCGGCTCTGCGTGCGCGAAGGCGTGGACAATCTGAAGATCAACATCTCGGGCGACGAATTCTGCCAGCCCGGGCAGTCCGAGAAAATCACCTACTTCGATGCCGAGGTCGCCGCGGCGGCCGAAGTGGCGCGCGAAGCGGGCGTCAACATCATCACCCATGCCAGGGCGGACAAGGCGGTGCGCCTCGCGCTCAAGCACGGCATCAACATCATCTACCACGCCGACTACGCGACCAATAAGACCCTCGACATGCTGGAAGCCAAGAAGAAGAGCATCTTCATGGCCCCGGCCTTCGGCATCGTCTACACGTTCGCGCACGAGGCCGGCGAGTGGGGCATCACCCGCGAGATCGCCGAGAGCTACAACATGTTCTACAAGATGGAGCACACCATCCGCACTTATCAGGAAGTGCGGAAGCGCGGCATCCGGGCCATGCCGGGCGGCGACTACGGCTTCGCCTGGAACCCGATCGGCGCCAATGCCCGCGACATGGAGCACTTCGTCAACCACTTCGGCTACTCACCGGCCGAGGCGCTGATCGGCGCCACCAAGTGGGGCGGCGAGCTGATGGGGCTCAACGTCGGCATGGTCAAGGAGGGCTACCTCGCCGACCTACTGCTGGTGGACGGCGACCCGACCAAGGACGTCTCCATCATGCAGGACGCCGACAACCTGCTCATGATCATGAAGGACGGCGCCTATCACCGCGCGCCGAACGAGATCGCGCTGGCCAAGCGCCGCCGGGCCGTCACGCCCGCAGCCGCCGAATAGGCAATCGCGATCCGTAACGGAGTTCGGGGCTTCTCCCTGCCGCTGGCGGGAGAGCCCCGCTCCCCCCTCGCCTGGGACTGTGAGCGGGCGGCGAGGCCGGCCCGTTGAAGCTCAGTGACGAACAGCTTGAGGTCTTCCGCCGGGACGGCCTGCTGATCCTCCCCAGCCTCTTCTCCGCGGCCGAGGTGGCTGCGATTCGCGCCGCCCTGCCGCCGCTTTACGATGAAGAGAGCGAGGCGAACATCGGCGAAAAGGCGGGCACCGCGCCCCGCACGATGATGGGGCTGCACCAGCGGAGCGACCTCTTCGACCGCCTGGTGCGCCATCCGCGCCTCGTCGAACCGGCGCGGCAGATCGCCGGCCCCGACCTCTACATCCAGCAGGTCAAGGTCAACGTGAAGGCGGCCTACGAGGGCGACGTCTGGCAGTGGCACTACGACTTTGCCACCCATCACCGGGACGACGGCGTTCCGGCCCCCCAAGCGCTCAACCTGCACATCCTGCTGGACGAGGTGAGCCACTACAACGGGCCGCTCTATTTCATCCCTGGCTCCCACCGGCACGAGCCGCTGCCGACCTTCCACGACGTGACCAGCACAAGCTATCCGCTCTGGGTGGTGGACCGCGAAACCGTCACGAACCTCATTGCCGTGGGCGGCATCACGCCTGCGCTCGGCCCGCCCGGCACGGTGCTCATCTTCGGCGACCTGATGGTCCACGGCTCGCCGGGCAACATGTCGCCGTGGGACCGCGCGATCTTCTCGCTCATCCTCAACCCGGTCGCCAACGCCCAGACCGCGTTCGCCCGGCCCGAGTACAAGCACCACACCGATTTCTCACCGGTGGTTCCGCTTGCCGACGACTGCCTGCTCGAACCGGCAGCCGCCCAATGAGCGACACCCCGGCGCGCGAGCCGGGTTACTTCCTCGATCACCTGCAAACAGTTGACCCGGAGGTCCACGCGGCGCTCGCGGGCGAGCTTGCCCGCCAGCAGGACGGGATCGAGCTGATCGCGTCGGAAAACCTGGTCAGCCGCGCGAGTCTCGACGCCCTGGGCTCGGTCATCGTCAACAAGACGGTCGAAGGCCGGCCCGGCGCACGCTACTACGGCGGCGCCGAGTTCGCCGACAAGATCGAGTCCCTCGCCATCGAGCGGGCCAAGCGGCTCTTCGGCTGCGCCTTCGCCAACGTCCAGCCCCATTCCGGCAGCCAGGCGAACCAGGCGGTCTTTCTCGCGCTGCTCAAGCCGGGCGACACGGTATTGAGCATGGCCCTTGATGCCGGCGGTCACCTGAGCCACGGCGCAGCGGTGAACCTGACCGGCAAGTGGTTCAATCCGGTCCGCTACCGCACCGATACGTCTGGCTTCATCGACATGGGCAAGGTCGAGCGACTGGCGCAGGAGCACCGGCCCAGGCTCATCATCTGCGGCGGCTCGGCCTATCCGCGCGCGATTGATTTCGCCGGCTTTCGGAGGGTCGCCGATGCGATTGGCGCAGTGCTACTGGCCGACATGGCTCACTTCGCCGGGCTGGTCGCCGGCGGCGCACATCCTAGCCCCTTGCCCCACGCCCACGTCACCACGGCGACGACCTACAAGAACCTGCGCGGCGCGCGCGGCGGCATCATCCTCACCGACGACGCGGCGCTCGCGCGCAAGCTGGACAGCGCCGTCTTCCCCGGCGTGCAGGGCAGCGTGATCCTCAACGCGGTCGCGGCCAAGGCGGTCTGCCTGGGCGAGGCGCTGAAGCCCGAGTTCAAAGCTTACGCAGCCCAAGTGCTGGCCAATGCGCGCGCGCTCGCCGATACGCTCATGGAGCGGGGCATCGCCATCGTCGCGAACGGCACCGACACGCCGCTCCTGGTCGCCGACCTGCGCCCGCTCGGGCTGACCGGGGCCGCGGCCTCCGACAGCCTGGAAGCCGCCGGCCTCACCTGCAACAAGAACGCGGTGCCCGGCGACACGCAACCGCCCAGGGTGACCTCGGGCCTCCGCTTCGGCTCGGCAGCCGGGACCACGCGGGGCTTTGGCGAAGGTGAATTCCGCCGCATCGGAAACTGGATCGCCGACGTGCTGCACGCGATGGCATCGTCGGACGCCCGCGACGAGGCAGTCGAGCAAGCTGTCCGTGCCGAGGTGCGGACACTCTGCCAAGCCTTCCCCATCTATCCCGGCCTAAACGCCAAGACGCCGGACGGGCAGTAAACGGGCTGCCGCCGCGGCAGCAATCCATGACCTTGGTGAGAATTCCGGGCTAAGGTCCGGCGCCATGACCAAGGGAGTCGCCGTCGCGCCCGAACGGCCCGCCAGCCGGGCCATGTCGTTCGAGCGCCATCTGATTCGGACCGCCCGGTTTGCCGGCCCGGTGATCCTCGCGCGCGCGGGCCTGCTGGTCATGGTCGCCATCGATTCCGCCATGCTGGGCCACTACGGCACCGCATCGCTAGCCTACTACGCAGCGGCGAATGCCGCGCAGGTGGTGATGATCCTGATCGGCGTGGGCCTGCTGCAGGGCACGGTGATCGTGGTCTCCCAGGCGCACGGCGCGCGCGACCACGCCGCCTGCGGCGCGTACTGGCGCGTGAGCTTCGTCCACGGCGCGGTCCTCGGCGTCGTCATGGGCCTGATCTGCCTGCTCGGCCGCTACACCCTCGATGCGACCGGCCAGTCGCCCGAAGTCGTCGCCGGCGGCGGCCGCGTGCTCGACATGATCGCTTGGGGCTCGCCGCCCCTGATGATGTGGGTGGTGTGCACGCACTTCCTGGAAGGCCTCAGCCGGCCGATCCCCGGCATGCTGGTCATGTTCGGCGCGGTGCTGCTCAACGCGCTGCTCAACTGGATCCTCATCTTCGGCAACCTGGGCGGCCCGGAGCTGGGGGCGGAAGGCGCCGCTATCGCGACCTCGCTGGTGCGCTGGGTCATGTTCGCGGCGCTCCTTATCGTCGTGCTGCGTCAGCCCGATGCCCGCGCGCTCGGCATCCACCGCCCCGCCGGCGACTTCTGGGCGATCTCGAAGCGGCTCAGGCGCCTCGGCTACCCCCTCGGCGCCGCGCGGGGTCTCGAGACCGCGGCGTTCGCCGCTCTGGTCATGTTCGCCGGCCATCTCGGCACGGTGCCCCTTGCCGCCTATCAGATCGGCTACAACCTGATCGGGCTCGTCTTCATGGTTGCCATCGGCACCGCTGGGGCGAGCATGGTTCGGGTCGGCAACGCGGTCGGCCGGCGCAACGCCACCGACATCGTGCGCGCCGGCTGGGCCGGCGTCCTGCTCATCGCATTCCTCATGGCCTGTTTTGCCGGCCCGTTCCTCGGCCTCGGCCTGCCGCTCGCGAAGCTCTACACCGATGATCCCCTGGTGCTGCCGCTTGCCGCGTCGGCCATCGGCATTTGCGGTATCATCCTGGTGTTCGACGGCATGCAGGCGGTGCTGATGGGCGCGTTGCGCGGCGTCGCCGACGTGTGGGTGCCGCCAGGACTTCAGCTCATCTCCTGGTGGTTCATCACGGTGCCCATCGGTTACGTGCTGGCTTTCGTGGTGGGGATCGGCGTGGACGGCCTGATGTGGGGCATTCTGGCGGGCGCGCTCAGCGCGAGCATGCTCCTCTCGGGCCGCTTCCTCGCCGTCGCCCGGCGACCGATCGCCCGCTACTGACGTGACCTGCCGATCCGGCGCCCTAAAATCGCCACAGTGAAGCCATACTCGGGGCGGCCGCAGGAAGTAGGAGGGATACGGTGCCTGCGACCATCGCGCTCGTCGACGACGACCAGCACCTGCTCACCTCGGTCACTATGGCGCTCGAGGCGGAGGGCTTCGTGGTCCGGCCCCACAGCGACCCGGTGAAGGCGCTGCAGGACTTGCTGAGCCGGCCGGTCGACCTCGCTGTACTCGACATCAAGATGCCGCAGATGGACGGCCTGGAGCTGCTCGCCCAACTGCGGGAGCATTCGACGCTCCCCGTGGTGTTCCTGACCTCGAAGGACGCCGAGGACGACCAGCTCTATGGGCTCAGCCAGGGCGCGGACGACTACATCACCAAGCCCTTCTCGGTACGCCTTCTGGTTGAGCGGATCCGGGCGGTCCTGCGGCGCGCCGAGCCGGCCACGAGCGCCGACGGGACCGCGCTCATGGTGCGGGGCGCGCTGGTGCTGGACGAGGACCGTCACCTCTGCACTTGGCAGGGCAAGGCGCTCTCCCTCACGGTGACCGAATTCCTGCTCTTGAAGGCGCTGGCCCAGCGACCCGGCCACGTCAAGAGCCGGAACCAGTTGATGGATGCCGCCTACGGCGACCAGATCTACGTCGAGGACCGCACCATCGACAGTCACGTCAAGCGCATCCGCAAGAAGTTCAGGGCCATCGATCCGGCCTTCTCGCAGATCGAGACGCTCTATGGTGTCGGCTACCGATACACCACGCCGTGATCGGGTCGAAGACGATCTGAAGGCGGCGCCGACCGCTCCCCGGGCGCAGGCCGGCCGGGGCCGGCGGCCGCGCATCGGCTTCCCGCTGACGGCCCGAATCCTCGCCATCAACGTCATGGCTCTGGGTGTGTTGGTCGCGGGCTTCTTCTATCTCGACCAAATGCAGCGCGATTTGATGGACGACAGGCTGGACGCGCTTGCACGCGAAGCCACCCTGCTGGCCGCTGCGCTCGGCGAAAGCGCGGTGGGCACCACCAGCCCGTCGGAAGCGGGTCTCGGCCCGGCCGACGCTGCGAGCCTGATCTACCGACTGAATCTGCCGGTCGACACGCGCGCGCTGCTCTTCAACGCCGATGGGACCCTCGCCGTCGATTCATGGCGGCTGCCGATGGCGCCGGTGCAGACGACGGAGTTGCCGCCCCCGGAGGAAGGCCGCGGGGTCCTCGGCCGGGCGGCGGATGCGGCTTACGACTGGATCACCGCGCGGCTGCCCCCGCGCACGACGGTGCCGCTCTACATCGAGCCGCTCAACCCGCAGGCGCCCGACTTCCCGAAGGTGCTGAGCGCGCTGCAGGGCACCGCCGGGCGCGCCATGCACAGAACGCAAGACGCCCGGCTGGTCGCCGTCGTGTCCGCGCCGATCCAGCCGTTCCGCCGCGTGCAGGGCGCCCTGCTCCTGGTGGCGGACGCCAACGACGTGCTGGAAAGCGTACGCAACGCCCGCTTCACCATCCTCCAGGCGTTCAGCATCGCGCTCGGGATCACTATCCTCCTCAGCCTCTATTTCGCAGGCACGATCACCCGGCCCGTGCGCCGGCTTGCGCGAGCGGCCGAGCGAGTGCGCGCCGGCGGGGGGCGCAAGGTGGCCATTCCCGACTTCACGTCGCGCAACGACGAGATCGGGCGGCTCTCCGGTGCGTTGCGCGACATGACCGAGGCGCTCTGGGTGCGCATGGACGCGATCGAACGTTTCGTCGCCGATGTCGCGCACGAGGTGAAGAATCCTCTGAGTTCCGTGCTCACGGCCGTCGATACCGCCCGCCGCGTCGACGACGAGGAAAAGCGAGCGAAGCTGCTGGCGCTTGTCGGCGAGGACGTGAAGCGGCTGGACCGGCTGCTCAGCCAGATTGCCGACGCCTCCAAGATCGATACCGAACTGTTCCGTGCCCGACTGGAGCCGGTGGACCTCGGCGCCATGCTGGCAACGCTCGCCGAGATGCACAGCGCCGCCGCCTCGATGAGCGAGGCCCCCGCGGCCATACGAGTCGAAGTCGAAGGCGAGGGTCCGTTCGTGGTGCTCGGCGTCGAGGACCGCCTCGCTCAGGTGCTCCAGAACCTCGTCAGCAACGCCCGCTCGTTCAGCCCGCCGGGCGGGACGATCACGCTCGGACTGCGCCGGGACGGCGCCGCGGTCATGGTCAGCGTGCACGATGACGGCCCCGGCGTACCGCCCGGCATGGAGGAGGCGATCTTCCGGCGCTTCTACACGGACCGTCCGGAGGGGGAGCCGTTCGGTGCCCACTCCGGTCTCGGGCTCAGCATCTCGCGCCAGATCGCCGAGGCCCACGGCGGCCAGCTGAGTTGCGTCAACCGGCGCGACGGTGCGGGCGCCATTGTCGGCGCAAGTTTCCGACTGGAACTTCCCGCCGCAGACTCTGTTAGGCCGACAGACTCAGGTTAGGCGCGCCGAGCGACGCGCAGATCTCACCTTTCAGTGGACGCTGAGCGGCTCCAGCTGGTGCTGACGGGCCGCGGCGAACGCGAGGTCGCGCTCCGGCGCGACGCCAAGGAGACGGCCGTCCGGCGCATGGATGCCGTAGACGGCGGCACCGTCCACCACAACTTCCCGGATGTACGCTTCGTTGCCGGTGAGGAAGTGCACGTACTCCCTCCGCTCGCCGGCAGTCGCCCGATCGCCATCATTCATGACCATCCTCCTTGGGCAGAGGCGCGGTAGCTGCAGCAGCACCCGCCGCGCCGTTCACACACGACACACCTCCCTTAGTCATTGCCTGCTCCGCCGCCGCTTTTGATCGCAATGGTCCTCACGATCTCAGGTGCGGTGGGGCGAGTCAGCTCGATGTGAAGCAATCCGCTGTCGAGTGAAGCGCCAGTTACCTCGATCCCGTCCGCAAGCAGGAACGTGCGGTGGAACTGGCGCGCAGCGATGCCCTGATACAGGTAGACCGCGCCGTTCTCCTCCGCTTGCCGTCCTCTGATGTGCAGCTCGTTGCGCTCGATGGTGACGTCGAGATCGTCCTCGTCGAAGCCGGCAACGGCGAGGCTGATGCGCAGCCGCTCATCCCCCAGATGCACCACGTTGTAGGGGGGATAGCCGTCGGTCGTGGAGCGGCTGAGCCGGTCGACCATCTCCTCCAGGCGGTCGAAGCCGAGCAGAAGAGGGCTGCTGAAGGGTGAAACTCGTGTCATCGCCTTGCCCTCCTCCGTCGAGCGAGTGTCGGTGGGTGCGCCCTGTGGCGGCGCGCACCCTGAAGCGACCGATCGCGGTCGCTGTGGTGCTGCCGACCGCTTCTCATCCCTCCATGTGGGAACTGCGCTGGCCTGAATCAAGTCGTTTTGGAATGCAGATTACTCTGTGTCGCAGAGTAAATTCGCGTATACTGCCCGTCGTCACTGGTCCGAAGGCGTGGAGCGAGCCATGAGCGTGAGCAAGGATGACGCCTCGTCGGCGCTGTACGACGTCGAGGCGACGGAACGCCGCAGCCGGACGCTCTTCGGCTACGGACTGGCGAGTCCCTACCTGCTGCTGTGGGGTGCGCTGTGGATCGTCGCCGGCGCCGCGGACGCCCTCTCAACCGCGAATCCGGGCATCGTTTGGGGCGTCGTCGACATCGTCGGCCTCCTTGGCACCGCATACCTGATCGTCCGTCACGCGCGGCGCTGCGGCGAGCCGGGCGATCGCGTGCGCCTCCTCCGTTACGCGGGGTCGACCGCCGTGCTCGCGGCATTCATGGGGCTCACTTTGATGATCTTCGCGCCGATCTCGGGTGGCAAAGTGTTGATGTTTTTCACCCTGCTGGTCGCGGCGGGCTACGCCATCGCGGGGTGTTGGATAGGTCTCCGCTATGCAGTCGTAGGCGTCGCTCTGGGCGGTCTCGCGGTTGGAGTGTTCGTCTTGGTGCCGGCGCACCTGCACTTGATCGTTCCGCTTGCGGGCGGCGGCGCCCTCATCCTCGGCGGCGTCTGGATGCGGCGCACCTGATGAGTGCGCCCGATGAGATCGTCCACCAGTCGACGCGGCTCAAGATCATGTCGGCGCTGAACGCCCTGCCCCGCCGCGAAATGCTGGAGTTCGTCCGACTCAAGGCAATCACCGGCGCCACCGACGGCAATCTCGGGTCGCACCTCACCACGCTGGAGAAGACCGGATACGTGACCGTCGTGAAGGATTTTGTGGGCAAGCGGCCGCGAACCCGCGTCCGCATCACTGCGCCGGGACGGCGCGCCTTCCAGAGCCACGTGGCCTATCTGCGCGACATTCTGGAGAGCGAGGGCGCCGGCGTATAAACGAAGGGGAGAGACGACATGCACATCATGGCGAACCGTGGGCGTCGGGGCAGCCTCGTCCTCGGCCTCATCGCGCTAGTTGTGGCGCTCGTTTTCACCCTCCCTGCTGGAGCGCAAGAGCCGGAGCGTTTCGACGAAAAAGTCCGGGAGCTCTTCTTCGCGGGCTTCGCCGGAAACCAGGACGCGCTGCAACGCGGCATGGCAATGTGCGAAGAGACGCTCGCAGACGACCCGGATCATCCGGGCGCCCTGGTCTGGCAGGCCTCGGGCTGGTTCTATGAGTCAAGCTTCGCCTTTGCCCAGGGCGACCGGGAGGCGGGCATGGCGCTCTACAACAAGAGCGTCGCCCAATTCGACCGCGCCGTGGCGCTCGCGCCCAACAGCCTGCAGACGCTGATCCCGCGAGCGGCAGTTTACCTCTCTGTCGCTCCGTACATCACGCACGCGCCGACCCGTATCGGGCTCCTAGAGACGGTGGTCGGAGACTACACCAAGGTTCTCAAGATTCGCGCGCCCGTATTCGACTCTCTCACCGTACACAGCCGAGGCGAGTTGCTGGGCGCGCTCGCCTCGGCCCTGTGGCTGTTGGGGAGGCGCGACGAGGCGGAGGGTTATCTGAACCGCATCGTCGCCGAGCTGCCGGAGTCCTCCTACGCGCTGATGGCGCAGCGCCAGCTCGACCAGCCGGAGACGGCTCAGCAACTCACCTGCCTCGGCTGCCACAAGTACTAGAAGGGCGGCCAACAGGGTGCGCCCGTTCGCGATCCAGAACGATCAGGGAGGTATCCGAAAATGAGCACTCACACCCTTACACGACTGCTGATCGGGGCAGCGCTGGTCCTCGCCTGCGTGGCCTTCACGACCACCGGCCGTGGCGCGGCCACGTCCGCGCCCGCCGTGCCCCTGACGAGCTACCACTATACCTTCGATCATCAATGGTATGTGTGGCTCCCCCGACACCCGACTTACGAAGCCGTCGAAGTCATGGCCGTCGACACGCCTTCCAATCCATACAGGCTCGTCTGGGTCATCTTCACCGAGAGAGAAGAGAAAAAGCGCCAGCACCATTTCATCGACGACCGCTGGATCACCGAATATGTGGACAACTTCCATTACCGCGAGATCGACTACCGACGCACCGGCGAAGCAGAGGAAGGGCAGGGCGTGCAGGTGTCGTTCACCGGTTTCGACGGCGCACGTGTCGAGATCGAGATCGATGCCGAGGGAGTATCGCTGACGGAGACCGGTGCCGGCCTGACGGATCAGTCCGGCCACGGGGCCGAGAGGGTAGTCATGCTGTTTCACCGGGAGCGGACCGCGCGGACCGAGCGCAACAGGGTGGAGATCGGTGGTCAGGACTATTCCTTCCACGCCGGAGACGACCCCGAGGAGACGCATCGGTTCATCGCGTCGTACAACGCTGGCATTCAGATTGTGGTCTTTCCCTTCGGACAGTGGTCGTTCAAGGCTGGCGAAACACGCCTCAGCGACGATACGGCCGGCTTCTCCTTCAACGTCGGCGCGCGAACAGGAGGCCTCGATCTCGTTGCGGACCTGCCGGGCTATCGCGACCGCATAACCATCGAGCTGGAGCCCGACGGCGCCCTGAAACGATACCGCCACGATGTGGGCTCGCACCGCATGGTCATCTCATTGGACGAGGCCCTGCCGCTCACCGGCTCAGCGCCGCAATCGGCGAGCCGTTTTTCCATCCTGATGGACCCCGACGAGCCGGTCGCCGGTGGCCACGTCGTCTCCATGCCCACCGAGAGCGGCCGCCGCCTGTCGTGGACGATCGATACGCCGTCATGGGCGGCCGGGTATCCCTTTGAATCCTTGGTAGAGCAGCGGGACGGCGGGCTGACGCTGACAATACGCTCTACGCGATCGTCTCACTGACCCGCGCCCGCCGCCCGCGCTGCGGCTGCCGGGCCGATGTGGCATGGTGGGGGCGCGAACGCATCCGCCACTCTCGCCCACTGACACTCGCTTAGCGGGAAAAAGCCGGGCGGGCGGCGCAAGGGAGCAGGCCGCCCGCCATGAGCACGCAGTCGACGGAACGGGCGGGCGGGCACACCATCGGGCGCACCTGGGAAGGCGTGCTCCTGATGGTCTTCACCTGCGCCTGCTTCGCCGGCATGTCGGCGGCGATCCGCCACATCTCGGCGGAAGTCTCGGTGTTTCAGATCGCCTTCATCCGCAACGGCATCGGCACCCTGATCCTGGTGCCCTTCATGTTCCGCATCGGCTTCGGCTCGTTCGACCTGGGCCGCTTCAAGCTCTTCGCCGTCCGCGCCGGGATCGGCGTCTTCGCCATGTGGGCCTGGTATTCGGCGCTGCAGATCACGCCGCTCGCGGAGGCCATCACGCTGAACTTCACGGTCTCGCTCTGGATGATCCCGGTCGCCATCCTGATGCTGGGCGAGCGGGTCGGCCCGCGCCGCTGGATCGCCACTGTCGTGGGCTTCGCCGGCGTCCTGATCGTGCTGCAACCGGGCGCGGACACCATCTCGATCGGCGGCCTGCTCGCGATCTTCGCGGCGCTGCTCTTCGCCACCTCGATGGCGCTGGTTCGCCTGCTTGCGCGCTCGGAATCGCCTTTGGCCATCGTCTTCTACATGAACCTGATCATGACCCCGATCTCGCTCGGCCCCGCGCTCTGGTGGTGGCAGATGCCGACGATGGAGCAGTTGGGCTGGCTGCTCGGCATCGGCTGCGTGCTCACGATCGCGCACTTCTCGATGGCGCGCGCGCTCTCGATCATGGAAGCGACGGCCATCGTGCCGCTGGACTTCACCCGCCTCCCCTTCGCGGTCGCGATCGGCTGGTTCGCGTTCGGCGAGTTTCCGGGAATCTGGACCTGGGTCGGCGCGGTCTTCATCGTGGCGAGCGCGGTCTACATCGCCCGCCGCGAAGCGCTCCTCGTCGGCCGCCGCCCCACCGCCATCGGCCCTTAGCCTGTCGCTCGCTCCGCGTCTTTTGCGCGCACCGGCGGTTTGCTATGTAGACGCCCGGAATTCGAAGGGAGTTGGACATGAACATCAGCGGGCAAACGGCGATCGTCACCGGCGGCGCGTCGGGGCTTGGCGAAGCGACGGCGCGGCAGCTCGCCGCCGCCGGCGCCAAGGTCGGCATCCTCGATATGAACGAGGAGCTGGCGCAGAAAGTCGCGGCCGAGATCGGCGGCGCGGCAGCCGTCTGCGACGTGGTCGATGCGGCAAGCCACGAAGCCGCCGTCACCCAGGTGCGCGACGCGCTCGGTCCGGCGCGCATCATGGTCGCCTGCGCCGGCATTGCGCCGGGCGCCAAGCTGGTCGGCCGGGACGGCAACGCGGCCCCACTTGAGAAACTCACCCGCGCCATCCACGTCAACCTGATCGGCACGATCAACTCGTGCCGCCTCGCCGCCGCCGACATGGCCGCGCTGGACCCGATGGAGGACAACGAGCGCGGCTGCATCGTCACCACCGCCTCGGTCGCGGCCTTCGAGGGCCAGATCGGCCAGCTCGATTACGCGGCGTCGAAGGGCGGCGTCGCGGCGATGACCATTCCGATGGCGCGCGAGCTCGCCCGCGACGGCATCCGCGTGAACTGCATCGCACCGGGGCTGATGGACACGCCGATGATGGCCGGCCTCTCCGAGCCGGTGAAGCAGTCCCTGCTGGAGACGACGGTCTACCCGAAGCGCCTCGGCACCGCCGACGAGTACGGCGCGCTCGCCGTGCACATCGCCGAGAACACCTTCATGAACGGCTCTGTGATCCGCTTCGACGGCGCACTCCGGATGGCACCGAAATAGCAATCGAGGCTCGACGCCGGCGGCCCCAGAAGCCGCCAGCCTAAACACTATCCGAGCTTACCGAGTTACGGTGGCCCGCACGGCCCCACCTCCCCCTGTCCCCCTCCCCCCAAAGGGCGGAGGGGGAACGTAGACGGCGCCGCCTGCTCTCCCTCTCCGCCCCTGGGGGCGGAGAGGGCTGGGGTGAGGTGGGGGCCTGGACCGCACGGTATGGACAAGCGAACGTACAACGATTGGGTACGACTCCATCAGGTCGGGAAACGCTCTAATCGGGGGACCAGGGCGCGATCCGGGTCTCCCACGCGGAACTGTCCGCCGGGCTGAAAAGCTTGAGCGTGAGGTCGATACGGGCGAACTTCCAGGCGCCATCCTCCTTGCGCAACTGCGAGTCGTACCAGCCGCCGACCCAGGTGTCCCGGGTCGCGCCGCCCTCCTCCGTCGTCACCTTGGCGAGCTCCCACAGATAGTGGTTGGAGGTCGCGCTCAGGCCATCGGGCGCCACGTCCACGATCGGCTGGGTCATGTAGTGCATGGCCCACGGCATGAAGGTGGTGCAGTTGGGGCGGATGTCGCGCAGGATGCCCGCGCGCGTCTCCCAATGGCCGATGCCCTCGCAATGCCACACCGCGTCTTCGGTGAAGAGCGGCGCGACCAGCGCGGGGTCGCCGTTGTGATCCACCGCCTGCGCATAGCGCGCGATAAGCTGGTTGATCGCCTCGATATCCTCGAGGCGCTGCAGCCGCTCTTCGATATTCATGGGTGCCTCCCGCTTGGCGTCAGCCCTTCCAGGGCGGGATCGGCGTCTCCCACGAGGGCGCGTTGGCGGGGCTCAGCAGTTTGAGGATCAGCTCGATGTGGCTGAACTTCCAGTCACCGCCCTCCTTGCGGAACTTGGACTCGTACCAGCCGCCGATCCAGGTGTCCTGGTCCGGGCTGCCGTCCTCCTGCACCGCCTTGGCGAGCTCCCACAGATAGTACTCGCCGGTGGCGCTCTGACCGTCGTCTGCAACCTCGATGATCGGCTGCGTCGCGTAGTGCAGCGCCCACGAGAGCACCTTGGTGGAAGTCTCGTGCAGACCCTGGACGATATTGTCCCGGCCCTCCCAACGCCCGATCCCTTCGGCGTTCCAGATGGCGTCCTCGGTGAAGCAGGGCGCCATCAACGCCGGATCGCCATTCTTATCCGCCGCCGTCATGTAGCGGGCGATGAGCTGCTTGATTGCCTCGATGTCTTCCAGGCGCTGAAGGCGTTGTTCGACGGACATGGTCTGCTTTTCCTTTGGCTGTTCAGGTTATTCGTTCAGCTGTGTGCGCGTTTGGGCAGGGCCGGTGCCTCCGCCGGCTCCTTGCAGCCGATGGGGCAGCACCGCCCCGGCTGGCGGTCGCGGCTCTCGGCTCCGCTCTCGTCGGCGAGCACGCCCCGGTCGAGCAGCTTCTCGACCAGAGCCACCTTGTCTTCGACCGGATAGCTGCGGAAGATTTCGAGCCCCGTCGCCTGCGGCGAGCCGCCGCCGTGCAGGCTGATGACCGAATACCAGCCGGCGGTGCCGGAGGCGGTCAGGTCCTCTATCAGGCGCGCGACCTCCATGCGCTCCCCGTAGGGCAGGTCCTCCCGCCCCTTCAGCATCTCGGCAAGCGTTCCTGCGGTCGCCGGGTTGTGGTCCTCGTCCGGGCCAGGCAGGGCCACCACCAGCCCGCCCGAGACCTCGTGGGCGATGCGGTGCATGTCGTAGATCTGCGTCGACAGCAGCAGCTTGCCGATGTTGGCGAACACGCGGTCGGGCTCCACGCAGCCGGAGCCGTCCGCCGTCGCATACACCGAGCTTGCCACGCCGCAGGCATAGAAGCCCTCGACGATCTTGATCAGCTCCACCATGCGGTCCCGCAGGTGCGAGGTGCGCTCGACCTCGAGCCCGTTGGCCTCGGCCATCAGCACGCCGGCCCCGATCAGCAGGTCTCCGAAGCCCGCGCGCGCGCCGATGCACGAATGCCGGTGATGGGTCGCGTAGGCCTGGGTCAGATACTGCGAGTGCTCCCACTCGCCGGCCAGGAACACCCGCTCCCACGGCACGAACACGTCGTCGAAGATCACCACGCCGGTCGACTGACCGTAGCGGGCGCTGAACGTGGCCGCCTTCTCGCCCGGCCGGCCCGCAGGCCGCGCGACGATGGTGACGCCGTCCGCATCCACCGGCACCGCGCAACAGACCGCGAAGTCCTTATCGTCCTCGGTCATGTTGCGGCAGGGCATGACCAAGTATTCGTGGACGTAGGGCGCGGCGGTGACGATCGCCTTCGCCCCCCGGATCACGATGCCATCGGGGCGGCGGCGGGTCATGTGGACGTATGAGTCGCGCACCGCCTGGGCGTGGGGCCGGCGCGAGCGGTCGCCCTTGCCGTCGGTCATGGCGACGCCGAGGGTGAGGTCCTCCGCCTGCACCCGATGGAGGTAGGCCAGGAAGCGCTGGTGCAGGGCGCTGCCGTTCTCCTGATCCATGCGCCAAGTCGCCTGATGAATGGCGTTGAGGCCGTCCTGGGTCAGATAGCGCTGGGCGCAGCCGGTGTATTGGCAGACGAGGCGCACCGCCTCCAGCTTGTGGAGCTGGTCGGTGGTCGAGCGGTTGATGTGGAGGAAGCGGTGGACCTCGGCGCCGGTGCTCTCCTCCACCGCCGCCATGGTGTGCTTGTGCTGCTCGTCGCGCGCGAAATCGTACACCAGTCCCAGCGCTGCGACTCCCGGCCCGAAGCGGGGCTCGTCCGCGACCGACGCGACCTCGTCGCCATCGACATAGACCTTGGGCGTGAGCCGCCTCAGCGATTCCCGGTATTCCTCGCCGGACATCAACATCCCGCGTCTCCCGTTCAGCCGGCCTGCGCGTCCCGCTGCCGGACCGCCTCGGCGATCCGCAGCACCCGCTCGGCCTTCTCGTAGATCGGGTAATCGATGAAGTATCCATCCACCTGGATCGAGGCGGAGCCCGCCGCCTCCGCCTCCTTGAAGGCGGCGATATGCTTCTCCGCCTGGGCCACGGCGTCGGCGCTCGGCGTGAACACCCGGTTCACCGGCTCCACCTGCTTGGGGTGGATGCAGAGCTTGCCCTGGAAGCCGAAGCTGAGCGCGGTCTCGGCCGAGCGCTCCAGGTTCTCGGCATCCGCGAGGTCGATGAAGACCGTATCGATGGGCGCCTCCAGCCCGCCGACGCGGGAGGCGAGCACGATGGTCGCGCGTGCGTGCGCAAGCTCGGCCTCCGCCCCGGTCCAGACCATGCTCATGTCGCGGGTGTAGTCGCCGGCGCCGAAGGAGAGCCGGCGTACCCGCGTCTCCGCGCCGGCAATCGCCTGGGCGGCAGCGACGCCCTGGCCGGTCTCGATGATCGGCAGCAGATCGATGGCGCCCTGCTTCAGCCCCCGCTCGCGCTCCAGCTGGCCGAGCAGCCAGTCCACCGTCTCCAACTGGCCGGGCGCCTCGACCTTGGGCAGCAGGATGCCGTCCACGCCGGCCGCAACGACGGCCTGGAGGTCGCCGTAGCAATAGTCGGTATCGAGCCCGTTCACGCGCACGTAGCCGAGGCAGGGGCGTGGCGCCTGCAGCGCCTCGACGACCACCGCCCGCGTGGCCTCCTTCTCCGCCGCGGCGACCGCGTCTTCGAGGTCGAGCACCACCGCATCGGCGCCGGCGCCAAAGACCTTGGCGACCTTGCGCGGGTGATTGCCGGGGGCGAACAGATAGGTGCGGTGCAGATTCATCAGAACTCGCGGGTGGCTCGGGCCAAACAACCACAGCCCCCCGCCTTGATCAAGGCGGCCTCCGCTACTCGGGGTGGAACGCCAACTCTCCGTACCAGGCGCGCGCGCTCTGCCCACAGTTATCGGAGTCGGTCATAACCGCGATGCCTTCGAGCTCGTCGACCTCCATGTCGAACAGGTGGAGGAAGTCGGCGCGCACGTCCCGCCGGTGGGTCCGCCAGGTGCCCGCATCGGCATCCCCGGTATCCATCGCGACCATCATCACTTTGGAGGTGAAGGGATTGGGCCAGCTGTCGCCGATCTCCGCGCGATTGGCCCACACGTAGTTGATCGCTCGGGGCAAACCGAATAGTCCCTCT
Source organism: Alphaproteobacteria bacterium (assembly GCA_022826665.1). Taxonomy (GTDB): domain Bacteria; phylum Pseudomonadota; class Alphaproteobacteria; order UBA828; family UBA828; genus WTGU01. The sequence continues at coordinate 137,007 of JAJDUK010000055.1, read as the reverse complement.
CCGGGCGCCACCACATAGACCCTGGCGGCGTAATCGTCGCCGTCCTTGATCCGCTCGTCGTCCACCGCGAGTGGCCTCTCGATCCGCCAGCTCCATTCGAGGATCGGCGTCGCCGCGATATCGATTTCCCGCTCGAGGTAGAGGCTCGACGCCGTGGCAGAGCTGTCGGCCTCCAGCACGCGCCGCCCGTCGATCTTGACTACTTGATAGCGGGTCTCGCCCTCGAACTCCTCGATCTCCCAGTCCCCGTTATCGCCGCGCGAGGGCCATTCGAGAACCAGTGGCTCGGCGTGCGCCGGCAGCGTGAACAGAACCATTGCCAGAAGAGGGAGAACGCAGCGTCTCATGACACGAGCATGGGGTGGCTGGATTCCGGCGCCATGTTCATTCCCGCTCATCCGCCCGGTGTCGTCGATCGTGTGCGCCTGCCTGGGCAGCACTCTCCAATGAAGTCTCGCCAAAACGGGCAACGGGGACAACCGCTTCCGACGTGGCGCCATATCGCGTTGCTCACCACGGTTGCAGCCTGCATCGTGCGCCTATGCACTTAGCAGCCCCGAGCCGGGGGCCACCGGCTCCCACGCTCCTCGACAGCCGTGTAAGATCGTAGCGTTCCCGTCCGTTGAGCTTCCCTAAGTTCCCGCGAGGAGACCCGAGATGGCGGCACACGAGATTCGTATCGACCAGTCCAAGATGCTCTCCGACGAGCCGGGGACCGGCCACAACCGCTGGCATCCCGACATCCCGCCCATCCTCACCATCGAGCCGGGCGACGAGGTGCTCATGGAGACGCGGGACGGCGGCGACCAGCAGATCTCGCGTGACTCGACCCTTGACGATCTCCTGCGGCTGGACCTCAACCTGGTGCATCCGCTGACCGGCCCGATCTACGTCAAGGACGCGGAGCCGGGCGATCTTCTGGTGGTCGACATCCTGGATGTGAACCCCGGCGACTTCGGCTTCACTCTTGCGATTCCGGGCTTCGGCTACCTGCGCGACGTCTTCACCGAGCCCTTCCTCGCCAAATGGGAGCAGGACGCGGGCGGCGCGGTCTGCGAGGAAATACCGGGCGTGCGAATCCCCGGCGCGCCGTTCATGGGGGTGATGGGGGTCGCCCCCTCGCACGACCTGCTGGCGCGGATCACGGCGCGGGAGAACGACCTTCTCGCCGCCGGCGGTATGGCACTGCCGCCTTCAGCCGAGGGCGCGATCACACGCAACCCCGTCATCGACGGCGAGGCGCTGCGCACCATGCCGCCCCGCGAGCACGGCGGCAATTTCGACACCAAGCAGATGACGGCCGGCACCACGGTCTACTTCCCGGTTTACACCGAAGGTGCGCTGTTCTCGGCGGGCGACGGCCACTTCGCCCAGGGCAGCAGCGAGTGCTGCGGCACGGCCATCGAGACCGACCCGACGCTGCGCGTGCGCTTCGATCTGCGCAAGGGCCTTGCCGCCGAGCGTGGCATCCGAGACATCCACTATTCGCGCAAGGATACGGCACCGGTAGGGCATGCACTGGAGCGCGGCGGCTACTACGCCACCACCGGGCTCTGCATCGAGAACGACGGCACGAACCGCGCCGAGGACATCAATCTCGCGACCAAGAACGCGCTGCTCAACGTGATCGACCATCTGGTGCACGAGCGTGGCTTCACGCGGATGCAGGCCTATGTGATCGCGAGCGTAGGCGTCGACGTGACCGTGGACGGTATCGCTGCCGTGCCCAACACCGTTGTCTCGGCGATTCTGCCGGACGACATCTTCGTCTGATCTGGTGCGGCGAGCGGGAGGCAACGGATGAGCCGCGATACCATCAACGCGATCTGCGAGACCTTCCCCGGCGCCGAGCTGTCGGACCCCTGGGGCGGCGGTCACGACGCCTGGAAGGTGGGAGGCAAGATGTTCGCCTGCATCGGCTCGAAGCTACCGGGCGTCAACATCAAGACCGACAGCATCGAGACCGCCCAGATGCTCATCGAGATGGGCGTGGGCCGCAAGGCGCCCTACCTCCACCGCTCCTGGATCAACGTCCCATGGGATCTGCCGGAGGACGAGCTTCGTCAGCGGCTCGCGGACTCCTACCGCATCGTGCGCAAGGGGCTCACACGCAAGGCGCAGGCGAGCCTCACCACCTTCGACTGACGACCTAGATCGATGGGAATGCCGAGGTTTGTCAGGCCGCCTCGGCATAACAATCTATGGACTGGCCCTCCGACCCCGAGCGGCTTTTGAAGACAAAAGCCATCGGCAGCGGGCCTTCCGAAGCTTCGCGCTGGCGGATCTTCATTCCGGGAATTGCGTTTTCCGGAATCTCGACTCCGGGCGCGCGGGAGCCCAGCAAATTCAAGATGAGCTGCCGGATGATCTTTTCCGTATAGCCGCCAGGGCGCGTCTTGCCATTCTCCCAGCGCGAAACGACGGTCTTGTCGCTAAGGTCAATCGCGCGAGCGAACTCGGCGCCCGTCAGATGCAAGACATGGCGGAGGAAACGTAGTTCCGGCCCTACCAGCTGAACCGGCGCGAGTACGCGGGCTACCGCGACGGTCGCCAGCAGCATGTCCAGGTTGGGGATTTCCACGTTGCCGTCATCGTCCTCCTGCACAGTGTCAATCAGCGTGACCGAAATTCCGATCTCGGGCGTTGCATCGTGCTCTCTCTTCGTCTTCATGCCTGCTTCGGTTTCGGGCGGACTAGAAACCATCATCAGCCTTTATTGCCCGATTCCCCCCTCCTTTCCGTTACGGCCGGCCACCACCAACGGCATCCGATGCATCTATCGCCGTGATTACGATGACGCGGCCTGATCCGGTTTGGTCCAAATTGGCCACGACCTCCAGGCGCCGGCCGTCCGCATCGCTGCCGGCTACCCGGTACTTGTCCAGCCCGGTTCGAATATCGGGTTCGACATGCACTAATGATCCGGTCTTCAAGACAGTCCGTACCTGTGGCAGTCGAATATCTCGCTCTTGCATTCGAATTCGCGCATGTCGCGTCAGCCTGATGTTGAAATTGGGAAAATCCCGAAAGAAAATTCTGTATTGCGAGAGATAGTTACCGGATACCACACTTGCTGCCATTACCTCGTCCCCATCGGCCTCTCGGCCGCACTGTTTCCAAGTATGTCATTGATCTCTTCCCTTTCTGATTGCCCTGCCGTCCTCGACAGGCTCACGGGTAAGTTGACCGTAGTTCAACCTACCAATCGCAATTTGGGGGCAAGTTGATCGAAAGTCAACTCTTTCTGAATTGCTGAGCGAGACTGGCGATTGGTGCGTCCCACCAGCTCGCTTGCGGCCCAGCGGGGCCTGCGCCACTTTGGCTGCCCGGAGGGCGACACCGTACAGGAGGTCCCGGCCATGGACATGGTCACCATGAACATCATCGATTCGACGATGGTGTCCATCTGCCGCGAGATGGGCATCACGATGATGAAGACCTCCTACTCGACCATCTTCAACGAAGGCCTGGACTTCACCTGTGGCCTCGGCAACACGCGGGGCGACCTGATCGGGGTTGCCGAGTTCAACCCCTCGCAGATCGGCGGCCTGCCGCTCGTCCTCCAGACCTCGGCCCAGGAGATTCCGCACGACGAGGTCGAGGAAGGCGACGTCATCGTCCACAACGACCCCTACCGGGGCGGCATGCACACGCCCGAGCACACCTTCATCAAGCCCGTGTTCTACCGGGGCGAACTGATGGGCTACGCCGTCGCCATCGGCCACGTGGCGGAGGTCGGCGGCATGGTCCCCGGCGGCTTCGCCGGCGAGGCCACCGAGATCTTCCATGAGGGGATGCGCGTCCCCCCGGTCAAGATCAAGGAGCGCGGCGAGGACGTGATCGAGGTGTGGAAGCTGCTGCTCGCCAACTACCGCACGCCGCGCACCAACTACGGCGACTTCCGTGCCCTCATCAGCGCCGTCGACGTGGGCGCCGCGCGCCTCACCGCCCTGATCGAGAAGTACGGGCCGGACACCTTCCGCAAGACCTCGGACGACCTGATGGACTATGCGGAGGCGCGCATGCGGGCCGAGCTCTCCGCCTTCCGCGACGGGGTCTACAGCTTCGCCGACTACATGGAGGACGACGGCATCGAGGACCGCCCATACAAGATCCACGTCGATGTCCACGTCCAGGGCGACGAGGTGGTGGTCGACTACGGCGGCTCGGATGCGCAAGCGCAAGGGCCGATCAACGCCGTCCTCTCGGTCGCCTGGTCCTCTGCCTACAACGCGATCCTGCACCTCACCGACCCGTCGATCCCCAAGAACTCCGGCTGCTTCCGCCCGATCAAGATCGTGGCGCCCGGCGGCTCGATGGTGAACGCGGACTATCCGGCCACCTGCGTCGGCGGCAACACCGAGACCCACATCCGCATCGCCTACACCATCATCGCCGCGCTCTCGCAATGCGTGCCGGATCGCGCCTTCGCCACCGACGCGGGCACCCACTCCAACTTCCTGTTCGGCACCACCGACCCGCGCTCCGGCGACTACGTGGTCTGCTACGACTTCACCTGCGCGGCCTGGGGCGGACGGCCCTTTGCCGACGGCAACGAGGTCATCAACTGCATCAACGGCAACTCGCGCATGGTCCCGATCGAGGTGTTCGAGGTGCGCTATCCCTGGCTCGTCGAGGAGTATGCGCTCCAGCCGGACACTGCCGGGCCCGGCCAGTTCCGGGGCGCCCATGCGCTCGCCAAGATCCTGCGCTGCATGGATACGGAGATCACCGTGAGCTCCGTCTCCGACCGCCACAAGATGCGCCCCTGGGGCCTGCTCGGCGGCGGCGCGGGGGCAACGGGCGGGCTCTTCTACCAGCAGGCCGGCGGCAACGGCTGGCGCCCCTTCACCGAGGCCTTCGGCAAGACCTCGCCCAGCAAGTTCGCCAACGCGACCATCGGGCCCGGCGACCGTATCCGCCTGATCGCGCCGGGCGCGGGCGGCTACGGCGATCCGGCCGAGCGCGACCCGGCCATGATCGCCGAAGACCTGAGCGAAGGCTGGATCACGCCGGAAGGCGCGCGCCGCGACTACCGCTACGACTGAGCGGCCAAGCCCCGAATCACGATCAAATCCGCGCGACGCCGGTGCGCGCTAACCCGTCATCCGATAAGCGCGACGCCGGCCCTGGCGCAATCCTCGTCCTCCTCGCCGGTGCCGCCGCCCACGCCGCAGGCGCCGATGACCTGGCCGTCGCGCACGATGGGCACAGCGCCGCGGCCGAGGATCATGTGGCCGCCGTCTTTCGCGACGATGCCGCGGAAGGTGGGATGGTCCGCGCGCTCGGTGAGATCGCCGCTCGGGCGGCCGAAGGCAGCCGACGCGACGGCCTTGCCCTGGCTGCCGTAGACGGCGGCCCAGATGGCCCCGTCCATGCGGTGGAACGAAACGAGCCGCCCGCCCGCGTCGCAGACCGCGACGCAGATCAGAATATCGAGGCTCTGCGCGTGCTTCATCGCACCGTCAGCGATTTGGTTGGCTTCATGGAGCTCAAGTGTCATGACGATTCCCCTTATTTGTTGCAGGCGCCGAAGTTGCAGTCACTCGGCCGCTTCTGGCAACGGCTCCGTCCGCTCCGCCGCCGGACCGTAGCCGCCGCCCGTCGGCGTTTGTAGGACGAAAACATCGCCCGGCCCGACATGGGTACTGTCGCGGCCCGAAAGCTCGAGCATGGACCCGTCCGCCCGCTCGACCCAGTTGCGGCCGCACTGGCCGGGCTCGCCGCCGGCCATGCCGTAGGGCGGCACGATGCGGTGGTTAGAGACGATGACCAGCTCCATCTCCTCCAGGAACCGGATGCGCCGGTCGCAGCCCGAGCCGCCGACATGGGCGCCCGCACCGCCTGAGCCGCGCCGCACCGAGAAGGTGTCGAGCATTACCGGGTAGCGCCACTCCAGCACTTCGGGGTCGGTGAGCCGCGTGTTGGTCATGTGCGTGTGCACCGCCGAGGTGCCGTCGAAGCCCGGGCCTGCGCCGGAGCCGCCGCACACGGTCTCGTAGTACTGGTGCGTGTCGTTGCCGAAGATGACGTTGTTCATCGTCCCCTGGCTCGCCGCGAGCACGCCAAGGGCGCCGTACAGCGCGTCGGTCACCGCCTGGCTGGTCTCGGTGTTGCCGGCGACGACGGCGGCGGGATACTCCGGCGCCAGCATGGAGCCCTCGGGGATGACGATGTTGATCGGCTTCAGACAGCCCTCGTTCAGCGGGATGTTGTCGTCCACCAGGGTGCGGAAAACGTAGAGCACGGCTGAGCGACAGACCGCCGAGGGCGCGTTGAAGTTGGTCGGCCGTTGCGCGCTGGTGCCGGTGAAGTCGACGGTGGCTTCGCGCTTCTCCTTGTCGAAGCTGATCTTGACCCTGATCTCGCCGCCTTCGTCCAGCGGATAGGCGAATTCGCCGTCCGCCATCACGTCGATGACGCGGCGCACCTGCTCCTCCGCATTGTCCTGCACGTGGCGCATGTATGCGTGAACCACGTCGAGGCCGAACTGCTCGATCATGCGGTGGACCTCGCCGACGCCCCTGTTGCCGGCGGCGATCTGCGCCTTGAGATCGGCGACGTTGTGGTCGGGCTGGCGCGCGGGGTAGCGGCCGGCGGCCAGATGCGCGCGCAGCTTGTCCTCCAGGAACACGCCCTCATCCACCAGCTTGAAGTTGTCGAAGAGGATGCCCTCTTCCTCCACGGTGCGGCTGTCCGGCGGCGTGGAGCCCGGCGTGCGCCCGCCGATATCGGCGTGGTGCCCCCGGCTCGCGACGAAGAACAGGATTTCCTCCCCCGCCTCGTCGAAGATCGGCGTGATGACGGTGACGTCCGGCAGGTGGGTGCCGCCGTTGTAAGGCGCGTTCACCACGTAGACGTCGCCCGGCTTGAGGGCGCCGCGGTTCTCCTGCAGCACCGTGCGCACCGATTGGCCCATCGAGCCCAGGTGGATCGGAATGTGCGGCGCATTGGCGACCAGATTGCCGTCGGGATCGAACATCGCGCAGGAGAAATCGAGCCGCTCCTTGATGTTCACCGAATAGGCGGTGTTCTCCAGCGTCACGCCCATCTGCTCGGCGATCGACATGAACAGGTTGTTGAACACCTCCAGCATCACCGGGTCGCACTCGGTGCCCACCGCGAAGGTGCGCTCCAGGGGCACGACGCGGGTAAGCACGAGGTGGCTCTTCGCGGTCAGCTCCGCCTGCCAACCGGGCTCCACCACCGTGGTCGCCGTCTGCTCGCGGATGATCGCGGGGCCCGTGACGCGGTTGCCGGGCAGCATGGCGTCCCGGTCGAACACCGGCGTCTCGTGCGTGCGCCCGTCCATGTGGGCCTGCACCGCCGCGAGTCGCGGCACCGCGTCGGCCCGTGCCCTGTCGGCGCGGTCCGGCTCCTGCGTCTCCGCCATCACGCCGATGCCCTCGACCGCCGCTGCTTCCACGATCAGCCTCTTCTGCGGCATGATGAAACCGTAGTGCCGGTGATGCGCGTCCTCGAAGCGGGCCTGCATCTCCTGCGGCGTTCCGAACTCGATGGCGTGCGGCGTGTCGCTCCCCTCATAGCGGATGTGCGCCCGGCGGAGCACCTCGATGCGCGCGTCGGGAATGTCCTGCTCGCGCAGCTCCGCCTCGGCCTGGGCGGCGAGATCGTCGAGCACCGCCGCGAGCTCCGGCATCAGCGCACCGTCGAGCGGTGCCTCGACGGCCCTCTCCCTAAGCGCGCGGATGTCGGCGAGGCCCATGCCGTAGGCCGAGAGCACGCCGGCGAAGGGATGGATCAGCACCGTCGTCATGCCGAGCGCGTCCGCCACCAGGCAGGCGTGCTGCCCGCCCGCACCGCCGAAGCAGTTGAGGGTGTAGCCGGTCACGTCGTAGCCGCGCTGCACGGAGATCTTCTTGATCGCGTTGGCCATGTTCTCGACCGCGATCTTGAGGAAGCCGGCGGCGACCTCGGTGGGCGTGCGCTCGTCGCCCGTGGCCTCGCGTATCTCCACCGCAAGTGCGGCGAATTTGTCGCGCACCACGCCGGCATCCAGCGGCTCGTCCTGGCCGGGGCCGAAGACATGGGGGAAGAACTCGGGCTGCAGCGTGCCCAGCATGACGTTGCAGTCGGTGACACAGAGCGGCCCGCCCCGCCGGTAGCTCGCAGGCCCGGGATCGGCGCCCGCCGACTCAGGGCCGACGCGATAGCGCGCGCCATCGAAGAAGCAGATCGACCCGCCGCCCGCCGCCACCGTGTGGATCAGCATCATCGGGGCGCGCATGCGCACGCCCGCGACCAGGGTCTCGAAGGCGCGCTCGTATTCGCCGTCGTAGTGCGCCACGTCCGTCGACGTGCCGCCCATGTCGAAGGAGATGATCTTGTCGAAGCCGGCCTGGCCCGCGGTCTCCACTGCGCCGACGATGCCGCCGGCCGGGCCGCTCAGGATCGCATCCTTGCCCTGGAAGAGCGTGGCGTCGGTCAAGCCACCGCTCGACTGCATGAACATGAGCCGCGTGCCGCCCAGCTCGGCCGCCACCTGATCGACGTAGCGGCGCAAGAGCGGCGAGAGGTAGGCATCGACCACGGTGGTATCGCCCCGGCTCACTAGCTTCATCAGCGGGCTGGTCTCGTAGCTGGTCGATATCTGCGTGAACCCGATCTCGCGCGCCAGTTCCGCCGCCGCCTGTTCATGGGCAGGGAAGCGATAGCCGTGCATGAAGACAATGGCGACGGAGCGGATGCCGTCGTCGTGAGCCGCCTGGAGCAGGGGTCGCGCCGCCGCCTTGTCCAGGCCGCGGAGCACGGTGCCGTCCGCCATCACTCGCTCATCCACCTCCACCACGCGCTCGTAGAGCATCGAGGGCAGCACGATCTGGCGGTCGAAGAGGTTGGGCCGCGTCTGGTAGCCGATGCGGAGCGCGTCGGCGAAGCCCGTGGTCGTGACCAGCAGCGTGCGGTCGCCCTGCCGCTCCAGCAGGGCATTGGTGGCGACCGTCGTGCCCATCTTGACCACGTCGATCTCACCGCCGGGGATCGGCGCGCCGGCGGCGACGCCCATCAGCTCGCGGATCCCCTGGATCGCGGCATCGCGGTAATGCTCCGGGTTCTCGGAGAGCAGCTTGCGCGTCACCAGTGCGCCGTCGGGCGCGCGCCCCACGATGTCGGTAAAGGTCCCGCCCCGGTCGATCCAGAATTGCCAGCGCGGTTGAGAATCAGCCATGTCGCGATGCTCCCGCTACAGAAATAACGGCGGCCGGGCCTCCACCCTCAGTCCACCAGCGCGATTTCGTCGCCGGCCTTGACCGGCCCTTCCTTGATGACCGCTGCGTAGACCCCGGCGAAGCCGTCGCGCGTCCGGTTGACGTGCTTCAGCAGCGCGGGCGTGGTCTCGGCGGTCTCAGGGTGGATGGTGATGAACTTGCAGCGCGGGTCGCGCTCCACGACCATCAGCTCCACCGCGTCCCCTACCGCGATCCGCTTGCCGACCAGCTCGTCCTCGTAGAAGCCGCCCTGCTCCGCCCAATCGACGTAGAGGTTGGAGCGGAACTGCAGCTTGTGGACGTCGATGCCGGTCTCGTTTGCAAGCTGGCCCACGGTCTGCAGCGAGAAGAGCGTGACCGGGCGGCAATCCACCAGGCTCCGCTGGGTGAAGCGCAGCGAGAGCGCGCCCTTGGACCGGTCCTTGATCCCGTCCAGGAAGGCCGGGTCCTCGATATCCACGACCGAGCCATCGGGCCGCTCGACCTCGACGGCGAAGGCCTCGGCCTCGGGGAACGGCGCGTGGATATTGGCGGGGTGGTTCATCGCCTGTTCCATGTTGTCGGGCTTGAGCGTGCCGTCGCGCTGCTTGAAGCGCGCCTGGTAGAGCACCAGATCCTCCTGCTCCCGCGCGGTATGCCAGGGGAACGCCGGGTCGGCGGCGTCGGACGCGATCGCATAGACCCGGTCGCCCATCAGCCCAGTGAAGGCCACGAAGATCTCGTCGACCTCCTCGCCCCGCATGCTCTTCACTGGATAGCGCCAGACGCTCTCCACCTTGCCCAACATCGCTCCGTCCTTTCCCGTTCTCGTGGCCGCAGCCGGCCGCCCCGGCGCCCCTTGTGTACACCATTATCGGGCGCTGCACCGGCATGAAGGGGGACAATGCGGGATGAGGCGGAACATGCCGGGATAGCGGGCAACCCTTCGGGGCCGCGACGGCGCGCGCGGTCCCTCGTTAGTCGGTCGGCTTGTAGGTCAGCGCCACGGTGTTGGGCCGCCCCGGCACGGAGAGCTCCGTCACGGCTGCAGGCGTGCGCGCAACCACCTCGCCGCGGCGGATCACCGCGAGCCGCGTCGCCCTGAGCCGAATCGCCTCCAGCGGGTCTGCGGCCTGGAGCACGACCATGTGGGCATGGCAGCCTGGCTCCAGCCCGTAGCCTTCGAGATGCATCATCCTGGCGGGGTTCACGGTGATGGCGTCGAAGCAGGCCCGCACCTCGTCGGCCCCGAACATGGCCGCCACGTGCGAGCCCATGTGCGCGACCTCCAGCATGTCGGCGCTGCCATAGACGTACCACGGGTCCATCATGCAATCCTGGCCGAAGGCTATCGTGATGCCGGCCTCTCTCAGCTCCGGCACGCGCGTCATGCCGCGCCATTTCGGATAGCTGCCGTTGTTGTGCCCCCACGCCGCGATGTTGGTGAGGGGGTTGGGGGTCACGCCGATCTCGGACTCGGCGATCAGCGGGATCAGCTTGCTGACGTAGTAGTTGTCCATGACGTGCATGGAGGCCAGGTGCGAGGCTGTCACCCGCCCCTGCAGGCCGAGGCGGTGGGTCTCCCTCGCCAGCGTCTCGATGTGGCGCGACATCGGGTCGTCGGTCTCGTCGCAGTGCATGTCCACCAGCAGCCCGCGCTCTGCCGCAATCTCCATGAGCTCGGTCACCGACTCGGTGCCCTCGGCCATCGAGCGCTCGAAATGCGGGATGCCGCCGACCACTTCGACGCCCATGTCGAGTGCCCGCCGCAGGAGCTCCTGCGCGCCTGCGTAGCGGTAGTAGCCCATCTGCGGGAAGGCGATGAGCTGCAGGTCGATGTACGGCGCGACCCGGCGCTTGACCTCCAGCAACGCCTCCACGCCCGTCAGCCTCGCGTCGCAAACGTCCACATGGCTGCGAATCGCCTGGATCCCTTGGGCGATCGCCATGTCGCAATAGGTCATCGCCCGCTCGGCAACCGCCTCCGGGGTCAACTGCTTCTTCAGCTCATCCCACAGGTAGATGCCCTCGAAGAGGAGGCCGGCCTGGTCGGGCCGCGGCAGAGCGTCGGTGAGCGCGCGCGCCAGCGTCGCATCCATGTGGAAGTGAGCGTCGATGAAGGGCGGCGAGACCAGCCGGTCCGTGGCGTCGATCTCCTGACCGGCCTCGGCCTTCAACGCCGGCTCCACGGCGACGATGCGCCCATCCTGCACGCCGATGTCCACGCCGACCCGGCCATCGGGCAGATTGGCGCCGCGCACGATCAAGTCCATCGCCATGTCGTCTCTCCCCTTTTTCGCTTCGCCTGAAGCGACGCAGGCCGCGACCGTGGTGAGGAATACGGGCCAAACCCGCCGTCGACACGAGACCAGTATAAGGTTGGCGGCAGCGCAAGCACCCCGCGCCTGCGCCTCCTGCAGCCCCTATATCCCGGACAATTCCCGCGAGACCGCCAAGAGCTGCACCTCGCCTCGCGCCGCGCGCATCTTGTCGCGCAAGCTGGGTGCGCCCATTGAAAATGGTGAAATATTGGACATAATGTCATCAGAGCAGCGCGCCATTCCCAGTTCGGCGTGAACTCCTATGGCACTTGAGCAGCAGACGATAGCATTGATCGGCGTCGGCGTGGTGGTCATCGGCGTCACCGTCGGCTTACACTCCATCACTCAGGCTGACATTCGCGCTTTGGGCACAAGCGTCGACAGTTTGCGCGGCGACGTTGCCGACGTTGGTCATCGCGTAGCTGTGCTTGAGCCGAAGCTTGGCAGTATCGACCAGACCTTGGCGCGTCTGGAAGAGCGCGTTGACGGGTTTGACCAGCGCCTCTCTGCGGTGGGGCAGCAGCTCGGTGGCATCAATCAACGTCTCACCCGTGTGGAGACCAACCTCGATACCGCCCTCGCGCTCAGTGGAGGAGTTGAGCCATCCAGCTACGTGTTTCAGGGTCTCCCGACAGATGAACAGCCCGGTCTCGACGCGATGGCTGTCGTACCAGACTCGCAGCCCGAAGATGTCTCGACCGTCGCCGCAGTGGATTTCGCAGATGTAGTGGCGGAAGCGCCCTCAGAGTTACTCTCCGACAACGGTGATGGGTCACCTATGGTCTATGTCCTCGTGAAGGAGAACGACAACTCCTTCGGCCAGGACCGCCGGCGCGTCACGCTGGAGATAGAAATACCCGGCGCCGATCCGACGTCTAGGACCGCAGTCAAGACCATGATGCGGGCAGCTTACGATCGGCTTCAAGTCGACCGGCCCGACGCCGTGTCCGTACGACTGTGGCGTTCCTATGAGGACGATTCCAACGCCCAGAACAGAGTTGTCTATGCACCGGATGGCTGCGGCTGGTCTGGCGATCGCTGCACGGGCGAGTTGTGGACAGACCTTCTCAAGGGCGATCTGCCGACCGGATGAAAGTCCACCGGCATCGCCGACTACCTGTATGGCGAAGCCCGACCGGATACACTCCTTTTGTCGTTAGTCTAACTATGTGATTCCTATAGAAAGAGGGGGCCGTGCGGCCCCCTCTCTCCGTTTGAAATCGGAGTGGCGCGGGCGCCCTACTCCGCCGCGGCGCCGGCTTCGGCGGCCTTGGCCTCGCGCTCCTGCAGGAAGCGCAGCACGCGCCGGTTGAACTCCGGCGGCTTGGGCGGTGCGAGCTCGGTCTCCGCCAGGCAGCGCTCGCGCAGCTCCTCGACGGTGCCGCCGCGATCGAAGAGCTGCACCTCGCCCCGCGCCGCGCGCATCTTGTCGCGAAGCGCGGTCGTGGCCTCTTCGTCCACCATCAGGTCGTCGCGCAGCACCACGCCGTAGCGCTCGGCGCCCGCACGCGTGACCAGCCCGCGCTCGACCTCCAGCGCCACCAGGGCCGGATCGCGCTCCAGCGGATCGCCCCAGCCGCCGCCTCCCCAGGTCTTGAAGAGCAGCAAGTCGCCGGCCTCGACCTTCACGTGGTCGCACTTCGACGGCAGCACCTCGAACGAGCCGTCGGCGCGGTGGATTTCCTTGCGGCTGCGCCCGCCCGGCAGGCCGCCGTTGACGCCCCACGGATAGGTGAGCCAGCGGTCGTCGTGCAGCGACATCTCGCCGGGCTCGAGCGCACGGTAGCCGATGGTGACGCCGTTGCCGCCGCGATGGAGGCCGGGCCCGCCGGAATCGGCGATGGTCTCGTAGACCTCGATACGGAGCGGGAAATACGCCTCCAGGAACTCGTTGGGGACGTTGGTGAACGACGGCCAGAGCGAGTGCCCGTCGGGGCCGTCGCCCGCCGGGCGGCCGGGAATGCCGCCGAAGCCGATCTGGTAGAGCTGGTACCACTCGCCTTCGCTCGAATAGCCAGAATACATGAAGTGCGGGCTGTCGGAGAAGCCGGCCGCCACCATGAGGTTGGGCGCGCGCTGGCCGAGCAGGCCGCCGAGCACGTCGAAGATGCGGCCGAGCGCGTGGGTCCGCGACGAGAGCGCCGCCGGCTTCAGCGGCTTTAGCAGCGTGCCCGGCGGGATCTTGACATCGACATGGTCGTAGAAGCCGTCGTTGAACATGATCTGCGGATCGAAGACGTTGATCATGTAAACGCCGACGAACATCTTGAACATTTCTTCGTTGAGGAAGAAGTTGATCGAGCTTTCCGACTGCGGATCGGTGCCGTCGAAGTCGAACACCAGGATGTCGCCGTCGCGCCACATCTTGCAGGCCATCTTGTAGGGGCCCATGCCGAGGCCGTCGTCGCAGATGTAGTCCTCGAAGTAGAGGGTCTCGTCCTCGCCCACGGTGTTGCGGATGAGGTGCAGCATCGCGCGGCGGTTGCGCTCCAGCAGCTCGTCCATCGCGGCGATCACGGTATCGACGCCGAAGCGATCGCAGAGCTCGTGAATGCGCTTCTCGGCGAGGCGGACGGCGGCGATCAGTGCGTTGAAGTCGCTCCGGTTCCACTGCGGCATCCTGCACTGGTGCAGGATCACCTTGAGCACGTCTTCCTGCAGCTCGTCGTTCTTGTAGATCTTGACGATCGGGATGACGACGCCTTCCTCGTAGATCTGGTTGGCGTCGGTGGGCAGGCTGCCGGGCACCTTGCCGCCGACATCGGTCATGTGGCCGAACATCGAGGCGTAGGCGATGAGGCGGCCGTCGCGGTACACCGGCCTGAGAATCAGCCAGTCCGGCGCATGGCTGATCGCGCCGGCGCAGCTGTAGGGATCGGAGGTGAGGAAAATATCCCCCTCCTCGATGGTGCCGTCGTATTCGCGCTTGAAGCCGTGGATGAAGGAGCCGAACTGGCCGACGACCATCTTGCCGTCGGGGTTCGCGATCATCGGGAACTCGTCGTGCTGCTCGCGGATTCCTGGCGACATGGCGGTACGGTAGAGCACGGCGTCCATCTCGTAGCGGGCGCTGCGCAGCGCGCTCTCGATGATGTCGAGAGTGATCGGGTCCATGTCCACCGGCTCGAAGGGCGCGTCGTTGGTCTGGACGATGGTGACTGGCATGTCGCTTCTCCCCCGCCTCAGTGGCCGACCGGGTTGATGATGATGTTGCCGTATCCGTCGACCACGCCCACATGGCCCGGCAGGATCACCGTGGTCGAATCCATCTCGGTCACGATCGCCGGCCCCTCGATCCGGTTGCCGGCCTGGAGCCTGCCGCGGTCATAGATGGCGGCCTCCTGATCGCGATTGTCGACGTAAACCGAAGCGCTCGCAACCTTGGCCGCCGACGGATCGGCGCCGCCCTCGGCCACGTGACCGGCCTCGACGAAGGTCTCGGCGCCGCGCATGATGGCGCGCAGCGTCACGATCTCGTGCTCGGCGTCGAGCGCGAAGGTGAAGAGCTGGGTGTGCTCGTCGTCGAATTGCTTGGCGAGCCAGGCGAGGCCCTCGTGCTCGAACTCCTCGGCCGTGAAGCTCACGGGCAACTGCAGCCCCTGGCCGTGGTAGCGCAGGTCCACCTCGTACTGCACCGACTGGTCCTCGCGCGCAATGCCTTCGGCATCGAGCTCCTGCCGGGCGCGGGCCTCGAGGTCGTCGAGGATGCCGCGCACCTCGGCGTCCGAGGTCTCCGAGAAACGCCGCACGAAGCTCATGGAGGCCTCGTCGGTCACCCGCGTGGTGGCGTCGCCGTAGGCGCAGAGCACGCCGGGCGAGGGCGGGATGATGACCGGCCAGGAATTCATCAGCTTGGCGAGCGCGTTGGCGTGCAGCGGCCCGGCCCCGCCGAAGGCGATCAGCGCGAAGTCGCGCGGATCGAAGCCCTGCTGCACCGAGACCAGCCTGAGCGCACCGAACATGTTCTCGTTGACGATGTCGATGATCCCAGCCGCGGCCCGCTTGAGATCGAGACCCAAAGCCGTGGCGACGGTCTGCACCGCGTTGACGGCGGCATCGACATCGAGCTTCATCTCGCCGCCGATCAGCTCGCTCGGCAGGTAGCCGAGCACGACGTTGGCATCGGTGACCGTCGGCTGGTCGCCGCCCATCCCGTAGGCCGCAGGCCCCGGATCGGCGCCCGCGCTCTGCGGCCCGACACGAAGCGCGCGCGTGATCTCGGGCACATGGGCGATCGAGCCGCCACCCGCGCCCACGGTACGCACATCGAGCGAGGGTGCACGCACGGTGACATCACCCACCGTGGTCTCGCGCCGCTTGCGCGGCACGCCGTCGAGGATCAGCGCCACATCGGTGGACGTGCCGCCCATGTCGAGCGTGAGCAGGTTGCGGTAGCCGGCCTGCTTGGCGATCCAGAGCGCGCCGGCGACGCCGCCGGCGGGGCCGCTCATCAGCACGTTCACCGGCGAGTTGCGGCTGGCCTCGACCGAGGCGAGGCCGCCGTCCGAGCGCAGGATGTGAAGGTGGGCGTCGATTTTGCGCTGCTTCAGCTCCTGCTCCAGGTTGCGGACGTAGACCTGGACCACCGGTGCCACGTAGGAGTTGGCGACCGTGGTGATCGCGCGCTCGTATTCGTACATCTCCGGCAGGACTTCGGATGAGATCGAGACCGGCACGCCGGGCATGACCTCGTGGGCAATCTCGCGGATGCGCTCCTCGTGGATGCCGCCGGCATAGGCGTTCATCAGGCAGACGGTCAGCGCCTCGATCCCCTTCGTCTTGAGATGGGTGAGCTTCTCGCGCAGATCGTCCTCGTTCAGCTCGCGGACCACGTCGCCCCGCGCGCCGGTGCGCTCCTTCGCCTCAACGGTAAGATCTAGTGGTGCAAGCGGCTCGGGCTTGGGCCAGATGATCCAGCCGGCGAGGATGCCGGGCACGAAGGAGCGGGCGATCTGCAGCATCTGCCCGTAGCCCTCGGTGGTCACGATGCCAACGCGAGCGCCCTTCCCTTCCAGGATGGTGTTGGTCGCGACCGTGGTGCCGTGCATCACGTGGGTGATCGAGGCTGGCTCGACGCCCGCGTTATCGCACACCCGCTCGATGCCGTTGAGCACGCCGATCGAGGAATCCTGCGGGGTGGACGGCACCTTCGCGCGGTAGGTGCCGCCGCTCGATTCGTCGATCAGCAAGAGATCGGTGAACGTCCCGCCGACGTCCACCCCTAAGCGAAAAGCCATTCTTCCTCCTCCCGATCGCCGGGTTCGGTCATAGCCGGGCCGGCGCACCGCAACGGCCGGTAGCCGGCTCCTGCCGGCCCCGACCCGCGCCCGCGGCCCGAATTAACTGCTGTCCGCCTTTGCGGCCTTCCGGGCGATGCCCAAGCCAGCACCGGTCCGCCGCTTCTGAATGATGTAGACGGCGAGGAAGCTCGCGAAGATGACCAAGAGCGAGAACAGCGTCGTCATGGTTCCGATCGCGTAGATGACCGGTGTCGCCGCGATGTTGATCGTGTTCATCACCTCGACCGGCAGCGTGTTGAATTCGCCCACGATGGTCGAGGTGCGCGGGTATTCGTCGTAAGAGAGCGTGAACCCGAACAGCGCCACGCCGATCAGGCCCGGCAAGGTGATCGGCACGATAACGTTGCGCAGAGTCTGCCATTCGGTCGCGCCCTGGTCGCGCGCGGCCTCTTCCAGCGACGGGTCCAGGCGGCTGAAGATCGCCAGCATGATCAGAACGCCGAACGGCAGCGTCCAGCTCAGATGCGCGCCCAGGGCGCCGGTATACCACTGGCTCTGCAGGCCGAGCTCGTTGAAGCCCAGCCCGATTCCGAGGCTGATCAACGCCGACGGCGCGATCAGGCTCGCCACCACGACGTAGAAGACAACGATGTTGCCCTTGAAGCTCTTGCGGAAAGCCAACCCCGCCAGGAACGAAAGCCCCATCGTCAGGACCATGACGATGATGGCGAGGATCAGCGAGCGCACGAAGGGCATACGAAAATCCTGGCGGCTGAAGCCGCCCGGATCGACCACCTCGCTGAACCAGTGAAGAGAGAGCCCCTGCATCGGGAACGTCATCGAGGCCAGCGGTCCCTGAAAGGACAACACGGCGATGATCAGGATCGGCCCGTAGAGGAACAGCAAGTACACGTAGAACAAGGCCGCGCGCGGCCAGTAGCCGGGTGCCCGGCGGAATTCCGCTCTCTGGCTCACAGCTGCTTCCTCACGTCCACCATGCGCATGATGCCGCCCACGATCAGGAGAACCACAACCAGCAGGATCACTCCCGTCGCGCTGCTGGGGGGATATTGCGCCATGTTCATCTGAATGATCATGGAGATCGAAACGGTGCCGACGCGCTGGCCGCCGAGGAGGCTGACCGCCGCGAAATCGCTGGCCACCAGGCTGACGACGAAGATCGTGCCAATGGCGATGCCGGGCTTGCAGAGCGGGATAATCACGTGCCACAGAATTTGAATCCCGGACGCGCCGTTGTCCCGCGCCGCCTCGATCAGGTCGCGGTTGATTCGGGCCATGACGTTGAAGAGCGGCGCCATCATGAACAGCGTGAAGATCTGGATGTAGGAGAGGAACACGGCGAATTCGGAAAACAGGAGGAACTGGAGCGGCTCGGCGGAAATGCCGGTCCAGATCACGAACTTATTGATGATGCCTTCCTTGCCGAGGAAAGGCACCCACGCCACCATCCGAATGACGCTGGAGGTCCAGAACGGCACCACGCACAGCAGAAACAGCAGCAACTTCGTTCGCAACTCGACAAGATCGAAAACCAGGAAATAGGCCAAGGTGAAACCGAGGACCAGGGTCACCACCCAGGTGATCCCGACCATCTTCAGGGTCTGCAGGTAATTGACGCCCG
The DNA here is from genome assembly GCA_022826665.1 of Alphaproteobacteria bacterium. Taxonomy (GTDB): domain Bacteria; phylum Pseudomonadota; class Alphaproteobacteria; order UBA828; family UBA828; genus WTGU01. Next base: position 118,598 of record JAJDUK010000055.1, on the reverse strand, counting down.
TCAGGCTTGAGGTGAACAGCTCGATGTAATTCTCGAGCGTGGCATCCGGGACGGTCATGAACCCGGTGAATTCGTAGAAGCTCATGATCATGATCATGATCACGGGCCCTACGAGGAAGAACAGCAGCGCCAGGCTGAGCGGCGAGATCTGCAGCGCGGCGCGATATCGCAACGCTGAAGTGATCACGCGCACCATAGTTCAGCTCTCATCGGCATTGAAGGCCTGTCAGGGGGCAATGCAGAAAAAAGAGTGTGGGGCGCCCGGAGACGCCCCACATCCGGTTTCGTAATCTACGCGGCGATGAATTCGGCCCACCGCCTGGTCAGGTACTTGTTCTCGTCCATGGTGGAGTTCCAGATGGCGACACGGCCCATGCGGTTCTTGTACGAGCCGCCGTCGCGGATCGTGCCGGGCTTCTCCATCAGGTTGCCAAACGGGTCGTAGATTTCGACCGTCGCCGGCTTGCCCTCGTACCAGAAGTCCCATTCGGCCTCGGGCAGCACCTTCCTGGTGTTGTCGGGCGTGACTACGTAGTAGCCCTGCCTGGCGAACATGGCGCCGACACGACCCGTGTGATACCAGGTCACGTAGTCGTAAGCCGCGCCGATCATCTTGCCCTCGAGATGGTTGGGCAGGACGTGGCCCGTGGTCCAGGAGCGATACCCCTCCTTCAGGTCCTGATAGATGCAGGGCACGCCCTGGGCCCGCACGGCCGTGACCGCCGGCGACCACATGGACTGGATCACCACCTCGCCGTTGACCATGAGCTGGACCGACTCGTTGAAGGCCGACCAAAGCGCACGCCAGTGGCCGTCGTTCTTGAGCTGGATCAGACGCTCGACGCTGTAGTCGATTTCGTCCTGGGTCATGTTGCCCTTGTCACCATAGGTGATTTCACCGGCTGCCTCGAAGGCTGTCGCCGCGTCCATCAGGCCGATGGTCGGGAAGCTCACCAGCGCTGCCTTGCCGGCGAATTCCGGATTGATCAGCTCGGCCCAGGAATCGATGGGCCGGCCAATCAGGTCGGGCCGGATGCCGAGCGTATCGGCGTTGTGCAGCACCGGATGGGCCGTCAGCCACTGCGTCGAGCCCGCCTCCACGAAATCATTGGTGTCGGGTCCCGACGTGTACGACACGGTGCTCGGGTTCTGCCCCTGGCCGAACCACGCATCGGGCCAGATCTTGCCCGGCGCCTTGTAGAGGTCGACCACCTTGTCCCACTCGGGCAGCTTGGTGGTGTCCCAAGGCATGAACTTGCCGGTGGGCCAGAAGAACTTCATCTGCAGATAGGCCGGCTCGAACAGGTCGGACGACCCGGTCTGAGTCAGACCCCGCTTCTGAATCTCGTCGAGGCCGACGGGAGTGAGCTGGACCGTGAAGTCGAGGTCCTCGTTGGCCATGTTCTCCAGAAGCTGGAAATGCGACCACGGCCCGCCGGTCGATCGGAGGGTCAGGTCCTTGATGTCCTGCGACCATACGGTCGGGAAACCGCCCGTAAGCTGGGTCGCAGCAGCAACACCGGCCACGGCCGCCGTCCCCTTGAGGAGCGAACGGCGGCTCACGCCCGTCTTGCTCGTGTCGCTACTGGTCTTGCGCATGCTTTCCTCCCTCGCCTGCGTTCCTCGAATACTCGCCCTCTCGCCGGCCTGGGCGATGTTCCTCGGTCGATGCAGTGCGACGGCTGCCGGCGGCCGCCAGTGAACAAACGCTAGTCGAAGCTCTCTCCAATCAGGTTCTGGGCGCCGGTTGCGCGCTCCATCACGCGCACGTCCTCGCTCGCCCATGTGACGGTGACCTGATCGCCCACCTTGGTCGGGTTGGCGAAGTACTCACGGTCCTCGATCACCGCGACGAGGTCCCGCTTCTGCTCCCGGGTCATGGTGAGCTTGACCCAGTTGCCCTGGTATTCGATCGCGTGGACCGTGCCGCCCAGCGCGTTACCACGGTCCAGATCAATGCTCCCGCCCGCCAGATGCACCTTGTCGCGGCGGACGCCGAAGTTGACCTCCTGACCAACTTGATGACCGTTGCTTGGCAAGTGGAAATTGTCGCCTTCGGTGCCCGCAACCGTCACCTGATTATTCTCGACTCCCGATACCCTGCCGGCGAACACGTTCCAGCCGCCCATGAACTCGGCGACATAGGTGGTGCGCGGCTCGTCGTAGATCTCCGGCCCCGTGGCGGCTTGCTCGATACGGCCGGTGTCCATCACCACGACCATGTCTGCGATCGCCAGCGCCTCCGGCTGAGTGTGGGTGACGTGGATGAAGGTGATGCCGAGATCGATCTGGATGAACTTCAGCTCCGCGCGCATCTGCAGGCGCAGGAACTCGTCCAGTGCGGACAGCGGCTCGTCGAGCAGCAGCACCTTGGGGTTGGTGATCAGCGAGCGGGCCAGCGCGACACGCTGCTGCTGCCCGCCCGAGAGCTGCGCCGGCATACGGTCGGCCAGCGGGTCGAGCTGCACGCGCTTCAGCACCTCGTAGGCGCGCTCGCGGCGCTCGCCCTTGGCGACTCTCTTCATCTTCAGGCTGAAGGCGACATTGTCCAGCACGGTCAGGTGCGGGAAGAGCGCGTAGCTCTGGAACATCATCGACGTGCCGCGCTGGCCGGTGGGCTTGCCGATTACCGACTCCCCGCCGATCAGCACGTCGCCCTCGGTGGGCACCTCGTGACCGGCGATGATGCGGAGCAGGGTCGTCTTGCCGCAGCCGCTCGGTCCAAGCAGACAACAATAGGAGCCGTCGGGAATCGTAATGTTGATATCCTCGACGGCGACCGTGGGGCCGAACCGCTTGGTCACGCCCCTGATTTCTACATCACCGTGTTCCGCCATGGCTCCCTGAGTCCCTCTAGCCCGCGCGGGGGTCTCGTCGCTCCCTTGGGGCAAGCGTCATCCATGCCAAGACAGATTGACATACCGCCCACGCGACGCGGCCTCAAGTATTTTCTCGATCAGGCCAGCGGGATATGCTCGCCGCGCGCGCGCCGGAGGACGGGAGTTTATCGCGATGGCGAACCATGCCGAGACCGTGGACAAGGAACAGGAAGCGCTGATTCTCGACGGAATCGAGCGATTCCTGGACCGCGACGTCCGCCCCCACGTCGCCGCGCTCGAGCATGACGACATCTACCCGGAAGACATCGTCGAGAAAATGAAGGAGATGGGGCTGTTCGGCGCCACCATCTCCGAAGAGTTCGGCGGCCTGGGCCTGCCGATCACGACCTACGCCAAGATCATCGAGCGGCTCTCCCACGCCTGGATGTCGGTGAGTGGGCTGATCAACTCCCACCTGATCATGGCCGCGGCGGTCGAACGCTTCGGCACCGACGAGCAGCGGGGCGCCTACCTGCCCCGCTTCGCCAGCGGCGAGCTGCGGGGCGGGCTCGCGCTCACCGAGCCCGACTGCGGCACCGACCTGCAGGCGATCCGCACCACGGCCAAGCGCGAGGGCAACAACGCCTACGTGATCAACGGCGCCAAGACCTGGATCACCAACAGCATCCATGGCTCTTGCCTCGCGCTGCTGGTCAAGACCGACCCCAACGCCGAGCCCCGCCACAAGGGCATGAGCCTGTTCCTTGCGGAGAAAGGCGAGGGCTTCCGGGTCAGCCGCAAGCTCCAGAAGCTCGGCTATCGCGGGATCGACACGGCCGAGCTCGCCTTCGAGGACTACCGCGTCGATGCCGACAAGCTCATCGGCGGGGTCGAGGGCAAGGGCCTGCAGCACGCGCTGAGCGGCCTGGAGCTGGGCCGCATCAACGTGGCCGCGCGCGGCGTCGGCGTTGCCCAGTCCTGCCTCGACGAGGCGGTGCGCTACTCCCAGGAGCGCAAGACCTTCGGCAAGCCGATCAGCCAGCACCAGGCGATCCAGATCAAGCTCGCCGACATGGTGACCCGCACAGAGGCCGCGCGGCTGCTCACCGAGCGCGCGGCGCTCGCCTACGAGACCGGGCAGCGCTGCGACATGGAGGCCGGCATCGCCAAGCTCTTCGCCACGGAGGCGGCGCTGGAGAACAGCATCGAGGCCATGCGCATCCACGGCGGCTACGGCTACTCCAAGGAGTTCCCCATCGAGCGGATGTACCGCGATGCCCCGCTGCTCTGCATCGGCGAGGGCACCAACGAGATTCAGCGGCTGATCATCGCGCGTCAGCTGATCGAGCGAAATCCGGCGTGAGCGACGACGCTTCCGCGGCGCCTTCCGCCGGCCCGATCCGGCCGCTCGAAGGGCTCACCGTTGTCTCCATCGAGCAGTACGGCGCCGCACCCTTCGGCACCATGTACCTCGCCGACCTCGGCGCCGACGTCATCAAGATCGAGAACCACGAGGCCGGCGGCGAGATGGGCCGCCACGTGCTGCCCTACGCCGAGGACGGCGACAGCCTCTTCTTCCAGACCTTCAGTTGCAACAAGCGCTGCATCGCGCTGGACCTTAAGAAGCCGCGCGGCCGGGAGATACTGGAGAAGCTGGCCGGCCGCGCCGACGCCCTGATCAACAACCTGCGCGGCGACCTGCCGGGCACGCTCGGGCTCGACTACGCGAGCCTGAAGGCGGTCAACCCGCGCCTCGTCTGCGTGCATCTGTCGGCCTACGGCCGGGACAACGAGCGCGCCGCCTGGCCCGGCCTCGACTACGTGATGCAGGCGGAGGCCGGCTATCTCTCCATGACCGGGGAGCCCGACAGCGTGCCGACCCGCTTCGGGCTCTCGGTGGTCGACTTCATGGGCGGGCTGACAGCGGCGCTCGCGCTGGTCTCGGGCGTCATGCGGGCGCGCGCGACCGGCCAGGGCATGGACATCGACACCCCGCTCTACGACGTGGCGATGAACAACCTGAGCTATCCCGCGACCTGGCACTTGAACGAAGGCTTCGAGCCCAGGCGGGTGGCGCGCTCGGGCCATCCCTCGCTGGTGCCGAGCGAGCTCTACCGCACCGCCGACGGCTGGCTCTTCGTGATGGCCAACAAGGCGAACTTCTGGCCGGCGCTCTGCCAGGCCATGGAGCGGCCGGAGTGGATCGACGATCCCCTGATGCGGGACTTCGCGGCGCGCTACGAGAACCGGGACGAGGTGGTGCGGCGGCTGGAGGCGGTGTTCCTGACCCGCACCACCGAGGCGTGGCTGGAGCGGCTCGCAGGCGTCCTCCCCTGCGCACCGGTCAACGACGTGGCGGGCGCGCTCGCGAGCGACTTCGCCGAACGCCGGCGCATGGTGCAGGAGGTGGCGCATCCCGAACGCGGCACCATGCGCATGGTCCGCCAGCCGATCACGGTGGACGGCGCCGTCATGCCCCGCAGCGCGGCGCCTGCGCTCGGCGCGGACACCGCCGCCATCCTCGCCGACCTGGGCTACGCGCCCGACGAGATCGAGGCGCTCGAGGCCGACGGCACGGTCCACCGCGCCCGCGACTCATAGCGCCAGCGCAGCCCCCTCCTCACCCCGGCCCTCTCCTCCCCACCGGGGAGGAGAGGGAGAACGGACGGCCCCGCCTGGGTCCCCTCTCTGCCCCTTTGGGGCGGAGAGGGACAGGGAGAGGTGGGGTCTTCCTCATGCCGCATAGATGGTCTCGGCCGAATGTAGGACTGCCTTTCGGCGCAAGTGATTGCGGCTTCGCTCGATTCCCCGCCTGCTGACGAGGTCCACGCCGCGACCGAAGAGCCCCTTGAGCTCCTCCTCCATGTCGACCATATCGAAAAGCGTGTGCCGGGCCGCGTCGTCGAACGAGACCAGCACGTCGATGTCGCTGTCCGGGCCGAAGTCGTCGCGCAGCACAGAGCCGAACAGCGCGAACTCAGTCACCTGCCAGCGCTCGCAGAAGGCGGCGATTCCGTCGGCGGGTATGGCGATGCGGGCGGTCATGCCGGAGTGGCCTAAGATGTTCCCCGTCAGGCGAGGCTGAGCAGGGCCGCGACCTCAGCCGGCGTGGAGTCCCCGTCGAGCGCCATCACCGCGTCCAAGGCACGTTCGGCCCGGTCGGGCGCCAGGGTCATCGCCGCGTTGTCATGGAACTTGGCGACGATTTCGTCGGCGCTGAGCGGGCGGGTGTCGGCGCCGCGATTGACCTGCTCACGGTGGCTGAGGGTGCGGCCGTCGGTCGTGCGAATCGCCACCTCGCCCGAGTAGTAGGTCGGGAACGCCGAGTCCGGATCGACCCGGTAGCTGATCCGGTCGCAGATCGCGAGCACCGCCGGGTCGGTGTAGGCCTCGGGCTCCAGCTCGGCCAACGTAAAGCGGCCGCGCGAGAGCACGCTCGCGATCATGTAGTGGGCGCTGAACTGGGCCTCGTAGGCGCTCGCCGGGCGGCGCTTGGCGGCCTCCGGCTCGCACACCACGCTGACGCAGCCCTCGCCAATCAGTGCATCGACGCTCTCGACATCGGCGGGCGTGAGCCCGTGCTCGTCGCGCAGCGCCTGTGCGGCATCACCCAGCGCGTGGACCAGATGGCAGGCCGGGTAGGGCTTGATACCGATACGCAGCATCTCCCAGTGCTCGCCGAGGCCGGCGGTGCACATCGCCCAGTCGATCTCCGCGTCGGGAGCACCATAGAGCGCGTAGAGGCCGAAGCGCCCCTCGTAGGGCTCGGCCGGGCCTTGGAAACCCTGCTGAGCGAGGGCCGCGGCACTGATGCCGGCGAGGGCCGCCCAGCCGGGGTGCATCCGCTTGGTCCAGGCGCCGTCGTCCAGGAACTGCAGGCTGCCGGCGGCCATGCTGAGCGCGATGCCCTGGGCATGAGCGAGCTGAGACTCGGTCATGCCCGCGAGCCGGCCGGCGGCGAGCGCTGCGCCGAACACGCCGACCATGCCGGTGGGATGGAATCCCAGGCGGTGGAAGCCGCCCTGCGCGGCGGCGGCGATGCGGGCCGCGCCCTCGATCGCCACGAGATAGGCCTCCAGCATCTCCCGCCCCGAGGCGCCGTGCCTCTGGCCGGCGGCCAGCACCGTCGGCACCGCGCTGGTCGTGGCATGGATCACGCCGCCGACGTGGGTGTCGTCGTAGTCGAGGCCGTGGATGAGGAAGCCGTTCATTTGCGCGGCGTCGCGCAGCGGCAGACTCGCCGGCATCCCGATGACCGGATAGGGCCCGTCGCCGGCAAGGCCGTGGATGGCGGTTAACGTCTTGTGGCTGAAGTCGTAGCGGGAGGCCGCGAGGCCGATGCCCACCGCGTCGAGGATGTGCAGCTTGGCGCGCTCGACCACGGCCTCCGGCACGTCCTCCAGGGTGAGCGCACGGGCGAAGCGCGCGAGCGTGCGCGCGATCGGCTCGCTCGGCGCGGGTTCGGGCTGCGGGGCGGTCGCTTCGGCGAGGGCCATCGGAAGTCTCTGTCGTCGTGGGGGATCACATGGCCCCCAACTTTAGCACGGCGGCCCGTCACTTTGGACGCCGCCCCCAGCTGTGCGATGGTGGCGCGCCTTGCACTCCAGCCCGGAAAGGACGCCATGACCGCGCAACCGATTACGTCCGCCCTCTTCGACTTCCTGCGCGAGCTCGGAGCCAACAACGAGCGGCCATGGTTCGAGGAGAACAAGGCGCGCTACCGGGCCGAGGTGCGGGACCCCATGCTCGACTTCATCCAGGCCTTCGCGGAGCCGCTGGCGGAGATCAGCCCGCACTTCCGCGCCGACCCGAGGCCGAACGGCGGCTCGCTCTTCCGCATCTATCGGGACACGCGGTTCTCGAAGGACAAGACGCCCTACAAGACCAACGTGGGCGCCCACTTCCGCCACGAAGCGGGCAAGGACGCGCACGCGCCGGGCTTCTACCTGCACCTGGAGCCCGGCATGTGCTTCGCCGGCTGCGGGGTCTGGCACCCGGACAGCCCGACGCTCGGCCGGATCCGCGATGCCATCGTCGAGAAGCCGGAGGAGTGGACGCGCATCACCACGGGCGCCGACTTCTGCCGGACCTTCCGGCTGGCGGGCGAGGCGCTCAAGCGCCCGCCGCGCGGCTACGACCCGGAGCATCCCCTGGTCGAGGACCTCAAGCGCAAGGACTTCGTGGTGATCACCGACGTGGAGGAAGCCGAGGCGGTTCGCCCCGACTTCCTGGACCGCTTCGCCGCGATCGCAGGTGCGGGCGGCGAATTCACCAGCTTCCTGTGCAAGGCGGTCGGCGTGCCGTTCTAGCTCGGGCGCGGGCTCAGAGATCGAGGCGGACGACGCCGTTCTCCACCAGCACGCGGTCATCGAGACGAACGGTGGGCCGGTAGATGACCATGTCGAGGTGAACGGGACAGCGCACCGTGCCGCCGTAGTAGATGTTGTCGCCGAAGGCGATGTGGACGTTGCCGCGCGCCTTCTTCTCCTCCTGAAAGCTGCCGTTGCGCCGGCACGCGCCGTTGAGGCCGATGCCGAACTCGGCGACGTTGTCCGCGTCGGGCACCGTCTCCAGGATGTGGCGGAGATGCACGGCCTCGGGCCCCTCCCCGCTCACGCTCACGGCCCTGCCGCCACGCACCTCGACCCGGATCGGGGTTGCCGGCCGGGCGATGCCGGTGCCGGGCCCGTCGATCACGATCACCCCCTCGGCCTCGCCTTCGAGTGGACGGGAGGACACCTCTCCGTCTGAGAACGCCGCGTTCTTGCCCGGCTCGGTCGCGTAGCCGCACTCTATGACTACAGTGTCCGACCCAATCGGGGCTGCGATGTCGGTGCCGGCTTCCGTAGTGATGCGCATGGTGCGCCCGGCGGCCCAGATCGACGCCAGCGCCTGGCCTTCGGCGTGGAGCGCCCGGTAATCGGCCAGCGCGCCGCCGCTGGTGAAGTTGGAGAGCTCGCGCATGACCATGGACATGGTGCGAATGCGCTTCTCCGTCAGCAGCTCCTTGACGCGGGCGGCATAGGCCGGTGCGCCGCCGGAGCCGGTCAGGCTGATCAACACGTCAGTCCGCTCGAACGCCGCCTCGACCATCGGGCTGAGCTCGTTCTTCCGCTCCGGCGGGCGCGAGGGCTGATGAAGGATGGCCCACTCCGCGCCGGCCGAAGCCGCCACATCGGCGAGCGCACGAACCATCTCCATCGCGCTGTGATCGTCGACGACGATCGCGACGTTCTCGCCGGGCCTGATGGCGAGCAGCTCCCGCCCGACGAGGCGGGCGCTCTCGGCCACGCTGATTGTCGCCGCCGTCACGGCTCGGGCTCTGGCGGGGTGGCTCGGTCCTAGTTCGTTTGCGCCGATGGCGGGGAGCCCTTGTCGAACTCGGGCAGGCCCTCGGGGAACCGGACCCAGGGGTGCCTGCTCTCGTTCCAGACCACGCGGGAAGGTACGCCGAAGCCGGGCTCGCCGAAGCAGCCCACCGCGACGCCATAGTGATCGGGGCGAAGCTCGGCGAACCAGTAGACGCTCGTGCCGCACGCGGGGCAGAAGTTGATCGAGACGGTCAGGCCCGAATCCGCCACCCGCGTGTAGGTCCCCGCCTCGCCCTCCGCCGAGACCGCCTCCTTCCGGAAGTAGGCGCCGACTCCGAAGGGGCTGCCGGTGCGGCGCTGGCAGGCGAAGCAGCTGCAGGCGACGACGAGGTCCGGATCGCCGGCCGTCGTTACCCGGAGCCCGCCGCAGCCGCATGTCGCCAGGTGAGTGTCTTGGCCGGTCATGGGAGCCTCCGCCGCTCAAATCAATTGGTCCACCTTAGCCGCCCGGTTGGCGCTCGCATACCGCGCGGATAGGGTTCTCACATCATGCGCCCGGCGATCCTCAATCCGCTGTTCGCGCCGGCGACGGTGCTGCCGGGGGTCGGCGCCCGCACGGCGTCGGCCTACGAGCGGCTGGCCGGGCCGCTGGTGGTGCACCTGCTCTGGCACTTGCCGTCGGGGCTGATCGACCGGCGCCATGCGCCGAAGGTCGCCGAGGCCGAGGCCGGCGCCACGGCGACGCTCACCGTGCGCGTCGATCGCCACCAGCCGGCGCCGGACCGCAGGCGCCCCACCAAGGTCTACTGCTCGGACGAGACGGGAACCCTCACGCTGGTCTTTTTCCACGCGAAGGGGGACTGGCTGCGGCAGCGACTGCCCGAAGGGTCGGTGCGGGTGGTGAGCGGGCGCGTCGAGCACTACGGCAGCGATATCCAGATGGCGCACCCAGACCACATCGCGCCGCTGGATCAGCGCGAGAGCGTGCAGACGGTCGAGCCCATCTATCCGCTGACGGCAGGCGTCACGCTGAAGCCGATGACCCGCGCGGTGCGCGCCGCGCTGGCGCGGGCGCCGGCCGTGCCGGAATGGATCGAGCCGCGCCTGGTGGAGGCGCGCCGCTGGCCGGCGTGGAACGAAGCGCTTGCCGCCGCGCACGCGCCCGAGAACGCCGCCGACCTGGAGCCCGACACTCCGGTGCGCTCCCGCCTCGCCTACGACGAGCTGCTGGCGAACCAGCTGGCGCTGGCGCTGGTTCGGCGCTCCGCTAGAGGCGGACGCGGCCGTGCCATCGAGGGCGACGGCCGGCTCCGCCGCGCAGTGGAGGCGGCCCTTCCCTTCCAGCTGACCGAGAGCCAGCGCAACGCCGCCGGCGAAATCGTCGAGGACCTGGCGAAGGAGCGTCGCATGCTCCGCCTCCTCCAGGGCGATGTGGGCAGCGGCAAGACCGCGGTGGCGCTCTACGCCATGCTGGTCGCGGTGGAGGCCGGCGCACAGGCCGCCCTGATGGTGCCGACCGAGCTGCTGGCGAACCAGCACGCAGAAACCCTGGGCACGCTGCTGGAAGGCAGCGGTGTCACGCTTGCCCTGCTCACGGGGCGGGAGAAGGGACGCGCCCGCGAGCGGACCCTAGCGGCGCTGGCGGCCGGCGAGGTCAATATCCTGGTCGGCACCCACGCGCTGTTTCAGAGAGGCGTGGATTTCAAGGACCTCGCGCTGGCCGTGGTCGACGAGCAGCACCGCTTCGGCGTGCACCAGCGCATGCTGCTCGCGCGCAAGGGGCCGGCGGCGGACCTGCTGGTGATGACCGCGACCCCGATTCCCCGCTCGCTCGTGCTCACCGCCTACGGCGACATGGATGTCTCGCGCATCGAAGGGCGGCTGCCGGGCCGCGCCGCCGTCGCCACTCGTGCCATGCCGCTGGAGCGGCTGGATGAGGTGGTCGCCGCCGTGCGCCGCGCGCTCAGCACCGGGGCCAAGGTCTACTGGGTCTGCCCGCTGGTGGAGGAGTCGGAGGCCGTGGACCTCGCCGCCGCCACCGACCGTCACGCGAAGCTGGCGGAAGCCTTCGGCGCCCGTGTCGCGCTGATCCACGGCCGCATGAAGGGGCCGGAGAAGGACGCCGCCATGGCCGCCTTCGCGGGTGACGGCGCCGACATCCTGGTGGCGACGACGGTGGTCGAGGTGGGCGTGGACGTGGCTGCGGCCACAATCATGATCGTCGAGCACGCGGAGCGCTTCGGCCTCGCCCAGCTTCACCAGCTGCGCGGCCGGGTCGGGCGCGGGGCGAAGCCGGGCACCTGCCTGCTGCTCTACGCCGCGCCGCTAGGCGAGACGGCGCGGTCGCGGCTCAACATCCTGCGCGAGACCGACGACGGCTTCCGCATCGCGGAGGAGGACCTGCGCTTGCGGGGTGCCGGCGAGCTGCTGGGCACGCGCCAGAGCGGCATGCCGGCCTTCCACGTCGCCGACCTCGCGGTGCACGAGGAGCTGCTGGCGGTCGCGCGCGACGACGTGCGCCTCGTGCTGGAGCGCGACCCGGAGCTGGAAGCGGAGCGCGGCCAGGCGCTGCGCACGCTGCTCTACCTGTTCGAGCGCGACATGGCGGTGCGCTACCTGCGCTCGGGATAACCCGCTGTCCTCGCCACCGTCGCGGTGCGCGCCCGGCCCACCTCCCCCTGTCCCCCTCCCCCCAAAGGGCGGAGGGGGAACGAAAACTGAGAGGGCGCGTGCCTTTTTCTCCCTCTCCTCCCCCAGCGGGGGAGGAGAGGGTTGGGGTGAGGAGGGGGTGGTCTCTCTAACCGAATACCCCGGACCATGGTGCGATGCACCGGGCGCGGCGCCTGCGGCAGGATCGCGCCATGCAGCATACGAGCGAACCAACCGCATCCCAGGTCATTGCCGCCACTTGTCCCAGGGGATCACATCTATCCCGCTTAATCCCGGCGTGTCCCGCATGAAATTAATGAACGCAGCGGTGGGACGCGAAACCGGACCGCGAACGCGGCGAGTGATGCGGGAAAACCGTTCAGCCGGTCAGCGTCGCGAAGGGGTTGCGGCCCTCGGGGTCCTCGACCTCGACGATCCAGACGTCCGGGTCGAAGTCGACCTCCCGCGCGAGCCGCGCCTCGGCCTCCTCCTCCGGAATCCAGCCCTCACCGGTGGCGCGGCGCCAGGCGAGGTCGCCGTCGAGCGATTGTGTCCGGGCGAAGACCGCCGCCGTGCCGTCGAGTCGGCTGACCTTGACCAGAAGCGCGCCGGCGTCGGCATCGCCGCGCCGCCTGAGCGCAGCGAACAGCAGCGCCTGCTGGCAATACCGGAAGCCCGCCTGCACCAGCACCTCGGTCTTGAGCTGCGCCGCGCTCATGGCTGCTCGATCAGCGGATGGCGCAGCCGGTCGCCGGGCGCGATGCCGAGGCGCCGGGCGCTGCCCCCGATCATTTCCAGCACGAAGCGAACCGGCTGGCCGGAGCGTATCCGCTTCTCCGAGAGCGGGGTGGTGCGCTCGGCGATGGTGACGATGCGGCCGGTGCTCTCGGCGAAGAACATGTCCAGCGAGATCAGCGTGTTCTTCATCCACATCGTGGCGGGCCGCGTGACGCCGAAGTCGAAGAGCATGCCGCGGTCGGGCGCAAGCTCGGTGCGGTGCATGAGGCCGATGCCGCGCTCTTCGGCCGTGCGCGCGACCTCGACCTGGATGACGTGGACGCCCGCGCCGGTCTCGATGGTCAGCTGTTCCAGTGCGCCGGTCTCCGCCCGGCCGGCCGAGGCAAACCCTGCAACCGTGAGGATGGTCCCCAGCGCAACCGCGAGAGCCGCGTGCCGGATGCGGGCGATCGTCATGGCACGACCACGATGTTGCCGACGTGACGTGTGTCGAAGAATGGAAACATCGAGGAGCTCTCCCAACCAAGCGACTCGCATGGACATTCTACTGGGCGATGGACAGCCGTTTCGCCTATCGTGGCCGGCGCCGCGTGCGCCGCATCGCCAGCCGGGGAGGATCGTCGGGAATGACAGGTCAAGACCCGCCAGCGCCCGTCCGTTCGCTCGCCGCACGCTACTACACCGATCCGGCCATCTTCGAGAAGGAGCGCGCGGGCCTGCTCTCCCGGACCTGGCAGTTCGCCGGGCACGAGAGCCAAGCGCGCGAGGCCGGCGACTACTTCACCTGCGAGATTGCGGGCGAGAGCCTGTTCTGCATCCGCGGGCGCGACGGCGTGCTGCGCGCCTTCTACAACGTGTGCCAGCACCGGGGGCATCGGCTGGTGGAAGGCGCCGGCACGACGCGCGCCATCGTCTGCCCCTACCACGCCTGGTCCTACGAGCTGACCGGCGCGTTCCGCAGCGGGCCGAACGTGGAATCGGTTCCGGGTTTCGACGGCGCGTCGACCCGCCTCACGGCAGTGCGGAGCGAGAGCTTGCACGGCTTCGTCTTCGTCAATCTCGACGACGACGCGGCGCCGATGGAGGCGTGGTATCCGGGCGTGCGGGAGGAACTCGCGGACTATGTTCCCGACATCGGCGCGCTCGAACCGCTTGAATGGATCGAGGTTCCGGAGGCCTGCAACTGGAAGGTCTCGGTCGAGAACCACTCCGAGTGCTACCACTGCGTGCTGCGCCATCCGACCTTCGCGACCGGCGTGATCCGGCCCGAGACCTATGACATCCAGCCTTCAGGGGAAGGCTACGTCCTGCGCCACACGACCGAGTGCCAGGACCTGGAGCGGATGAGCTATCCGATCGACCTATCGGTGCCCCATGCCGGGGAATACCGCACGTTCTTCCTCTGGCCGATGTTCTCGTTCCAGGTCTATCCGGGCAACGTGCTGAACACCTACCACTGGCGGGCCCACGGCGTGGACAGCTGCACCGTCTGGCGCGGCTGGTACACGCCGGGCGGTGCCGAGAGCGTGGTGATCCGGCAGCTCGCGGCGCAGGACCGCGAGACCACGGTCGCGGAGGATATCCGGCTGGTCGAAAGCGTGGCGCAGGGGCTGAAGAGCCGCGGGTACCGCCCCGGCCCGCTCGTGGTCGATCCGGCCGGCGGGCTCAACTCCGAGCACTCCATCCGGACGCTCCAGCAATGGATGCGGGAGGCCGTGGACGATTAGCGCGGTGATCCCACCGCGGTCAGTTGACAAAGCGCGTCTCGGTGTCTCCGGTACCGAACTTCTCGCTGTCATCGTCGTCCCACTCGCGGCCGCTCTCCTGGCTGGAGAATTTCTCGAGCATGTAGGCGCCGGCCGTGATCGGCGGGTACTTCGCCGGCTCCTCCTGGCTGTGGCAGGTCGGCAGACACTCGATCAGCGCGTCGTAGTTGGGCTCGATGAAGTGGCAGAAGGAAAGGCGGTCCCCGGACGCGTGCGGCGGGTTGAGCACGCGATGCCGCGTGGATTTCCAGCGGTCATTGGTCCAGCGCATCAGGAAGTCGCCAATGTTGACCACGAACGAACCGGGGATCGCTGGCACGTTCACCCAGGTGCCGTCCGGGCCGCGTGCCTGCAGGCCGCCCGGCTTGTCCTCGATCAGGCAGATGGTGAGGTTGTCGTAGTCCGAGTGCTCGCCGGCGCGAAGCTGCCCCTCCTTGGGCGCCGATTTCTGCTCGGGATAGTTCAGCACGCGGAGGATGCTGAAGCCCCTTTCGAGCATGGCGTCGAAGTGGTCCTCGGGCAGTTCGAAGGCGATGGCCGCGAGCCGGTGCAGGTGCCAGCCGAGCAGGTCGAGGGCCCGAATGTAGTCCTCGATGGTCTGACGGAGCCCCGCCGGGTGCTGCGGAAAGATATTGGGCGCGTAGCAGGGCGCGGCTGCCTCTGTATGGCAGGACGGATGATCGAACGCCTCGATAGGCCCGAAGGAGATCGATTCCTTCAGGTCGGGCGGCGTCTCCACACCGATCGTCGCCGAGAGGTGCTCCGTGCCCACCGGCTCGTAGCCGCGGACCGCCAAATCGCCCTCTGGCTTCCTGATGGCAAGCTTCTCCTTCATCGGCAGGCCGAAGAACGTCAGGGATTCGCGGCGCGCGCGCTTGATAAGCGCCGGGTCCACCCCGTGGCCCGAGACCATGAAGAAACCGATGCGCTCGCAGGCTCGGCTGATCTCGTCCGCGACCCGCCGCTTGTCGGCCGGGTCGCCCGCGAAATAGGGGCTGAGGTCGATGAGCGGAATCTCGGCGAGGGATCCGGTCGACATGGGAGCTCCTTTCACTGCGCTTCGGTCTTTCCGCCGCCGGCCCCTCGGCGCAGGACGCGGGGCCAGTGGCGCGGTTCGCGCCCTCGCTTAGTCCGCGGCGGGCGCGCCTTCGGTCGTGCCGTTGAAGGGATGGCGGCGTTTGAAGTCCTCGGCCATCTCCCGCATCGTGATCATGCGCACGCCGGTGTGCGCCAGCATGTGGTCGAAGATCCGTTCCAGCATCATCAGCACCTGCGGCTTGCCCGCGCAGTCCGGATGGATCACGCAGGTGTAGATCGCATAGTCGTAGTGACGGTAGATCCAGTCGAACTGGTCGCGCCAGATGTCCTCGACATCCCGCGGATTGACCCAGCCGTGGCTGTTCGGGAAGGTTTTCACGAACATCATGGGCGGCGCGTCGTCGAGGTACCAGCTCGCCGGCAGCTCGACCAGGTCGACCGCCTCCCCCGGCTGCCAGGGCTTCATCCAGGTCTTGGCCTCCTGGGTATAGTCGATCTTGGTCCAGCTATCGCCACTGCGCAGGTAGTGCGGCGTGTAGTCGTCCTCCATCACGCTGCGGTCATAGAGGAAACCGCGCTCGAGAAGCAGGTCGATGGTGTTGGGGCTGAGCTCCCACCACGGCGCGACGTAGCCGACCGGGCGCACGCCGCAGAGGTCGGTCACCAGCTCGATGCACTTGTCGAGCACGTCCGCCTCCTGCTGGCGCGACATGGCGAGCGGGTTCTCGTGCGTGTAGCCGTGCACGCCCAGCTCGTGGCCGTACTTCACGATCAATTCCGATTCCTTCGGAAAGCTCTCGATCGAGTGGCCGGTGATGTCCCACGTGGTCTTGATGCCGTAGCGGTCCATCATCTCCAGGATACGCGGCACCCCCTGCCGCGCCGCGAAGACGCCGCGCGAGATGTCGCAGGGCGAATCGGCGCCGCCGAACGATCCGATCCAGAGCGAAACCGAATCGAAATGGGGATTGAAACAAACCTGAATGTCTTTCTTCGTGGCCATGGTTTCCCCCTTCTGGCGTTGCCGCGTCGCGGCGGATGTCCGGTCCCGTAGCCTCCGGCCCTATGCGTCCGCGCGCTCCCTTCGCGAGTCATGCGTCCGCGCGCTCTCGAAGCGCGACGATAGCGCCGAGCAGCACGAGTCCGTAGATGATACTGCGCACCGCCTCGGGCAGCATCGTTCCTGTCAGCAGCGAGCCGAGCGCCGTGAACAGCAGGGCACCGCCCAGGATGCCAACGAAGTGGCCGCGCCCGCCGGTAATCAGCGTGCCGCCCAGAACCACCACCGCGATGGATTGCAGCAGGAACGGATCCCCCATGCCGAAGAACGCCTGCCCGCTGAAGCCCGAGAGCAGGACGCCCACCAGCGCGGAGCAAAAGCCGCTCAGCATGTAGGCACCGACGATGACGGAACCGGTCCAGACGCCGGAAAGCCGCGCCACGGTGACGCTGTTGCCCACCGTGTAGAGCCTGCGCCCGAAGGCAGTCCGGTTGAGGAAGATCGTCGCCACGATGGCAAAGGCGATCAGGAACCAGCCGATGGGCGCGATGCCGAGCAGCCGGCCCGATACGAACCAGCGCAGCACCGGCGGCGAGCCGCCGATAGGCGCACCGTCGCTGAAGATGAGCGAGATGCCTTCGAGCATGCCGGCCATCGCCAGCGTGACGATGATCGGCGACATCCTGAAGAGCACGATCATGAGACCGTTCAGACAGCCGATCGCGAGTCCGATCGCCAGCGCCAGCGGCACCGCCCAATAGGCCGGTCCATTCTCGCCGAAGCAGAACGTGGTAACGACGATCGCCGGGAACGTGATCGCCCACGCAACCGAAAGATCGAGCCCGCCCGAGATGATGACCGCCCCCTGGCCCAAGCCCAGGATCGCGAGAAAGGCGGTGAACAGCAGCAGGACGTTGAGATATTCGAGCGCCGACAGGTTCTCGCCGAAGAGCACCACAGTCGCGATCACGATCACGGCGAACATGACGTAGGTGGGGGAGATGTAGCGGAGCGTGGCCTGGTTACGGGTGAACCAGCCTGCGGTCGGGCGGGTCAGATCGGGGCCGCCGCGCGCCGCCGTTCGGCCCAGCAGGTCCTGCAACAACCCGGCGCCCCCCAGGCCGGCCGAGGGCACGACCGGTGCTCGCCAGCGCGTGCGGAGCGCCTGCCGCCAGCCGCGCACGACATCCACCACCGGCAGGTCCCGGCTCATCGAGAGTCCGAGCACGGCGAAGATCAGGATCGCGCCCTCGGCCAACGGCACGTACCAGGTGCGCATGCCGAGCAGCAGGAAGATCGTGAGGATGATGGTGAGCGTCAGCGCGCCGAAGACGGTGCCGACACAGCCGCCGCGCCCGCCGCCGATCAGTGTCCCGCCGATGACCACGGCGGCGAAAATCTTGAGCAGGAACTTGGCGCCGATCAGCGGGTCTCCGGCGCCGATCTGGGCGGTCATGAACATGCCGGCGGCGCCGTAGCAGACGCCGGCGATGGTGTAGGTCCAGAACTTCGTCATCCGCACGTCGGTGCCGCTTGCCAGCGCCGACTTCTCGTCGCTGCCGATGGCGTAGATCCCGGTCCCGAGCCGCGAATTCCGCAGCGCCAGCCAGAGCACGATGACGACCGCGAGCACGATGATCGGCGCGGGCAGCACGCCGGCGATGGCCTCGCCGGTGAAGAACATGCTGAACTCCCAAGGCGCCTCGCCGCCCGCGTGGGTCATCACCAGCAGGGCCGCGCCCTGCGCAATGAACATCGTGGCGAGCGTCACGACGATTGCCGACAGGCCAAGAAAGGCGATCAGGAAGCCGTTAATCGCCCCGATCGCCGCGCCCACCGCAAGCGCGAGCGCGAGTGCCGCTCCGATGAACTCGGCGCCCGAAAGCGCGGCAACGTCAGAGGAGAATTCCGACCCACCGCCCAGAAACTGGATAATCATCACGTTGACCAGCGAGATCACCGCGCCGGCCGAGAGATCGAATCCTCCGGCCAGGATGACGATGGTCTCGCCCACGGCCGCGAGCGCGAGCGTCGTCGCGCCGGTGGTGATGGAGCTCACGTCGAAGTAGCTGATCCCCTCGCCCTTCACGAGCTGCAGGATGATCAGCATCACCAGGAACACGCCGACCGAGATCAGAAGGCCGCGCTGGCGCTGCCAGTTCACCACCGGGAGGCTGGCGCGATCGAATCGCGGCAACGGCAGCAGCGGCCTGCCGTTCACGGCGCCCCGCCCTCGCCCAGCGCCGCGCGCATGACGGCAGGCTCCGAGAGCGCATCGCCGCTCAGCGTCGCCGCCGCGCGGCCGCCATAGACGACCTTCACCTCATCGCAGAGGTTGACCAGCTCCGACACGTCGGTGGAGTAGAACAGCACCGCGCCGCCCGCGCTCGCATAGGCGCGGATCATCACGTAGATCTCGGCCTTGGTGCCGACGTCGACGCCGCGGGTCGGGTCGTACATGAGCAGGATGCGGTTCTCGGTCAGCAGCCACTTGGCGATGGCGAGCTTTTGCTGGTTGCCGCCGCTGAAGACCTTGCAGGCGGTATGGAGCGCGCGGCGATCCACTTGCACCAGGTCCAGCACCCGAGAGACGGCCGCGGACTCCGCAGCCGTGTCGATGACCCCGAAACGCCTGAACCGCTCGATGACGGGCAGCGAGACGTTCTCCCGCCCGGTCATCTCAAGCGCCAGCGCCTCCGTCTTGCGTTCCTCCGGCACCAGGCTGATGCCGATGTCGGCCCGGAGCGCATCGCGTGGCGACTTCAGGGTGACCGGCTTGCCGTAGACCGAGACCGTGCCGGCCGTGGGTCTGATCATGCCGAACAGCGCGAGGAAGAGTTCGCGTTGGCCCATCCCCTCGAGCCCCGCAACGCCAAGCACGTCGCCGGGGCGCAGCTCGAACGACAGGGCCTTGAGTCTGCCCCCGGCAGCGAGTCCCTCGGCCGAAAGTATCGGGTCTGCCGGCTCCCCCGCTGCGTGCGGCGGCTTCTCTGGGAAGGTTGCGGCCAGCGAACGACCGATCACCAGCGCGATGACCTCCTCCTCCGAAATATCTGCGACCGCGAAGCTTCCGACGTTGGCACCGTTGCGCAGCACGGTCAGGTTGTCGCAGAAGCGCCGGACCTCCTGCATGCGATGGGAGATGAACACCGTGGTCACGCCGCGCTCTCGCAGCGCATTGACCTGGCCGTGCAGCCATTCGACATCCTTGCCGGAGAGCGCCGAGGTCGGCTCATCCAGCAGCAGAATCCTCGGCTCGCGCGAGATGGCGCGGGCAATCTCGATCCGCTGCTGGGTGGAGAGATCGAGCGTCGCGACTTCCACGCGCGGGTCGATATCATCCAGGCCGAGTCTCTGGAGCATCTCGCGCACCAGCTCTTCGGATCGCCGCCGGCGCACCTGCCCGCCCGGATACGCGGGCTCGTAGGGCAGGAGCATGTTCTGCGTGACCGTGAGGTCCTTGATCAGCGAGATTTCCTGATAGGCGGTCTGGATGCCGGCGCGGTGCGCGGTGCGCGGGTCGCCGAGCCGCGCGGGCTCGCCGAACAATTGGATTTCGCCGGCGTCGGCTCGGATGAGACCGCTGAGGATTTTGACGAGTGTGGACTTGCCGGCGCCGTTCTCGCCGAGCAACGCGTGAACGTCGCCCGACCCGACGGCGAGCGACACGTCATCCAGGGCAATCGTGGCGCCAAAATGCTTTCTTAGTCCGACGACCTCGAATGCGGCAGGCGCCTCGCTCCCGCTCTCTTCCACGGCAGCGCGTCAGACCTGTCGGAGGCGTCCGTGCGGGACCCGCTTGCGCGGGTCCCGCACGGTAGAAGGTGCCTCCCTGTTAGGCCTTTTGCTACTGACCTTCCGGCACCTTGCCTTCGAGCGCCGAGAACAGGTCGAGCTCGCTCACCCAGGGATGCCACACGTCGACGAAGTAGTTCGGCGGCACCCCGAGATCTGGATGGTAGGTGTTGCAGTTGCGCGCGAGCAGTTCCTCGCGCGTCCCCTCGGTGCACACCACCACCTGGCCCGGCTCGACCAGCGGCATCGGCACCTGGGTGAAGCGCGGCGGCTCCGCACCGCCGTCGGCATAGGCGACGGCGACCTTGAGCGCGTAGGCACCGAGCCAGTTGGGCGAGCCCATGGAGCTGCTCTTCATGCCCAGCGCACCCGGCACCGTGCCGGGCTCGGCGATGGCGATCCTATGCCCGTTGGTGCCGTTACCGGCGCAGGGCACCAGTTGGTCCGCACGGCCGGCCTCGACCTGGATCTGCGAGAACATGTAGCAGCCCACCTGGGTCCACAGCCCGTCGATGTTGTCCCAGCCGTGGGTGGCCACGATCTTGGTCAGCTCCTGCCTAGCGTGCGCGTTGTTCCAGTTGCTGTAGGCATGGACCAGGACCTCGATCTCCGGATATGCGGCGAAGACCTCCATGGCGCCGTCGGTGCGGGCATGATCGATGTAGTGGCCGGGGTAGCCGCCCATGACGATGATGCTGCCCTTACCGCCGAGCTCCTCGGCCAGATATTCCGCGGGCCCCGCACCGGCCCAGGTCTGATCCAGGCCGATGTGGTAGGCGCAGGGCTCGGTCACCGATGCGTCGAAGGTCATCACGATAATGCCCCTCTGGCACGCCTGACGGATCGAGCGATTGAGCGCGGTGCGCGAGTTCGGCCACAGGATGATGATGTCGGCATCGCCCTGGACCATGGCGTTGACCTGTTGGATCTGGGTCTGGATATCGGCCCGCGCCGATTGCATGTTGAGCTCCACCCGGTCCTTGAAGGCCTTGGTCTTGGCCATGGAGCGGATCAGGTTCTGCGCCGCATCCATCCAGGTGTTGCCCTCGAAGCCCACGCTGACGAAGACCTTGTACTTGTCCTCTTGGGCCGAAGCCGGCGATGGGCCGAAGATTCCCGTCACCGCCAGTGCCAGTGCAGCAGTTGCCAGCACCGCGAGTCTCGCCCGTTTGATCATGTCTACCTCCCTTGGTTTCGAGCCTTAACGGCTCCTTGGTCGTTTCTTGAGGCGCCACTCGGCGCCTTATGGCTGATCGGACGCCCTCTGTCCCGAGGCGCCGATGGCGGTCATCATCAGGAACTTGTCGAGCAGGTTCTTGCTTGTGGTGACCGGCGGGTACTTGGCCGGATTGTCCGCGCTCTGACAGGCCGGGAAGCATTCGATCATGCAGTCGTAGTTCGTATAGAAGAAGAAGATCATCGACTGTCGGCGGCTGTCGTTCGCCTTGTCACGCGGCGGATTGACGACCCTGTGCAGGGTGGAAACCCACATGTCGTTGGTCCACATCTGCATCTGGTCGCCGAGATTGATGCTGAACGCATTGGGCACCACCGGCACGTTCACCCACTCGCCGTCCCGATTCATGGCCTGGAGACCGCCAGGCTTGTCCTCGATCGCACAGATAGTGCAGGCGCCGAAATCCGAGTGCGCGCTGGCACGGAATTGGTTTTCCAGCGGTGGGGCAGGCTGGTCCGGGTAGTTGAGCACACGGAACTGGCTGACGTGCCTGTCGACCCGCGTATCGAAATAGTCTTCGCCGAGGTCGAGGGCGCAAGCAAAGATGCGCATGAGCGTGAAGGCAAGCTGCTCCATCGCGTCCCAGTACGCGATCCACGTCTCCTTGAGCTCGGCGGGACGCGTCGGCCAGCGGTTCTCGACGAAGTGCTGGCCGGCCTCGGCACAGTGATAGTAGGGCTCGTCCGGCACGAACGGCGGGCCGACGGTCAGCGATTCCTTGAGATCGCCCGGACCCCGCTCGCCGCGGCTTTCGGCCAAGCATTCCTTCAGAGCCGGGCTGTATCCCCGGATGACGTCGTCGGCCCAGCGCTCGATCGTCATCTTCTCATCAAGCGACAGATCGAAAAAGCGCCGGCTGACGTCGTGAGTCGCCTTGGTCAGCGCCGGGTCGACCCCGTGGCCGGTGATGACGAAGAAGCCGATGTCTTCGCACGCCTGCTTGACCTCGGCTGCCACCCGCGCTTTGCCGTCGCGCTCTCCGCCGAGGAACGGCGCGATGTCGATAACGGGAACCTGCTGAAGGGTCATGGTTCTGCCTTCGCGTCCCGAAAAGTTGCGGAAGCTTGCCCGTTCGCGCGTTAACCCGTCAAGGCGCAATCATGCCGCAGCGGACGGCTGTCAATCGGTGTCGTTCTCGATTTGGGGCAACGAGCGCACGTAAGCGAGGATCGCACTGAGGTCCTGGCGATCCATCGTGTCGTAGCGCGCGTAAGGCATGGGCGGGCCGAGCTCGTCGCCGTCGGGCCTCAACCCTTTGGTGATGGCCGTGCGCATCTTTCGGCTGTTCCAGCGGCCGAGTCCTGTACTCCAATCCGGCGTGATGTTGCGGGCCACGGTCTCGCCCCAGGGCCCTTCCATCTCGTGGCCGCCGGCGCCCAGCATGTTCTCGTAGTCCCGCCAGCCATTCTCGATCGGTGTATGGCAGTACGTGCAGTTGGCGATCGGGCCCGCCAGATATTCACCGTAGGCGCCGAGATCGTAGTACGCGACCTCGGGCACCTCGCCGAGCGGCGGGCCGTAATCAGCGGGTAGATCGATCTCGTACTCGGAAGCAGGCACCTCGTTCTTGATCGGCGGGATCGAGCGCAGGTAGGCGACGATCGCCTGCACGTCCCGATCCGAGAGGCCCCGATAAAGCGAGATCGGCATGGCCGGGCCGATGATCGAACCGTCCGGCCGTTTACCCTCGCGGATCGCGGTGATGATCTCCTCGTCGCTCCAGCCGCCGATTCCGGTCTCGGGGTCGGGCGTGATGTTGGACGCGTAGGCGGTGTAGTCATCCTCCTCGAACATCAGGCCACCCGCCATATGCATGTCGGTGATCTGGCCGTCCTCGGTCCACGAAGTGTGACAGACCGGGCAGGCGGCGACGCTGTCCATCAGGTAGGTGCCCCGCTCAAGAGGGGTCTCGGCGGCGCTCGTCCCGGCGAGCAGCACCGTCGCCAAGATGACCGAAAGGGTCGCTGGTATCGTCTTCATGGCGGCCTCCGACCGGTGGAGCCGTCTCCCCGCTTCTCGGGGAAGCGGCGAGTCCCAACGCCGCAACGGTAGCACGAGAGCACTGCCTGCGCCTTGCCCGCATCCGCCTAGGATCGCGCGTGCCGCTTCCGGTCCGCCCATACTGTTGCGCTCTTTCCGCCTTCTCTTGCTCCAGCCGCCGCGCTATTCTCCGCTGGCAACGAATTCGACCGGCTCGTTCGTGCGGCAAAGAACAAGCGATCAATTCGCACGACGGGACCATGCAGGAGGCGATCGATGACCAAGCCAGTGCTCAACCTGACCGGTGATCCCAGGGATCGTGGCCGCGTTCACGGCGAGATCATGTCGAAGGAGATCAGCCAGAACCTCGAGCGCTATCTCAAGCGCTTCCAGATTCTGGGCTTCGAGAAAGGTGCATTGATGGCCGAATCGGCCAGGTGGGCCGAGGCGCTGAGGCCCAAGGACCCGATCTTCTGGGAGGAGATTGATGGCGTGGTCGAGGGTTCGGGCCGCAGCCTGGAGGAGATCACCCTCCTCAACGTGCGCTACGAAATGCTCGTGAACATGATGAAGAGCGACGCACAGGCGCAATACCAGCCCACAGCCATGGATGCCTGCACCTCGTTCGCCGTGTTGCCCGAGCGCTCGAAGAACGGCGACACGATGATCGGCCAGAATTGGGACTGGGTGAAGGACATCAACACCGTGGTCTCGCGGGTGCATCGGGACGATGGGCCCGACTTCATCCACATCGGCGAGGTCGGTACCATCGGCGGCCTCCAGGGCGTCAACGAGAACGGCATCGGCGTGGTCATCAACGCGCTGCTGACCCCGGAGGACGGCAAGTACGAATACGAGAAGCCCTACCGCATGCGCGTGCGCGACATCATGAACGCCCGCAACATGCAGGAGGCCATCCTGGCGATCTGCGGTACCAATCGCTCGGTATCGATGAACTTCCTCATCGCCCATGAGGACGGCATCGCCATCGACATCGAGACGAGCCCGGACAAGGAAGCCTTCATCTACCCGGATGACGGTCTGCTCACTCACTCCAACCACTTCTGCAAGCTGGACGTGGAGTCGGAGGTGGTGAAGCTCTGGCCCAACACGATGTACCGCCATGTGCGCCTGGAGCGGTTGCTGCGTCAGTCGCAGGAGCTCGATTCGGAGACCATCAGGTCGGCGATGGCGGACCACTTCGGCTATCCGCACTCGATCTGCGCACACTATGACGAGGAAGAGGCGGAGACGCTGAGGCTGCAGACCAACCACTCCATCATGATCTCGCTGAAGCAGCGGACGCTCCACATCACCGACACGCAGCCCTGCGAATCCGACTACGAGGAATATCCCCTCGCCGCGTAGGAAACCGATATCGCTCCGGCATCCGCAGTATCGGCCGGTGCCGGAGCGGTCGCGCTGACCGGGCTTGCAGCCCGGTGCTTTCGAACCGCCTGACCTCGCCGGACGCTCGCTCCCGCCGGCGACCTCAAGAGACGGAGATGTCCCGTGATGGACGATGCCAGCAGCAGACCCGATAACGGCGGCACCGAGAGCGCCGCGCCGATCAGCAAGCCGAATTCCCTCGGCGCGCGCAACGTGGCTCACGTCGCCCACGGCTACGGCAATCTCGACGCGCTGGAGAGGACGCCGCCGCTTGTGGTCACCCGAGGGAAAGGCGTCTCCATCATCGACGAAGAGGGCCGCGACTACATCGAGGGCGTCGCCGGCATGTGGTGCGCCAACTTCGGCTTCAGCGAGAGCGAGCTGGTCGACGCCGCGATCGAGCAGTTCCGGGCGCTGCCCTACTACCACTCGCTGATCGACAAGACGACCGAGCCCATGGGGCGTCTTGCCGAGCGGCTCAAGGGCTCGACCCACGTACCCATGGCCCGGGTCTTCTTCGCCAACTCGGGCTCGGAGGCAAACGACACGCTGGTCAAGCTCGCCTGGTACTACCACAACGCCATCGGCAAGCCGGAGAAGAAGAAGATCATCTCCCGCTTCATGGGCTTCCACGGCGTCACCTGCGGCGCGGCCAGCGTCACCGGCATCCCGCAGATGCACACGGATTTCGACCTGCCGGTCAACGACCTCTTCCTCAAGACCGACTGTCCGCACTTCTACCGCTACGGCGAGCCGGGCGAGAGCGAGGAGGACTACGCCTCAAGGCTCGCCAACAACCTCGAAGAGCTGATCGTGAAGGAGGGACCCGAGACCGTCGCCGCCTTCTTCGCCGAGCCCGTGATGGGCGGCGGCGGCTGCATCGTGCCGCCCCGGACCTACTTCGAGAAGGTGCAGGCCGTCCTCGACAAGTACGAGATCCTGTTCTTCGCCGACGAGGTCATCACCGGCTCCGGCAGGACCGGCAGCTGGCTGGGATCGGAGACTTTCAACATCCGGCCGGACGGCCTTTCTCTCGCCAAGGGGCTGGCCAGCGCTTATCAGCCGATCTCGGCGGTGATGATCAACCAGAAGCTCTACGACGCCATGCTGGCCGAGAGCCGCAAATTGGGTTTCTTCGCCCACGCCTTCACCACCACCGGCCACCCGGTGGCGGTCGCCGTCGCACTCCGCTGCCAGGAGCTGATGGAGGAGCGTGACGTGCTCGGCAACGTGCGTCGCGTCGGCGCCCTGCTGCAGGAGCGCATCCGGGGTTTCGCCGATCATCCGCTGGTGGGGACCACGCGCGGCGTCGGCATGATGGGCGCCATCGAGCTGGTGGCGGACAAGGAGACCCGGCGCTCCTTCGACCCGTCCTTCGGCGTCAAGACCTATGCCGTGGACCGCGCCCGCGAGCACGGCCTCATCATCAGGAGCGCGCTCGCCGGCGACAGCCTCGCCTTCGCCCCGCCGCTGGTGATGACCGAGGCTGAGGTCGAGGAGATGATGCGCCGCTTCACCTTGGCCCTCGACGACACCACCCGCTGGATCGAGGAGAACGGCTTCAAGTCCAAGCAGGCGGCTTAGCAGCCGCCTGTCGAGCCCGGCTCTATCCGGCAGCGTGGGAGCCTATCCTCGAGTACTTGGGTAACGAACCGTCTCATTGTGACTCCGCGGGCGGCCGACGAGATGGTGTCGTCAGATAATATCGGTGGCAGCGATTCGGAGCCTGCCGCCGCCGGCCGAACGCGGTTGCCGGATGACGATGTCCACGTCGCGTCCGAGCGCATTCAGAAGGCGGAACAGGCGTTCCAGCGAATACGCGCGAAAGTCACCGCGCAGTAGCCGCGACACATCGGGCTGCGACAGGCCCAACAATCTAGCGGCCTCGGTCTGGGTGATGCCGTGTTGCCGGACGATTCCGTCGATGCGGCTGACGAGTTCCGCCTTCAACAAGTGCGCATCGGCGTCCGGGAAGTCCAGGTCGGCAAAGACATTGCCGCTGCCGTGTTCGACCGTCGGGTCCGGGTTGCCCATGGTTCTAGTCTCCGCCATGTGTGTCTCGGTAGTGCCGCTCGGCAGCCCGTAACCGTTGCCGAACCACATCGAGCTCCCGTTTCGGCGTTGTCACGCTCCGCTTGGCCTTCTTCTGGAAGGCGTGCAGGACATAGACCGCCGCCTCGAAACGGACCGTATAGACCGCCCTGAATGTGTCACCGTCGTAGCGTGAGACCACCTCCAGAACGCCAGAGCCGAAGCCTTTAAGCGACTTCGCGTCGCGGTGACGGAAACCGGTCTGGGCCTGGTAGATGGCGAAGCCCACGCGTGCTCGCACGGCCTCCGGAAAACCCTTCAAATCCGCCCTACTCGAAGCGACCCATTCGACCGGCCTCAACGTGTCACCCTTCACCCCCACATTATAGCGATTTCACCATAGTCGCACAAACAGGGTACCCGCGCCTGCCCGCCTTCACAGCGGCGCGAGGTGTCGTGACAAATCCGAAAACTATTCCTCAACCCGCCGGGCTGAAGCCGTACTCCGATTTGAGGTCGGCCGTCAGCTTGTCGAGGCCACGGGAGAAGCGGTCGATCACGTCGTCCACTTGCGCCGGCGTGATGCTGAGCGGCGGCGCGAACGAGGTCGAGTTGTGGCCGAAGAAGCCGCGCGTAATCAGCTTTTCCTCGAGGCAAAGATCGAAGAGCCGGTGTGAGCAGTCCCACTCCAGGTTGAGTTCTTCCTTGGTCTCCTTGTTCGCCACCAGCTCGATCGCAAGCATCAGGCCGTCGCCGCGAATCTCCCCCATCAGCGGGTGGGGACCGACGCGCTCCTCGAGCTGCTGTTTGAAATAGGCACCGGTAGAGGAGGCGTTTGCCACCATGTCCTCCTGCTCCATCAGCGCAAGGTTGGCGTTAGCAGCAGCGCAGGCGAGCGGATGGGCGCTTGCCGTGTGCCCGTGGGCGAAGATCGGGATGTCTTTCGAGCCCTCGTGCAGTACCTCCCAGACGCGGTCCGAGATCACCGAGGCGGAGAGTGGCACATAGGCGCTGGTAATACCCTTGGAGAGCGTGATCAGATCGGGATCAAGCCCGTACTTCTCCGTCGCGAACCATGAGCCGAGGCGCCCGAAGCCGGTAATCACCTCGTCGGCAATGAAGAGCACGTCGTGGCGCTTGAGCACCGCCTGAATCTCCTCAAAGTAGCCCTCGGGCGGCGAGACGCAGGCGGCGGCCCCCATCACGGGCTCGGCGATGAAGGCGCAGACGGTCTCCGGTCCCTCCTGGATGATCAGCTCCTCCAACGCGGCAGCCATGCGCTTGGAGAAGTCCCGTTCGCTTTCGCCGGGCTCGCCCTCCCAGAAGTAGTGACCCTTCTCGGTGTGCAGGAAGCCCGGCAGAGGCAGCCCGAAGGCCTCGTGCATGAGCGGCAGGCCAGAGAGGTTGGTCGCGATCCCGGTCACGCCGTGATAGCCCATGCTCCGCGCGATCATTTTGCGCTTCTCGGGTTTGCCGCGGCAGCGCTGATACATCCAGGCGAGCTTGACGTTGGCGTCGTTCGCCTCGGAGCCTGAGCTTGCGTAGAGAATGCGGCTCATGTTGTCCGGCAGAATATCCATGAGCCGATCGCTCAGCCTGATCTGCTGCTCGTTGGCGTGCCCCGCCATGGTGTGGAAGTAGGGGAAGCTCCGGGCCTGATCGGCAATCGCCTCGCCGATCTCGCTACGCCCGTAGCCCGCGTTGACGCAGAAGAGCGAGGCCATCGCGTCGATGTAGGTGTCGCCCTTGTTGTCGGTGACGTAGATGCCGTCGCCGTTTGTGATGATGTGCGGGCCGGATTTCTCGTGCTCGTGGATTGGTGTGAAGGCGTGGAGCGTCGTCTCCACATCCATTTGCTCGAGGCTCAGATTGGTTGCGGCTTGCCCTTCCATCGGTCCCTCCCTTCCGCGCTCGGCGCCCATCCGCCGCGCCGGTCGGTGCCGATGCTAACCGACACGCCACACGGAGTCATGGCAGCATCGCGGGCGGGCTGGGGGAAGACGGACGAGGCGTGCACGGCATGAGAGGCAGAAGCGAGGCGGGCGCCGCCGGTTGCGATTCCCGGCGCCGGCAGCATAGCCTTGTCCCGTGGCGACACACGCAAGGCTGCGACGGGAGACGACGCGGCCCCTCATACACCATTTCCTGAACACGAATGCTACGTCGAGCCGATGGAGACGAAACCCGTAACGGTCTTCGGGGGATCGGGATTTCTGGGCCGCCAGATCGTCAAGCACCTGGCCGAGGCAGGCCACCGTGTGCGTGTGGCCGTGCGTCACCCGGACCGAGCCACGTCCCTCGCGAGGCCTGGCCCAAATGGCCGGATCGAGCTCGTGCGGGCCGATGTTTGGAACGAGGCGACGGTCGCGCGTGCCGTGGAGGGGTCAGCCTCGGTCGTCAATACCGTCGGTCATTATGTCGAGAAGGGCGGCGCGACATTCGACAGGGTCCACGGCCAAGGGGCCCTGCATGTGGCGCGGCAAGCGAAGCAGGCGGGGGCCGAGCGGTTGGTCCACATCTCGGGAGTGGGCGCCGATCCCGGATCGCCCTCACCCTACGTTCGCGCCCGAGGGATCGGAGAAACGCTCGTCAAGGACGCGTTCGACGACGTCACGATCTTGCGCCCGAGCGTGATATTCGGGCCGGGCGACTCCTTCCTCAACACGCTCGCTCGCATGACGCAGCGATCTCCGATCATGCCCCTGTTCGGAACCGGGAACACCAGACTGCAACCCGTATTCGTCGGCAACGTCGTCGAAGCCTGCATACGGGTGCTGGCCGATCCCTCCACGCGGGGCAGGGTGTACGAGCTCGGGGGGCCAAGGATCTACGCGTACAGAGAGTTGGTGCGATTGGTGCGCGACCGGGTGGCCGGACGAGCGCTCATGGTCCCGTGCCCCTTCCTTGCGTGGGACATTCTGGCGGCCGCGATGGCAGCGCACCCCAATCCGCCGCTGACCCGCGATCAAGTAACTCTGATGAAGCGAGACAATATAATCGACAGGCAGGCGTCGACGCTGGACGACCTGGGCATTTGCCCGGTCTCGGTGGAGGAGGCCATGCCCACCTGCATCGACGCTCTGCCTTCCTGACACCTGGGTGGCCGCCACCGTCTTCCTCAGATCGGCGAAGTGACCGGTTCAAGAACCTCGAAGTCACGGCGCACCACCCAATCGGGGCGCCGCGAGCGGCCGTGCTTGTTGTCGATGGCGTTGTAAGTGATCGAGGCCATCGTGCGCGGCCAGGGCGACATGTTCGGCCCCGAGCCGTGAATAATGTTGGTGTGGGCGAAGATCACCGAGCCCGGCCCGCCCTTCGGCGCTTCGATCCCCCGTTCGCTCGCGAGCCTGCCTACAACCGCCTCATCCGCCGCCCGTAGCGGGTAGCTGGTGGTCGTATCGTCCACAGCGGTCTCGTAGGCCGGTGCCTTGTGACTGGCGGGGATGAGCATCAGGGGCCCGTTGAACTCGCGCACCTCGTCGATGAAGACCAGCGCGTTGACCAGGCGGGGCTCGGGCATCGCGTCGTCGTGGAAATAGGTCGGGAAATCCTGGTGCCATTGCCAGACCGCGCCATGGAACGGTCGCTTCATGTTGATCACGCACTGGAACAGGTATGTCTCACGCTCCAAAAGCTGACGCACCGGGCCGAGGAGCGCCGGATGCCGCACGAAACGCCCGAACAGATTGCTGAACGCCTGCGGGTTCATCACCGAGCGCACCGTGCGACCGTCATTCTCCAGAATGACCTCGTCGCGGGTGAGCCGGCACAGACCGTCGAGCTCGTCCCGCACCCGGGCGATGTCCGCCCTGGAAACGAGATCTGGCAGGAACACGAAGCCGTCATCGCGGTAGCGGGCGCACTGCTCCTCGCTCAGTCGAGGGAGATCGGGACGGCTCGTCATCGGGCCTCGCTTCGGTGCGGAGTCGATCCGGCCGCCCCGCCGGCTGCGTCGCGGTAGTGCGCGGGCAGTCGGCCGGAGAGCGCCATCACCGTATCGAGCGGCGTCACCCCGAACCAGGTGGCGAGCTCATCCAGCCCGATCGCCGCATCACCTTCGCTGCCGAGCAACCGGACCGCATCGCCGACCGCAGCGGCCTCGATGTCTGTGAGATCCAGGACCAGATGTTCGAGCGATACCGCGAGGATCGGCACCCGACTGCCCCGTACCAGCGCCTGCGGCCGGCTGCCCGGCACGGGTCGAACCAAACCTTGAGCGACACCGATGGGCGCGACGCCGGTGCGCCGGCCGTGCCGTATGCCGTAGCTGCCGCCGATCGCGATATCGCTGCCCTGCGGGTGGTCGGAGACCTGTATCAGCCGGCTCCCGATCTCGGCCAGGAGAGGCCGGTACGCCGAGAGGTCCGCGAGTGAGTCATCGGCGAAGGGCGAGAGGCCGTAAAGCAGGTGGCCGACACAAATCGCGTTGGCCTTATCGGACAGTCCGGCAGCGACGCAGGCGCTTGCGCGTGCTTGGGTGAGCGGCGGCACGAGACCGCGCGCCGCGAGGCGCGCGAGCAGCCCATCGAAGGCGGCGAGCTTCTGCTCGGCCCAGTCGCGCCCCTGCGCGTCGCCGAACGGCAGATGCGTGTAGAGCCCTTGGACGTCGAGGCCCGGCATGGCGGCCAACTCGGCGAGAAAGACCTCAGCCGCCTCAAGCGGCACGCCCAGCCGCCCCAATCCGGCATTGACCTTGACGTAGACCGGAATCGCCTAACCAGTCGGCGCCGCGCGCGCCGCAGCCTCGGCGCTTGTCCGATCGACCACCGTCGGCACCAGTCCGGCGCCGACGAGATCGGCCAACCCCGTCGGCAGCGCGCCCGCGAACATGACGATCGGCGTGCGCAGTCGCTCCGCACGCAGCCGGCAGGCCTCGTCGAAAGAGCCGGTCATTAAGGCCGCCAGCCCCTCGCCGTCGAGCGCTCGCGCCACGGGCACCGCGCCATGTCCGTAGGCGTTGCCCTTGAGCGCGGCGATGCAAGCCTGATCAGGCCCGTTGCGACGGCGAATCTCCGTGAGGTTCGCGTGCAGCCGATCCAGATCGTAAACCGCCCAACAGGGATGCGCGTCCTGCGCCATGCGACCGCCCTTCCCAGACCGTCAGCGCCCCATGCTAACGAGACTCGCGATCCGGGAGAAACCGCCCGAATCCATCCACAGGCGCAGCCGAAGGCGCTATCTTGGTCGGTCACAGCCAAAGACTGGACCGGAAAACGTCATGACGGCGCTCGAAGACCTGCCCTATACGATCACCGACCACGACATCGTCGCCGAAGCCGATGGCATGCGGGTCCAGGTCATGACCATCGGCGCGGGCGAGGAGGTTCCGTGGCACTACCACACCGTCGTGACCGACGTGTTCGTCGGCGTCGAAGGGACGGTGGTGATCGAGACGCGGGCGCCCCGCGCCCGACACGAGCTTGCACCCGGTAGCCATTGCGTCGTGCCGCCCATGACCGCGCACCGGGTCTCCGGCAAGGACGGCCGGGGCTGCCGCGTGACCCTGGTTCAGGGCGTGGGCGAGCACGATTTCAATCCGGTCGGCTAGGCTGCGGCGCAGGACAAGGTGAGTTGGGATCATCCGGAGCGGCGCGCGGGACCCAAGTCGTCATGATTCGCACCCACGGCCGCTACCTCTACTCCAGCATCACCAGCCGCCCGGTCTACGACTGGCCGAACGGCACGCGTCTCGCCGTCTACGTCGCGGTCAACATCGAGCAGTTCAGCTTCGGCGAGGGCAAGGGCGCGGCCATCGCACCGGCGGACCAGGCCAACAGCCACAGCGTCTATTCATGGCGCGACTACGGCAACCGGGTCGGCATCTGGCGCCTGCTCGAGCTGTTCGACGCCTTCGACGTGCCCATTGAAGCGCAGATGAACCTTGGCATCTACGAGCACTGCCCCGACATTCCGGTCGCACTCAGGCAGCGCGGCCACGAAATCCTGGGCCACGGCATCACCAATTCGGACATGCAGGAGCACCTCGACGAGGCGGCCGAGGCCGCGCTGATCGCCGAGGTCACAGAGACCATCGAACGCCACGAGGGCAGCCGCCCAGCGGGATGGATGAGCCCCTGGCTCTCCAACAGCGCGGTCACCCCCGACCTGCTGCAGGAGGCGGGCTATCGTTATTTCATGGACTGGACCTGCGACGATCAGCCTATCTGGATGACGACCCGCGCCGGCCGCATCATGGCGATGCCCTATCCGGTCGAATGCAACGATACCCGCGGCATCGTCTGGTACGGTCACACGGCACGCGAATTCGTGGACATGCTGATCGACGGCTTCGACGAGATGCTGGCCCAGAGCGAGGGGCAGCCCCTGGTGTTCCCGATCTCACTCCATCCCTTCGTGATGGGGCGGCCCTATCGCATACGCCACCTGCGCCGCTTCTTCGAGCACATCGCGCCCCAGCGCGACCGAATCTGGCTGACGCGCCCGCGCGACATCTGCGCCCATATCGAGAGCCTGCCTCCGGGCACTGTACCCGGCGATTCGTGACCCGCAGGGCGCCCCGCCACACGCCGTTCGCGATCTGAAAGGAGACGCTGCCCATGCCTGTCATTCGCCTCGAAGTCCCTTCCGGTACGCCCGCCACTACGCAGGAAGTCGTCCGTGTTGCGGTCAAGGCAGCGGTGCTCAAGACCCTCGCGCCCAAGCAGACCAAATACGACTACGTCGCCGTGCGCGAGGTGGTCGCAGAGATCGGCGACGGCGTGCCCCTGGTCGAGATCGACTTGAGGCCAGGCCGCGAGCCCGAACGCAAGAAGGCGCTGGTCGATGCCATCGCCGAAATCCTGAACGATACGATGGGCGTCGACGCTGCCGACATCTACGTCGTGTTCCGCGAGAACCCGGCGGAGAACCACTATTGCGGCGGGGAGCCGCTTCCCCCCTGGGTGCCGGCCGACGTGTAGCTACAAGAGTGTCGTTCGACGTCCAGTCTACGCGCCGATCGACGGTCAGTGGGTGAAGCGCGATTCGGTATCAGCGGTGCCGAACTTCTCACTGTCCTCGTCGCTCCACTCTGCGCCGGACGACTGGCTCTCGAATTTTTCGATCATGTAGTCGCCGGCGAGGATCGGCGGGTACTTCGCCGGCTGATCGGATCCGTGGCAGGTCGGCAGACACTCGATCAGCGCATCGTGGTTGGGCATGATGAAGTGGCAGGCGGAGAGTCGCTCCCCGGCGGCGAGCGGCGGGTTGACCACACGATGCCGCGTGGACTTCCAGCGGTCGTTCGTCCAGCGCATCAGGAAGTCGCCAATATTGACCACGAAGGACCCGGCGACGAACGGTACGTCCACCCAGGCACCATTCGGGCTCCGCGCCTGCAGGCCGCCCGGCTTGTCCTCGATCAGGCAGATGGTCAGATTGTCATAGTCCGAATGCTCTCCGGCGCGGAGCTGACCCTCCTCGGGCTCCTCCCGCTGGTTCGGATAGTTGAGCACGCGGAGGATGCTGAAACCCCGGTCGATCTTGTCCTCGAAGTGGTCTTCGGGCAGGTCGAATGCGATCGCCGCAAGCCGGTGCAGGTGCTCGCTTAGTCGGTCCAGCGCCCTGATGTACGCCTCGTAAGTAGGGCGGAGCGTGGCTGGGTTCTCAGGCCACATGTTGGGCCTGAAGAGGGGCAGGGCTTCCTCCGTTCGGCAGGACGGATGGTCCGGCACCGCCAGCGGCCCGATCGACAGGGATTCCTTGAGGTCGGGAGGGGTCTCCACACCGATCGTTGCCGAGAGCTGCTCCGTGCCGACCGGCTCGTAGCCCCGGCTTCCCTTTTCCTCCTTCCGCTGCTTGATTTCGAGCTTCTCCTCGAGGGGCAGGGCGAAGAACGCCTTCGATTCGCGTTGCACGCTCTCGATGAGCGCCGGGTCCACCTGGTGGCCGGAAACCAGGAAGAAGCCGATGTGCTCGCAGGCACGACTGATCTCATCCGCGACACGTTTCTTGTCAGCGCGGCTGCCCCCGAAATAGGGACCAATGTCGATCAGGGGAATTTCCGAGAGGGAGTTGGCCGGCATAGGAAGTCCTCGCGCCGTGCTTCACGCCTTCCACCGCGCGCGCCGTCGCTTCCCGGCTGCCGAGGTGCAATCCGCGGGCGGCGCGGCGGCTATGGCAATACGGCAGCCTAGCCCGGATTTCTCGCCACTGTCACGGCCTGCCGCCGGTGCCGTTAGACGCCAATGTCGATCTCGAAGTCGCCGTAACGGTTGACCGTCAGCCGCTGATCCTTCCAGACGACCAGGGTCGAGCCCTCGGTCTCGACAATCGCGGTGCCTGCGATGCGGTTGCCGGGTTCGAGCCTCTCGCCGTCGAAGGTCCCGACCGGCGCGAAGCACCCTTCGTCGGGCAGGTAGGCGCGGCGGGTCGCTTTCGCCGCCGCTGAGGGATCGGGCCCGGCCGCCGGCAGCTCTTCCGGTGTTACCGCCTCCACCCGCCCGACCGCTTCCACACGGCAGGACACGAACTCCGCCGGATATCCTTCCATGCGGTAGTGGTAGAGCACTTCGTGGGCGTCCTCGAAGGCGGCGACGATGGTCTTGAGGTGGTCCGCTGTCAGTGTCTCGGCCGAGGGTACAGGTGTCTCGATCTCATAGACCTGCCCGGAATAGCGAGCGTCGATGAAGCGCCTGAGCGTCATGTCCTCCGGCGCGATGCCCTCCTCCTCCAGCGTGCGCGTGAGGGCGCGCTCCATCTTGTCGTAGAGGGCGGAGAGCCTGCCGAGATCCGCCGCCTCGGCGGTGGTATTGAAGGAGCGCACCAGGTTGTGCGTCACGTCCGCCCGCATCAGCCCCGACGCGCAGAGCACGCCCGGCCAGCGGGGCACGATCACGCGGGAAATCCCGAGCCTGCTCGCGAGCGTGCCGGCCTGCAGCGGCCCGGCACCACCGCCCACCAGCAGCGTGTAGGGGCGCGGGTCGATGCCGCGCTCGACCGAGAGGAGCCGCATGGCGCCCGCGAGCCGGCTGTTCATGATCTCTACGATCCGCGCTGCGGCGCCGGTAAGGTCGAGGCCGAGGGGCTCGGCGATTTTCTCCGTGATGGCCCGGTCGGCGAGGGCCGGCTGGAGCGCGGTGCGCCCACCCAGGAAGTAGTCGGGGTTGATGTAGCCGAGATGCACGAACGCATCGGTGAGCGTCGGCTCGGCTCCGCCCCGCCCGTAGCAGGCCGGCCCCGGATTAGCGCCCGCGCTCTGTGGGCCGACGCGGAGCGCGCCGCCCGCATCGAGCCATGCGATCGAGCCGCCACCCGCGCCGATGGTGTGGACATCGACCGAGGGGATGGAGATGGGCTCGGTGTCGAGGCGCTTCGCCCGAGTGATCGGGATCGAGCGGCCCGGCAGCACGCACACGTCGAAGCTGGTGCCGCCGGTATCAATCGTCATGACGTCCGTGCTGTCGGTCAGCTCGCCGTAGTAGACACCGGCGAGCGCGCCACCCGCCGGGCCGCTCGCCACAAGCGGAAGCGGGTTCCGCAGGATGGCGTCGATCGTCGCGTGGCCGCCGTTGCACTGCATCACCAGCGGCTCGCCCTTGAGGCCGAGCTCGCTCATGCGCGCGCGGAAGCTCTCCAGATGCGCGCGGGTCTCCACCATGATCCCGGCACTGAGCACGGTGCAGAAGGTGCGCTCCCACTCGCGGATCACGGGCAGGATGTCGACGCTGGCGAGCACCGGGACGCCGTCCCCCAGCTCCTCGCGCGCGATATCCTGGGCACGCCGCTCGTGCGCCGGATTGATGAACGACCAGAGGAAAGCGATGGCAACCGCCTCGACCCCTTCGCCGCGTAGCGTTCTGGCCGCCTCCCGGACGTCCTCTTCCTCCAGCAGAACGATCGCCGCGCCGGTCTGATCGATCCGCTCGCGGATCGGCCGACGGAGGTGGCGGTCGAGCAACGACCACGGCGGCGGCGTGCGGAGGTTCCAGCGGTCGGGCTTGTTGCCCTCCCGGAACCACAGAATGTCACGATGCCCGTGGGTACAGAGCAATCCCGTCTTCGGCAGGCGGCGCTGGACGAAGATGTTGGTAGCGGTGGTCGAGCCGTACACGAAGCGGTCGCAATCGCCGAGCAGCGCGGCGAGATCGGTGCCGAACTTGCCTGCCAGCATCTCGAGGCCGTGGATCACGCCATCGGTCGGGTCCTCGGTGGTCGGCACCTTGGCTGACTGGACGGCGCGGCCGTCAGACGCGACGCAGTCCGTGTGGGTTCCGCCGATGTCGATGGCGGCGACATAAGCCATGGATGGCTCCTGGTTTGGCGCCCGCGGCTGCGCGGTAAGGCTAACGGCCGTAAAGGTCGGGCGAGGAATCCTCGGAGGGGTCGCGGTCGAGGTCTGTGAAGGTATCGCGGTTGGTCATCAGGCTCTGGCGCAGCGTCGAAGTGCCGGGCTCCATCGGCGAGTTGAGCGGCGCGGGGCCGCGCTCCGCCTTGAGCTCGGCGCGGCGCACCGCCGTCGCCGCCTCGTCCACCGCGAGGGTTTCGGCATCGAGCACCACGCCATAGTCATGCCGTGCCGCGTCGATGCTCACGATCTCGTCGCGGACGTCCTCGGCAACTGCGGCGGGATCGCGGTCGTAGGGGTCACCGTAACCCCCACCCCCGCTCGCGATCACCACATACTCCCAGCCCTTGGGCAGCTGGAACTTGCCGAGGCCGGAATAGAAGTGCCGCTCGTCGGGTTTCGCCGGATCGAAGGCGTAGACCGTGCCGCCGATTCCGCCGCTGCCGCCGACAGTCCCATGGCTCAAATTGTTGTGCCCCCAACACGCCGTATAGACGTCCATCGCGCTGGAGCCGTGCCCGGTGACGTGGGTGGTCACGCCGGGCCCGCCGCGCCACTGGCCGGCGCCCTGTGAATCGGTCTTGATCTCCTGCTGCTTGACCAGCACCGGATAGAGCCATTCCTCCATCTCGGTGCTCATGAAGGTCATGGCGCCGGCGACTCCCATCTCCATCATGCAGGGGCTGCCATCGACCCCGCTGGCTGCGCCGCCGCCGCCACATTCGTTGAAGTTGGCATAGGCCCAAAGCTTGTTATCCCCGTTGCGTTCGTCGACGCCGATGTAAGTGCTCCACTGGATCAGCGTGCTGCCGGCCGCGCTCATTTCGGGCGTGGCCCCGGCGGCCGCGCGCATCAGCGCCCGATAGACCACCTCCGCCGCGCCCGTAGTCGAGTGCTGGGTCGAGAACGGCGCGGTTGCGCTGCAGATCGTGCCTTCGGGGCAGATGATCTCGACGTGGCGGTGGAAACCCTCGTTCTTCGGGATGCTCGGATCGACGCAGAACGCGAGCGTACCGACCACGGCGGCCTCAGTCGCGCCGTGCAGCGAGGCGTTGAGCGTGCCGATCATCTGCGGCGGACACTCGGAAAGATCGACGACCCACATGTCGTCTTCGACGGTCAGCTTGGTGCGCACCGGCACGTTCTTGGTGCCGTAGCCGTTGCTGTCCATCCAGTCTTCGCCGTAGTAGGTGCCGGGCCGCATCTTGCGGATATCGGCGCCGACGCGGCGCGAGGTGTAGTCGAGCAGCGCGGCGGTGTAGCGCCGCACGGTCTCCGGCCCGTAACGCTCGATCAGGGACGCAAGCTGCTCCTTGCCGCGCCAGGTGCAGGCCACGTGCGCCATCAGGTCGCCATGGCTGTTGGTGCGCGCGCGCAGATTGCCGAGGTAGAGCTCCAGCACGTCTCTGCGCAGCTTGCCGCGCTCGAACAGCTTGATCGGCGGGATCTTGAGCCCCTCGCTGTAGAGGTCCTTGGAGTAGGGGTAGGTGGGCACGTAGGCCGGCGTGCCCATGTCCGCCAGATGGCCGCGCGCCATCGACCAGAACATCAGCTCGCCCTCGTGAAACACCGGGCTCGCCAGAAGCGGCTCGCCCATGTGGGTGTTGCCGAGATAGGCGAGGTTGCACATCAGCACGTCGCCGTCCTCGATCTCGCCTTCGAAGAACTGGGCGGTGCTCTTCATGATCCGCTGCATGGTCATGGCCTGGACCGGCAGCGCGGTATCCGGCACCGCGACCAGATTGCAGGCGTGGTCCGCGATGCCGACGGAGAAGTCGCGGCAGAGATTGATGATCGAGGTCCAGGCCGAGCGCTCGAGCGTGATCATCATTTCGCGCCCGATGTTCTCGTACATGCCCATGATGACGCTGAAGGTCCCGGGGTCGATCTCGCCCGGCGCCTCCCAGGTCTCGACCTCGGCAAGGTTGGCCATCGCCTCCTCCCTCTCGCACGACGCGGCCACTCGGGCCGCAGCGCCAGACTAACCCGGATGTTTCACCACGGCCACGGCCTGCGGCGCGTCGCCTTTGGGGGGTGCCCAGCCTTGTCAATTGGTGGCCCAAGTCCGTAGCATTGTCACACGCGTAAGAAGTCGAAACAGGGAGGCTTAACCCATGCGGAAAATCCTCGTAGCCGCGGCGTCGGTGCTCGCGATGTCATTCGCTGGCGCAGCCGCGCAGGCCGAAGACACCCTCAAGATCGGGCTCCAGTCAGCGATGACGGGATGGGGCGCCGCATGGG
Source organism: Alphaproteobacteria bacterium (assembly GCA_022826665.1). Taxonomy (GTDB): domain Bacteria; phylum Pseudomonadota; class Alphaproteobacteria; order UBA828; family UBA828; genus WTGU01. The sequence continues at coordinate 79,319 of JAJDUK010000055.1, read as the reverse complement.
GGGTACCCTTGCGGGCGACGTCGGAGATGTACGTCGACGAGATCAACGAACAGGGCGGACTGGAGGTCGGCGGCAAGACGTACATGATCGAGCTGTTCGTCGACGACCACAAGGCGGACACCAAGCTCGCCAAGGCCGGCCTGGAGCGCTTCATCCATCAGGAAGGCATCAAGATCCTGATGATCCACTTCGATAACGGCCCAGACGCCTGGCTCGGCCTGCCGGACGACGTGCGGGAAGGACTCATTCACGTCTCGCCGGTGTGGCGGCCGGACGTGTTCTCACCGCCGCACAACGGCTTCGGCACACTCAATCTGCCGCCAAATTTTGCGCCGGTCCTGTTCGGGAGGGTTCTCGAGGACAACCCGGACCTCAAGACGGTGGTCGAGCTCTCACCGCGCGGACAGTTCCCGGAGATGGCCGTGCAGAACGACAAGGCTGCGGTGCAGGCCCTCGGCCTAGAGTGGCTCGGCGTCGAGTACTTCGATCCCGACCTAGCGGACCCGCTGCCGGTGGTGACCAAGGTGCTGGCGCTGAACCCAGACATGCTCAACCTGGGCTGCGTCGGCCAGACCGGGCCGCAACTCCTGAAGCTCGCCCGTCAGCTTGGCTACAAGGGCGTGATGAGCTGCAGCTGCGAGGACGATATCAACCTCTACCTCAACCACGCCGGCCCCGAGGCCGCCGAGGGCTTCTACATCATCGGCTCCCACGGCTTCCCCGAGGGCCCGGAGCTCGTGGCGTTCCGTGAGAAATACACGGAGCGGGAAGGCGAATGGACCGCCGTTGCGCTCGCCTTCTACCAGGGGATCAGGGTGCTTCTCGCCGGCATCCAGAAAGCCGGTTCGATCGACGACATCCCGGCGATCGTGGAGGGCGTCCGCCAGTCCACGGTGGTGCAGGAGCTGCTGCCCGGCAAGCCGATCATCACCTGGGGCGGCGCCGAGACATGGGGTCAGCCACACCAGATGCAGGTGCCCGTCGTGCTCAACACGATCAAGGACGGGAAGGCGACCACCGTCTCCGTGGTGCCGCCAACGGTGCCGTGAGCCGAAGTCGTATGAGGGCAGACCGGTACGGGGGCGGGTAAGGCGTTCGCCCCCGGCCGGCCCACGCTCGCCAGTTCCCGAGACGGGTGCCGTCGGTCATGCTGCTCGAGGTCAAGGACCTATGGGTTCATCATGGGCGGGCGCCCGCGCTCAAGGGAGTGACCCTCGCCGTCTCCGAGGGGAGCCTGGTCGCGCTGGTCGGGCCCAATGGGGCCGGCAAGTCTACTCTCGTGCGCACGATCTCGGGTCTAAAGCGGGCCAGCGCCGGCGAAATCCTGTTCGACGGCAAGCGCATCGACCGCGTGCCCGCCCACAAGATCGTTGGCTTGGGAATCGCGCACGTACCGGAGGGGCGGCGTGTCTTCCCGGACATGACCGTATTCGAGAATTTGCGGATGGGCGCCTACCGCAGGCTGCGCAGCGGCAAGTTGATGCTCAGAGATTCCGCTTTCGACGACGACCTCGCCCTGACCTACGAGCACTTTCCGCGGCTCAAGGAGCGTTCCCGCCAGCGCGCGGGCAGCCTCAGCGGCGGTGAGCAGCAGATGCTTGCCATCGGGCGGGCGCTCATGGCCCGTCCTCGGCTTCTCCTGCTGGATGAGCCTTCGATCGGCCTCGCCCCCCGGATGGTTCAGGAGATCGCCCAGGTCATCGCGGCGATCACGCGGCGCTGGCGTGTCGGTATCCTGCTCATCGAACAGAACGCGCGCATGGCCTTCCGTATCGCTCAGCACGCTTACGTCCTCGAAACCGGGCAAGTGGTGATCACCGGCGCGACCGACGCGCTGGCCCAGAACGAGGAAGTCAAGCGCGTGTACCTGGGTTAGCGTTCCGCACGCGCCGGCGCGCAAGCCATGGCACTCCTCGAGCTTACGGGAATCGGCAAGAACTTCGGCGGTCTCGCTGCACTCGGTGGCGTCGACCTCACCGTCGAAGAGGGCGAGATTCTCGGCCTGATCGGGCCCAACGGTGCCGGCAAGACCACCCTCTTCAACGTCATCAGCGGGGTCCTGCCGCCGAGCGCTGGGCGCATCGTCTACGACGGCACGGACATCACGCGCTGGTCCCTGCACCGCATCGCACGGCACGGCCTGGTGCGCACCTTCCAGCAGACCGAGCTCTTCATGGAAATGACGGTGCTCGAGAACGTCCTGGTGAGCGCACGTGCGCACAGCGGCCTCAGCTTCCGGCGCATGAGCGGCCGCGAGGCGGCGGGACGGATGTCCGTGCACGAGATTATCGAGCTCGTGGGCCTGAGCGACCTCACCGATGAGCGCGCCGAAAACCTGCCGCACGGCCACCGCCGGGCACTCGGTATCGCGCTCGCGCTGGCCGCCGCCCCGTCGCTGCTTCTGCTCGACGAGCCGCTGACCGGCATGGACGCCGGAGAGACGGAGGCGATGGTCTCTACTATCGAACGGATTCGTGCCCGGAACACGACCGTCATGCTGGTCGAGCACAACATGCGCGCGGTTATGCGCTGCTGCGACCGTATCGCGGTTCTCGACTTCGGCAAGCTGATCGCCGAGGGGCCGCCGCAGCGGATTCAGAACGATCCGCGCGTCATCGACGCCTATCTCGGCGCTGACGAGGACATTCATGGAATCGAGCAGGCGCCGGCCTGAACGGCGAGGCCGGCCCACCGCAGCCGGCACCGGGGTCGCGCAACCGAAAGGCGTCCGCCCGTGACGGCCATGCTCTACGGCCAGGTCGCGGTCAACGCACTCATGCTGGGCGCCACCTATGCACTGATTGCCGTCGGGCTTAGCCTGGTCTTCAGCATCATGCGGGTGATCCAGTTCGCCCACGGCCACCTCTACATGCTGGGCGCCTTCTGCGTGTTCTATCTGGCGACCGAACTGGGCGTGAACTACTTCGCCGCGCTCTTCATTGCCGCCATCGCCGTGGGTGTGCTCGGCATGGTGCTCGACCGCATATTTCTGCGCCCGCTGCGCGGACAGGACCTGCCGAGCATGATTGTCACGCTCGGGATTCTCCTTCTCATCGAAGGCAGCGCGCTGCTCGCGTTCGGTGAGCGCGACAAGCGTTTTCGCAGTCCGGTGGACGGCGCCGTCTGGTTTTTCGACACGATCGTCATCCCCAGCGAGCGGCTGATGATCCTGGGCGTCGCGGCGCCCCTCATCGCGCTCCTCTTCCTGTTCGTCTGGCGCAGCAAGGAAGGGCAAGCGATGCGCGCCGTCGCGCAGGATCGGGAGGCGGCGATGCTGCAGGGCATCAACGTCGACTGGATCAGCGCGCTCGGTATGTTTATCGGCAGCGCGTTGGCGGCGGCAGCGGCGGGCCTCTTGCTGCCGATCCAGGTGCTGACGCCCGCCGTGGGCGGCCCTGTCGTCATCAAGGCCTTCATGGTGGTGATCCTGGGCGGCCTCGGCAGCATCCCCGGGGCCGTGGTGGGCTCTCTTGCCTTCGGCGCGTTGGAGAGCTTCGGCACCACCTTCTTCGGTGGGTATTCGTCGCTCGCCGCATTCAGCGCTGTGATGCTGATTCTGATCTTCCGGCCGCGCGGGTTGCTGGGCCGTGCTTAAGCGGGGTGCAATTGTCGCGGCGATCGCGCTGACTGGGTTGATCCCGGTCATCACGCAGCACCCCTATTACCTGCACGTCTTCATCACCATCGGGGTGTTCACGATCGTCTCGCTGGGAGTTCGGCTGGTCCTGATAATCGGCCAGTGGACCTTTGGTCAGGCAGCGTTCATGACCATCGGCTCATACGCATCGGCCATGCTCGCCGGCCATCTGGGCTGGTCGTTCTGGGCGGCGATGCCCGTAGCCGGGCTGATAGCGGCGGTAGCCGCGGCGCTCTTCGGCTTTCCGGCACTGCGCCTGACCGGCGCCTACTTCGCCATGGTGACGCTGGTGCTCAACATCGTGATCCGCCAGATCATCCTGGTGACCCCCGACTTCACCGGCGGCAGCATGGGCATGGGGGTCATGGTCGACATCCAGCCGCCCGACCCGATACCGCTGCCGTTCGGCGGTGGTACGATCGCGTTCACGGACAAGACGTCCTATTACTACCTCGTTTGGCTGCTCGGGCTTGCCGCTGTCGGAATCGCCTATTGGATCGACCGCTCGCCCATGGGCGCGGTTCTGCGCGCAGTCCGCCAAAGCGAGATCCTGGCGCGGAGCGTCGGCGTCGACAGCGCGATCTACAAGCTCATCGCCTTCGTCATCGCCTGCTTTTTTGCCGGGATCGCAGGCAGCTTCTACGCGCACTATCTGATCCTGGCCCATCCCGACGCGTTCTCGCTCTGGGATTCGATCTACGCGGTGGCCTACGTGGTGATCGGCGGCACGAGCACCGCGCTCGGTCCGATTTTGGGAACCGTCCTGCTGATCGGCGGCTTCGAGCTGCTGCGCGAGGCGTCCGCATACCAGACCGTGGGCTATGCGCTAATCCTGCTTCTGGTCACGCGCTTCCTCCCCGGCGGGCTGATCAGCCTTGGGCCGATGTCAGCCGACTTCTTCGGCGGCCAACGGCGTGGGACGCCGGATCAGGAGCACGACACGAGCCTGCTGTCTGGGCTTCGTTCATACCTGCGCCGCTGACGTAACGCCTGCCGGCGGTGAGTGATGCGGGGCTAGGGGGCGTCCTCCACGGCCTTCCCCATGAGCCGCACCCGCGCGCCGGCCAGCAGCTCGCGCAGCTTCGCGCGGATCGCCCAGAGGCACACCAGCGAAGGGATCACCATCAGCGTCGTGATCACGAAGAAGCTGCCCCAGTCCCCCTCGAGCCAGTCCACCAGCTCGCCGGATGACGCGGCGAGCAGCGTCCGGCCCGCGGTGCCGAGCGAAGCCAGCAGCGCGTACTGGGTGGCGGTATAGGTCCGGTCCACCAGCATCGAGATGAAGGCGACGAAGGTAACAGTCGCGAACGCGCTCGTGAGGTCGTCCATCACGACAGCAGCGGCGAACAGCACCTCCGACTTCCCGGACCAGGCCAGCAGCGCAAACATGAGATTGGTGAGTGCCATGGCAATCCCGGATGCGAACATTGCCCGGATCAGGCCGATGCGGACCGCGACGAGGCCGCCCAGCAGCGTGAACCCCACCGTGACGATCCAGCCAAGGCCCTTTGAGTAGAGTGCGATGTCGGACTTGGTGAAGCCGATCTCAGTGTAGAAGACCAGCGACATTCGCCCCATGAAGGCCTCGCCGATCTTGAACAGGAAGACGAAGCCCAGAACCGCGGCGGCGATCGCCACTCCGTTCCTCTCGAAGAAGCGCATGAGCGGACTGATGACCGTGCCCCCCAGCCACGCCGCGATGCGCCCGAGCGGGCCGGACACGCGCAGGCGCGCGGCGATCCGCTCCTCGTCTTCGGCCTGGGCGGCCATGCGCGCCGCCGCTGCGGCCTCTCTCACGAACAGGAGGCCGACGTTGCAGAGGACGACCACGATCCCGAGCACGAGAAACGTGACCTGCCAGTAGTTCTCGACGCCTGCGGTCTGGAAGGCCTCGGCGGTTTCCAGGGCGACGATGCCGCCGAGCTTGAACCCACTCCACCAGCCGACCACCGCGACGGCAGCACCGGCGGCCATCGCCTCGCCTTCCTCTTGGCCGATCTGCTCGATTCTGAGCGCATCGATGGCGATGTCCTGGGTCGCGGAGCCGACGGCAATGGCGAGGCCGATGGCGATCACGGCGCCGAGGCTTTCCGAGGGATCCAAGGTGCTCCAGAGGACGAGACACACCAGGATCACGACCTGGAGGACGAGGATCCAGGCACGACGGTGCCCGAGCCGCCGCGAGAGCCACGGCAACCGGACGCGGTCGATGAGCGGGGCCCAGAGGAAGTTGAACGCGTAGACGCCGAAGATCAGGCCGGCCCAGCCGATGGTGCTGCGGCTGAGCCCGTCTTCGGTGAGCCAAAGGGTGAGGCTGCTGCCGATGAGCACCCACGGGAAACCGCTGATGATCCCGAGGAGGAGGATGCGGGCCATCCGCCGCTCGAAATAGACGGCGAGCGATTCCGCGAGTCCTTGCACGGCGTCCTCTGGGCGACTCGGTGCGCGATTGGTCAGGACCATAGCCACGCGTTGCCGGCTCGGCCAATGACGTGCCTTCACGTGCGCGCGAGCGCGGGGGATTGGGCTTCGGCGCCATGGCGCGCGCGGCCATCACGGGGTATGTCGGCGCCAACCAAGAGCGAACCCGCACATGGAGGCGACCCATGAAGCTCGAAGGGATCAGGGTGGTGGACCTCTCCCGGTTTCTGCCCGGCCCGCATCTGGCCATGATGATGGCCGACCACGGCGCCGACGTGATCAAGGTCGAGGACCCAAAAAACGGCGACCCCGCGCGCGCCATCGGGCCGGTTCAGGCCGGCCACACGGTCTATTTCCGCAACGCGAACCGAGGCAAACGAAGCCTCGCGGTCGATCTCAAGAGCGAGGCCGGACGCGAGGCCTTCATGCGCCTCGCGGAGACCGCCGACGTGGTGCTGGAGACATTCCGCCCTGGCGTGGTCGATCGCCTGGGGATCGGCTACGAGGCCGTGCAGGCACGCGCGCCCCAGGTCGTCTATGCCTCCATCTCCGCCTTCGGTCAGTCCGGACCCTACCGCGACCGCCCGGCTCACGACCTCAGCGTCAACGCGCTCGCCGGCGTCGCCAGCCTCAGCGTCGATAGCGACGGCAAGCCGGCCATGGCCTGCCTGCCGCCGTCGGACATGGGAGGCTCGCTCATGGCGCTCGCCGGCATCCTCATGGCCCTGCTGCGCCGCCAGACCACCGGGCGCGGCGACTATCTCGACCTCTCCATGTTCGACACGGTGGTGTCATGGACATCGCACGTCGCCGGCCGCGTGTTCGCGGACGGCCGCTCGCCGGACCCCTCTGCCGAGCGCACGCAGGGCGGCGCCGCGTTCTACCGCCCTTACCGCACCAGGGACGGCCGCTACATCACCCTGGGCGGCGGCGAGATGAAGTTCGTCGTCAACTTCCTGGAAGGCGTGGGGCGCCCCGACCTGATCCCCCTCGGCCGCGAGCCCGCAGGCCCGGCGCAGGCCCCGCTCCACGCTTTCCTCGAAGAGACCTTCGCCGAGCGCACCCAAGCCGAGTGGGTGGACTGGTTTGCCGGCCGCGACATCTGCTTCGCGCCGGTCCTCGACCTCAAGGAGGCCTTCGACGACCCCCACCTTGCCGCGCGGGACATGGTGATACGGGCAGACGACGGCGCCTCCCATCTCGGCATCCCGATCAAGTTCCAGGAGGAGCCGGGCCGGATCGAGACGAACGTGCCCGCCCTCGGCCAGCACAGCACCGCGATCCTGCGAGAGATCGGCTACGACGACTCCGAGTGCGCCGCTCTCGCCCGCGACGGTGTTATCCGCCAAGCGGATTAGCGTCAGGCTGCCGCGCCCTGCCTTTCGCCCAGCAGGCGGACGATCTCCGCCGTCGGCTTCACGTGGCAGAAGTTGCCGTCGAGATACTCGACCGCGTTGGCGTGCCCGCTCGGCGACATGGCGGCACACGAGTCCTCCGGCATCAGGCAGCGGAAATCGAGATCGCCCGCGAGCCGGATCGTGCCCTCGACGCAGCTGTTGGTGAAGATGCCGCTCACCACGATGGTGGTGATCCCCTTCACGCGCAGCAGATGCTCGCAGTTGGTCGAGGGAAACACCGCCGAGCCCGACTTGGTCAGCATGATGTCGCCCTCCTGCGGCTCGAGCGGCGCGAGAATCTGCGCGTCCTTCGAGTCGACGGTGGTGACCACGCCGAAGTGGCGGTGGCGCCAGGTCTGGTCCGAGCCATCGCCCACCAGCGACGCGCAGCGCGTGTAGATCACCGGCGCGCCCACCTCACGGAACGCCGCGATGAGCTCCACCAGATTCGGCACCACCACCCGGTCGATCCGGTCGAGGTAATAGGAAAGGTCGTCCTCCAGCCCCGCCTCGATGATCCGCTTGCAGAGCCCGTAGTCGCGGTGGGCCTGCTGGTAGGTCATGTCGATCACGATGAGCGCGGTCTTCTCCGCCTCCACCGGGAATTCGGGGATGCGCGCGAAGCTCCACCAGGCGCTCCACCCCTCCTTGACGTTGCCCCTCTCGCTCTCGCCCATCGCGCACCTCCCTCTCCACGCCCGAAAGACAGTCCAATTCGGGATATGCCGGGATATTCCGGGATGAGGCCGACTGGCTCAAGGCGTTAGGCGCGCTATGGCCGGTGAGCGGCGAGAGCCTGCCAGTCGAATATGATGCCGTGGCCCGGCCGGTCTGGCGCGCGCGCATAGCCGTCCTTCACGGTCAGCGGTTCCTCCATGAACCTGTCGTGGCCGAAGGCATGCCACTCCAGATAGGCCGCGTTAGGCGCCGCCGCCAGCAAGTGGATGTGCAGGTCGTGCACGCCGTGGCTCGTCACCGGCAGGCCGTGCGCCTCGGCGAGGTGCGCGATCTTCATGAAGGGCGTGATACCGCCGCAGGTGGTGAGGTCGGGCTCCGGGAAATCGACGCCGCCGGCTGCGATCAGCGCTGCGAACTCCGCGAGCGTGTGATGGTTCTCGCCCACCGCCAGCGGCACCCTGCCGAGCGAGCGCAGATGGGCGTAGCCGGCGGTATTGTCGGGCGCGATGGGTTCTTCAAGCCAGACCAGGTCGAAGGACTCGAGCAGCGTCATGGCGCGCACCGCCTGATCCACCCGCCAAGCCTCGTTCGCGTCCGCCATCAGCTCGATATCGTCGGGCAGATGGTTGCGCATGGCGTCGACGCGGGCGATGTCCTCGGCGAGGGTCGGGCGGCCGAGCCGCATCTTGACCGAGCGGAAGCCCTGCTCGACGCTCGCCATGCCGCCTTCCAGCAGCCTGTCCACCGGGAAGTTCAGGTCGATGTTGCCGGCATAGGCCCTGACCGTCGGGTTGGCGCCGCCGAGCAGCCGCCAGAGAGGCGTGCCGAGCCGGTTGCCCTTCATATCCCAGAGCGCGACATCCACCGCCGCCAGCGCGAAGCCCACTGGTCCGCCCCGGCCGGCATAGTGGTGGCGCTTGTAGATGTCCCGCCAGATGGTCTCGATCAGGTCCGAGTCGCGGCCCTCGACGCTGGAGCGGAAGGAGCCGTCGCACAGCGCCGCGATGGGGCCGCCCTGCCCCTGGTGCGCCACGGTGTAGCCCACGCCCGAGACGCCGTCGCTGTCCGTGATCCGCGCCGTCACCATGTCGAAGGCGGTCATCACGCCCGCTGCCGCAGCCCCCATCGCCTCCGGCAGCGGCAGGCGGAACAGATCGATCTCCAGCTTGTCGATTCTCGGCACGCGGCCCCCTTTTGTGCGTCCGGCGGTCGTGTCGCTGGGACAATTCACCATGCGTCACGGGGAGGCAACAGGAGGTAAGCACCGCGGTGACTCCGTTCACACACCCGCCCATGGGTCGACGACCTCGATACCCATACCAGCGAAATCGCGCACGTTGCGGGTGGCTACCGCGAAGCCGTGCGCCTGCGCGATCGCCGCAATCTGGCAATCGGCCTGGCAGACCGGTCGTCCGGCAGCACGGCGCGCCGCCGCAATCTCCGCGTAGGCCTGCGCCGCCGGGCTGTCGAACGACAGTACTCGACCGGCGAAGTCCTCTCGTACCAATCCATCGACCGCTTCGGCGAGCGCGTCCCGTCGTCGGCCTTTAGGCAGGATCGCGACCCCGTAACGGAGCTCCGCTTCGCTGACGGCCGAGAAATACATGTCCCCCACCCAGCGCACCGCCACCCACGCCTGGACAGCAGGCTCGGGTGTCGCGCGCATCAATTCGGAGACGACATTGGTATCCAACACGAACATCGACAGACGTCAATCGAAGCTGGGCGGCTCGCGAATGGGCTGGCGCGGCGGAAGATCAAGCTCCACCCCGCCGAACGGGGCGAAGCGCGCGCGGATGGCACTGGCGAGGTTGTCCGCTCCGGCCTCCGCCCCGACTGCATCCCGCAGGATAACCCGCGCCTCTTCCTCCATCGAACGTCCGTGCTCGGCCGCACGAATTCGCAGCCGCGTCTTCACGCCATCGTCGAGGTTGCGGATCGTAATGCTAGCCATTGCACCAACCCCATCGCTATCCGTCCCAGTACTGTAAGCGTTGATTTCAATGCAATCAACGCTTACAGCGCCAGAATACGCGCCGAACGGCGCCCGCCGGACCCACTATCCCCCCATCCGTCCCGGTTCGTGTCATAGTGGTGCGGTGCCGGCGCCTTTGAAGCCGCGCTTTCCGTTGCCCGACCGGGCCACCGACTGGCTCTCTGCCCCCTCAACCCTGCCGCCCAACGCGAGTCGCCATCGATGATCCTGCCGCGCCGGCTGACCGAGCTTCTGGGCGACCGCCTCTATCTGCGCCTTTGGCTCATCGGCCTCCTCAGCATGGGCTCCCGCTGGCTGGAGTTGCTGGTGGTTGGCGTCTTCGCCGTCGAGACGACGGGGTCGCCGGTGCTGGTGGCGCTTCTCGTCATCCTGCGGATGCTGCCACTCGCCGTGTTCGGCCCCATCGTTGGCACCTTCGCCGATCGCCTGGCCCCGCGCATTCTGCTCTATAGCTCGTTGGGGCTCGCGGCACTGGTCTCTCTCGCCGTTCTCAGCCTCGCGCTCTCGGGCATCGCCGCCTATTGGCACATTGCGCTCGCGACCTTCCTCTCCGGTGTCGTCTGGACCACGGACATGCCGGTCAGGCGGCGGATGATCGGCGATGCAGCCGGGGCGGAGCGGATCGCCGCCGGCATGAGCCTCGACAGCGCCACCAGCAACGCCATGCGGCTCATTGGTCCGTTGTTCGGCGGGCTGCTCTATCAGTGGCTGGGCCTCGGCGGCGCCTTTGGCCTGGCGGCAGCGCTCTATGCGCTTTGCCTGATCCTGACGCCGGGCGTGCCCAAGGCCTTCGCTGCTTCCAGTGTCGGGCAGCGCTCCGCGAGGCTGCTGGGCGATTTTCGTGAGGGTTTCCGCTTTCTGGCGCAGGAGCCCGAAGTCCGCCGCATCCTCTATGTCACGGTGATCTTCAACATCTGGGGCTTCCCCTTCGTCTCGATGATCCCGGTCATCGGCACTGAGAACCTCGGCCTGAATGCTGCCGCTATCGGTGGCCTTGCCGCGCTGGAGGGTGGCGGCGCCTTTGCCGGCGCACTCTTGATTGCCGCCCTCGGCGTGCGGCCGGGGGCGTACCGGCGGCTCTACTTCTTCGGCACGGCGAGTTACTCCGCGCTCGCCTTCGTCGCGAGCTGGATGACGGATGTCGCGCCGATGGCGATCGTGATCTTCTTCGTGGGCCTTGGCGCGGCGGGCTTCTCCACCATGCAGACCGTCTTGATTTACGGGATCGCGCCGCCAGAGATGCGTGGCCGCCTGCTCGGCATCCTCTCGCTCACCATCGGCGCAGGCGTGATCGGCTTCACCAATATCGGCCTCATGGGCGAGCTGTTCGGCGGCGCCAATGCAGTGCGCATCGTTGCGGCGGAGGGCCTGGTCGCTGCCCTCCTCCTCGGCCTCAACTGGCCTCGACTCTGGCGTGACGGCGGCGGCGTCTGACCATTGCAGAAAACGACTCGAACAGCGTATCTTTGTCCCGCGTGCCGCCGAGCGCGGGTAACCCAAAGCGGAGGGCGAGGCCGCGATGGACATTGTTGAAAGGACCGAGGGAGCAGCTGTCGTCGTCTCCCTTAACGGCCGCCTGGACGGAGTGACTGCGCCGGATCTGGAGGCCACGATTACTGCGATTGTGGAGCGTGGAGACGTTCGTGTGGCACTGGATTGCGCGGAGATGGGTTACGTGAGCAGCGCGGGGCTGCGGGCATTGCTGGTCAGCGCGAGGAAATGCCAGCAAGGCGGCGGGAAACTGACCGTGGCCGCCCTGCAACCCGATTGTCGATCGGTCATGGAAATGAGCGGATTTCTAGCGATCATCGAGTGCCACGACACAAGTGAGGCGGCTATTGCGGCGCTTGCATGAGGTGCCGTCCTCGCAGTCTCCAGCCCTGACCTGACCCCGGAATTCGGTGCCATGCTGACATTCTATGAAGAAATCATGGTGCTCCTTCTCCATGACGAGAACGGCACCTTCTTGCCAGTGAGCGAGCACACGCTCAACCGTGCACTGACGGGCGCGGTCCTGATGGACCTGGCGTTCGCGAACCGGATCGATACCGACCCCGAGCAACTGATGGTCATCGATACCAACCCGACGGGCGATCCCCTACTGGACCGCACGCTGGCCCGGATCGCAGGTGAAAAGAGTACGGCGGACAGCAGGGCGTGGATCGAGACCCTCTCCGCCGAGGAAGCATCCGCCAGTCACGACGCGACGATTCGGGCGACCGCGCTCGAAAAACTGGTGGAGCGCGGCGTGTTGCAGCGTCAGGAGGAAAAATTCCTTTGGGTCTTTCGCTCCCGCCGCTACCCGACCATTGACGGCAAGGTGGAGCAGGAGGCGAAAAAGCGAATCTCGGACGTGCTGTTCTCGGATGAGATTCCCGACCCGCGTGATGTCGCCCTCATCTGCCTCGTCGACAGCTGCAACATCCTGCGGACGATCTACTCGAAGCGGGAGATTGACCGGGTCGAGCCCCGCATCGAGCAGATCCGCAAGATGGACCTGATCGGGCGCGAGATGGCCGGCGCCATTGCCGATATCGAGCGGGCCATCGCGATCGCGGCAGCCCACACGTTCTGATTTCGGGGCCGGTCTATACGGCCCCGACTTACATCAGCCCTCTGAGGATGCCGCGCGACGCACAAGGTCGCCACGCCAGCGCTCGCCCAGTTCGACCTTGAGCCCAAACTGGTCCAGCGCTCTTGCGACGGTGTAATCGACGACCTCGTCGATCGATCCCGGCTCGTTGTAGAAGGCCGGAACGGGCGGCAGGATTGTCACGCCGAGCCGCGCCAGCTTGAGCATGTTCTCCAGGTGAATGGCGCTGAGCGGCGTCTCGCGCACCATGAGGACGAGCGGCCGGCGCTCCTTGATCATGACGTCAGCGGCACGGTGAATCAGGTTCTCGCTGAGCCCGCAGGCGATCGCGGCGAGGCTCCGCGCCGAGCAGGGCGCGACCGCCATGCCGTCGATGGCCGCCGAGCCCGACGACATTAGCGCCGCCATATCGCCTGCGCCGTAGTGATGGTCCGCGAGCGCGCGCAGGTCGCCAAGGCTCCGGCCGGTCTCGTGCTCCAGCGTCCGCTGCCCCCACTTGCTGACGACGAGGTGGGTTTCGACAGGTGTCTCCTGCAGCACCTCGAGCAGGCGCACGCCGTAGACGGCGCCGCTCGCGCCGGTCACGCCGACGATCAGACTCCTCACCACGTCAGCGCTCCGCGCTTGCGAGCCAGAGCGCGAGGAAGCGCCCGAGCCAGTCGTGCATCGCCCGATGATAGCGCGCGTGCTTGGCGCGCTGCACCGCCACCGTCTGCGCGCCGTTGCGCTCCAGGTCTTCGGGCGGTGGATCGCGGTCGAGCCAACGCCCCAGCACCGCGTCGTTGACCTCCGGATGGAACTGTACGCCCCAGGTTGTCGCCCCGTAGCGAAACGCCTGGTTCTCGAACACGTCGCGCCGCGCCAACCGGCGCGCGCCGGCGGGGATTGTGAACGCCTCGCCGTGTCGGTGCGCCACGTCGAGCGTCCCGTCAAGAGCGAGGTCTTCGGCCGCGCCGTCCACCGGCTCAACCGGGTAGTAGCCGAACTCGTAGAGCCCGTCGGGGTCGGGCCCCACCGTGGCGCCCAGGGTGCGCGCCACCATCTGGCCTCCGAGGCAGATGCCGAGCAGCGGCACGCCCGCCGCCATCACGCGCGGCATCCAGTCGAGTTCCGCACGCACGTAGTCGATGTGATCGTCGTTGGCGCTCTGCGGCCCGCCGAAGCTGACCACACCGCCGAGCGCTTCGACATCCTGCGGAAACGGCTCGCCCTTGTTCGCCCGCATCACCCGTGACGACCGCCCCAGGTTGGCGAGTAGGTCCGGGATCGCGCCCACGTCGATGGCTGTGACGTGGGTCACGAGCAGCACGGGCGCGTTATTCGTATCGGAGGTCATCGGTTCAGAGCGAGACGAGCACGCCGTTCTCCAGCGCAAGCCGCCGGTCCATGCGCTCGGCCAGCGCCATGTTGTGGGTCGCAACGAGCGCGGCAAGGCCGGTCGTACGCACGATATCGAGGAGCGCCGCAAACACCGAGTCCGCAGTTTCGTGGTCGAGGTTGCCGGTGGGCTCGTCCGCGAGCAGCACCACAGGCTGGTTGGCGATGGCGCGCGCGATGGCGACGCGCTGCTGCTCGCCGCCCGAGAGGCGTGAGGGCCGGTGCCCCTCGCGCGCATCGAGCCCGAGGCGACCCAGCAGCTCCCGCGCTCGCTCCCGCGCCGCGCGTTTGGAGCGGCCCGCGATCATCTGTGGCAGCACCACATTCTCCAGCGCCGAGAACTCGGCCAGCAGGTGGTGGAACTGATAGATGAACCCCAGTCGCTCGCGCCTGAGCCTCGTCCGCCGCCGGTCCGGCAGACCTTCGCAGCGCTCTCCCGTGATGGCGACCTCGCCGGCACCCGGCCGTTCCAGTAGCCCGGCGATCTGCAGCAACGTCGACTTGCCGGCGCCCGACGGTCCCACCAGCGCCACCATCTCCCCCGGCGAGACCGTGAGCGAGGCTTCCTTCAACACCTCGATGGCATTGCCCGCCTGATAGAAGGTCTGCACCACCCCGCGCAGTTCCAGCGAGGGCGCGCTGCTCTCAGCGGGGCTATTCATAACGGAGCGCCTCCACCGGATCGAGCCGCGCCGCCCGCCAGGCGGGATAGATCGTCGCCAGGAACGAAAGCCCGATTGCCATCGCCGCCACGATCACCACCTCGGTCGGATCGGTCCGCGACGGCAGTTGCGAGAGGAAGCGGATCTCGGCCGGGAACAACTCCGTATCGGTCAAGCCCTCGAGCCAGACCCGAATGGTGTCGATGTTGGCGGCGAAGGCGACACCGCCGCCCACGCCCAGCACTGTCCCCGCCACGCCGATCGCCGCGCCGTTCATGAAGAAGATGCGCAGGATTTGCCCGCGCGTCGCCCCCATGGTTCGCAGGATCGCAATATCGCGCCCCTTGTCCTTCACCACCATGATCAACCCGGCGATGATGTTGAACGCAGCCACCAGCACGATCAGGGTCAGGATCACGAACATGACGTTGCGCTCGACCTGGAGCGCGTTGACGAACTGCGCGTTGGCTCGGCGCCAGTCGACGATCCAGCCCTGACCGCCCACAACCGCCTTCACGCCCGCCTCGACCTCCCGTATGCGCTCGGGATCGGCGACCGTCATTTCGATGGCGGTGACCGCGCCCTTCTTCCTGAAGTAGATCTGGGCCAGGTCGAGCGGCATGAAGACGAACGTGTTGTCGTACTCGAACATGCCGATTTCGAAGATCGCCGCCACCGGATAGGCGCGCGAGCGCGGCACCGACCCCATCAGGGTGGTACGGCCCTCCGGCGAGAGAAGCGTGATCGAATCGCCGACGCCGACACCGATCCTGCGGGCCATGCGGTTGCCGATCACGACGCCTTCACCGGCGGCAAAACCGTCGAGCGTGCCCGCGAGCACGTTCTCCGTCAGCAACGGCCGCGCCTCCAGGTGTGCCTCGCGCACGCCACGCACCTGGCCGAAGGTGGCTCTGCCGTTCGCTGCCGCGATCACCTGCCCGGTGACGATGGGGGAGACGGTGACGACGCCGTCCACCCCTTCGATACGCCCCACGAGCGCATCGTAGTCGGCAAAGCCGTCCTCGAAGGCATAGGTGGTCATGTGGCCGTTTAGCCCGAGAATCCGGGTCAGCAGCTCCTCCCGAAAGCCGTTCATCACCGACATGACGATGATGAGCGTGGCGACGCCGAGGAAGATTCCGATCAGGGAGAATGCCGCGATGACCGAGACCAGGCCTTCCTGCCGGCGGGCGCGCAGGTAGCGAAACGCGACGAGGCGTTCGAACGCCGAGAACATGCGCGCCGGCCGTTAGCCCCCGATCAAGCGCGCCGACACCGACTCGAACGAGAGCGCCTCGGCCTCACCGCCGGCCCGCGCCTTCAGCTCCGCCGTGCCTGCCTTGACGCCGCGCGGGCCGACCGCGACCTGCCAAGGCAGCCCGATCAGCTCCATCTCGGCGAACTTGACGCCCGCGCGCTCGTCGCGATCGTCGTAAAGCACCTCGACCCCCGCCTGGACGAGCTGCCCGTAGAGCGCCTCGCAGGCCTCGTCGCAGGCCGCATCGCCCGCGCGCAGGTTGATCAGGCCCACCTTGAACGGGGCCGCGACCTCGGGCCAGATGATGCCCGCATCGTCGTGGCTCGCCTCGATGATCGCGCCCGCGAGGCGCGAGACGCCGATGCCGTAGGAGCCCATCTCGACCGCGACCTCGGCGCCGTCCGGATCGGTCACCGTGGCGCCCATCGCCTTCGAGTACTTGGTGCCGAAGTAGAAAATGTGGCCGACCTCGATGCCCCGCCCCTGGTAGAGCGCGTCCGCGGCCACCGGACAGGCAGCGGCATCGTGCTTGTCGTCGGTGGCGGCGTAGAGCCGGGTCCACTCGTCCACGATGGGTTGCAGGTCTGCCTCGTAGTCGATCCCCAGTGCCAGCGGGTCGGTATCGAGCCAGGCGCGGTCGCAATAGACGGCGCTCTCGCCCGTATCCGCCAGCACAATGAACTCGTGGCTGTAGTCGCCGCCGATGGCCCCGCTCTCAGCCTGCATGGGGATCGAGGTGAGCCCGAGCCGAGCGAAGGTGCGCAGGTAGGCCACGAACATCTTGTTGTAGGAGCGCACGGCGCCGGCATGGTCGATGTCGAAGGAGTAGTTGTCCTTCATGTAGAACTCGCGGCCCCGCATGATGCCGAAGCGCGGTCGCAGCTCGTCCCTGAACTTCCACTGAATCTGATAGAGATTTTGCGGCAGGTCGCGGTAGCTGCGCACCGAGCCCCGGAAGATGTCGGTCACGACCTCTTCGTGGGTCGGGCCGAACAGCATGGGGCGCTCGTGCCGGTCGGTGATGCGCAGCATCTCCTTGCCGTAGTCGTGGTAGCGGCCGCTCTCCTCCCAGAGCTCGGCCGGCTGTATCGCCGGCATCAGAAGCTCCTGGCAGCCGGCGGCGTCCATCTCCTCGCGCACCACCTGCTCGATCTTGCGCAGCACCCGGTGGCCGAGCGGCAGCCAGCTGTAGATGCCGGCGCTCGACTGCCGGATCATGCCGGCGCGCAGCATCAGCCGGTGCGAGACGATCTGCGCCTCGGCCGGGTTCTCTCTCAGTGTCGGCAGGAAGTAACGTGAGCGCCGCATGACCGTCGCCTCGCTCCCAACGAACGCGCCGCGTTTATGCCCAAGGCTGCGTCAAAGCGCAATGCGGGCAAGGGCCGGAGGATCACAACGGCGGCGTGCGCGCGGCCCAGGGACGGACCGCCTCGAGCGCGGCGCCCACCCGCAGCACGCCGTTGTCGTCGTGGCGCCGGCCGACGATCTGCAGGCTGGTCGGCAGCCCCGATCTCGTGACCCCGGAGGGCACCGCCAGCGCCGGGCACTGATGCAGAAAGTTGAACGGATAGGTCATGTAGAGCCCGCAGAAGCGCCCCTGCTCGTCCAGGCGGTAATAGTCCGGATCGAGCGTGCCGTTCGGCGGGGGCGGCTGCGCGCAGGTGGGCGTCAGCAGCGCATCGTACTCGGCGAAGATCGGCCGCAGGTCCTCCCACATTTGCGTGCGAAAGATTTCGATGTTCTTGAAATCGACCGCGCCCATGGCGAGGCCTCTGTCCATGTAGGAGACCAGGACCGGATCCATCCGGTCGCGCCACTCACCAAGATGCCGGCCGAAGCAGGCGGCCTGCAGCACGCCCCAGTGATCGACCCAGCGATCGATAACGTCGCGGGTCCAGGCAATCTCCACCTCTTCGACCGTGGCGCCGGCGTCCTCGAGCGCGCGCGCGGCCTCCCGGGTCTGGGCGCGCACGTCGTCGTCGATGGCGTAGAAGCCGAAGTCGTAGTTCACCGCGAGCTTGAGACCCCGAACATCCGACGGCGGCGGCACCTGGATCTCGGGGCCCGCGGGCAACGAGAGAAAATCTCGATCATCGGGGCCCTGAGTCACGCTCAGGAAGAGCGCCGCGTCCGCAACCGTTCGCGAGAGCGGGCCGAAGTGAAGCAGGTCGTCGAACGCGGTCGGCAGCATCTGCAGCGGGATGCGTCCGAACGTCGGTTTCAGTCCGACGGTGCCGCAGAAGGCCGCCGGGATGCGGACCGAGCCTCCTGCATCCGTGCCTTCGGCGAGCGGCACGCAGCCGGTCGCAACGGCAGCGCCCGATCCGCCGGACGAGCCGCCCGGCGAGCGCGTCGTATCCCAGGGATTGTTGGTGTCGCCCCAGAGCGCGCTCTTGCAGAAGCCGGCATAGGCGAACTCGGGCGTCGTGGTCTTGCCCACCAGGATGCTGCCTGCGGCGCGCAGGCGCTCGACGATGGGCACGTCGAAGTCCGGCACCCAGTTCTCGTAGATCAGGGAGCCGAGCGTGGTGCGCTTCCCCCTGGTCGGCGTCAGGTCCTTGATGGCGATGGGCACGCCGTGGAGCGGCCCAAACGTCTCTCCAGCCATGACCGCGCGCTCGGCTTCCCGCGCCTGAGCGAGCGCCTCCTCCGGATAGGTGAAGCAGAAGGCATTGAGCGCGCCGTTCACCTCCTCGATGCGGGCGAGACTGTTCCGCACCACGTCGACGGGCGAGACCTTCTTCTCCCTGATCAGTCCGGCAAGCGTCGTCGCCGGTGTGTAGGCGAGGGACAAATCTGTCATGAATTCCTCCGTCCTGAGGCGACCGCCTGCACCGTGACCACCGTCATTCGGCCGCGGCGAGCCGCGCGTCCAGCTCGCGCCCGATGGTGTCCCCGTCGTAGATCGCGTGCTGGAGCAAGCGCGGCGCGCGGCAGTCTCCGATGCGGAAGGTGGGCAGCCGCTCCCGCAACGCCCAGAAGAGTGCGTCGTTCGACCGGCGCCCGATGGCGAGCACGATCGTATCGACATCGCGGAGGACCCGCTCCTCGTTGGTGTGGACGTCGATCAGGACCACGCCGTCCGGCTCGATCGCGCGGATGTCCGTGTGCGTGGCGACGCGCAGCCCATTCGGACGGACGCGCTGGTAGAAGAGAGCGGCGTTGCTCGGTTCGAGGTCGGCCCCGGCCACCCCGAGCGGCGTCACGAACTCGACCTGCCGACCCGCCTCGAGCAGATACTCGGCGGTGCCGCACGCCTCCAGTGCGCGTTGCGGTCGAGCACCACGACGCCTTGCCCGGCTTCGACGTGTCCCGACATCACGTCGTCGGTGGAGACCACCCTGGAGTCGTTGGCCACGCCGGGGACGAGACCGCCCATCGAGGCCCAGAGACCCTCGGTTGCGACAGGCGGGCTCGCCCCGTCGCGTGTGTCGCGCCCCGGCATGTAAAGACGCGAGCCGGTGGCGATGATCGTGGCGTCGGGGCCGAGCGTCTCGATCGCGTCCGAACTCGCCTCCTCACCCAGCCGCACATCGACCCCGAGACGTTCCGCCTCAGAGGCGAGATGCAGCACTGATTCCCCGATTTCGGCGTGAAGCGGCTGGCGGGCGGCGAGCCGGATGAGGCCACCCGGCTCGTTCTCGCGTTCGAACAGGGTCACGCGATGGCCGCGCCGGGCCAGGGTCACCGCGGCGCTCAGCCCGGCCGGGCCGCCTCCCGCCACCACAACGTGGCGGGGCATCGCAGCGGGGCTTAAGGCGCCGCGCTGCAGCTCACGCCCGGCCGCCGGGTTCGACACGCAGCGGATCGGGTCTCGCTGCATGACCTGCAGGATGCAGGCGTCGTTGCAGGCGATGCACGGGCGCACCTCGCGCAGCCGGCCCTCGCGCACCTTGTTCGGCAGCTCCGGGTCCGCGATGAGCGGGCGCGCCATGCCGATGAGGTCCGCATCGCCCTCTTGGAGTATGCGCTCCGCGTCCGCCGGTTTCTTGATCCGCCCGAAGGCGACCACCGGCAGCGGAGTCGCGCGCCTGAGGGCGGCGTTCAGGTCGTTGAAGGCGAGCTGAGGCACCGCTGCCGGCGGGACCTCCATCCAGAAGCTGCTGAACGATCCCGCGTCCGAGCTGAAGAGATCGACGTGCCCGCTTGCCGCGAGCGCCCGGCCCACTTCAAGACCGTAGTCCAGGCCGTAGCCGAACGGGGTGTACTCATGCAGGCAGAGGCGGACCGAGATGGGCCAGTCGGGGCCAACCGCGTCCCGCATCGCCGCGAGCACTTCGAGTGGAAGGCGCATGCGGTTCTCGAACGAGCCGCCGTAGGCGTCTTGCCTGCGGTTGAAGAACGGCGAGACGAAGCTGCGCAGGAGGCCGTCGTGACCGACCTTGATCTCGACCCCGTCGTAGCCCGCCTCGCGCATGTTGACCGCCGACGCCGCGAATCCCTCGATCACCGCCTTGAGCTCCGCCGGCCCCATCTCGACCGTGTTGTAGCGCGAGTACGGCTCGGGCATCTGCGAGGGTGCCCAGAGCTCCCGTGGCGGATGGCTGAGGCTGGTGTGCCCGGCGTGGCTGAGCTGGGCAAAGACGTGCGCGCCGTGGGGATGGACCGCATCGACGATCCGTCGGTAGGCCGGAATTGCCTCCCGGTCCCACGCCCGGCCGTAGTTCGGGCTCATCTGGCCAACCGGATGCATGGCGTGGCTGCCGGTCACGATGAGACCGGCCCCGCCCCGCGCCCGCGTCGCGTAATAAGCGGCGAGGTCCTCCGTCGGGGTCCCGTCCGGCGCATCGAGCCCGTTCCAGTGGGCCAGCAGAACGAAGCGGTTGCGAAGCTCGAGTCCGCGCAGCCGAAACGGCGTCCAGAGCAGCGAGTCGCCGGCCATCGCGTTAGGCCTTTCCTCCGGGGAGGGGGACAGGATGTGGTTGGTTACGGATCAGCCGCGCATCTGTTCCGCGCCCGCGTAGAGCACGGCGTTGTGGCTCGCGTTCGCGGCTTCGTAGGCCGCCAACGCCTCTGGTTCCAGGTCGCGCTCGGGCCGGCGCTCGATATTGAAATAGCCGTATTCGTCGACGCCTCGCACCAGCGCCGCGTAGTCGCGCCCGACGACGTTGCGTACATGCGTGGGGATGTAGCGGATGGCGAATCCGATGCGCCGGTCGTTCGAGTTGTTGGGGCCGGAGCCGTGGATCAGGCGCACGTGGTGCAGCGAGGCCTCGCCCGGCTGCAGCACGACATCGACAGCCGCGTCCTCGTCTACATCGTGCTCCACGATCTGGCCGCGCGTGAGCATGTTGTGCTCGCCGTAAGCGTCGCGGTGGGAGATCTGATCCAGCTTATGGGTGCCGGGCGCGACCCGCATGGCACCCGATTCCACCGTGCTGGGCGAGAGCGCGATCCAGGCGGTCACCACCTCAAGACTGCTCAGGCCCCAATAGGTCGAATCCTGGTGCCAGGAGACGTAGGCCGGATCGTGCGCGTCCTTGGTGAAGAAAAGCGAGGTCCAGCAGAGAAGGTTGGGACCGAGCAGGTCCTCCACCGCGTCGAGCACCGTCTCGTTGCGGATCAGGCGATCGAGCGCCGTCACCAGCAGGTGGGGCCGATGGCGCAGCCGCTCACCCCGCTCGGCGAAATGCCGCTCGGCGGCCTCCACGTCGGCCCGGACGGCGCGCGCCTCCGCCGCCGAGATCGCCTGGACCGGGAAGTGGAAGCCGTCGCGCTCGTATTGGGCGACAGCCTCGGCGGAAAGGTGCGTGGGCATCATCCTCCCCCTCAAGCAGGCTTAGCCGCCTGCGCCGCCGACTCTTCGTGTTTGAACGCTGCCTCCATCGCGCGCCGGGTTCGCACCGCCTCCGCCGCCGTATCGTTCTCGTCGGCGGTCACGTCGTCCCAGGTGAGCGGCGTGTCGGGCTCGACGGCACGGGTCAATCTGATGCCGTGGGCGAGGCCGATGGGCAGATGGCCGCCAGCGAGGCTCGCCGCAGCCGGCATCAGCCGGCCGTAGACGGTGTAGCCCCCTTCCCCGTCCAGCCGCGTGCCGGCCTGCAGATGCGCCTTGGTGCAGGCCACCGCGTCGGCGAGGAACCCGGTCGGCGCGCCAGTCGCCTCGCCGCGCAACGCGACGGACGCCACCGAGATGCCGAGCTCCAGCCCGATCAGGTGATAGGGCTTGTACATCGAAGCGTAGCGCCCCGTGGAATCGGTACAGAGCCCGTACTCGCGGAAGCAGGCCGCAACATAGTCGGTGCCGGCCTCGAACACCGCATAGACGCCCCAGCGCAAGTGCCCGTTGAGCGCGCTGCCGTCCCGCGCCTCGCTCGCGATTACCTCGACCTGGCCCTTGTGGTGCAGCGTGCCGCCCTCCTCGCGCGGCCGGAGCACTGTCGGCAGGTCGTCGACCCCGCAGGGCGGGAAGCGGAGCCCTTCGGGCGCCGGCGTGAGCCCGGTGGCATTGGCGACGGCGGTCATCTCGATCGCCGACTTGGTGCCGTCCAGGAAGGAGTTGAACATCTGCGGGTTCATGCCGCCGGCCTCCGCCTCCGCCGGCGTGAGCCCGTAGTGGGTCCAGACATCGTCCGGCGTCACGTGGTGAAAGCCCGGCTGGTAGCGCGTGCCCTTGCCGGCGGCGACGACATCGAGGCCCGAAGCCCGCGCCCAGTCCACCATCTCCGCGATCAGCGCCGGCTGGTCGCCGTAGGCGAGCGAATAAACCACGCCGGCCTCCGCCGCTTCTTTGGCGAGCAGCGGCCCGGCAAGGCAGTCGGCCTCGACGTTGACCATCACCACGTGCCGCCCGGCAGCAAAGCAGGCGCGGGCATGGGCGATGCCTGCGGCCGGATGCCCGGTCGCGTCGATAACGACTTCGAGGCCGTCCGCCCCAATCAGCGCGAAGGCATCGTCGCAGACGTGGGTGCCACCGCTCTGCATGGCCTGGGCGAAGGAGCGCGCGCGGCGCTCGTCCTCCTCCCAGCCGGCGCGGGCGAGCGCGGCATCGGCGCGGGCGGGATCGAGGTCCGCCACCGCCATCACGTGAAGGCCGGGCGTGCGCTGCGCCTGGGCCAAGAACATGGTGCCGAACTTGCCGGCCCCGATCAGTCCGACGCGCACGGGCTTGCCGGCGCGCGCGCGTTCCTCAAGCATCCGATGAAGATTCATGGGGCGGTATTATATCAGGCTCTCGCGATGCCGAACGGCCCCGCCCTTTCCACCATCGGCGGTCGGCTCCCACACCCCAATACCGGCTTCATCGAGAGAGGACTCGTTGCACCCGACAACCGCTCCGGTCAAAGACCGAGCTCGCTGTGGGAGCCCAAACGTACGAGGTCGAGATGGTCGGTATCCGGCTTGCGATAGATTAAAACCAGATCGGGCCGAACGTGGCAGTCGCGATGGTCCTTCCACGGCCCGGTCAACGCGTGATCGTGATGACGTTGCGGTAGGGGCCGATCGGATGCCAGATCGGCTACAACGTTCTCGACCTCCAGGTCGAGGGTCTTGGCGAAGCGGCCTTTCTTCTCGCGTCTGTAGTCTCGTTTGAACGCGGCGGTCCGTCTAATCGTCCGCATTCAGATCGGCCATCAGTTCAGACACGCCGCCGACGGCGATCAAGTCGCCGCGCCGAGCAGCTCTCATGGCTTCGATCGTCTCGTCATTGGGCACCAGGGGCTCGAAGGGCAGTCGCTTCTCAGCGGCGATCCGTACCATCATCAAGCGAAAGGCGTCGGACACCGTAAGGCCGATCGCGGCCAGCACGGCAGCGGCCTCGTCCTTGGTCTTTTCGTCTATACGGGCACGGACGACGGTGTTCATGATCCGATCCTCGAGGATGCATTGTTGGGCTACAATGTAGCTCAACAGCACGCCCTTGTCCACGCTGACACCGGTTCGCAGACGCGCTCCTGCTCCTTCCGGACTGCACGGCAAAGAGGTTGCCTGGTGCCGGCAACGATTTCGTATCATTACCGTCGCTCCCCGGACGCACGGCGCCAAAACGAAGGAGGCATTCATGGCGGATAAATCGGTCGATACGGTTGCTCAGCGTGAGATGTGGGACGAGTGGTGGTACGACCAGTTCGAGATCCCCAACGACATCTCCGACAACTTCCGCCGCTTCGAGATCGAGATCGACGGCGAGGTCTGCGTCGGCGCGCTGCTGGAGACCGCCGCGCCCAAGACCTGCGATGCCTTCTGGGACATGATGCCGATCGACGCCTACATCATCCATTGCGCCTTCTTCGGCCACGCGGCGTTCTATCTGGACCGCGTCGACATGGTGCCGACGCTCGGCTACGAGCTGGAAAACCGGCAGACGAGGATGGCCCCCGGCGACTTCATCTGGGACCCCTGGCTCAAGGAGGTCACCTTCGCCTACGGCCGCCACGCCGGGATGCGCTTCCCCACCAGGCTCTGGTACGGCGATACGCCGCACCCCAACCAGGGCTGCATCTTCGCGCGGATCGTGGAGAACCTCGACGGCTTCGCCCGCCTCTGCAAGAGCCTCCGCTACGAGGGCACCAAGCGGATGGTGACGCGTCAACGGGCCTGATCGGCCCCGCGACGCACGCCTACCCTCCCGGCCCCTGCCGCTGGGAGCGCTGGCGCCGCGCCTGGATCAAGCCGATGGCGGTCAGCGAGATGAGGATGATGAAGAAGGAGATCGCCGTCGTCACGGTGCCGAGAGCATAGAGCGCCGGCGAGGTGATGTTGGTGGTCATGCTCCAGATTTCCAGCGGCAGCGTGTTGCGGGCGCCGACGGTAAACGTGCTGCGCGGGAACTCGTCGTAGGAGAGCGTGAAGCCGAAGAGCGCCACCGCGATGATGCCCGGCAGCAGGATCGGGATCATCACGTAGCGCAGGGACTGCAGGTTGCTCGCGCCGAGATCGCGCGCCGCCTCCTCCACGCGCGGATCGAAGCGGCTCAACACGGCGAACATGATCAGCAGCCCGAAGGGCAGCGTCCAGGTGAGGTGCGCGCCGAGCGCGGAGGAGTACCAATGTGCGTTCCAGCCCATTAGCTGGAGCAGCAGCGTGATGCCGACGCCGAGCACGAGGCCCGGCACCACGAGGCTCCCGATCGCCGTGTAGAAGATCACCGAGTTGCCGAAGAACCGGCTGCGGAACGCGAGCCCCGCCGCTACCGAGAAGAGCACGGTGATACCCAGGATGATGAGCGAGAGCGGCAACGAGCGCGCGAACGCGCCGCCCACGTCGCCGGTCCGCGCCTGGCCGAACAGAGCCTCGAACCAGTGCAGCGAGAGGCCCTGCATGGGGAACACCAGCGAGGCGTTCGGCCCCTGGAACGAAAGGATGTAGATGCAGAACATCGGGCCGTAGAGGAACAGCACGAACAACCCAAAGAACACCGCCAGCGGATAGAAGGTCCAGGGCCGAGGCTTATGGGTCTTCGCCGATCGCGCCATGCCTCCGCTCCTACGAACTGCCCGCGAGTTCCCTGCGGATGTTGACCACCCGCAGCACACCCATCACCATCATCACCACGACGATCAGCAGCACCACGGCACTCGCCGCCCCGGACGGGTACAGCAGCACGTTGATGTCCTCGAAAATGGAGGAGACGACGGAGGCGCTGCGCCCGCCGCTCATCACCTTGATGACGAAGAAGTCGCCCATCACGAGCACGATGACGAAGATCGAGCCCAAGGCGATGCCGCTGCGGGAGAGCGGAACGATGACCTCCCACATGATGCGAAGAGAGCTCGCACCCGCGTCCCGCGCCGCCTCGATCAGCGCTTTGTCGATGCGCGCCATCGAGTTGAAGATCGGCACGATCATGAACAGCGTGAACAGGTGGACGTAGCTCACCACCACCGAGAAGTCCGAGAAGAGCAGCCACTCCACCGGATCGTCGACGATACCAAGACCCATCAGCGCCTGGTTGACCAGCCCCTGCTTACCCAGCAGCGGTATCCACGAAATCATCCGGATGATGTTGGAGGTCCAGAACGGAACGGTACAAAGCAGAAAGAGACCGATCGCGATCAAGAGCGAGCGGACGTGGAACACCAGAAAATAGGCAATGGTGAAACCGATCAGCAGCGTAACGGCCCAGACGATCGCCGCGAATTTCAACGTGCTCAGATAGAGCCAGAGCGTGTTCATGGTGGTGAACAGCTCGACATAACTCTCCGGCGTAAGCGCGGGCCGCATGCCGAAGATCATGTCGTTCTCGAAGAAGCTGACCGCCAGCAGCACACCCAGCGGCAGGATGAAGAAGACCCCCAGAGCGAAGCCGAGCGGCACCGCCTTCACCCCCGGCCTCCGCGTGGCGCCGGTGCCGTTGCTCAATGAAAGTCTGAGTCGCATCGAGCGAAAGATCGGGGCGGGGCTAGTTCACCAGCCCCGCCCGCGCGGATAACGATACTTAGGCCGTCTGCAGCTCGGTCCACTTCTTGAGCAGGAACTGGTGGTTGTCCATCAGCGTGTTCCAACACGCCATGTTGCCGAACCGCTGCGAGAACGAGCCGCCGTCGCGCACGTGCCCCGCTTTCTCCATCGGGGTGCCGTAGGGATCGTGGATCGTATCCTCAGCCGGCTTGCCCTCATACCAGTAATCCCACTCGAAGGGCTCCATGAAGGCCTTCGCGGTCTCTGAGACGCCGAGATAGTAGCCCTGCTTCGCGATGAAGGCGCCCATCCAGCCGCTGTAGTACCAGTTGAGGTAGTCGTAGGCCGCGCCGAGCCTCTTGCCTTCGAGGTGGCTCATCAGGCTGAGCCCGTTGCCCCAGCCCCGGTAGCCCTCGGCGAGCGGCTGATAGACGCAGGGCACGCCCTGGGCGCGCACGGCGGTCACCGCCGGCGACCACATGGACTGGATCACCACCTCGCCTGAGGTCATCAGCTGCACCGACTGGTCGAAGGTGCCCCAAAGCGCCCGCCAATGACCCTTCTTCTTGAGATCGATGAGCCGGTCCACGGTCATCGTGATCTCTTCCTTGGTCATGTTGCCCTTGTCGGCATAGGTGTATTCGCCGGTGGATTCGATGGCGAGCGCCGCATCCATGATCATGATCGGCGGGATGTCCATGCCCGCCGCGCGGCCGTTGAACTCGTCGTTGAAGAGCTCATGCCAATTGTTGATGGGGCGGCCGATCTCGACCGGCTGGATGCCGAGCGTATCGGCGTTGAACACGCCCGGAATCATGGTCGCATAGTCGGTGTTGCCGTCGGCGAGCGCATTCGCGTCAGCATCGGTGAAATACATCACCTCATGGGGCGAGACCCCCTGACGCGAGATCTGCTTGCCCTCTAGCTGGCCGTCCCGATAGATCGTGGTTGCCTTGTCCCAATGCGTGATCTTGGCTGGCTCGACCGCCTGGTAGATGCCGCGCGGCACGGTGATGACCCGCATCCAGAGCTCGATGTCGGCGACATCGATGGAATCGGACTGCGTGGTCAGCCGGTTGAGCATGCCGGCGTGATCGGTAACGGACATCTCCACCGTAAACGGCAGATCCACAGTCGCCTGCTCGGCGATCTGAATGATCGTCGAATACGACATGCCGGAATGGTTGATCACGATGTCTTTCGTGTCCTGCGCCCAGATTGTCGGAAATCCGCCGAGCGCCTTGGTGCCGGCCGCGACGCCGGCCACTGCGGCAGCGCCCTTGAGGACCGAGCGCCGGCTCGGTCCCAGACTCCGATGCTCCTTAGTCTTAGCCATGTTTGCTTCCTCCCTTTTCAGGGCGCCGGGCCGGACTCACGAAGCCAAGCGCCGGCTACCCGCTGGCTGATAGCCTAGCCTCTGAGGCCAGAGCGGTCACGACCGGAATCGAGCGGACGCTCCTGCCGTGCCTTGCGACGCGCGCATGGCGTTGGCCGGTGCAGGCGGCTATAAGGGCTTGCTCCGGTGTCGCGCGAGCGCTGGGACGCTCCGCCAAACTTCCAATGTTTTGAGTGGCATACATTTGACATGATCGGCATAGCGTGACGAAGGCACCGCCACGCTCAGCAAGCGGACGACCTGGGCGAGTCCGCGGTCCCACGCCATGCGCTCTTCGCCGCATGGCGTGGGCCGTCCTGCTCGCCACACCTTTCCTGATCGGCGCTCAGGCGAACGCCGAAACGGACACCCTAAAGATCGGCGTGCTCGCGACCCTTGAAGGGGCGTTCGAGCCGCTCGGCCGGGATGCCCTGCGCGGCTACGAAATTGCCGTGCAGGAGCACGAGGAGGGCGACGGCGAGCGGCCCATCGAGACCCTCATCGAGTCCACGGACGGGACGCCGGACTCGGTGGTCGCGAAAGCGCGCCTGCTGATCGATGGCGGCGCCAGCATCGTCATCGGCCCCCTCGCCGGCATCGAAGGAATCGCGATCCGCGAATTCGCCAAGAGCGTGCCGGACGTGACTTTCATCAACGGGGCGTCGGCCGCGCAGGATGCCACCTTGCGCGCGCCGGCCGAAAACTTCTTCCGCTTCAACCCCGACAGCATGCAGTGGATCGGGGGACTCGGTCGCTACGCTTACGACGAGAAGGACATCCGCACGATCGTGACGGTGGGAGAGGACTATTCCCTGCCCTACACCCAGCTCATGGGCTTCATGCTGGATTATTGCGCCGCAGGCGGCCACGTGCTGGGGAACCACTGGGTCTCCCCCGGCGCGAGCGATACCACGCGTCTCGCAGAGAGGGTCGCCCGTGCCGAGACGGACGCGCTGCTCCTGGCGCTGGACCCCCGCACGGCGAAGAGCTTCCTCGAAGCCTATGGCAAGGCCGGTGGTCAGGCCGCCATCGTGGCGAGCTCGACGACGCTCAGCGGCAGCCTCTTGCGCGCGGGCGACGCCATCCGCCCCTTGCTGGAGGGTGCGATTTCGGCGCTGCCGGTATCGGAGAGCGACGACAACGACGACTGGGAGGCGTTCACAGAGCGCTACCGGGAGGGCTCCCCGGACGCAGACCCGGCGCCGAGCCTTTTCGCGCTCTCCTATTACGTCAATGCCAAGGCGCTGTTTCTCGCCCTGGAAGAGACTGACGGTGAGCTCGGGGAGGGTCACGAAAGCCTGCGCGAAGCCCTCTCCGAGCTGGAATTCGACACGCCGTTCGGTGGGCCGGTGGTGCTGGACGAAAACCGGCAGGCCGTGACCACCACCTTCATCGTCGAAGTCGCAGAGGCGGACGAGGGCTTCCTTGAACTGCGGACGGTTGAAGAGGTGGAGGAGGTCGGCCAGACCCTCGGCCTGCCGTACGATGCGTTCCTCGCCCTCGGCCCACCGGGCCGCAACACTGCGCGCTGCTTCGAACACGCCCTGCTCGAAGCCGAAGTCCAGCCCGAGCGGCCGGAGACGGTGGCGGAGCCCATACAGCCGGAGGCGGAGGAGCAGCCTCCGCCGCCAGCCCCAGAAGCGCAGGTCGAGGCCGAACGCCCCGCCGAGCACCCCTTACTACAGAGCATGAAGGATGCCGCCATGACCGAGACAGGTCCCTCCATCATTCCATGCCTTAGCTACCGAGACGCGCCCGCGGCGATTGAATGGCTCAAGAAGGCCTTCGGCTTCAGCGAGAACTTCGTTGTTCCGGGTCCCGACGACACGATTGCCCATGCCCAGCTCGCGTTCGATGGCGGCGTGGTCATGGTGGGCTCGATACGAGACGACGAGCTCCAGATGCGGACGCCCTGCGACCTCGGCGGCGTCACTCAGTCGATCTATATCGTGGTCGAGGATGCGGACACCCACTACGAGCGCGCCGTCGAGGCCGGAGCCGAGATCGTTCGCGAGTTGGAGAACACGCCCTACGGCTCCCGCGACTATTCGGCACGCGACCCGGAAGGCCACCTCTGGAACTTCGGGACCTACCGACCGGCCATCGGCGAATAGGCCGGGGCTGCTCCCCGGCGCGGATCAGTCGTAAGGGTCGCCCGCCCTGTTGGTGAAGTGGACCGTGCCGCCGCGCTTCTCGTAGACGAGATCGATGTCCGGATACTGGCAGCGCTCCTCGCTGGCGCGGGTCCCGATCTCCAGCACCACGGCATCCTCCATGGAGCGGTTCAACAGGTAGTGGCCGTCGGCATGGCCGGCCTTGAACGTCGCCGCCTCCCCTGCCCTGAGCGGGGTTTCGCCGCCCTCTTCGATCAGCACCAGCTCGCCCGAGACGACGAAGACCAACTCATCCTCGGCTTCGTGCCAATGGCGCTGTGCGCTGGCGGCACCGGGCGGCAGGCGCGTCAGGTTGACCCCGAATTGGGTCAACCCGCCTGCATCGCCCAGCGCCTGCTTGATGCGTCCGTCCGCCATCACGTTGTAGGGCGGCGGATAAAGCGAGCCGGTCTTCACCGGCACCCTGTCGATGTCGATCTTGGGCATGGTCTCGGCTCCTGTCAGGCGGAACAGCACCCGGTCTGCTTCGCCAGGCACGGTACCGTGCCGTAGGAGCAGAAAACGCAGCAATGGCCCGGCAGAGGTCGCAGCCGTTCGCCGCAGCCGGCGCACTCATGAAAGAAGGCGCACGCGTCGCCCGGCATCTCCTCCCGCGCCCGATGCCCGCAGGCAGGGCAGGTGAGAACCGAATAGCGCTCGATCGGCAGCGCGGCTGGCGATGTCTCGGCTGCCATCCCAAGGGTATTCATGCGGCCGAAGGCAAGGTGCCGGTCATCGCGTAGCGCAACAGCTCGACCACTTGCTCGGGCGTCTCGGCCACGGCAAGCGCTGCACCGTCCACCTCCTTCAGCGCATGGGTCAGAGCCGGCTCGTGCAGCGTGATGATGGGTTTGTCGAGTGCGGCAGCGTAGCCGGCATCGAAGGCCGCGTTCCACTGCCGGTACTTGTCGCCGAAGCGCACCACCACGATATCCGCGCGCCGGATCAGCGTGCGATTGCGGATCGCGTTGACCCGCGCGCCCTTGTGGTCCTTCCAGAATGGTCTCTCCTCGGCACCAAGGATGGCGACCCCGCAATCGTCGCTCGCCGCGTGGTCGGTGACCGGGGAGACGAAGGCGATATCGAGGTCCTCCGCCTTGGCCCCATCGCGGACCCGATCGCGCCAGTCGGTATGGATCTCGCCGGAGAGGTAGACCGTCCACTCCGTTTCCGCCATCGCCGCCTCCCCCGATCGCCGCCTGATCGGCTTAGTACTGCACGCCGTCGGTGAGCGCGCCGTCCACCTTGATATTGGTGCCGGTGATGAAGCTCGCCCTCGGGCTCGCAAGGAACACCGTCGCGTTGGCCACCTCTTCGGCGGTCGCCATGCGCCCCGTCTTGTTGAGGCTCAAGGCCAGATTGAACAGATCCGGATTGCCTTTCTCGATGTCCTGCCAGAAGCCACCCTCGAAGTAGGTGTTGCCGGGCGAGACCGAGTTAGCGCGGATGCCCTTGGGTGCGAGCTGGCGAGCAAGGCCGGCGGCATAGTGGATCAGCGCCGCCTTGAAAACGCCGTAGGGACCGGCGGCGAAGTCGATCTCGATACCCGAGACGCTCGAAATGACCACGATGGAGCCCGCATCGGACTTCTCAAGGTGCGGCAGCGCTGCCTCCACCGCGTGCACGGTATGCATCATGTCGACATTGAATTCCTTCTGCCAGGACTCGAGGTCCGGGCTGGCCGCAAGCGCGCTGACATTGGGCACCACGATGTCGAGCCCGCCGAACTCGGCGGCCACGTCGTCGACCCACTGACGTACCGCCGGCCCGTCGCCGACATCGAGCGCGCGGCCCGACGCGCGAACGCCGGTCGCGGCGAGCGCGGAGACCGCCTCCTCCACATCGGCTTCGGTGCGCGCACAGATCGCAACGTCGGAGCCCTCTGCCGCCAGCTCGTTCGCGATTGCGCGGCCGATACCTTTGGTGCCGCCCGTCACCAGCGACTTCCTGCCCTTCAATCCGAGATCCATGTGTCATCTCCCTGGTCTTTGGCGCCACCCGGGCGCCGCATCTTTTCCCCTGCTCAGCACGCGCGACTGCTTGGTGCGCCACCGGGGCCTGCGCTGCGCGGCATGGTGACCGATCGCGGGTGCCAAGGCCAGCGCCATTCGCCGGCTGAGTCTGGCTCGGTTTCGAGGCCCTTGATAGGATGCCGCCGCCGGGCGGTTCTGTGCTCTTCGGCCTCCTCCTATTGCTTCCCTCGTGGCCTCTCCGCCAACGAATAACCCTGAGATTGGAATGAATTATGAGAGAGTTGAAGATCGGCCTCATCGGTGCCGGCTGGATGGGCAAGACCCACGCCATGTGCTATCGCGCCCAGCCGCTCGCCTTCGGCGGCGAGCCGGCGGTTCCCGTGCTGGAAGCCGTGGCCGAAGTGAACGAGGAGATCGCGAGCCGCGCGGCCCGAGAGCTTGGTTTCCGCCGCCACACGGCGGATTGGCGGGAGATTATCGACGACCCGACCATCGACATCGTCGACATCGACACGCCGAACGACCTCCATCACGAGATGGCGATGGCCGCGATCGCCGCCGGCAAGCATGTCTATTGCGAGAAGCCCCTCGCCAACGACGCAAAGGAAGCGTTCGCGATGGCGGAGGCGGCCGAGAAGGCCGGCGTCATTACCATGGTCGGCTTCAACTACATCAAGAATCCGGTCCAGACCCTCGCCCGGTGGCTGGTCGCGGACGGCGAGATCGGCGCGCCGAGCTACTACCGCGGCTCGTTCAGCGCCGACTTCCTCGGCCGGCCGGAGATTCCGTTCTCCTGGCGCAACGACAAGGCGCAGGCCGGCTCCGGCGTGATCGGCGACATCGGGGCGCATTGCTTCGCCTATCTGCAGCACCTCATCGATCAACCGGTCGTGGAGGTGGTGTGCAACCTCGAAATCGTCATCCCGGAACGCCCGGCACCGGAGGCTCACGGCGGCTTCAGCATGGATTCCGGCGGTAGCAGCGGCCAGATGATGCAGGTCGACACGGACGACCTCGCGACCGCAATGTTCAAGACCGCCGGCGGCCTGAACGGACACATGGAGATGAGCCGCGTCTCGGTCGGTAAGCGCATGGATATCGGCTACGAGCTGACCGGCACCCAGGGCGCAATCCGCTATTTCTACGACCGCATCAACGACCTGCAAGTCTACAAGGAGGACGGCGATCCGGGTACGAGTGGCTTCAAGCACGTCTCGACGGGGCCGACCGACCCGCGCTACGGGGCGTTTTACCCGGTTCCGGGCATTGGCGCCGGCTACAACGACTTCAAGGTGATGGAGGTTCAGGACCTCATCGAAGCCGTTGCCGCCGGCAAGCCGGCCTATCCCGATTTCAGATTTGCGGCGGAGGTCCAGCGGGTAATAGATGCCTGCATCCTCTCGAACGCCGAGCGGCGCTGGGTGAGAGTGGACGAAATCGCCGTCTAATTTGGGTCAGGCACGAGACCAGGGTGGCGCTTGTTTCATAATCTCGTCGTAGACCGGGCAATCCGGCCGATGGGCGCCTTCCAGATAGCCGGTCGACAGCAGAAACTCGCGACAGATTTCGCCGCCCGTAAACTTGAAGTGAGCCTTGAAAAGCTTCACCCAATCCGCGTGCAGCCTCGGATGATGCGCGTCGAGCCAGGCAACGAAGGAGCCGTGAGACTCTTGTAACGCCTGGATGCGCTTGGCGTTCTCGATGGCGGCATCGACCTTGAGCCGGTTGCGGATGATGCCCGCATCGGCCAGCAGCCGGGCCCGCTCCTCATCGCCGTAGGCCGCAACCCGCGCGATCTCGAACTCCTCGAAGGCGGCCACGAAGGCCTCCTGCTTCTTCAGGATCGTGAGCCAGGAGAGTCCGGCCTGGTTGATCTCCAGAATGAGGCGTTCGAACAGCCGGTCGTCGTCCCGCACCGGGAAGCCGTATACCCGGTCGTGATAGGGCCCGTGGAAGGGATGCCCCGGCGCGATATCGCAGTAGCTCGTCACGGCCCCCTGCCCCACCCCTATTCCGCGAAGGTCTCGAGCG
This sequence comes from Alphaproteobacteria bacterium, assembly GCA_022826665.1. Lineage (GTDB taxonomy): Bacteria > Pseudomonadota > Alphaproteobacteria > UBA828 > UBA828 > WTGU01. The sequence goes on along the minus strand of JAJDUK010000055.1, from coordinate 45,427 downwards.
AGAGCCAGCCGGCTTCGACGATGCCGACGATGGCGCCGGTAATCACGCTGCCCGCCACCGTCGCGATGGCCGCCTTGCGCCAGAGCCGCGGACGCTGAGGGGCGCCGGGCGCGTGGCCGGGCTCCGGATTCTCGATGGGCCTGATCCCGAAGGGCAGTGCGACGAAGAAGGAGAGCCACCAGGCGATCACGAAGACGACGATGATGCCGAAGGCGTCCATGACCGCAGCCTCAGACCTGCTCCAGCTCGATCAGCGTGCCGCAAAAATCCTTGGGGTGGAGGAAGATCACGGGCTTGCCGTGGGCGCCTGTGCGTGGCTCGCCGTCGCCCAGCACCCGCGCGCCTTCCGCCACCAGGCGGTCGCGCGCCGCGCGGATGTCGTCCACCTCGTAGCAGAGATGATGGATGCCGCCCGCCGGGTTCTTGGCGAGGAAGCCTGCGATCGGCGAGCCCTCGCCCAGCGGGTGCAGTAGTTCCAGCTTGGTGTTGGGCAACGTGACGAAGACCGTGGTCACACCGTGCTCCGGCAAGTCCAGGGGATCGGAGACCTCGGCGCCGAGCGTCCCGCGATAGAGCGCGCTCGCCGCCGCGAGGTCGGGCACGGCGATGGCGACATGGTTCAGGCGTCCAATCATGGTCTGGCTCCGCTCAGCCCGGCACCCGTGCGATCTGCACGTCGATCACCGGGCGCTTGCCGTGGCTCTCGCGCAGCACGCGCCGGATGGCACGCCGCGCCGCCTCCTCGATCGGGCCCTCCTCGCGTGCCTGCGCCCGTGGCAGGGAGTCCACCGCGTCGGCCACGTCCGCTGCGATTGCCTCCCGCGTCGCCTCCTCGTCCTCACCGTCCAGGATGCCCCGGCCCGAGACCTGGGGCGAGACGAGCGTGCGCCCGCTGCGGTCGACCACGACCGAGACGAAGACCGCGCCATTGTGCATCAGCTTGCGGCGCGCGCCGATGGAGACGTGATCGGTCGCGACGATCTGCTCGCCGTCCAGCGCGAGTCGCCCGGCCGGCGCCTGGCCGATCACCGTGGCCGGCCCCGGTGCGAGGCGCAGCAGATCGCCGTTCTCGACGAAGACCGGCTCCGGCACCTGCAGCGCGCGGGCCAATGCGCCATGCGCCTGCATGTGGCGCGCCTCGCCGTGCACCGGCACCGCGATCTGCGGCCGGATCCACTGGTACATCTGGCGCAGCTCGCCCCGGCAGGGATGGCCGGAGACGTGCACGCCTGCGTCGTTCTCCGTGATGACCTCGATACCGCGCCGCAGCAGCCTGTTATGCAGGTCGCCAATCGTCCGCTCGTTGCCGGGGATGATCTTCGAGGAAAAGATCACCGTATCGCCTTCGCCGAGGCTCACCCGCGGATGGTTATCGGAGCCAATCCGGGACATGGCGGCACGCGGCTCGCCCTGGCAACCGGTGCAGAGATAGACCACCTGGCTGCTGTGGAGCGGCGCGCCCTCGTCCTCCGTGAGCAGCCGCACGTCTTCGAGATAGCCGCAGGCGCGCGCCGCCCGCACGTAGCGATGGAGCGAGCGCCCGACCAGCACCGGCTCCCGACCCGCATCCCGCGCCGCCAGTGCCACCGATTCGAGCCGGGCGACGTTGGAGGCGAAGAGGGTGACAGCAAGGCCGCGCTCGCGCTCGGCGATCAGGCGCGTGAGCGTCTCGCGCACTTCGCCTTCCGATCCCGACTCGCCCTCGACAGTCGCGTTGGTGGAATCGCCCACCAGCGCGAGCACGCCGGCTTCGCCCGCCTGCCGCAGCGCGGCCTCGTCCAGGGGATCGCCGACCAAGGGGTCGGGGTCGATCTTCCAGTCGCCGGTGTGCATGACACGCCCGTAGGGCGTCTCGATCAGCAGCGCGTTCGGCTCCGGAATCGAATGGGTGAGTGAGATGAAGGTGAGTGCGAACGGCCCGAGATCGAGCCGGCTGGAGAGCGCCACCTCGGTCAGCGGCACCTCCGAGAGCAGCTTCGTGTCCGCCAGCTTCTCGCGCAGCACCGCGGCGGCGAACGGGGTCGCGTACACGGGACAGCGCAGCCTCGGCCAGAGATAGGCGACCGCGCCCAGATGGTCCTCGTGCGCGTGGGTCAGCACGATGGCGAGCAGGTCCTTCCTGCGCTCCTCGATGAACGCTGGGTCCGGCAGGATCACGTCGATGCCGGGCAGCGTGTCGCCCGCGAAGGTAATCCCGAGATCGACCATCAGCCACTGGCCCTGGCAAGCATAGAGGTTGAGGTTCATGCCGATCTCGCCGGCCCCGCCGAGGGGCAGGAAGTGCAGCGCGTCGCGCTGAACGCTGGGCGCGGCGGTCCTCTCGGGCGCGTTCATGGCGCCCTCAGGTTGCGCCGGTGAACCTCGCGCAGGCCCCGGATGGTCAGGTCAGAATCGACCCGGTCGATTGCGTCCGTGGCATCGCCGAAGAGGCTGGCGAGCCCGCCGGTTGCGACCGTCGTGACGGACGCCGCGATCTCGGCCTTCATGCGCGCGACGATCCCCTCGATCAGCCCGACGTAGCCCCAGTAGATGCCCGACTGCATGGCCGGCACCGTCGCCTTGGCAATCACCTTCTCCGGGCGCTTCACGTCGATGCGCGGCAGTTGCGCCGCGGCCCGGTGCAACGCCTCCAGTGAAAGCCCGATGCCCGGCGCGATGATGCCGCCTTCGTAGGCGCCGTCTGCGCTCACGGAATCGAAGGTGGTCGCGGTGCCGAAGTCGAGGATGATGAGCGCGCCCGGATGGCGGATATGCGCGCCGACCGTGTTGACCAGCCGGTCCGCCCCCACCTCCTCGGGCCGGGGCACGTTGACCGCGATGCCGAGCTCCACCCCCGGCTCGCCAACCACCTGCGCCGCGCAGCCGCAATGATCCGCGCAGAGGGACTTCAACGCGCCGATCCCCTGCGGCACCACGCTGGAGACGATAGCCTCGTCGATATCGGCGAGGCTGAGGCCCTTCTGTGCCAGGAGCTGACCCAGCCAGACCGCATATTCGTCGCTCGTGCGCCGGGCGTCGGTCATGGCCCGCCATTGGCCGCGCGGCGCGTCTTCCCCGTCGCCGTCGAACACGGCGAAGACGGTATTGGTGTTTCCGGCGTCAACCGCGAGCAGCATGCGCCGCCTCCGCATCGGCGACATCGCCGAATGTTACATCGCCGGCCGAGATGGCGAGCGGGCCTGCGCCCGGCCGCGCGAGCACCAGCGCGCCCTCCTCGTCGAGTCCTTCGAACACGCCCGTGAGTCTCCGCCCGCCGTTCGTCACCGTCACCGAACCGCCGAGCCCTTGGGCACGCGCGAGCCAGGCGCTGCGCGTCACCGCGAAGCCCTGCGTCTCCCATTCTTGCCTGCGCCGGGCGAGGGCCGCCAGCACCGCGGGCAACGCATCGTCCGGCGCAAGCAGCGGAGCACCGGCGTCGACAAGGCTCGTCGACGGGATGGGGCCACCAATGCCGGGATGGCACGCGAGGTTCACCCCGATCCCGAGCACCACCCAGTCCACACGCCCGCCCGGCCCAAGCGCCGATTCCAGAAGAATGCCGGCGACCTTGCCGCCATCCACGAGCACATCGTTCGGCCACTTGCAGCGCGCCCGGCCGGGCAGCGGCCCGTCCACCAGGTCGAGCACCGCGAGCGCGGCGACGAACGAGAGCTGCGCCACGCTCCGCGCCTCGCAGGCGGGGCGGAGGATCGCCGATAGGTAGAGATTGCCCGGCGGCGAGACCCAGGCGCGGCCCCTTCTGCCGCGCCCCGCCCGCTGCTGCCGCGCCCAGACCACCGTGCCATCGGGCGCGCCCGTCTCCGCACGCGTCTTGGCCTCGTCGTTGGTGCTGCCGGCCTCTTCGAGGGCAATCAGAGCGTAGCCCGGCGGCAGTGTCGCCGGCGGCATCGGCGCGGTGGCGGCGGTCGCGGTCAGGGCATGAGCGCCGCGGCAGCGGCTTCCGCCCCGGCCAGAATCGGCGCCGGGTAGGCGAAGAAGAACAGTGTGATGATGCCCGTGCCCGCGAGCACGGCGGAAAGCTCCACGCCGACCGGGCGGTCGAAGCCTTCCGCCGGCTGGTCGAAGTACATCACCTTGACGATCCTGATGTAGTAGTAAGCGCCCACCACGCTCGCCAGCACGCCGAAGATGGCGAGTCCGTAGAGCCCCTCGTCCACCGCCGCCAGGAACACGTAGAGCTTGCCGAAGAAGCCGGCGAGCGGTGGGATGCCCGCCATCGAGAACATGAAGATGGCGAGTGCCAACGCCAGCGACGGGTTGGTCTTGGAGAGACCGGAGAGATCGCTGATCTCCTCCACCATCTGACCGCGCTGGCGCATGGCAAGGATGCAGGCGAAGCCGCCGAGGGTCATCACCATGTAGATCAGCATGTAGACGAGCACGCCCCGGATGCCTTCAGGCGTGCCCGCCGAGAGCCCGACCAGCGCGTAGCCGACATGGCCGATGGAGCTGTAGGCCATCAGCCGCTTGATGTTCTTCTGGCCGATGGCAGCGAAGGCGCCGAGCCCCATGGAGGCGATCGAGACGAAGATGATGATCTGGTCCCACTGGCCGGCAAGCTCGTGGAAGGGACCGAGGAAGACCCGGAGCAGCAGCGCCATCGCGGCGACCTTGGGCGCCGCCGCGAAGAAGGCGGTGACCGGAGTCGGCGCGCCCTCGTAGACGTCGGGCGTCCACATGTGGAAGGGCACCGCCGAGACCTTGAAGGCCAATGCTGCGGCGATGAACACGAGCCCGATCAGCACGCCCGTCTCCGCCGCCACGTTGCCCGGCACGGTGGTGGCCAGCGCCTCGGCGATCCCCTCGAAGCCGGTCACGCCGGTGAAGCCGTAGACCATGGAGCAGCCGTAAAGCAGCAGGCCCGACGAGATCGCACCCAGCACGAAGTACTTGAGCCCGGCTTCGGTGGAGCGCAGCGAATCCCGGCGGAAGGCGGCGACGATGTAGAGCGAAAGGCTCTGCAGTTCCAGCCCGACGTAGAGCGCGATCAGATCGTTCGCTGAGATCATCAGCAGCATGCCGAGGGTGGCGAAGACAATCAGCACCGGGAACTCGAAGCGGTTCATCCCCTCCCGCTTGACATAGCCGAGGCCCACGATCAGCGTCACTGCCGCACCCACCAGCACCAGGCACTTCATAAAGGCGGCGAAGCGGTCGGTCACGAAGAGGCCGAAGAAGGTCGTCGTCCGCTCGTCGGGGAGCACCAACACCATGACGAAGGCGGCAGCCATGGCGACGCAGGCGAGCCAGGTCATCAGCCGGGTCGAGCGGTCGCCGATGAAGACGCCCGCCATCAGCAGCGTGACCGAGGCTCCTGCGAGGAAGAGCTCCGGCAGGGCGGGCAGATAGTCCGGCTCGACGAAGGGTTGCATCGCCCGGCCCCTAGTTCAGCGCCGCGAGCGTGGGCACGGGCACGCTCTCAGTCTCAGCAATAGGTAGACCGGGCGCCCCGTTGGTCTGGGCGATCAGATTCTCGACGGAGACGTGGAGCACGTCGAGGAAGGGCTCAGGGTAGAGCCCGAGCACCAGCGCCAGTGAGACCAGCGGCGCGAAGATGCCGACCTCGCGCCAGTTGAGGTCGGTGATCGATTTCAGGTTCTCCTTGGTCAGATCGCCGAAGATCACGCGCCGGTAGAGCCAGAGCATGTAGGCGGCGCCGAGGATCACGCCGGTGAGCGCCAGCATGGCGACCCAGGTGTTGGACTGGAAGGCCCCCACCAGCACCATGAACTCGCCGACGAAACCGCTGGTGCCGGGCAGGCCGATGGCCGCCAGTGTGAACACCATGAGCACGAAGGCGTACATCGGCATGCGGTGCACCAGCCCGCCGTAGTCCGCGATCTCACGGGTGTGGGTGCGGTCGTAGACCACGCCGACGCAGAGGAAGAGCGCCGCCGAGACGATGCCGTGGCTCAGCATCTGGATGATGCCGCCCTCGATGCCTTGGCCGGTGAAGGTGAAGATGCCGATGGTGACGATCCCCATGTGGGCGACCGAGGAGTAGGCGATCAGCTTCTTCATGTCCTGCTGCATGAGCGCGACCAGCGAGGTGTAGATGATCGCGACCACGCTCAGCGAATAGATGAAGGGCACGAAGAAGGCGCTCGCCTCCGGCAGCATCGGCAGCGAGAAGCGCAGGAAACCATAGCCGCCCATCTTCAGCAGGATGCCGGCGAGGATCACCGAGCCCGCCGTCGGCGCCTCGACGTGCGCGTCCGGCAGCCAGGTGTGGAACGGCCACATCGGCAGCTTGACCGCGAAGGAGGCGAAGAGCGCGAGCCAGAGCCAGGTCTGTATCGCCGGCGCGAACTCGTGCACGAGCAGCATCGGGATGTCGGTGGTGCCGGCGTCGAGATACATGAACAGGATCGCCAGCAGGAACAGCACCGAGCCCACCAGCGTGTAGAGGAAGAACTTGAACGCCGAATAGACCCGCCGCGCACCGCCCCAGATGCCGATGATCAGGAACATCGGGATCAGCTGCCCCTCGAAGAAGATGTAGAACATCACGAAGTCGAGGGAGCAGAAGACGCCGACGATCAGCGTCTCCATCACCAGGAAGGCGATCATGAATTCGCGCACGCGCGTCGCGATCGCCTCCCACGAGGCGAGGATGCAGAGCGGGATCAGGAACGTGGTCAGGATCAGGAAGAAGATCGAGATCCCGTCCACGCCCAAGTGGTAGCCGATATTGTGCTCGGGCAGCCACGGCACGAACTCGACGAACTGGAACTCGGCCGTCGTGGTGTCGAAGTCGGCGATCAGCACGATCGAGAGCGCGAACGTGACTACCGAGGTCCAGAGCGCCACGTGCCGCGAGTTGGCCGCGATCTGCCGCTCGTCCCCCCGGATCAGGAGGATGAAGAAGACGCCCACCAACGGCAGGAACGTGACGGTGGACAGGATCGGCCAATCGGTCATGCCGCTACCTGCCGGCGATCAGATACCAGGTGACAATGGCCGCCAGCCCCAGCAGCATCGCGAAGGCGTAGTGATAGACGTAGCCCGACTGGAGCCGGACGGCGCGGCGCGCGACCGAGAGCGTCGCGGCGGCGATCCCATCCGGCCCGATGCCGTCGATCACGGCACCGTCCCCCTGCCTCCAGAGGTTGCGCCCGAGATACTTGGCGGAACGCACGAAGAGGATGTCGTAGAGCTCGTCGAAGTACCACTTGTTGAGCAGGAACAGATAGACCGGCCGCGCGCGGGTGGCGAGCTGGCCGGGAAGCTCCGGCTTCAACACGTAGAACAGGAAGGCGCCCCCGATCCCGAGCACGCCCACCGCCATGGGCAGCGCCTTGACCCAGAAGTCGACGTGGTGCGCCTCCTCCAGCGCGTTGTGGATCGGCAGCACGAGGATGGACGTGCCCCAGAAGTCGATGTCCGTCGCCACCATCGGCAGCATCAGGTAGCCGATCACGACCGCACCGATGGCGAGCCCCACCAGCGGCACCCACATCACGGGCGGCGCCTCGTGCACGTGGGCCATCACCCTCTCGTCGGCGCGCGGCTTGCCGTGGAAGGTCAAGAAGAGCAGCCGCCACGAATAGAAAGCGGTCAGGAACGCCGCCAGGATGCCCAGCCCAAAGGCATACATGCCGAGCCCGGTGTGCGAGGCGAAGGCGGATTCCAGGATGATGTCCTTCGAGAAGAAGCCAGAGAACGGGAAGATTCCGGCGAGCGCCAGGTTGCCGATCCACATCAGCACGTAGGTCACCGGGATCATGCGCCAGATGCCGCCCATCTTGCGCATGTCCTGCTCGTCCGACATGGCGTGGATCACCGCGCCCGCCCCGAGGAAGAGCAGCGCCTTGAAAAAGGCATGCGTGGTCAGGTGGAAGATGCCCGCGCCGTAGGCCGACACACCACAGGCGAAGAACATGTAGCCCAGCTGGCTGCAGGTCGAATAGGCGATTACCCGCTTGATGTCGTTCTGGGTGATCGCGATGGTCGCCGCGAAGATCGCCGTCGTCGCGCCGAAGAAGGTCACCACCGAGAGCGCGATTGGCGCGTATTCGAAGATCGGCGAGAGACGCGCCACCATGAAGACGCCGGCGGTCACCATGGTCGCGGCATGAATCAGCGCGGAGACCGGCGTCGGACCTTCCATCGCGTCCGGCAGCCAGGTGTGCAGCAGGAACTGCGCCGACTTCCCCATGGCGCCGACGAAGAGCAGGATGCAGGCGACCTCCAGGAAGTCGAAGGAGTGGCCGAGGAAGGTGACCTCGGCATCCACCATGCCCGGCGCGCCGGAGAACACCGCGTCGAACGAGACGGTGTCGAACATCAGGAAGATCGCGAGGATGCCCAGCGCGAAGCCGAAGTCGCCCACCCGGTTGACGATGAAGGCCTTGATCGCCGCGGCATTTGCCGACGGCCGCTTGTACCAGAAGCCGATCAGCAGATAGGAAACCAGGCCGACGCCCTCCCAGCCGAAGAACATTTGGAGGAAGTTGTCGGCGCTGACCAGCGCCAGCATGAAGAAGGTGAAGAGCGAGAGGTAGGCGAAGAAGCGCGGCACATGGGGGTCGTGCGCCATGTAGCCGATGGAATAGACGTGGATCAGGAACGAGACCACGCAGACGACGAAGACCATCACCCCGGTCAGCTCGTCGAATCTGAGCAGCCAGTCGACGTCGAGATCGCCGGAGGCGAACCAGTCGAAGAGGACGATGGTCGCGGTCTCGCCCTGGAGCACGACCTCGGTGAAGACCACGATCGCCATCACCGCGGCGACGCCCATCGCGCCGCAGGTGACGAGCTGGGCACCGCGCGCGCCAATCACCCGGCCGAACAGGCCGGCGATTACCGCCCCGAAGAGCGGCAGGAAAATGGGCGCGGCGTAATAGAGCACCGGCGCCTAACCCTTCATCACGTTGACGTCCTCGACGGCGATGCTGCCGCGATTGCGGAAGTAGACGACCAGGATGGCGAGACCAATCGCAGCCTCGGCGGCCGCGACCGTGAGCACGAGCATGGCGAAGACCTGGCCCACCATGTCGTTGAGGAAGGTCGAGAAAGCGACCAGGTTGATGTTGACCGCAAGCAGCATAAGCTCGATCGCCATCAGGATGATGATGACGTTCTTGCGGTTGAGGAAGATGCCGACGACGCCGAGGGTGAACAGGACCGCGGCCACGGTGAGGTAATGGGTCAGTCCGATTTCCATGTCCCCTCCGCGCCCGGCTCGATGTCGGTGACCTGAACGGTTGCCTTGGGATCGCGCGCCACCTGATCGGTGATGCGCTGGCGCCTGACGTCGGCGCGGCGCCGGTGGGTGAGCACGATGGCGCCCACCATCGCGATCAGGAGGATGAAGCCCGCGCCCTGGAAGAGGTAGGCGTAGTGCGTGTAGAGCACGTCGCCCAGCGCCTGCGTGTTGGTGATCTCGTCGGCCGGCGGCGTGGGCGATGCCACCGTCGTCGGCACCTCGATGTCGATGGCGCCCGAGGCGAAGACCAGCACCAGCTCGGCCAGCAATATGATCCCGATGACGCCGCCGATGGGCAGGTATTGCAGGAAACCCGCGCGCAACTCCGCGAAGTTGATGTTCAGCATCATCACGACGAAGAGGAAGAGCACGGCGACCGCGCCGACGTAGACGATGATCAGGATCATCGCCAGGAATTCGGCCCCCATCATCACGAAGAGCCCGGCCGAGTTGAAGAACGCCAGGATCAGGAACAGCACCGAGTGAACCGGGTTGCGCGAGGCGATCACCATGACGCCCGCCCCCACCGTCACCACGGCGAGGACATAGAACATGATCGTCTGGATGATCATCGTGCCGTGGTCCCGCTTGGCTTACCGTTCCGCCCCTGCCGATCCCGGCTCAGCGGTAAGGTGCCTCCGCGCTCAGGTTGGCGGCGATCTCCCGCTCCCAGCGGTCGCCGTTATCGAGCAGCTTCTCCTTGTTGTAGAGCAGCTCCTCGCGGGTCTCGGCGGCAAATTCGAAGTTCGGCCCCTCGACGATGGCGTCGACCGGGCAGGCCTCCTGACAGAAGCCGCAATAGATGCACTTCACCATGTCGATGTCGTAGCGCGTGGTCCGCCGGCTGCCGTCCTCCCTCGGCTCCGCCTCGATGGTGATGGCCTGCGCGGGGCAGATCGCTTCGCACAGCTTGCAGGCGATGCAGCGCTCCTCGCCGTTGGGATAACGGCGCAGCGCGTGCTCGCCGCGGAAGCGCGGGCTCAGCATGCCCTTTTCGTAGGGGTAGTTGAGCGTCGCCTTGCGCTTGAATATCGACTTGAAGGTCACGCCGAGCCCGACCGCCAGCTCGGTCAGGAGCAAGGATCGAACCGTCTGCTCAATCGCTGGCATAGCGACCTCCTTGTCGGCGCCGGGCGCGGCCATAGCACAGGCCGCTGACTGTCGCCACAGTGACCTACCTCGGCAACCAGTCGAACGCGTGCAGCGCGCCGGCCACGATCACGACCATGGCGAGAGAGGCCGGCAGGAACACCTTCCAGCCAAGCCGCATGAGCTGATCGTAGCGGTAGCGCGGCAGCGTCGCGCGGGTCCACGTGAAGAAGAACACGACCACCGCGGTCTTCAGCAGGAACCAGACCACGCCGGGAACCGCCATCAGCGGCTCGACGTGGAAGGGCGGCAGCCAGCCGCCAAGGAACAGGATCACGCTGAGCCCGCTCAAGAGGACGATGTTGGCGTATTCCCCCATCATGAAGAGCAGCCAGGTCATCGACGAGTATTCCACCTGGTAGCCGGCAACCAGTTCGCCTTCGGCCTCCGGCAGGTCGAAGGGGGTGCGGTTGGTCTCGGCCAGCGCAGAGACCACGTAGATCACGAACATCGGGAACAGCGGGATGAAGAACCAGAGTCCCTTCTGCGCCTCGACGATGTCGTTGAGGTTGAGCGAGCCGACGCAGAGCAGCACCGTCACCAGCACGAAGCCGATGGAGACCTCGTAGGAGACCATCTGCGCCGCCGAGCGCAGCGCGCCGAGAAAGGCGTACTTCGAATTGCTGGCCCAGCCCGCGATGATGATGCCGTAGACCCCGAGCGAAGACACCGCGAAGAGGTAGAGCAGTCCGACGTTCAGGTCGGCGAGCACGAGGTGCTGGTCGAAGGGGATCACCGCCCAGCCGATGAGACCCAGGCTGAAGGTGACCATCGGCGCCAGCACGAAGAGCATGCGGTTGGCGCCGGCCGGGACGATGGTCTCCTTGAACAGGCACTTGATCCCGTCCGCCACCGGCTGGAGCAGGCCGAAGGGTCCCACCACGTTGGGCCCTTTGCGGAGCTGGATCGCCGCCCACACCTTGCGCTCGAAATACGTGATGAAGGCGAGCACCAGCAGCAGCGGCACCACGATCGCGAGGATGTACCCGATGGTCAGGAACAACGGGTAGAAGTAGGTGCTCCAGACGCCCGCTTCAGCCATCGGCGCGGGCCTCTTCTGCCGCAGCGACGAACGCGGCGCTGCACTCGGTCATGGTCTGGGACGCGCGGGTAATCGGGTCGGTCAGGTAGAAGTCGCCGATGGGGCACGCGAATGGCGCGTCATCCATGGCGCCGGCGGCACCGAATTCGCCCCACGGCGCCGGTGTAATCTCGCCGATGGCGGCAAGCGCCGGCGCCCGCTCCACCATCCGGACGCGCAGCTCGTCCAGCGTGTCGTAAGCGAGCGGCTTGCCGAGACGGGCGGAGAGCGCGCGCAGGATGCGCCAGTCCTCCCGCGCATCGCCGAGCGGTGCGGATGCCGCGTAGGCCCGCTGCGGCCGGCCTTCCAGGTTGACGTAGGTGCCGTCCTTCTCGGTGTATGCAGCGCCCGGCAGGATCACGTCAGCGAGCCGCGCCCCGGCATCGCCGTGGTGGCCTTGATAGACGACGAAGCAGTTCTCCGGCCGCTCCAGCGCAATCTCGTCGGCGCCAAGCAGATAGAGCAGCTTGATCCCGCCGCTCGCGGCGCCCTCGCAGATGGCCGCCGTGTCGCAGCCCCCCTCCCCCGGCACGAAGCCGAGGTCGAGCCCGCCGACGCGGGCGGCGGCCGTGTGCAACACGTTGAAGCCGTTCCAGCCGTCGGCGACCATGCCCGTCGCCTCTGCGACCGCCCTGGCGTGCGCCAGCACCTGGGCGCCATCGGGCCGTGTCAGCGCGCCCATTCCGACGATCAGCATGGGCTTCTCGGCCATCTTCAGAACGTCGGCGAAGGCGTCGCCCCCCTTCGCGAGCGTGGCGAGGCTCTGCGGCCCGTCTCCCAGATGATGGTAGGGGTAGGTCAGGTCCATCTGCGGGCCGATCACGCCGACTTTCAGCCCGCCCCGGCGCCAGCGCTTGCGGATGCGCGCGTTGACCAGCGACGCCTCCCAGCGCGGGTTGGTGCCGACCAGGAGGATCGCATCCGCTTCCTCGATCCCGGCGATGGTGGTGTTGAACAGGTAGGAGACCCGGCTCGTCGCATCGAGCCTGGCGCCGTCCTGCCGGCAATCGAGGTTGGGCGAGCCCAGCGCCGCCATGAGGTCGGCAAGCGCGGTCATGGATTCGCAGTCCGCCGTGTCGCCGGCGAGCGCCGCGATTTGGCTTCCGTCTAAGCCGTCTGCTGCCGCCGCGATGGCGTCGAACGCCTCGGCCCAGCTCGCGGCTTCCAGCGCGCCGTTGCGGCGCACGTAGCAGCGGTCGAGCCGGCGCCGGCGCAGCCCGTCGTAGGCGAACCGGCTCTTGTCGGAGAGCCACTCCTCGTTGATGTCGTCGTGGAGGCGCGGCACGACCCGCAATACTTCGGTCCCCCGCGCATCGACCCGGATGTTGGAGCCGACCGCATCGAGCACGTCGACCGTCTCGGTGGTCCGGAGCTCCCACGAGCGCGCGACGAATGCGTAGGGCTTGGAAGTCAGCGCGCCGACGGGACACAGGTCGATCATGTTGCCGCTGAGTTCGGAACTCACAGCCTTCTCGACATAGGTGCCGATTTCCATGTGCTCGCCGCGGAAGACCGCGCCGAACTCCTCGACCCCCGCGATCTCGTCGGCGAAGCGGATGCAGCGCGTGCAGTGGATGCAGCGCGTCATGATGGTCTCGATCAGCGGCCCGACGTCCTTGTCGCGCACCGCGCGCTTGCCCTCGTCGAAGCGGCTGAAGTGCCGGCCATAGGCCATGGCCTGGTCCTGCAGGTCGCACTCGCCGCCCTGGTCGCAGATCGGGCAGTCGAGCGGGTGATTGATGAGCAGGAACTCCATCACCCCTTCCCGCGCCTTTTTTACCTGCGGCGTGTCGGTGCGGATCACCATGCCGTCCGCCGCCGGCATCGCGCAGGAGGCGATGGGCTTCGGCGAGCGCTCCATCTCCACCAGGCACATGCGGCAGTTGCCGGCGATGGAGAGCCGGTCGTGGAAACAGAAGTGCGGAATCTCCTTGCCGGCCTCGATGCAGGCCTGCATCACGGTCGAGCCGGGCTCCACCGTGATCTCGGCGCCGTCGATGGTGAGCGTCGTCATCGCTTGCGTCCTCAGGCCGCAGCCGCCGCTGCGGCGTCAGTACCACCACCGCCGACCTTCTCGGCCAGGATGCGCCGCTCGAGCTCGGGCCGGAAGTGGCGGATCAGCCCCTGCACCGGCCACGCGGCGGCATCGCCGAGGGCGCAGATGGTGTGGCCCTCGATCTGTCCCACCACGTCCCACAGCATGTCGATCTCTTCGACCGACGCCTCGCCCCTGATCAGCCGCAGCATCACGCGGTAGACCCAGCCGGTGCCCTCGCGGCAGGGCGTGCACTGGCCGCAGCTCTCGTGCATGTAGAAGTGCGAGAGCCGGGCGATGGCCTCGACCACGTCGGCCGACTTGTCCATCACGATCACCGCCGCCGTACCGAGACCGGATTTCTCCGCCATCAGCGAATCGAAGTCCATCAGCACGTCGTCGCAGATCGACTTGGGCAGCAGCGGCACCGAGGCACCACCGGGAATCACCGCCTGCAGGTTGTCCCAGCCGCCGCACACCCCGCCCGCGTGCTTCTCGATCAGCTCGCGCATGGGGATACCCATCTCCTCTTCCACGTTGCACGGCTGGTTCACGTGGCCGGAGATGCAGAAGACCTTGGTGCCGGTGTTCTTGGGCCGGCCGAGAGCGGCGAACCAGTCGGCGCCGCGCCGCAGGATGGTGGGCACGACCGCAATCGTTTCGACATTGTTGACCGTCGACGGACAGCCGTAGAGCCCGACCGCCGCCGGGAAGGGCGGCTTGAGGCGGGGCCGCCCCGGCTTGCCCTCCAGGCTCTCGAGCAGCCCTGTCTCCTCGCCGCAGATGTAGGCACCGGCGCCCCGATGCAGGTAGACATCGAAGGGCCAGTCGGTGCCGCAGGGGGTCTTGCCGATGAGGCCCGCGTCATAGGCTTCGTCGATCGCCGCCTGCAGCGCGACCGCCTCGTCGTAGAACTCGCCGCGAATGTAGATGTAGGCCGCGTGCGCCCGCATGGCGAAGCCCGAGATCAGGCATCCCTCGATCAGCTTGTGCGGGTCGTGCCGCATCATGTCCCGGTCCTTGCAGGTGCCGGGCTCGCTCTCGTCGGCATTGACCACGAGGTAATGCGGGCGGCCTGGGGCCTCCTCCTTCGGCATGAAGGACCACTTCAGCCCGGTCGGGAAGCCAGCGCCGCCGCGCCCGCGCAGGCCGGACTCTTTGACCTGATCGATGATCCAGTCGTGGCCCTTGGCCATCAGCGCCGCCGTGCCGTCCCAGTCGCCCCGCGCGCGAGCGCCGGCCAGACCCGGGTCCTGGGCGCCGTAGAGGTTGGTGAAGATGCGGTCGGAATCGCTGAGCATGCTCAAAGCTCGGTCAGTGTCGTCAGGCCGGAGGCAGGCGCCGAAGTCTGGCGGCCGGTCTGCGGGCCCGACTCGGGCGGGTTCCCAGCCCGGAAGGCACGCAGAATCTCCTTCATGCGCGCCGGGTCCAGGTCCTCGTAGAAGTGGTCGTCGATCTGCACCATGGGCGCGTTGACGCAAGCACCGAGGCACTCGACTTCGGTCAGAGTGAAAAGCCCGTCATCGGTGGTCCCACCAAGGCCGATGCCGAGCTCCTCCCGGCAGGCGTCGCGCAGCGCGTCCGAGCCCCGCAGCCAGCAGGGCGTCGTGCGGCAAAGCTGGACGTGATGGCGGCCGACCGGCTCCAGGTTCAGCATCGTGTAGAAGGTCGCGACCTCGTAGATTCGGATCGACGCCATGTCGAGCAGCTCGGCCACGTGCTCCATCACCGCCTGGGAGATCCAGCCGCCATTCTGGCGCTGCGCAAGGTCGAGCAGAGGCAGCACTGCGCTGGCCTGGCAGCCCGCCGGGTACTTGGCGATCACCGCATCCGCCTTGGCCCGGTTTTCGGGCGTAAAGGCGAAGCTCTCGCCGCCGTTGGCCGCCGTGCCCGTCACCGGTCGATCTCCCCGAACACGATATCCATGCTCGCGAGGTTGGCCACCGTGTCCGCCAGCATGTGGCCCTTGCTCATGTGGTCGAGCACCTGAAGGTGCGCAAAGCCCGGCGCCCTGATCTTGCAGCGATAGGGCCGGTTGGTGCCGTCGGCCACGAGATAGACCCCGAACTCGCCCTTCGGCGCCTCCACAGCGCGATAGGCCTCGCCCGCCGGCACGTGGTAGCCCTCGGTGTAGAGCTTGAAGTGATGGATCAGCGCCTCCATCGATTCCTTCATCTCGGCCCTGGCCGGCGGCGTGATCTTGTTGTCCTGAACCTTGACCGGCCCTTCCGGTATTTTTTCAAGGCATTGCGCGATTATCTTGACACACTGTCTCATCTCCTCCATGCGGACGAGATAGCGCTCGTAGCAATCGCCGTTGGAGCCGACGGGCACCCCGAAGTCGAGCTCGCTGTAGACCTCGTAGGGCTGGTTGCGGCGCAGGTCCCAGGAGACGCCGGAGCCGCGCAGCACCGGCCCGGTAAGCCCCCAATCGAAGGCCTCCTGCGGGCTCAGAATACCGATGTCCACCGTCCGCTGCTTGAAGATGCGGTTCTCGGTCAGCACGTTCTCGATGTCGTCGATGACCTTGGGGAACTTCTCGTTCCACGCGCCGATGTCCGAGAGCAGCTCCGGAGCGAGATCGTAGGCGACACCGCCGGGGCGGAAGTAGGCGGCATGGAGGCGCGAGCCCGAGGCCCGCTCGTAGAACTCCATGGTCAGCTCACGCTCCTCGAAGCCCCAGAAGAAGGGCGTCATCGCGCCGACGTCGAGCGCCATGGTGCAGATGTTCATCAAGTGGTTGGCGATGCGCGAAATCTCGCTGTAGAGCACCCGGATGTACTGCGCCCGCCTGGGAATCTCGAGTCCGAGCAGGGCCTCGACGGCGAGCGCGTAGGCGTGCTCCTGGTTCATCGGCGCGACGTAGTCGAGCCGGTCGAAGTAGGGCACTGCCTGCAGGTAGGTCTTGTACTCGATCAGCTTCTCGGTGCCGCGATGGAGCAGGCCGATGTGCGGGTCGGCGCGCTCCACCACCTCGCCATCCATCTCCAGCACCAGGCGCAGCACGCCGTGCGCCGCCGGATGCTGCGGCCCGAAGTTCACGGTCATGTTGCGGATTTGGCGCTCGCTCATGACTCGCGCCCGTCCTCGCCCGCTTCATCCGCCTTCTCGTCGCCCGGCAGCGGGTAAGACGCGCCTTCCCAGGGGCTCAGGAAGTCGAAGCGGCGGAACTCCTGGGTGAGCTTCACCGGCTCGTACACAACCCGCTTCTGCTCTGAGTCGTAGCGCAGCTCGACATAGCCCGTGAGCGGGAAATCCTTGCGCAGCGGATGACCGTCGAAGCCGTAGTCCGTGAGCAGGCGGCGCAGATCCGGATTGCCGGCGAAGTAGATGCCGTAGAGGTCCCAGGTCTCGCGCTCCCACCAGCCGGCGGAGGGGTAGATCTCGGTCGCCGACGGCACCGGTTGATCCTCGTTGACCCCGACCTTGAGGCGCAACCGGCAATTGTGGCTCAAACTGAGCAGGTGATAGACGACATCGAAGCGCGGGTCGCGTTCCGGGTAATCGACGCCGCAGAGGTCGGTCAGCTGCTCGAAGCGGCAGCGCGGATCGTCCTTCAGGAACTTGAGCACACGCACCACCTGGTCCGCACGCGCGTCCACGGTCAGCTCGTCGCGGGTCACCTCGGCCGCGAACACGTAGTCGCTGAGACTGGTCGCGACGTGTTCGCCCAGGTCGCGTAATCCGGCCGTGTCCATCCCCTCGCCCGCTCTGCCCGCGCGCTAGCGGGCGATGGTCCCTTCGCGCCGGATCTTCCGCTGCAATTGCATGATGCCGTAGAGCAGCGCTTCGGCCGTGGGCGGACAGCCGGGGACGTAGACATCCACCGGCACGACACGATCGCAGCCCCGCACCACCGAATAGGAATAGTGATAGTAGCCGCCACCATTGGCGCAGCTGCCCATGGAGATGACGTAGCGTGGCTCCGGCATCTGGTCGTAGACCCGCCGGAAGGCGGGCGCCATCTTGTTGCAGAGCGTGCCGGCGACGATCATTACGTCCGATTGGCGCGGGCTTGCGCGCGGCACCATGCCGATGCGGTCGATGTCGTAGCGGGACGCGATGGTCTGCATGAACTCGACCGCGCAGCACGCGAGGCCAAACGTCATCGGCCAGAGCGAGCCGGTGCGCGCCCAGTTGATGACGCTGTCGAGCTGGGCGACGACGAAGCCCTTGTCGTTCAGCTCGTCGCTGACCAGCGCGAGCGCCTGATCCTGGGCCTCACCCGCCGCCAGCGGCTTGCCCGGCAGGCCGACGGTCGTGCTCTCTACTCCCATTCGAGCGCGCCTTTCTTCCACTCGTAGACGAAGCCGATGGTCAGCAGCCCGAGGAACACGATCATCGACCAGAAGCCGTAGAGCCCGATCTCGCTAAACGACACCGCCCACGGAAACAGGTAGGCGACCTCGAGGTCGAAGATGATGAAGAGAATGGCGACGAGATAGAAGCGCACGTCGAAGCGGCCGCGCGCATCTTCGAAGGCGTCGAAGCCGCACTCGTAGGCGGCGATCTTGTCGCGATCGGGCCGTTGCGGCGCGAGCACGTAGGAGCCCGCGATGGCGGCAATCGCCATCACACCGGCGATACCGAGAAAGATGACGATGGGCAGATATTCGAGGAGAAGATCAGTCGATGCAGTCATCAGCGATCACCTACCGATCGGCCTCGTGCGGCCAACGGTTCGCCGGCGGAATCCCTGCGGCATTCGCGCCGCAGCCATCCCCGGCCACCCCCGAATCCCGCAGCCTGCATCAAAACGGCACCCCGTTGCAGCTCTTCTCGTCCCGGTGCTCAAGAACGGCGCCCCGGGGAAGTGGCGGGAGTGGCGGGAGTGACGGGACTCGAACCCGCGACCTCCGGCGTGACAGGCCGGCGCTCTAAACCAGGCTGAGCTACACCCCCGACAGGTCCGGCGGCGTGCCGTCGCCGCGCCGGCCGCCTCCATGTAGAGCAGGGGTCCGGCGCGGTCAAGTTGCTTGGCTGAGAGTCGGAGCGGAAGGGACCGCGCGCTGCGGGGCCCGGCCTCCTCGGCTAAGCCTCTACCTCTCCGCACCCCTGGAACAACCGACGCCCGGTGGGCGGTGACGGGATCGAACCGCCGACCTCTTGGGTGTAAACCAAGCGCTCTCCCAGCTGAGCTAACCGCCCGCCCGGCCAGCGCGGCAGCTGTCAGGCGTTGACCGCGTCCTTGAGCGTCTTGCCGGCCTTGAACTTCGGCTGCTTGGAGGCGGCGATCGCAATCGTTTCGCCTGTGCGGGGGTTTCGTCCGGTCGTGGCCTTCCGTTCGACGACGCTGAACGAACCAAACCCCGCCAGCCTGACGTCGGAGCCGCTCCGCAGCGTGTCGGTAATGGCGCCGAACACACTGTCCACCGCGCGCGCAGCGTCGGCGTTGGAAATGTCCGCGTCGCTTGCGACAGCCCTGATCAGCTCAGCCTTGTTCATTGCTCGCTCCCATTTCACTCTTGGGGTTCGATACCGATTATCGCGAATAACGACTCGACGACAAAAGTTTGAGCGTGACCATGAAAAGCGTCAACGGTTACCGAATCGTTATAGCACCATCGCGGCACTGTCATTGAACTGTCGCAGCTGGTCAGCAGCATGCCACTGACCAGCGCAACGGCACGACATGCTCTGCCTTCTCAATTGGCGATGCGTCCATTCAATTGATTCAAATTCACGTCAGAAGGTCTGGCGCCAACCCGCCAGCAACATGAGATCGGGGTCTGCCGCAGCGGCATGCCCGGGATGGCGGGTCCAGATCGCGCCGAAGCGCAGCTCGCCGCCAGTCTCAAGCCGCTGCCGCCACAGGGCCGCGACTTCGA
This sequence comes from Alphaproteobacteria bacterium, assembly GCA_022826665.1. GTDB lineage: Bacteria > Pseudomonadota > Alphaproteobacteria > UBA828 > UBA828 > WTGU01. The sequence goes on along the minus strand of JAJDUK010000055.1, from coordinate 26,123 downwards.
TCTGCCGGCCCGTGGGCACGAGGTCGGCCGTCACCGAACTGCGGCGCACGTAACCATCCTTCGTGCGACCGATCGGGATCGAGAGACGTACTTTGCCGGCCTCGACGCGAAGAGGCTGCAAGAGCGAAAGAGTGAGCGTGCCCGCGTCGGCCCAAGTCCGCGTCGCGTGGAGGGCGAAGGCGCTCGTAGTCAGCGGTGAGACATCGCCGATCAGCCCGCCGCGCGCCGACGCGTTGACCGTGCCGATCTCGGCGTTGGCACCGAGATGCCACGCACCGACCTGCTCGCTCGTCTCGACACCGGCGAAGGCTGATGCAGCCGCCATGCGCCCGAAGGCGCCGGTCGCGCTGGAGCCGAGAAGGCCCTCTCGCTCGCCAACCCAGCCGCCGCGCAGACCGAACAATGCTCCCTCCGGCCGCCAGGCGATCGTGGCCCCCGAAACCGGCGACTGCCCGTCCAGGCCCTCTGTCGAGAAGGCCGCGGCGCTGACACCGCGCTCCCCCGCGGCGCTGATCGTTAGCGCCGGCCCAGCGAGGGAGAGATGCCCGCCGGCGGCTCCCAGCACCGACGTGCCGAGGAAGCCCAGCCGCGGCGGGGCGGAGACGCCATCTCCATCGACATCTTCGAGTGCACCGAGAGTTGGGTGCCAGGGGATGGGCTCACGTCCTTCCTGCGCTTGCGCCATGAATCTTCGAAGCCGTGCACCTGCCGAGGGGCGGTGCGCAATCTCGGTGAGAGAGCCGAGCGAATACCAGAATGGCGCGCCGAGTTCGTCGAAGGCCGCCACTTCTTTCCCAGCGAGCGCCCACGTGAGCCCGTCGCCGAGGGCACCGCCCAGCCCAAGCCCGGTCGCCGCCAGACTGACGCCGACGCCCTCGACCCGCTGATCGAGTGCAATGCTGAGCGTGCCGGCGGGTGATGTCGCGGCCGCGAGGTCCAGCAGGCCCTGGCCATAGACATCCGCGTCGGCATAAATGCCGCTCTTGTTGGCGGTCGCCATAAGCCGCGCAACGAGATCGGTGTTGTACAGCTCGTCGCGGAAATAGTCCTTCATCACCACGAGCGCGCCCGTCACCACAGGCGCGGCAAACGATGTTCCGCCGCCAGTGCCGTTGCGCCGCGCTCCCGCTGTCCCCTCGTAGGGTCCGAAATAGGCCACCCGGACGTCCTCGCCCGGTGCAGCGATGCACCAGTCCTTGGCAATGCCGCAGCGATTGGAGAAGTCGGCGATCTCGTAGTCGCCATCCATGTCACTGTCAGGCGCGACGGCCACGACGGAGATGAGGTGCCCGCGCAGCTCGGCGATCCGCGCCGGCCAGCCGGGCATGAATTCGACCGACTTGGCGTTGATCGTCTCGTTCACACACAAGTCCGGGTTGTTCGCGAAGTCGGTCGCTAAGCACGGGTCCCCGTGCGCGTTGCCAGCGGCCCAAACGAAGACCGTCTTGTCGGCCACACCCGCCTGCGCGATCGCCGCGACCGAAGCGCCGAAGCTATCGCGAATTTCCTGCTCGCTGTATTGGTCGATGATCCCGTGATACCCAACGCTGACGTTGACGAAATCGAGCGTACGTCCGCCAATCGTCCAGTTGGTCATGTGACTGAGCCTGGACGCCCACCGACCGTCAGCGCTGGTTTGCCCGGTCACAGTAACTGGAACGTAGGTGCCGCCTCCTGAGCCGGTCGGGATAGCCAACATCGCGATATCGGCGCCCCAAGCGACTCCGTGCGCGGGCTCCGCACCGACGTAGTTGAACGTCGCTCCCCGCCGTGCCGCGATCACGCTTGCGACCGCAGTGCCGTGGGAGAAGGATTCGCCGGTCTCGTCCTGTGCGTTTCCGGATATGTGTTCGCTTATCGTCTTGCCGGCGAACACCGGGTGTCCTGCATCGATTCCGGTGTCAATCAGACCGACGGTCTGGCCACTGCCGACGTCACTACCGATACCGTACTCTAGCTGGAGTTGCGCGTACGCAACGTCGGCCTGGATCAGCGTCAAACCCCACTGGTTCTTGAAGTCGACCTTGCCGCTATGCGCATCCGCAATTGTTTGGCGCTCCACTTCATATCGCTCCGGCACCAGACACCCGATGACGGTCTCGACGCACGCCGGCGAGACAACCGGAGGCTCCGGCTCCGGCACAGGCGGCGGGTCTGGCTCGGGGGGTGGATCCGGCTCGGGTGGAGGATCCGGCTCGGGCGGAGGATCCGGCGTGGGCGGCGGGTCCGGCTCGGGTGGCGGATCCGGCGTGGGTGGAGGGTCTGGCGTGGGCGGGATCGTTGTCTGCGGGTTAGCGTCGCCACTCCCGCCGCCGCACGCGGAGACCAACCCCGCGATGGCCAACACCAGGATTGCGACCCGGGCCAGTCTCGTCATGCGGCGACACAGGCTTCGCATCCCAAGAGAACCTCCAACCGGCAAGCACCGATTAGGTAAGTCGCGCATGACTCCGTTGCAAGCGGTGCGACTCATCGGCGCACGGAGGCAACACAGGGTATAAGAACTGTGGAGAGAGATACGCTCTGACGGACACTTCCAATTCGCTCTACGGCGCGTGAACCGCTCGCGATGGCGCTAAACCAACGTAGCCATGCTGATAGGAGACGACAAATGAAGGCAGTGGTGCTTGGCGAAGACGGTCTGGCGGTCCGCGACGTACCGGTGCCCGAACCGAAGCCCAACGAGGTCCTGGTCAAGGTCGCCGCCAGCGGCCTGAACCGGGCGGACCTGATCATGGCGGCAGGGCGGCCCCACGGGTCTCTCGGCGGCGCGGGCGCGATCGCGGGCCTCGAATGGGCCGGCGAGGTCGCGGCTGTGGGCGCCGAAGTGCCGGAGTTCCGGCCGGGCGATCACGTCATGTGCTCGGGCGCCGGGGGATATGCGGAGTACGCCGTCACCGACTGGGGCCGGGTCTGCCCCGTGCCCAAGGCCGCGGCCAATCCGGTCGAGGCGGCAACGCTGCCCATCGCGCTCCAGACCATGCACGACGCGCTCATCACCAACGGCCGCCTCGCCGCTGGTGACTCCGTCCTGATCCAGGGCGCGAGTTCGGGCGTGGGGATCATGGCGATTCAGATCGCCCGCCTGAAGGGCGCAGGCCCGGTGCTCGCCACTTCACGCGACGCCGGCCGGCGCGCGCGGCTCGCCAAGGTCGGTGCGGACGTGGTGCTGGACCCTGGCGACCCCGGCTGGGTGGAACAGGCGCGCGAAGCGACCGGCGGCAAGGGCGTCGACCTCACCATCGACCAGGTCTCGGGCGCGCTCGCCAACCAGACCATGCAGGCGGCGGCCGTGCTGGGGCGCATCGTCAACGTGGGCCGCCTCGGCGGCTTCACCGCCGAGTTCGACTTCGACCTGCATGCGCTGAAGCGCATCGACTATATCGGCGTGACCTTCCGCACCCGCTCGGTGGAGGAAGTGCGCGCGATCAACGCTGCCATGCGTGCCGACCTATGGGAGGCAGTCGAAGACGGCACGCTGAGCCTGCCGATCGATCGCACATTTCCGCTGGAGCGGGCGGCGGAGGCGCAGGCTCACATGCGCGCCAACGCGCACTTCGGCAAGATCGTCCTCACCGTGTGAGGCGTCGCTCAGGCGGGCGGCGGCTCCACGCCGGTCTGGCTGGAGATGAGGCCGTAATGCTCGATCCGCCGGTGCGCGGCGAAGTTGAAGATGGTCTCGCGAATATAGACTCCCCGTTCCAAATCGATCGGCGCGGCGATGACCTCGTCGCCCTCGGTCTGGGCCTGAGCCACGATCTCACCGGTCGGCGCGATGATGCAGCTCCCGCCCATATGGTGAATGCCCTCCTCCATGCCGGCCTTGGCCGAGGCAACCACCCAGGTGCCGTTCTGATAGGCGCCGGCCTGCATGGAGAGGTGGTTGTGGAACATGCCGAGATGCGGCGCCTCCTGCCCCTTGGCGAAGGGATTGGTGCTCGGCGTGTTGTAGCCGAGCATGACCATCTCGACGCCCTGGAGGCCCATCACCCGGTAGGTCTCGGGCCAACGCCGGTCGTTGCAGATGCACATCCCCATCACGCCGTCCATGGTGCGAAACACGGGGAAACCCAGGTCGCCGGGCTCGAAATAGCGCTTCTCGAGATGCTGATGCACCTGGCCGGGCTGCGGTTCGGCATGTCCGGGGATATGAACCTTGCGGTACTTCCCGGCGATCTGCCCCTCGCGGTCGACGATGATGGCGGTATTGAAATAGCGCTTTGCACCGTCGTCCTCGATGACCATCTCAGCGTAGCCGAGGTGGAATCCGACACCGAGCTCCTGCGCGGCAGCGAAGAGCGGCTGGGTCTCGTTGTTCGGCATCTCGGTCTCGAAGTAGCTGTCGAGTTCTTCGGGATCGTCGATGACCCAACGCGGAAAGAAGGTGGTTAGCGCCAGTTCCGGGAAGACCACGAGCGTGGCGCCCGCCTGGTGCGCGGCGCGCAGCATCGCGATCAGCCGGTCGACCACTTGCGTGCGCGTCTCGGCGCGCGCAACGGGCCCCATTTGGGCCGCGGCGACGGTGAGTTGTCTGGACATCGGCTCTTCCTCCCTAGCTGCGCGCGGTCCTTGCCGGCTTACGGGCTCAACCGCGCCGGCGGCCACGCGAAGGCGCGCCGTATGGCGTCATGATAGGCGCCGCGTCGCACCCCGCCAAGCAGCCCCAGATGGTCGGACAGCGTGTCAAGCTCGGCGCTGCCCCACAACGAATAATCTGGCGACAGCGCTGAGTGGCAGGTACACAGAGAACTGTACAAGCGGGGCCGCGGGATCATGACGAGAACGCTCGACCACCCCGATAGGCCGGGGCGCCGGCGTCACCTCCCGAGATGAACGAGAGCACGCCGCCCCCTCGTCTCATCCAGCCGCCGCGCAGGCGCGGCCTCTTCGCGCGCCTCAGGACCTACTTCTTCACCGGCGTCGTCGTCACCGCGCCGATCGGCATCACTCTATGGCTGCTCTGGCTGGTGGTCGATCTCTTCGACCGCGCGGTGGTTCCGCTGATCCCCGACGCCTACAACCCGTCCGATGTTTTAGGCCGGAACGTCCCCGGCGTCGGCATCGTGATCGTGCTGATCCTGGTCACGCTGGTCGGTGCCCTGTTCGCCAACGTGGCCGGCCGCTTCCTGGTCCGCTTCGGCGAAAGCCTGGTCGCCCGTGTGCCCGTGGTGCGCACGATCTATGGCGTGCTCAAGCAGATCTTCGACGCGGTCCTGGCGCAGTCCGCCAACGCCTTCCGCGAAGTCGTGCTGATCGAGTATCCGCGCCGGGGCATCTGGGTCATCGGCTTCATCACCAGCCCTACACGGGGCGAGGTGCAACGGGTCACGGAGGAGGAGATGGTCAACGTCTTCCTGCCGACCACGCCCAATCCCACCTCGGGCTTCCTCCTGTTCGTGCCGCGAAAGGATTGCATCCCGCTCGACATGACGGTGGAGGAAGGCGTCAAGCTCGTGATCTCCGGCGGCATCGTCAGCCCGCCCGATGCCAGGCCCGGAGCTAAGGTAGAAGACTCCGAAGCCGAAAGCCCCGCACCCTCAGCCGATCGATCAAAGGAGTAAGGTTATCGGACGGCGCGCTTGCGGCTTGGTCGCGGGGCTCTTATGACTCGCGCAGGAATCCGAACCAGTACGGGGTATGACGAGCCAAAGGAAAGACGTCCTGTCAGTATATTTCTCTACAGCGATCCTCCTGATACTCAGTTTGATACAATAGGTTGGGCGCCGCGTCGAGAGCGCGACTACCGAGCTCAGATGCCATAAGTCGCAAGTCCGCTTGGCTTCACAGTTGCATTAGGGGATTTTTTCGGACGTGTCGTAGCGCGTAGCGTCAGGCTACGATCACCTCATTAGTGGCAGGCAACATCTTCGTTACACGCGCTATAATATATGCACAATATATGCGACAGGGCTACAGAGCGCATATGCGTTCCGTAGGTGATTTGTGGCTTCTGACGGAGCGCTTCGCGCACGCGGAGCTTCACATTTGTATCGATGCCGGGTGATCGCAGAGCGGCAGGAACCACGGGAGGCGGAGGGTATGGGCGGGGCAGAGGGGCGCGGCAGCGCGCCGTGATGGCGACCGACAGCGACTGGCAGACGGTGCGGGAGCGGGCGGATGCGGCGGGGGCTGTCGATCTCGCGCTACATGGTCGAGTGCGGGCTCACCGTGGACCCGACGACGGAAGCGCCGAAGCCGCCGCGTCTCGTGCTGGACGGGGCGGAGCAGCGGCGCCTGCTCGACAGCGTAACCGGGATTGCCGAGCGCACGGCGGCGGAGTCGGAAGAAGCGGTGCTGATGCGCGTCCGCAACGCTCTCGCCTTCCTGGTGGAAGCGAGGATGCGGGAGATGATGCGCGACGCCCGCGAGTACGAACTGAAAGCGCTGCTGACGGACCTGTTCGGGGAGCGCGCGGCGGCAGCGACAGTCGAGCGGCTCCAGTCTCGCATGGACACGGAGGGCCTGGACTCGCCGTAACTGAAGGAGCGCCCGGCGGGCCGGGTCACATGGAGAGACCCCCGCCGCGATCGCGTGTCTTGGCCTTCCGGCGCTCCCGCTCTTCGCGCTCCCGCCTCTGCCGTTCCTGCCTCTGCTGCTCCTGCTGCCGGCGACGCTCGATCTCGGCCTTGTCCCCTGACAGGTCGGTCTCGATCCGCACCGACAGTCGCTTCAACTCGTCAGCCGCGCCGGGGCGGCGGTCGAGATGCCTGCCGAAGGTCTCGGGGTCGTCGAGGATATTGCGGCAGTCGGCCACCACGCGCCGGGCGCTCTCGCGCCACGCGGCATAGCCGCGCGCCAGGCTGACGTGGGCGTCATGCGAATGGGCTTCGCGGGCGCGTTCGTCACGCTCCCGGAGCGAGGCCGCCGCTGCCGACAGGGTCTGAGCGACGAAGCGCTCCGCTGTCCTGCGCCGCTCCCGTGTCCTGTCGTCCAGCACCACGTCCCTGTCAGGCGGCGGGCGCTGTGCCGCCGCCCCCTGCGAGGTCTCGAACTGCTCGCCGATCGCCTTCAACGCCGACAGCTCCTCGGCGGGCGCCGTCTCCAGCGCCTCGATCAGCGCCTCGCGGTCGTCGGTCAGCAGCACCACGTTGTCGCGGGCGCGGGTAAGCTCCACGTAGAACATCGCCTGGTCGGCCGGAGCGCGGTCCGTATCCAGCACCGCGATCACGCGGTCGCAGGTGAGACCCTGGGCCGCGTGCACGGTCGAGGAGTATGCGTGGTCCAGGTGGTGAAGCTGCGGGTCGTCGCGCGGCATGGCGATCTCGCGCCCGTCCTGCGTCCGCATGCGCACGTTCACCGGCCCGATGGAGAGCACCCGTGCATGCTCGCCGTTGATCAGGCCGCGGCCGGTATCGTTGCGGGTCCAGCGCACTTGGTCGCCCGCCCTGAGCACCATCTGCCGGGTCTCATAGAGGTCGAGCCGGTAGCGGATGTAACCGGTCGGGTCGATTCGGCGCTCCCTGCCGTCGGGATGGGCCAGCAGCCTCATGAGCCGGCTCTGCGAGAGAACCTCGGTCATCATCACAACCAACCTCGCCTTCGGCGAGTGGCCGTCCGTCTTCGGCGACCCCAAGATGACCACGGCCCTGCTCGACCGGCTCACCCGTCACTGCGAGATCGTCGAGACCGGCAACGAGAGCTGGCGCTTCAAGAACCGATCTTGACCCGGCGCCGGCCTCCCCTGCGGCCCGGTTGTCCCGGTGGGCCAACAGGCACCCCCCACGCGGCTTCGCTTCGCGTAGCGGGAGGCGCTACACAAAGCCGCGCGGGTCGCCCCTATTGGCTACCGGGACAACCTCCGCCGTGCCGCTCAGGGGGGTCATTATTGCACGCCGATAGGGGGTCAATCTTCAAAGCCGATTGACAACGCGAGACCGCACTTGGCGCTCTTTCAGGCCGCACGGTGACGCTGAACAGTGGCGAGCCGAACTGGCTGAAGGCCTGGACGCAGCGTCTGTCGAAGCTCCGGGGCAAGAAGCGCGCGACCGTTGCCTTGGCCCGGCGTATTGGTGTGGTGCTTTACCGGATGTGGAGGGATGGCACCGAGTTCCGCTTCGCGCGCGAGCAGGCGATGGCGCTTCAGACGGCATGGGCGCGGCTGCATCCCATCGGCAGTCAGCAACAAGAGGAGGGAAGAGCCGCGCTTGAAGGTGGCGATCCACCGGTGTCCCCTCGCCGGGACGCGGTTCTCGATGTTGCATGTGGCACGGCTTGTTGGCCGAATGCGTTGGCGGCCTCCAACAATATCCACAGAGGATGCCGAGAGCCGAGTACGGCTCAGGACAGCAGCGTTCGTGGTAGAATCCCCTCGCATTTCGGTCGGTCAGCGACGGAGACGAGCAAATGGCGGCTAGCGGGCGCGGGGCAGAAAGAGAGAAGGGACCGAGACTGTCGCCGACTCGCGTCCGCGAGGCGATGCGCCGCGCTGCACGTTACGCGCGGGCCGGGCGCGTCGCGGAGGCGCACGACGTTTACCGTTCCGTTCTCGCCGCCCGCCCCAATCACCGGGGAGCATTGAAAGCCTGCGCCCTCGTCGCCTTCAGGCTGAATGCGGTGGACGAGGCGGCGGCGCTCCTACAACGGGCGGTCGCGCTCGACGACGGAGACGCCGGTGCTAACAACGATCTCGGCATCGCGCTCCAAGCCACCGGTCGAGTTGAGGGGGCGCTCGCAGCCTACCGCCGCTCGATTGAGATCGACCCGGAAAGAGCTGAGGTCCATGTCAATCTCGGCCAGACGCTGCAGACCAAGGGCGACCTCGACGGGGCCGCGCAAGCTTTGGGGCGGGCGGCCGAACTCCGTCCCGACCACTCCGGAACCACGCTTCGCATCGGGTTGGTTCATCACGCCAAGGGCGACCTCAACGGGGCCGCGCACGCCTTCCGACGTACCCTCGCCATCGATCCCGCTAGTGCCGAAGCCTGTTTCGCCCTCGGTAACGTTCTCTACGCTCAAGGCGAGCTGGATGAGGCCGTTGAAGCCTATGCGAAGGCGGCTGCGCTCGATGCCAGTATCCTCGACGCCTCGTTCGAGGTAGGCAAACCCCGCCACGTCCACGCCCATCTCGATCGTGGTGATCCGCGCGCTGCGGTGGCGGCGTGCAACGATCTTCTGGCACGGCATGCGGGCCAGAGCGGGGCGCTAGCGATGAAGGCGGTTGCACTCTGGGAGGCGGGCGAGCGGGAATCGGCGCGAACGCTTCTCGACTTCGATCGCCTCCTGCGCAGCGAGCGCTGCGCACCACCGGAGAGCTTCGCCGACCTGGCGGCCTTCAATTCGGCCTTGTCCAGCCTTGTCCGGAATCATCCGACGTTGCGAGAGGCACCGGAAAGCTACTCCATGGAGCGGGGACAGAGCACTGGCGAACTGATGCCCGGCCGCGGCGCGGCGGCGGCATTCGGCGAACTGGTAGCGCGAGCGGTGGACCTTTACCGTAACGCGATGCCGCAAGACACTCGTCATCCGTTCCTGGGCAACATTCCGGATCGGATCAAGATCACGGCCTGGGGGGTCATCCTCGACGAAGGTGCCTATCAGGTGCCCCACATCCACCCGTCGGCCTGGCTCAGTGGCGTCTACTACGTGGCACTTCCTCCCGGCCTCGGCGCCGACGACGAGGGGACGGCAGGGTGGATCGAGTTCGGCCGACCTTATTGGGACTTCCGAATTCGGGCGGAACTGGAGACCCGTCTGATCAAGCCGGAGGAGGGGCTGATGCTGCTCTTTCCTTCCTACATGTTTCACCGCACTCTGCCCTTCCGCGGTGCGGGCGAGCGCGTCAGCATCGCCTTCGACGTGCTGCGGACAGAGTGACCTCATCGGTCGAACCACGGGGGCACGCGGATGATGGGCGAGCAAAAGGATTTGCCTCAGGGTGCGCACTATAATTTGCGCCTGCGTCACCCGGACTTCGAACACCACTTGATTGTGGGGGACCGAGAGCGCGCGGGCGCCTGACGCCCTCGTCTCCACGCTCAATGTCTGCTGGGACGCAGGCAGGATCCAACAACCGCTTGCTCGAACGCCACGGCTTATCGAGCGTGGCCGCCCATCGACCGGCGCGGCTGCTGCCGCCCGATACTCAACCGTTCGGAGGCCGTGTTCACTCTGGGCCACAAGTCGGTGTCGAACCCCGACACCATCTCGAATTGCTGCGAACAGGAGTTCCAGCCAACAGCGCGACCCGGCATCGACACAGCCTTCGCTCGTCCAGATCCCGATTCACGCCAAATCGCCCCGCTGCCGAAAGGGCGGCGGCAGGTCGGCGCTCAGCCGCGATCCAGCTTGGCAAACAGCAGCCAGAAGAAGCCACCGAGGATCGGCAGTGTGACGGCCAGAATGATCGTCGAGAGCGAGAAGATGATCGGCACTTGCGACTGGTGCGACGCTGTCATGGTCCAGTTGTAGATCGGCATCGTCGTCTCCGAGCCGCGCAGGAAGATCGAGCGCAGCAGCTCGTTGAAGGAGAGCAGGAAGCCGAAAATGCCGGCGCCGACGATGCCGGGGCGCAGGATCGGGAACTCGATGTCCCAGAAGCGGCGCCAGCCGGTGGCGCCGAGGTCCTGCGCAGCCTCCAGCAGGCGGTGGTCGAAGCGGGTCGCGATGATCAGCACGAGCAGGAGCGAGAACGGCAGCGACCACACCATATGGCCGAGGAAGATCGACCAGAGCCCGAGCCGGAGGTCGAGGAAGGAGCGGACCGAGATGAAGAGCGCCGCCCCCATGGTGAGCCCCGGCACGAAGAGGGGGATGAGCGCGATCAGGATTACCCCGCCCGGCTTGCGCATCCGGGGCATGGCGCGGCCCACGGCGGTCGCCACGATCATGCAGACGATGCCGACCACCACGCCCATGGCGACGCTCTCGTAAAGCGGCTCCCCCCACTTGTTGAACGCGCCCATGAGCTCGTCGTAGTGCTCCATGGTGAGCGGGTAGGGGATGCCCGAGAGCGGCCGGCCGCTGAACGACATCACCGCCAGCCAGACCAGCGGGATGTACATCAGCAAGATGACGATCAGCCCGAGCCACTTGGCGATCGCGGTCCAGAACCGCCACGCCGAGAGGCGCCGCCAGAAGAGCGCACCGCCGTGGCCGATCTGGTCGTCGATGGTCGCCGCCATCCTGTGCTGCGTCCGCTCGCTCATCGTCTCACCGCCTCAACGTCTGGAAGACGTCGCCGATGGAGCCGAGCCGCCGCGTCGCCAGGATCAGCAGCGTGAGCAGCAGCGCCAGCACGATGATGACGAAGACTGAGAGCGCGGCCGCGGTCGGGTACTTCAGATTCCGAATCGCGGCCTCCACCGATGGCCCGAGCAGGTTGACGAAGCCGCCGCCCAGCATCTCCGGCTCTACCCAGGTCGCCATGAGCGGCACCATGGTGAAGACGGCGCCGGCGACGATGCCCGGCAGCGAGAGCGGCAGGATGATGTAAAAGAGCGTGTGCAGCTTGCTCGCGCCGAGGTCGCGGCTCGCCTCCAGGTAGTGGTCGTCGATGAGGCTCACGACCAGGAAGATGGGGAACACCATCGTCGGGAAGTAGGGCGCGAGCATCCCGAAGTGGACCGCAAATTCCGAAAACAGCATCCATTCCATGGGCTCGCTGATGATGCCGAGCTCCATGAGGACCGTGTTGATGATTCCGTTCTTGCCCAGGATGGCACGCCAGATGATCGTGCGCGAGGAGGGGTCGAGGAAGAACGGGATGGTGAGCAGCGTGATGATGACCGCCTTGGTCACCTTCGACTTGCAGGTCTTGGCGAGCCACAGCGCGAAGGGGAAGGCGATCAGGAACTCGACCACCGTCATCATCAGCACGACCCGGAGCGTGCGCACCGCCGCGATCCAGCGGCCGGAGTCGATCAGCGAGTTCCATGTCTTGAACGAGGCGTCGTAGGACACCTGGTAGTTCTTCATCTCGAAGAACGAGTGCGCCACCATGACCAGTAGTGGCAGGATGACGATGACCACCCACACCGCGACGAATACCGGCACCACCCAGTTGCCCGAGAACATCCGGGTGTAGCCGGCGCGGAGATCGTCGAGGAAGCCGCTTCCCGCCGAGTCAGTCATCGCTCGCCGACAAAGAAAGAGCCCCGGCGCGCCGTGCGAAGGTGTTCGCGGGGCGCACCGGGGCTGTCGTCACATCGCGAATGGCGCGGTCAGGCGTTTAGGAACCGCTGCCACTCCTCTTCCATGACATCGGAGTTCGGCGCCGCGGGCTTGCCGAAGAAGGGCTTCTCGAACTTCTTGTTGACCTTCACCTCGGTCCACTTGAGCTCGTCGATCTGCTCCTGCGGCCAGCCGTTCTCCTCCGCGTACTTGACGCCGAGGTCCATGTTGGGCCCGGCGTAGCCGCGCTGGATCGCCTGATAGGCGCGATACTCGCCGGTCATGTAGTAGTTGAGCACCTTGTAGATGTTGTCGACGTTGTCGCGCTCGCCGGCCTTGGTGTGCATGTAGGCGCCGTGGCCCCACTTGTAATAGCCCTCGACCGTGAAGGCGTAGATCACCGTGCCGGGGCCGAGGATGTTGTTGGCCTCCTTGGTGGCCGGCTCCCAGCAGTTGATCAGGTCGATCTCCTTGTTGCTGAGAAGCTGCACCTGCTCCTCGAAGGCTGCGTGGAGTGAGCGGAACTGCCCGGCACGCTTGCGGTCGGCCGCGAAGTCCGCGACCACGCGGGCCTCCTCACCGGTCATGTTGGCGACGTCTTCGATCTCGGCCCGACCGTTGGCCTTGAGGTAAAGGCCGACCTCGGGGCTCGACAGCAGCCAGCTGCGGTCGAGCGAGACGCGGCCCTTGGTGTCCTCGTCCTCGAACATCTTGCTCCAGGGGATCTCGTCGAGACCCTCCGGGTTGGCGCCGATGGCCTCGGGGAAGTAGCCGAAGCTGTCCGCATTACCGATGACGGGCACGCCGTACTGGTTGCCGTCGTAGTCCTGCAGCAGGTCGGTGCGCTTCCAATCGTCGGAGGTGCGCCCCCAGAGCTCGAGGTTCGGGTGATCCTCGATGACGGTAGCGTAGTAGCCCTGGGGACCCAGGATGTCCTCGGTCCCGCCGTCGAAGATGAAGATATCGTGCGTCTCGCCGAGGTCGTTCGAGATCACGTCACGCATGTAGGTGCCGATGTCGGCGTTGGTCCCGGTGAATTCCATCGTGATGCCGATGGCCTTCTCCATGATGGACCAGTCCTTGAGCTGCGACGTGGTGACGCCGTAGCCCTTCACCGTCGTGGACGCCGCCTGCGCCGCGCGCGTCGTTGCCAGCGATCCAGCGGCCGCCAGAGTCGCGGCAGCCGCCGTGCCCTTAAGCACGTCGCGGCGCGATATGTCCGGAATACGCAACTTTTCGCTCATGCTCAGCCTCCCACTGCGGTTCGCCACATAAACTGAAACGTGCCCGACAGCCGCCTGTTTTCGCGGCGCAGCCTGCGTTGTTGTCAATCTCGCCACTATACACCCATGGCTCGTGCCAGTGCCATGGCAATCACCTGGGAGTGTTTCGAGGAGAACCAGCGGACGCTGTTTGAGAACGCCCACATGAAGAGGCGCGCCTCGCGTAAGTCGGGCCGGGGCGGCCGGGCCCTGTTGACCGGTCTGGCCCGCTGCGTGTTGTTCGGCGTCTTCCTGTAGCCCCTCAGAATCAAAGGGAATCAGAGCGTTACCACACCGATCGGCGTCCAATTTGCGCGCCGAACAACACCTCAGCGGCAGCTTGGTCGAATGGAAGATCGGGCCCGCCGTGGGCGAGGTTTGCTTCTTGCAGTGGTTGCAATTGGTAAAGCCCCCGACCCGCCAACTCGCGATGACCGCGATGACCGCAAGCGGGGCAGACGAAGCCGCCCGGCCAGCGCAGCCGAACCAGCGCCTTGCGGCACTGCTCCTCCGTACCGAAAGCTTCGCGAAAGACCTCGTCGCTCAATCCGCGCACCCGCGATGCCACCTTGAACGCCATATCCGTGACCTTCGTATAGCAGAACATATTGAGAACATATGCCATTAGTGACGGAGTGTCACGGATAAGCAGATTTAAGGGTCTTGCCTAGCTGAGGGGATTTTGGCGGAGGTAGCGTAGTAGGATTTTGTACTTGTCGGCTTTGCGGTGGTTGAACCGCCATTCGGTTTCCTTGAGGTGCAGATGGAAGGTGTGCCGGGGGAGGCCCTTGAACTTCGTCAGGCGGACCTTTGCCAAGCCCCAGAAGCCTTCGATGCCGTTGATGTGGGTGGTGCCGTTGGTGAACTCGTCCTTGGAATGATCGACGCGGAAGTGACCGTAGCCGAGGTCGACCAGCCCGTTGTAGCCGCGCCAGCCATCGGAGTTGATGTCGGTGCTGGGGTCCACCCGGCCGCGGATGATGCCCTGCAGGGTCGGCCTCGAGCAGTCAGGCACAATCTCGGTGTAGACTTGGCCCTGGCGCTCGAAGATGCCGAAGACGACGGTCTTGCCGTAGGCACCGCGCCCGCGCCTGCCCTTGACCCGGCGCGCCCCGAAGAAGCTCTCGTCGACCTCGACGATCCCGAACAGCGGACGCTGGGCCTCACAGGCGACCAGGATGCGTTCGCGCAAGCTGCGGTAGAACCGGTTCACGGTGTTGCGGTTCAGACCGCTCAGCGTCGCCGCCTGGAGGGCGGTCAGATCGGCGGCGAAGTAACGAACCAGCTCGCGGACCTTGCCTTCCGAGATCCTCGAACGCCTCGCGTACTTGTTCTTCATTGCCATGCCTAGCCTTAGCACGCGTCACAACAGACTCAGCTAGGCAAGACCCAGATCTTATATTGACCCCCTATTGGAGTGGGCCCCTGGGGTCGGAAAGTTTCATGCGGCCGATTTGACCGAGGTGCGGGACTGTTCCTCCTCGAAACGGTCTGGGCTCAGGTATCCGAGGGCGGCCGCCTGAGACATGGCCTTGCTGACATCCTTCAACTAACATCCGGACCGAGCCATCCCATGCAGGCCGGTCGCATCGGCGTGCGGCCCGACGAGGAACGAAAGGCCAAACCATGAAGCAGATCAGTTACGTCATCCAGTTTCGCGGCACTGCGGGCCCCAAGGAGGGCGTGGAAGGTGTCTTGAGCGCCTCGACGCGCGGGTCGGCGTCGAGAATTTCCACGGCCGTGGACGATGATGCGGTCGACGCCACCATCGAGGCCATCGCGGGTAACAGCGTGAGCTTCGAATCGGACGTCTTTCCCAATGAGGATGGCAGCTTCACGGAATCGGGTACGATCGACTTCGGCGGAGGGAACAGCTTCACCTTCAGCACGCGCGGAACGGGGGCCATGGGGCCGAGCGCGGATTCGAACCTGACACACGGCGGGATCTGCTGGCAGGTCGATTCCGGCGCCGGGATCTTCGATGGCGCGACCGGGATCATCACCTCCAATTTCACGGTAAGCGGCGGTGGCGATGTGGTCGACAACCAGTGGGGCGTGATCTTCTTGAAGTAGTGTCGCACCCGCCGGCGAACGACAGACTAATGGGGTGAGGCGGACGCATGTGCGCGTTCTGCACCATGTTCACGAGCGGGCCGCACTGGACCGAGGCGGGCACGGACGTAGGGCGCAGCGGGGTCGCGCCGGTGGGCAATGCGAGATTTGTCGACCGCGCCTATCGTCTGAAACTCATCAACAAGATTCTGCGTCACTACGGCTGCAAGGTCGACGACTGGGCCGGCGGTCAGTACCTGGTACACAGTCATCGCGGACGGACGGAAGTCGTCGAGCAGCTGCCGCAGATCTGGATGACCGTCGAGGACATCGCCTTGAAGCCGATCGACCCGCTCGATCCGCAGCTCCTCTCGCAACTCGGCGAAGCCGGCCCTGTGACACGGAGCGAGACCGCGTAAGCGGCCCAACGGACGTTCCGAGGGTGCAGAGGCGGACCCGCGATGGGCGAGGACCCAGCTCGCGGAATCCGCCTCTCGACTACGCCCGGACAAGCAAACTGCCGTTGGCGAACTCTATTCAGCTTGCCTAGCGCGGATTGCGCGCTCGGAACTCGTCGCAGATCTGCTTCAGGGTCATGAAGCGCACGCCGTCGTGGCAACGCATGTGATCGATCAGCCGCTCCAGCATCATGAGCATTTGCGGATGGCCTGATGCATCGGGGTGCAGGCAGGCGTTGTAAATGCCGTAATCGCAGTTGCGGTACACCCAGTCGAACTGATCCGTCCACATCTGACCGATGGAGCGCGGGCTGACCCAACCGTGGCTGTTCGGGAACTTCTTCACGAACATGACCGGCGGCGCATCGTCCAAATACCAACTGCAGGGGATCTCGATTAGGTCGGTCTCCGTCCCCCTTTGCCACGGCGTCATCCAGGTTTCCGCCGGCTGAGAATAGTCGATTTTGGTCCAGCTATCGTCTCGCCGGAGATAATAGGGAGAGTGATCGTTCTCCATCAGGCTGTGGTCGTACTCGATGCCCTTTTCCAGGAGCAAGTCGATGGTGTTGGGGCTCAGCTCCCACCAAGGTGCCGAGTAACCCTTGGGCGGTTTGCCGCACAAATCGACAACCAGATCGAATGTCTTGTTCAGGATGGCCTGCTCCTGTTCCTTGGTCATGGCCAGAGGATTTTCGTGGGTGTATCCATGCAGGCCCAACTCGTGCCCGGCTTGAACGACCATCTCGGACTCTTTAGGAAAACTCTCGATCGAATGACCGGTAATGTTCCACGTGGTCGTGATGTCGTACTTGTCAAGCAGATCGAGCAGACGAGGCGTCCCCACTTGGGCTGCGTGAACGCCGCGCGAGATGTCGCATGGCGAGTCCTCACCACCGAAAGACCCTATCCAAAGCGACACGGCGTCGAAGTGGACGTTGAAGCAGACCTGAATGTCCTTGTCCGGCATGTGTCTCTCCCTGGTTAACAATCGGCCAGGCGCCGCAGGATTGTCCGGGCGCTCCTCGGAGCCGCTCTATGCGACCGCGGTTCATTGCACTACAGAACGTGTGCGCACGCAATCGGTGTCCACGGAAGGACGCAGCACCTCTGACCACGAGGCCACACAGCTGGAATGACAACTGCGGCGCGGAAGGCCCGCCTAGGTGGTCTGGCGGCGGAAGCGCGCACATCTCACCGCCAACATGGCCCTGACGGCTGGCTCGGCGTCAGTTGGCGCACTGGAGCTCTCCGTAACCCAGCCTGCCCTTGATCCTCATCTGTGCCGCGGCATAGGATGGGTCGGGAGGGTCGGCCCGCGTCATCATGTCTTTGCATTGGTGGTTAGACCTCCGATTGAGAGGCGAAGTTCGCGGCCACGCGCCAAAGCCAAGCGACAGACCTGCGGCCGAAACGAACGATTGGCCCCAGAGTCCACAGGGAGATTGAACCATGCCCAGGAACGTCTCGATCGCAGCGTGTCAGTTCGTTGTCAGGCCCGTCGGCAGCTTTGACGAGTTTGCGGCTCATGCGCGCGGGCTGTTGGACCAGGCAAAGGGTGCCGATCTAGTGCTGTTTCCGGAGCTCTTTACGGTCGAACTGTTTACGACGTTTCCGGACTGGAAGGATCTACCCGTTTCCGAGTTGACCCGTGTTCATCAATACGGGAACACAAATTATACCGAGGATTACCGCCAGCTGTTCGAGAGCGAGGCCAAGGAACGAGGACAGCACATTGTTGCCGGCTCCCATCTGGAATTGAAGGACGGAAGATACCTCAACGTCGCCTATCTTTACGGTCCCGACGGACTGATTCACATGCACGACAAGACCCACATCTTTCCGGCCGAGGCGCAATGGTCGACCGAGGAAGGCGATACGGTCGAGATGGTCGAGCTCCCGTTCGCCAAAGTGGGCTTTAACGTGTGCTACGAGACAGAAATTCCAGAATGCGCCGCAACGCTCGTCGAGCAAGGTGCCGAGATCATCTTGTGCCCCTCCTTCACGTTCACGGAATACGGATTCTGGCGCGTCCGTCACTGTGCCCAGGCCCGTGCGATCGAGAACCAGGTGTATTTCGTGCATTGCGCAACCGGTGCCGACGTGCCGTCCGATGGGCCTCTTCCGCCTGGCTGGACACGCAGTTCCATCCTGAGCCCTTGCGACACCCCTTGGGACGCCCCGAACGGCGTCGTCGCGGAATCGCCGGAGCCCAACATCGAGACGGTGGTGCACGGCGAGGTCGACCTCGACAAGATTTACGAGAATCGCGAGAAAGGCGTCGCTCCAACCTTCCGGGATCGCCGTCGGCGCGCGGATCTCTACAGAGAGTGGCCTTCGCACATCAACGCGTAGGCTTGGCGCGTAGGTGCGACGGCGAGCAGGCCGGTTGCGATCGGCGCCTCCACGTTTAGGGCCAGTCCCCCGCGCGGCTCGTAGCTGCGTTCCGAGCCAGGCATCTACCGTGGTGCATGACCAGTTCGGCACCGTGCGTTCGTCGAAAGGCCCGGCGGCGCCATGATCCTCTTCCGCAACTGCACCATCGTCGATGCGGCCCTGCCGGAAGCGCGCGAGGGCTACGATGTCCTGGTGGAGAACGAGCGTATCCGCGAGGTATCGGATACACGGCTAGAGGTTCACGGCGCCTGGGAAGTGGCCGTCGATGGCCGCACGTTGATGCCGGGTCTCATCGATGCCCACGCGCATGTGGTTCTCGGCAGCTACAATCTCAGAGAGCTCGAGGATGTCGCGCCGACGTTGATGACCGCGCGGGCGGCACAAGTCATGCGCGGCATGCTCGACCGGGGCTTCACCAGCATACGGGACGCGGGCGGCGCCGATTGGGGCCTGGCGAAGGCCGTGGACGACGGCCTACTCGCGGGGCCGCGCCTCTTCATCTCAGGGCGTGCCCTCAGCCAAACCGGCGGCCACGGGGATTTTCGCCGGAGAACCAGTGACGCGGGGGAACCCTGCCTCTGTTCGCATCCCCTGCATTTCGCGTCGCGTATCGCCGATGGGCCAGAGGCGGTCGTCGCTGCAACGCGAGACGAGCTGCGCAAGGGGGCCTGCCAGATCAAGGTCATGGCCTCGGGAGGCGTTGCCTCGCCCCACGATCCGCTCAAAAGAACCCAGTTCTCCAAGGAAGAGCTTCGCGCAATCGTCCGAGAGGCGGAAGCCTGGGGCACCTACGTGATGGCACACGCCTATACGGCCGAAGCCGCCGTTCACGCGGTCTCTTGCGGCGTTCGCTCCATAGAGCACGGCAATCTGATCGATCGAGAGGCGGCGGCCTTCATGGCGGCGGAAGGGGCTTACCTCGTGCCGACCCTTTCCACCTACGAAGGGATGCGTCAGCACAAGGCGGAATTGCGTCTGGGTGAAGCCAGCCTTCAAAAGCTCCGGTCCGTTCTGGAGGCGGGCTTCGCCTCCATCGAATTTGCGACCGAGGCTGGCGTGCCCATTGGGTTCGGCTGCGACCTGCTCGGACCCCTGCACCACCTGCAGCCGCTGGAGCTGACTCTGCGCGCCGAGGTCGAGGGCGCGCACGACGTAATTACCGCTGCGACAAAGACAAACGCCAGTCTTCTTGGCCGGGACGATCTCGGCGTGATCGCCCCCGGTGCGCTCGCCGACATCCTGGTCGTCGACGGTGACCCGCTTCGTGATTTGAGCGTGTTCGACGAGAAGGGACGAAAACTTCCGGCAATCATGAAGGGCGGCGTCTTTCACAAGAACGAACTGACCACGACCTATCGCGATGCGCAGATCGTGCCTGCCGGACCACCGGTCGGCTGACGTGCCGATCGTTCGTGTGTCCTGCCCCGAGCGTCAGGGCCCGTAAGGGACAGACACCAACAAACAGCGTTTGCGAACGCAGCGGACGAACGCGTATCATCCTTGCCGATCAGGATATGGGTGCGGCCATGAGACGACCGCGCCGATGAGGGAGGAGATAACGGTCGTTTACGCTTGCGCCTCTGCTGAACATAAGTGTTGGTAAAGATAGTGGAGACAATTGCCGAAACGATCGGTGCCGATGACAAAGGGGAGGCAAACTAGATGCTTATCAAATCAGGGCTGATGAAGAACACTGTGGATGCAAGACGCCGCAGATTCTTGAAAGGCGCTGCGCTGGCGGGAGCCGGCACGATGGTTGCCGGTGCAACCACGCTGGCCGACATCAACGATGGGGCGAAAGCGCAAGGGTCGCCGATCATGGTCGGCGGCATAACGCCGCTCACGGGCCCGGGCGCGCCGTCCGGCGCCGAGGCCAAGCGCGGCCTTGAGATGGCGTGCGAGGAAGTCAATGCCATGGGCGGCATCCTCGGCCGTCCCGTCGAGCCGGTCTTCGGCGACAGCAAGAACCGCAGCGCCGACGAGGTGGTCTCCGCGGCCAACCTCCTCATCGATCGCCACGAGGTTCACGCCATCATCAACGGCCACAACATCGGCTCGAACAACGCCGAGTATGACCTCGTTGCCGATGCGTCCGTGATGTACATCCACACGAATACATTGCGGCAGCACGATGAATGGATCGAGAACAACCCGGGCAAGTATCCGACGATCTTCATGAGCGATCCGGCGGAGTTCTGGTACGGACCGGGCTGGATCAAGTTCATCTCGTGGCTGCGCGATACCGGTCAGTGGACACCGCAGAACAACACGATCGCTCTCGTTTCAGGCTCGCTTCCCTACAGCACCGTGATCTCCAACGCTGCCGCCCAGGTCGCGGCGGATCACGGATGGGAAATCGCTTGGGGCGGCGTTGAGACGGTGTCGACGCCGACCACGGAGTGGGGGCCGATCCTCGCCAAGATCCGCGAGGCCAACCCGGCGGCGATTCAGAACTCGCACTTCTATGCGGGCGACATCGCGCAATTCATGATCCAGTTCAATCAGAACCCCATCGACGCCCTGATCTACTTCCCATGGGGACCGCTGCTCTCGGCGTTTACCGAGATCGGGAAGGAGAACAGCGTCGGCGTGACGACGTCCACCGTGATCGGCCTCCTGCAGGACGAGAAAGGCACGGATTTCAGGCGGCGCTACAAGGAGAAGTTCGGCCCGACCGCGAGCGCTGTGGGCGCGACGGTGTCGTATCCCAACATGCACCACTTCGCGATCGCCGCCGCGGTGGCGGGCGGCACTTCGGAGCCGGGCAACGTGGAGCAGGCGGAGAAGGTCGCGGCGCAGCTCAAGCGAATCGCCTATCGCGGCGTCAACGGCTCGGTCGCGTACCACCCGGTCTGGCAGTCCGCCATTCCGTATCCCGACCTGTCGAGCGACCCGTCGCTCGGGATGCCGCACCTGTTCTTCCAGATCAAGGACTGGGAGAAGCAGGAGCGCATCCTGATCTCGCCCCCGCCTTACAACACGGGCGATTTCTTCCTCCCGCCGTGGTTCACCTAAACGAAGGGAGCGGTTGAGGGCGCGGCGTCGCGGCACAGCGTGAACAGTCCGCAAGACGGGCCGCTGCTGGCTTGCGACGCCGTTTGCGCCCACTACGGTGCCATGGCGGCGGTGGACGAATTAAGTTTCACCGTCGGCCATGGCGAGATTCTCGGCGTTGGGGGGCCGAACGGAGCCGGTAAGACGACTCTGTTCGACGTGATTTCGGGCCTGACCCCCGCCAGCGGCGGCACGATCACGTTTGACGGTCAGGATCTCACCGGAAAATCCGCGGACCGCGTGTGCCACGCAGGCATCTCGCGCACGTTTCAGCTCAACGCGGCGTATGACACGCTCACCGTCAAGGAAAACGTGTTGTGCGCCTCCTATTACGGCTTCCGCAACGTCGTCTTCCCCAAGTTCCGTTTCGATCGCGCGACCCGCACGCGCGCCGATGAGGCCATCGCCTTCGTCGGGCTGGAAGACGACACGGAGACGGTGGTGGGCGAACTGCCCATCCTGCAGCGCAAGCTGCTCATGCTCGCCGCCGCCGTCGCGCGCCAGCCCAGGCTGCTCTTGCTGGACGAGCCCGTCGGCGGTCTAAACCGGCAAGAAATCGACCTCGTGATGGGCATCTTGCGTCGGTTCCGTGACGAGCAGGCGCTGACCATCGTGCTCATCGAGCACGTCATGCGTTTTCTTGTGGCGCTCTCGGATCGCGCCCTGATCATGCATCACGGCCAGAAGATCTACGAAGGGCCGGCGGACGGATTGGCGCGCGACAAGACCGTCGTCGAGGTCTATTTGGGAGAGCGCCTGGCCCAGCGTCTTCGCCTCGGGATAGAGGAAGCGGAAGCCGGTGACTGAGGCTTCGCTGAACGTCGACGCGATTACCGCCGGCTATCGCGGACGGCCGGTTCTCCGCGATGTCTCGCTCTCCGTGCCCGAGGGGAAGGTGGTAGGCATCGTCGGACCAAACGGCCACGGCAAGACGACGCTGCTGCGCTGCATATCCGGCATGCTTCCGCTGTCTTCGGGACAGATTGTCTTCCGGGACAGGATTTTGAAGGGGTTAGCGATCGAGAAGATCGCCGAGCTTGGGGTGATTCATATTCCGCAGGGCGATCTCATCTTTCCGGACATGTCGGTGCGCGACAACCTGCTAATGGGCGCATACATGCCCGCGGCCTACGCCAACGTCGAGCAGCATCTGAACGCGGTCCATGATCTGTTTCCCGTTCTCCTCGAGCGACGGGATCAGATCGCGAGCACGCTGTCCGGCGGCGAGCGGCGGATGCTCGGCATCGGCCGGGGCCTGATGTGCGGCGGCCGGCTGCTGATGATCGACGAGCCGTCGCTCGGACTCGCTCCCATCGTCATCGAGCAGATCTATGCGGTGCTCAACGAGCTGAAGCGCGAGGGCAGAACCATTCTCCTAGTGGAGGAAAACGCGGCGCGCATGCTCGACCTGGTCGACGATATCTACCTGCTCGACCATGGCGAGTTGGTTTGGAACGGCACGCCGGCCGAGTTTGAAGAGCGTCAGGAGGTCCTCGAGACCTATCTGGGCGCGGACCTGTAGCCGTGGAAGCCTTTCTGCAAATCCTGTTCAGCGGCCTGACGCTCGGCGCCATGTACGCGCTCAGCGCGGTCGGCCTGACCCTGCTCTGGGGCGTGGTCGGCATGCTCAACATGTCTCAGGGAGTCATGCTGGCGATCGGCGGCTATGCCTCGTACAGCGCGATCACCTATCTGGGCCTGCCGTGGCCGCTGGGCCTCCCCGCCGCGATTATCGGCGGGTTCATCACGGGGCTGGTCTTCTACCACGTGATGGTGCGCTGGATGTACCGCGCCCCGGCGTTCGAGGTGAACATCATCATCGCCACCGTCGGCGCGGCCATCGTGCTCGAAAGCCTGATGATCCGCGTGTTCACCGGCTATCCCCTCGATCAGCCGTTTTCACTGCCGGGGGGCTTCCGCATCGGCGGGATACAGCTCCCTTTCCAGACGCTGATCAATCTCAGCGTCGCGGGCATCATGACGCTGGGGCTCGGCTGGCTGCTGCGCTCGACCCGGCTTGGTCGCGCGATCCGGGCGACCGCCCAACGCCGCGATGCCGCACAGCTCCTGGGCGTTCCTGTCGCCCGGGTCTATCTCCAGGTCATGATCATGGCGGGCATCATTGCCGCCATCTCCGGAGTCATGCTGACCGCGTCGGTGGCCAACCTCTCCCCCTACGCGGGGACCAACCCGATGCTCAAGGCGTTCTTCATTTGCGCCATCGCGGGCCTCGGCAACATCCCGGCGGCGGTGGGCGCCTCGCTAATTCTCGCCTTCATCGAAGGCAGCATCCAGTATTCGGTAAGCGCACGGTTCGGCTTCCCGACCATGCTGGGCTTGGCAATCGTCGTCCTCATCTGGCGTCCCTACGGCCTGTTCGGCCAACGGACCGTTGAACGGTCATGAACGGCGCCGGCTTCATCCGCATGACCCCGATCAGGCGCGACATCGCCATCGGCCTCTTTTTCCTCGCAATTGCGATCGCCATTCCCTTCATCGATTCCTCCCGCTCGACGATGACGCAGGTAATCCTGCTGTTTATCTGGGCGAGCATCGTCACCCAGTGGAATCTCGTCTTCGGCGTGGCGGGAATCTTTTCCCTGGCGCAGATGGCCGTGTTCACCATGGGGGGCTACACCGCCGCCATGCTGAGCCTCTATATGGGCTGGTCGCTATGGCTGACGAGCTTCCTCGGCGCCTTCATGGCCGTGCTCGTGAGCGGCATCATCGGCGCGGCGACCATCCGTCTCAGGGGCGCCTACGTCGCGCTTCTCACCATCGGCTTCGCTGTCGTGATGCAGGTGCTGATCCTGACGGACTCCGATTGCTTCTTCTATCGCGGCGTCACTTGCTACAACTTCACCGGCGGATCGAGCGGCCTCTCTCAATTCGGAGATTTCGGGTTCCGCGACTGGCTCGGCTACAAGCAGAGCCTTGTCGGCAAGTATTATCTCGCACTCTTTCTCCTGGTGCTTGGAACGATCTTCGCGCTGGTGATCATGCGTGGCCCCTTCGGCTACGCGTTCCGAGCGCTTCGCGATAATGCCAACTGCGCCAGCTCGCAGGGCATCAATCGGGTCAAGTATCAGATCCTCGTGTTTGCTCTGTCGGGGTTCTTCACCGGGCTTTCCGGCGCATTCTATGCCGGGCATTACAAGACCATCGGCCCGACGATGCTCGATCTATCAGTCCTGCTGCTACTGCTCTCGATGATGGTCGTCGGTGGGCTGGGCCGCGCTTGGGGCCCGCTCTTGGGCTGTATCATTCTGATGTTCATCGACGATCAACTGAAAGTCTATGCGGAGTGGCGCACGGTCGGCACGGGGGCGATCACCATCCTCTTCATCATCGTGTTCCGCCAGGGCGTCGCGGGCCTCATCGAGCAGCTATGGGAGCGCCTGTTGGCTTTGCGCGGTGCGCGGACGGCTGGCGCCTCGGCGACCAACGACAAGGCGACCGGATAGGCTCCACACCGCGTGCAGGGGTCAGCCGTGACTGCTGGCGGCGGCTCCACCCTCTGCCGCGAGATCGGCGGCGTCGCGCTTGAAGCACGCGACGAGCCCGCCCGCCGAGCTCACCTGTAGAGGCGGCCGACTTCGCTCGCAATCGTGGTCGCCTTCCGGGCAGCGGCTCAAGAACGGACAGCCCGGCGGCACGTCGATCGGGCTCGGAATTTCGCCCTTGATGGTGTGCAGCGCGCTATCTCCGGCACCAACCCGAAGGCGCGGGGTCGACTTGAGCAGCGCCTGGCTGTAGGGGTGCCCCTCCGATCCGAAGAAGGCCTCTGTCTCCTGCAGCTCCATGAGTTGACCCAGATAAAGCACGGCGACACGGGTAGCGATCTGCCGCACCACGCTCAGGTCATGCGTGATGAAGATGACGCTGAGATCGAGCTCCCGCCTCAGTTGGTCGATGAGGTTGAGAATCTGGCCTTGCATCGAGACATCGAGCTTGGCGATCGGCTCGTCGGCGATCAGAACCTTGGGCTCCAGCGCCAGCGCGCGGGCAATGACCACCCGCTGCCGCTGGCTGGCATTGAGTTCGTGGGAGTAGTGCTCGGCCGTTTCGGGCGGCAGGCCGACCCGTGCCAGCAGCGCTTCAACCCGCGCCGTCGCCTCTGCCCTGTCGCAAATCTTGTGCACGAGGAACGGCTCGGCGAGCACGCCGCCGACCCGCAGACGCCGGTTGAGCGCCGACGTCGGGTCCTGAAAGATCACCTGCACCAGCTTCGCGCGCTCCCGAGCGTTCGGGCCGGTGAGCGCGCCGGCACGCGCGAGCATGACGTCATCGAGCCAGATCTCTCCCGCGACGGGTACGAGCGAGCCCGCGATGCAATTGGCGAGAGTGGTCTTGCCCGAGCCGCTTTCCCCGACGAGCGCGAGGCACTCGCCCCGATGGAGATCGAGGCTGACACCGTCGACGGCGTGCACCCACTGCTTGACGCCCAGCACCCTGTCCCGCAGCCCGCGCTTCACCGGGAACAGCATGCGCAGCTCCTTGACGCTCACGTGAATGTCGGGGCCGCTCATGAGGTCGGTGCCGCCGCTGACGATCCGCTTAGGGTCGCGTCCAGCGGGCTCCAACAACGATAGCTATGACCGGCCAAAGGACTCTCCTCGTGCGGCGTTTCGCGCGCGCAGACGTCGAGGGCACGAGTGTTAAGGGCGGCGGAATAATGGTCCACGCGGAGCGGCCGGTTGGTCCGGTCGCGGCGGCGCAAGAATGCGCCACTCATGTCCCCTTGTCTGTTTTGGCGAGGGGCGGGAGATGTACGGCGTGGAGCTTTATGCGGCGG
>JAJDUK010000100.1 GCA_022826665.1 Alphaproteobacteria bacterium | reverse complement strand
CGCGGGCCGCCGCCAGCCGCGCGGAGGGCGCGTCGCCCCGCGCGCGGGGCCCTCCCGTGGACTACGGGGACAAGCTACCGCCGAGACCGTGGTACAATTTTACTCCGCCGCTCTGGCGCATATTCCCGCCGCCGTTGACACCTCCTGCAGCACGGTGGTGACGTCGAGGCTCGCGCTGATGCGCAGGATCGCCGCGCTGAGTGCCGAGATCCGCTCGCGCAGCGCCTCGACCTCCTGCCGCGGTTCGCCGGTCTCGTTCACGACCTCCTCCTTCGCCGACCCAGTCCGCACTCCAGTTCCCGCAGCCTTCGGTCGCCCGCTGCGGCGCACGGGACGCACGCTCGGCGAGGCTTCGACTGTGCTGGCGGCACAGATGCGCCGGGACCAACGTACTCCAACATTTACGGAAAAAACACCAACATGGCTAAGCTCGGCACACACAATTTACAAATAGTTCGGTAAGAATTGCCCTCTAGGGCACTCGTTTGCGCGTGTCGCGCGCGCAGCAGCAGGAATGGCGGGACGCTCTCCATATGTCGGTTCTTTATGACTCTGGTTCGGCGGATGCCAGACAAGCGGCTTCAGGAGGCACGAAGAGCAAGATGGCACCACGCGGCCGGAACGGAGCGGGCAACCGATGGTGACGGCGTCGTGCCGAACGTCGGTCCTGGTGTGGTCCTGCCGAAGGTGGTGGGTTGGTGACCAACACGAGTCGTCGAACGATGCGGATACGCGAATTCGTCGCCATCCTCGCGGGTGTTGCGGTCGCAGGCGTCGCGTGAAACCAGCGTCGGGCCATGCTTGGTCGCGACAGAAACCAGGGCTCTATCAGCGAGCGCCTTGCCCTCATCAAAGGCCTGCTCCGGGGAAGCTGGGCCCTTTCGGAAGAAGAGGCATTGGCATCACGGAAAGGGCGGGAGCCTTTGGAGCATCAGCTCGATCCCTGTCTCGGCTTCCGTCCCTTGGGGCCGTCCGCCTCGTTCCTGCGGTCGCGGCGGGAACGTCCTTACTGGCGGACGGCTCCATCTCAAGGTTCGGTCCCCAATATTGGTTCGGGACCACTCGGCCGCCTGCCCCATCCTCGTGACGCCTTGTTGTGCTGCCGTGGGCGGGCGGCCGCTTTTTTTGGTGTCCACCAGCATGAGGGTCCGTTCTGCCTGCGGCCTGGCGGTATCAGCCGTCC
Organism: Alphaproteobacteria bacterium; assembly: GCA_022826665.1. Lineage (GTDB taxonomy): Bacteria > Pseudomonadota > Alphaproteobacteria > UBA828 > UBA828 > WTGU01. The sequence continues at coordinate 40,935 of JAJDUK010000100.1, read as the reverse complement.
TCTCCCTCGCGGTCTACGGCGGAGGCAGCGACCCGGATTCGCAGGCGGCCCTCAGCCTCGGCACCCCCGAAATCGTACTTGGTGACGCCGAGGACGGCAGGCGTTGCGTACGGGAGGTGAGGTACGGCGGGCTTTAGCGGTGGAGGTCATGGCAATGGAGTTGAGCGCAGATCGGGAGGGCGGCATCCTGTCCGTGCGCGTGCAGGGGCGAATAGACGGCGCCAACGTCCGGCAGTTCATGGAGACTGTCCGATGCGCCACCGAAGACGGCGACCGCGCGGTGATCATGGATTTCGAGCGGCTGGTCTACATCAGCAGCTCCGGACTTCGGGCCGTGCTCATGACCGCGAAGAGCCTCCGGAGCCGGGACGTCGGGTTCGCGCTGTGCTCCCTTTCCGACGTCGTCCGCGCTGCGTTTGGGACCAGCGGCTTCGACAGGATCATCGCGATCTATCCGACGAGTGCCGACGCGCTGGCGGCGCTCGACCGTTGACGCGGTCGTTTTGTACCTCGGAGACCCTACCTGTTGTTCGGTGCGTAGATTGGACGCCGATCGGCGTGGCAACGTGTTGGTTCCCTTTGATTCCGAGGAATCAAACGACGGCGACCAACAACACCCGGGGGGCAATTGCAGGCGGGGGCGACCAAGCCCGCTTGAGTGTGGGATATAACGGGGTATATGATTTAGCGTCGCCTCTGAAAACGACGGTTCATCAATAAGTTATCCGACTCTAGCTGGTAGCGGGGGAGGGACTCGAACCCCCGACCCATGGATTATGATTCCACTGCTCTACCGACTGAGCTACCCCGCCCCAGGAGCCGGAAGCGCATCGCTATACGCGGCGCCCTCGCCGCCTGTCAAGCGCACCGCGGAGGGAGCGGCCTCGCCTAGTGGAACGGCGGCGAATAGAGGGCGCCGCGTCTGCTTTCGATCGAGTGCTCGGCAGTTGCCTCTAGGCCGGTCTCCCCATAACATTCGGCCGCCCGGCACACGGGGAGGCCGGGCCATGATCGAATCGGCGCGTCGTCGAGCCCGCGGGGCCCGGCGTGCGCCTCACTGCGTGGGAGAGTGGTGTTGACAGATTATCTTGTCGGGATCGACGTTGGAGGCACGTTCACGGATTTCGTGAGCTACAATTCTGAGACCAGGGCGGTCGATGTTTGGAAGATCCTGTCGACGCCCCACGACCCCAACGAAGGCATCCTGGGCGGGCTCGGACGCTTCGAGGCGCCGTCGGACATCCGCAACATCAGGCTGGGGACGACGGTGGCGACCAACGCGATCCTGGAGCGCAAGGGCGCGAAGGTGGCCTACGTGACCACCGAGGGCTTTCGCGACATCCCGTTCATCCAGCGGGGTAACAGGCGCAGCCACTACGACATCACCTGGATCAAGCCGAAGCCGCTAGTGAAGCGCCGCAACTGCTACGAGGTGAACGAGCGGATCATGTCCGACGGCACGGTGCACGTGCCGCTCGACGAGGACGGGGTCCGCGCCATCGCGCAGCAGATCAGGGAGGAGGGCTCCATCGAGGCGGTGGCCGTCAACTTCCTGTTCTCCTACGTGACGCCGGACCACGAACGGCGCGCCAAGGAGATTCTGGAGGAGGAGCTGCCGGACATTCCGATCTCCATCTCCTACGACGTGCTGCCGAAGTGGAAGGAATACGAGCGCGCGTCCACCACCATCGCGGACGCCTACGTCAAGCCGGTGGTGAACAGCCAGGTCGCGAACCTGCGCGAGCGCTTCAAGGGGAGCGGGGTCACCGACCAGGCCGTCGTCATCAAGTCCAACGGCGGAGAGATGACCCTGGAGGCGGCGCAGCGGACGCCGATCCAGATGACCGTCTCCGGCCCCACCGGCGGGGTGATCGCGGGCAAGCATGTCGCCAAGCTGAGCGGCATCAGCCACCTCGTCACCCTCGACATGGGCGGCACGTCGACCGACACGTCGACCATCGTGGGCGGGCAGGAGAACTTCACCACCGACTACGAGGTGGAGTTCGGCGTCCCCATCCAGATCCCCATGATCGACATCCGCACCATCGGCGCGGGCGGCGGCTCCATCGCCTGGATCGACAAGGGCGGCATGCTGCGCGTGGGGCCCGAGAGCGCCGGTGCGAACCCAGGCCCCGCCTGCTACGGCACCGGCGGCGAGCGCCCGGCGGTGACCGACGCCAACCTGCTGCTGGGGCGCATCAACCCCGAGAACTTCCTGGGCGGCGAAATGGCCCTCGATGTCGCGGCGGCTGAGAAGGCGATCGCGACGGTTGCGGAGCCCTTGGGACGCACCGCCGAGGAGACGGCACTCGCCATCGTGCAGATCGCCAACAACAACATGGTGGGGGCGCTCCGCTCGGTGCTGATCGAGCGCGGCCTCGACCCCCGCGACTTCGCGTTGCTCGCTTTCGGCGGCGCGGGTCCGCTGCATTCGGCGGACCTGATGAACGACGCCGGCATCCCGTCGGGCGTCATCCCCAACTATCCGGGCCAGTTCTCGGCCTTCGGTTTCATCCTCACCGATGCCCGCGTCGACGTGCAGCGCACGGTGCAGATGACCTCCAAGCGCTTCGACCAGGCGCGGGCATCGGAGGTGATGCACGCGCTGATCGAGACCGGCATCGCCGAGCTGAAGGCGCAGGGCTACGTCAAGAACATCGAGATCTACCGCTCGCTGGAGATGCGCTATCTCGGCCAGAACTACGAGCTGGAGATCCCGGTCGCCTTCGATTCCTTCACCGACGAGACCACGCCCAAGGTCTGGCAGGCGTTCCACGACATGCACCTCGCGCGCTTCGGCTTCAACATCCCGCGCGAGGTGATCGAGGTCATCACCGTCAAGGCCACCGTCGTCTCGCTCACCGAAAAACCCGATCTTGCCACCATCGGCAAGGCCGACGGCGAGCCCGAGGTCGTCTCGACGCGCTCGGTCGTGTTCGACGACGGGCGCCACGAGACGCCGATCTACAACCGCGCCCAGCTGCGCGACGGCCACGCGATCACCGGGCCTGCGGTCATCGAGGAGCCGGTCTCGGTGACCGTGCTACGCCCCGGCCAACCCATGAAGGTGGATCAGTACGGCAATCTTCTGATCGGCCGCATCGCCGAGGAGTCCTGACCATGACCCAGAAGCCCGACGTCGACATGGTCGCCATGTCGATCATCGACTCCACCATGACCGCGGTCTGCCGCGAGATGGGCATCGTGCTGATGAAGACGTCGTACTCGACGATCTTCAACGAGGCGCTGGACTTCACCTGCGCGCTCGCGAGCCCCGAAGGCGAGATGATCGCGCAGGCCGAATACTGCCCCTCGATGATCGGCGGCGTGCCCCTGCTGGTGCGCAGCTGCGTCAAGGAGATCCCGCTGGAGACCCTCGAGCCCGGCGACGTGATCTGCCACAACGACCCCTATCGCGGCGGCCTGCACTGCCCCGAGCACACCCTGATCAAGCCGGTCTTCGTCGATGACGAGCTCATGGGCTTCGCCATGACCATCGGGCATCTGCAGGAGATTGGCGGCATGGTGCCGGGCGCCTTCGCCGGCGAGGCGACCGAGATCTTCCACGAAGGCATCCGCGTGCCCCCGGTCAAGATCAAGAGCCGCGGCGAGGACGTGGAGGAGGTCTGGAAGCTGCTGCTCGCGAACGTCCGCACCCCCCGCTACAACTACGGCGACCTGCGCGCGCTGATCGCGGGCGTGGACGTGGGCGAGCGCGGGCTCGCCAAGCTCATCCGCAAGTACGGCAAGGAGCAGTTCCGCCGCAACGTGCTCGACCTGATGGACTACTCCGAGAGCCGCATGCGCGCGGAGATCGGCGCCATCGAGGACGGCGTCTATCGCTTTCAGGACCAGGTCGAGGACGACGGCATCGAGAGCAAGCCGTATACGATCAAGGTGGCGGTCCACGTCCAGGGCGGGGAGGTGGTGATCGACTATTCCGGCACCTCGCCGCAGGCGCTGGGCCCGATCAACGCCACCCTCGGCGTCTCCTACTCTGCCGCCTACAACGGCATCCTGCAGGTCACCGACGAGACCATCCCGAAGAACTCGGGCTGCTTCCGTCCGATCCGCGTGGTCTCGCCGCCCGGCACCCTGCTCAATGTGGACTATCCGGGGCCCGAGGTCGGCGGCAACACCGAGACCCACTGCAAGATCGCGGGCGCGGTGATCGGCGCGCTGGCGCCGGCGCTGCCGGATCGCACCATGGCGGCGGAGGGCGCGACGCACACCAACTTTGTCTTCGGCGGCACCGACGAGGAGACCGGAGAGGCCTTCGTCTGCTACGCCATCGAGCTTTCGGGCTGGGGCGGGCGCAGCTTCGCCGACGGCAACGACGCCACCGATTCGATCAACGGCAACTGCCGGGTGGTGCCGGTGGAGGTGTTCGAGACCCGCTTCCCGTTCCGCACCGAGTCCTACATTCTGGTGCAGGATTCAGGCGGCGCCGGCCTGAACCGCGGCGGGCTCAGCACCCAGCGCACGCTCAAGAGCCTGGATACCGAGATCATGGGCAGCCAGATGTCGGACCGCCACCGCAATCGGCCCTGGGGGTTGCACGGCGGCCAGCCTGGCGGCCTCGCCGGCACCTGGCACCAGTCCGCGAACACGACCAGCTGGCACATGATCGACGAGGCCTTCGGCAAGGCCAGCCCGAGCAAGTGGAGCAACGTCCGCATCCGGCCGGGCGATTCGATCCGCTTCCAGACTCCGGGCGGCGGCGGCTGGGGCGATCCGCGCCAGCGCTCGCGCGAGCAGGTGATCGAGGATCTGGCCGAGGGCTACATCTCGCCGGCCTCGGCGCGGGAGCACTACGGCCTGGACGGCGCCGCCGAAGCAGCGGAGTAGGAGCGGGCGGCTACGCCCGGCGGCGCTCCGCGACGAGGGCGTCGAGCTTCTCGAGCAAGGCCGCGCGGTCGGGCGCGAAGTCGCGCTCGATCCACCAGTCTTCGACGGCTTTGAGCAGGCGGCCGATCTCGGGCCCCTCCTGTATGCCGCGGGCCAGCACGTCGGCACCCGTCAATGGAAACGTCGGTGCCTCCCAATGCTCAATAGTTTCCAGCATCGCACGCCAAGCGATCTCATGCTTCGTGTCCCTAGCCCAAGCGAGCAACACCACGTCACGGAAGCGCTGCTTGCCGGACTGATAGATGAGGCTTCGTTGGACACGCCTGTCGAGGCTAGCTGGGAGGGAAGTCGCCTGCGAGGCGATGGAGAAAAGACGCCCGGCATCGACACCGGTTCGCAACCAGACGCCAGCGAGCAATCTAGTGTCGACACGCCTCTCGGAGTTGTCCTCGTGGGTGTCTAAGTTAAGAGCGGCGAGGCGCCTGATCGGATCGGGCTGGGCAAACGCCCTCTCGACCGTGACGAGACGGGACAGAGGTTCCGTCCGTTGTGTCTCTGGAAGCAGGCGAGCAAGCACGCCAGTATCCCACATGGCTTGCACGGATGACGCAGGATCCGGCGCTGAAAGCAGACCAATAAACTCGCTCTGTACTCGTTCGTACGAAATCCTCGGGATTGTATTCGTCGCCTCAGCCGAAAACAGCGGGAGGGTGTGCGCCGCCGCAGCGCAGGCTTCGAGTGCGTCTGCGTCCGGCTCACCCTTGCCGTACCAGGCGTAGAAGCGGAAGAAGCGGAGGATGCGGAGGTGGTCTTCGGCGATGCGGGTCGCGGGGACGCCGACGAAGCGCACGCGACCGGCCTTCAGGTCCTCCTGCCCGCCGAAATAGTCGTAGAGAGTGCCGTCGGGCGACGCGCTCATGGCGTTGATGGTGAAGTCGCGCCGCGCCGCGTCCTCCCGCCAGTCGTCGGTGAAGGCGACCTCGGCGTGGCGGCCGTCGGTGCGCTCGTCGCGCCGGAGCGTCGTAATCTCGTAGCGCTCGCCGCCGGCAAGCGCGGTGACGGTGCCGTGCTCGATGCCGCGCGGGACGGTGCGGGTCTCGATGCCGGCGCCCTCCAGCAGCGCCATCACGCGTTCGGGCGGATCGGGCGTGCCGATGTCGATATCGTTGCTCTCTTGCGCCAGCAGCGCGTCGCGCACGCAGCCGCCGACGAAGCGGACATCGGCGCCCTCGGCGGTGAGCGCGTCGATCACCGCGCGAGTGGCCGGCGCCGTGATCCAGGGAGCGTGGACGGCGCTCAGTCGATGACCTCGCCAGGCACGATCTCGCCATCGACGATCCGCGCCGGCACGTAAGTCCCCTCGGGGTCGCCGCCGGCGGTCAACGCCCATACCACCAGGCTCGCCGCCGCGAGAACGAGACCGCTGCCGAGGAGCCTGACCCACGGCATTTTGCGCAGCTGCGCCGCCATATGGCTGCGGCTGAGCTGAACCCGGCGCGACAGGATGAGAAACGCGAAATAGAGGATCGTCGGCGCGAGCAGGATCAGAATATGAATGAGGGTGGTTCTCAACATGATGCGCGCACCACATCCCGGAAGTTGACGAGGATCGCCGCCGTAGCGCCCCAGATATGATACGCCTCGTAGGGCATCACGTAAAAACGCCGCTCGACGCCGCCGACGGTCATCCTGTCGCGGCGGTAGTTGGCGGGCTCAAGGACGAAGGAGAGCGGCACCTCGAAGACCTCGGCGACCTCGCAGGTATCCGCCTCGAAGGCCGGCGGCGCCGTGACGAAACCGACGACAGGGGTGATCCGGTAGCCGGAGCCCACCAGGTAGTCGTCGAGCCGGCCGACGATCTCGACCTGCGATGCGGGCAGCCCGATCTCCTCCTCGGCCTCTCGCAGCGCCGTTCTCTGCGGGGTCCCGTCCTCGGGGTCGGCGCGGCCGCCGGGGAAGCTGATCTGGCCCGCGTGGCGCGCGAGGCGCTCGGCGCGGCGGGTGAGCAGCACCGAGAGGGCGCCGGCACGCTCGACGACGGCGACGAGCACGGCGGCAGGCGTGATCGGCTCGGATTGCGGCAGACGGCCCCAGGACTCCTCGCTGTGGCGGAGCGAGCCCGGCACGCGGGCCGCGGGCGCCCGCTCCGCCGCGGCGATGACCGCCTCCCACGGCTGGTCCGGCGCGCCCGGCGCCTGCTGCGTCACGCCGCGCAGAATGTCGACATGCATCGGTCTGTACCGGCCGGCGCTCAGGCTGCGTCGCCGAAGGGGAAGAACACGCCGGCGCTCCAGACGCCGAGCACCGGCCGGCCCTCGACCTCGCGCTCGACGCAGAGCTCCACCAGCGGATAGTAGGCGGCGCGCGCCACTCGCGCTTCCAGCTCGTCGCGAACGGTGAGGTAGGGAGCCTTCTCGTCGGACCCCGGCAAAGAGCGAAAGGCGAGGGGGTGGGAGGCGTCGGCGCTCACCCACTCGTCCAGGTTGGTGCGGAAGCGCAGGCGCTGGCCCTCGCCGTTGCCCTCGGCCTCCATCTCGACCGCGATGAAGGGCACGTCGTCGACCGTGATGCGCGCTTTCTCCACCGGCGTGACGAGCCAGTAGTCGCCGTCTTCGCGTCTCAGCACGCTCGCGAAGAGCTTGACCAGCGGGAGCCGGCCGATGGGGCAGCCCTCGTGGAACCACGTGCCGTCGCCTGCAATCCTGATGTTGATGTCGCCGCAGAAGAGCTGCGGCGGCCGCCCGGCGGCCGGTGCCTGCGATTCGCCCATGAGCGCAGTATAGCCAAGCGGCCGGCCTTCGGCGTCATGTCCAACGCCTGAAAGGGAACGGCCGCGCCCACCGTGGCGGACGCGGCCCGTTGCTCTTACCAGTTGACCCGAAGGATCAGCCGACGCGTTCGTCGATCAGTCGGTTCACCTCGGTGGCGGCTTCCATCTGAACCATGTGGCCCTGGCCCTCCATCACCGTGCAGTCGACACCGTCCGGCAGGCCGTCGGCATGGGAGGCGGGGATGATCTGGTCGCCTGCGCCCCAGATGACCAGCGTCGGCACGCTGCCCGCCACGTCGCGCATCGCCTCGGCCTGGGCGCCGCCCGGTGCGAAGGCGTCCCGCACCGTGCTGAGTGCGGCGGTGACCCCGTCGATCCGCTTGAAGGCGAGCAGGTCGTTGATGAGCTGGCGGGTCACCAGCGCCGGATCACTGAACAGCTTCTCGACATGGGGCTTGAGGTCCTTCCGGCGCTCGGCCGAGATGAAGCCCTCCAGATAGTCCCCGTCGATATCGGAACCCAGGCCGGCGCTGCCGATCAGGGTGATCGACGCCACCCTCCCCGGTGCCGCACGGGCCACGGCAAGCGCGATCGCGCCGCCCATGGAGTGGCCCACGAGATGGGCGGACTCGATCTCCAAGGCGTCGGCGAAGCCGGTGACGATATCGGCGAAGAAGCCGATGGAGCCGTCGCCCACGTCCTTGCTGGAGCTGCCGTGCCCCGGCAGGTCGAGAGCGTGGACAACCCGCTTGGCGGCCAGCGCTTCATGGTTGAACAGCCAGTTGTTGAGGTCGCCGCCGAAGCCGTGGATCAGGATGACCGGCGTGCCGCCCTCGCCCCGCGTGAGGTAGCGGATCGTCCGCCCGGCAATTTCCACAGACTCGGTCGCCGGGCCGCCGTCCTCATCGTCGTCCTCGGGCGGCACGAAGTTGGCCTGAAAGTCGGTGACGAAGGCGTCGATATCGGCGTCGGCGACGCTCTCGTCGGCGACGATGCCGAGCAGGCCGCCGACCGGCAGCACGTCGCCCTCCTGGGCGACGCAGCGGCGGAGCGTGCCCGCGTCCGCCGCCTCGACCGCGCTTGAGATCTTCTCGGTCTCGATGTCGATGATTTCATCGCCCGGCGTAATCGAAGCGCCCTCATCCACAAGCCATCCGGCCACCTTCCCCTCCTTCATGGAGAGGCCCCATTTGGGCATGCAAACGGTGCGGATGCCTTCGCTCATTTGCTGGACTCCATCACCGCCTTCACGGCCTTCTGCACCGCAGCCGCGTCGGGGATGTAGAGATCCTCGAGCGTATCCGAGAATGGCACCGGCGTGTGCGGGGCGGTCACCTGTTTGATCGGCCCCTTGAGCGAATCGAAGGCCTTCTCGCAGACCATCGCCGCGATGTCGGTGGCCATGTTGCAGCGCGGGTGCGCCTCGTCCAGCACCACCAGGCGACCGGTGTTCTCCACCGTCTCGATCACGGTGTCCTCGTCGAGCGGCGAGGTCGTGCGCAGGTCGACGATCTCGCACTCGATGCCGTCGTTGGCGAGCGCACTCGCCGCCTCATCCGCGACATGAACCATGCGGCCGAGCGTCACGATCGAGACGTCATCGCCCTCGCGCACGATGTTGGCCTCACCGAAGGGGAGCGCATAGGGCTCCTCCGGCACGTCGCCTTCAAGGGTGTAGAGCCCCTTGTGCTCGCAGAAGATCACCGGGTCGTTGTCGCGGATCGCCTGGATCAGCAGCCCCTTGGCATCGTAGGGGGTCGCCGGGGTCACGACCTTGAGCCCGGGGATGTGGGTGAACACCGGATAGAGGCACTGCGAGTGCTGGGCGGCAGCGCGCAGCCCGGCGCCGTACATGGTGCGGATCACCACCGGCGTCTCGGCCTTGCCGCCGAACATGTAGCGGAACTTCGCCGCCTGGTTGAAGATCTGGTCGAAGCAGACGCCCATGAAGTCGATGAACATCAGCTCCGCCACCGGGCGGAGACCCGCGGTCGCCGCGCCCACGGCGGCGCCGATGAACGCGGATTCACTGATCGGGGTGTCCATCACCCGATCGCCGTACTTGCCGTAAAGCCCCTTGGTGATGCCGAGCGGGCCGCCCCAGGCGTCGCGCTCGCCGTCGGTGCCGAGCCCGCCGGCCACGTCCTCGCCCATGACGACGACGGTCTCGTCGCGCTCCATCTCCTGCGCGAGGGCTTCGTTGATCGCCTGCTGGTAGGTCGCTGTGCGTGCCATGACTCTCTCCCTCGCTCAGTAGGATACGTAGACGTCGGTCAGAAGATCGGCGGCGGTCGGCGGCGGTGCCACCTTGGCCTTGGCGACCGCGCCATCGATCTGGGCTTCGGCCTCACTGTCGATCGCGTCGAGGTCGCTCGCGTCGAGCAGGCCGGCTTCGGTCACCCTCTCGCGGAACATTGCCAGGCAGTCGCGCGACTCGCGCAGCTTCTTGACCTCGTCGGGTCCGCGGTAGGTCTGCGCATCGCCCTCGAAGTGCCCGTAGTAGCGGTTGAGCTTGCATTCCAGCAGGCTCGGGCCGCCGCCCTCGCGGGCGCGCTTGATGGCCTCGCCGGCGGCCTCGTAGACCGCGAAGAAGTCGTGCCCGTCGATCACGACGCCCGGCATGTTGAAGCCGCTGGCGCGATCGGCGGCGTCGTCGCAGGCGATCGACCACTTGGACGAGGTCGATTCAGCGTAGCCGTTGTTCTCGATCACGAAGATGCAGGGCAGGTTCCACACCGAGGCCAGGTTGAGGCTCTCGAAGGTGGTGCCCTGGTTCGAGCCGCCGTCGCCCACGAATGCGATGGCGACGCCGCCGGTGCCGAGCTGCTTGGCCGCGAGCCCTGCGCCGCAAATCAGCGGCGGGCCGCCGCCCACGATGCCGTTCGCGCCCATCATGCCCTTGTCGAGATCGGCGATGTGCATGGAGCCGCCCTTGCCGGCGCAGAGGCCGTCCTTGCGGCCGTAAATCTCTGCCATCATGCCGTCCACGTCGCACCCCTTGGCGATGCAGTGGCCGTGGCCGCGGTGGGTGCTGGCGATGCGGTCGCGATCGTCGAGGTGCATGCACACGCCGACGCCGCTCGCCTCCTCGCCGGCATAGAGGTGCACGAAACCCGGAATCTCGCCGGTCGCGAACTCGACGTGAAGGCGTTCCTCGAACTCGCGAATCGTGCGCATGGTTGTGTAGGCCTTCAACAATTCGTCTCTGCTGAGCTGCATACCAGTGGCTCCCCTTTGCCTGCGTGGTGGCGTTCGGCCCTAAAAATAGGCGACGCCGGTGTTAATGTCGAAAACGTGCAACTTGTCCACATCGAAGCCGATGCGGCAGGGATCGCCGGGCCCGCCCATGGGTCCGATCTTGGTCTTCACCATCACCCGGTCGCCGCCGATGGTGACCTCGACGATCATGTCGCCGCCGAGCGGCTCGGTGACGAAAATCTCACCCGGTACGTCCAGCGTGCCGTCGGCGCCCGGCTCGATGGCCAGATTGTCGGGGCGGATGCCGATGCGCATGTTCGCCTCGGCCCCGCTGCCTGAGAGCAGGCTGGCCTGCTCCTCCGACAGCGAGAGCCGGAAGCCCGCATGCACGACCGTGAGCCCAACGTTGGTCTGCTCCAGGGTGCAGTCGAGGAAGTTCATGGGCGGCTCGCCGACGAAGCCCGCCACGAACTCGTTGGACGGCCGGTTGTAGATTTCCTCCGGCGTGCCGAGCTGCTGCAGCACGCCTTCGTGCATCACCGCGATCCGGTCCGCCATCGACATGCCCTCGAGCTGGTCGTGGGTGACGTAGACGGTCGTGGTTTCGAGGTCGCGCTGTAGGTGCTTGAGCTCGCCCCGCATGTGGGAGCGCAGCTTGGCATCCAGATGGGCGATGGGCTCGTCGAAGAGAAAGACCTTGGGCTCGCGCACGATGGCGCGGCCGATGGCGGTGCGCTGCTTCTGCCCGCCGCTGAGCTCCACCGGCTTGCGGCCGAGCAGGGGGTCGATCTCCAGTATCTCGGCGGCGCGGCGCACCCGGCGCTCGATTTCGTCCTTCGGCGTCCGCCGCAGCTTGAGCGGGTTCGCCATGTTCTCGTAGACGGTCTTGTGGGGATAGAGCGCGTAGTTCTCGAACACCATGGCGATGTCGCGATCGCGCGGCGGCAGGTCGTTCACCCGCACGTCGTCGAAATAGATGTCGCCGGAGGAGATGAACTCCAGGCCGGCGAGCATTCGGAGCGTCGAGGACTTGCCGCAGCCGGAAGGCCCGAGGATGCACATGAACTCGTTGTTCTGGATCTCCAGATTGAGCTCCTTTACGGCCATGGTCTTGCCGTAATACTTCCAGACATCCGAGATGGTTACCGTAGCCATCAGTACCCCCAGACAGGCATTCGATCAGGCTCCCGTCTACTCTCTGACCGCGCCCATGGTCAGGCCGGCGACGAGATAGCGTCGGATCAGAAGGCCCAGGAACATCATCGGGACGGTCGTGACCACGCCTGCGGCCATGATCATGCCCCACTGAATCTTGACAGGCTGGACGAGCTCGGCCGTGGCCACCGGCAGGGTCTTGGCGCCGCCCGAGCCGATGATCGTGGCGAACAGGAAATCGTTCCAGCCGAACAGCACGCACAGCACGATGAAGGCGCCAAGCCCCGGCGCCACCAGCGGAATGATCAGCCTGAACGCCTGCCAGCGGGTGCAGCCGTCGCACTGCGCGGCTTCCTCGATCGCGTAGGGAACGTTGTCGAAGAAGCCCTTCAGAATCCAGATGGCGAAGGGGAGGTTGAAGGTGGTGTAGGCGAGAATCAGGCCAGGCAGGGTGCCGACCAGCCCGGACGAGCGGAAGATCACGTAGAGCGGCACCATCACCGCCACCACCGGCGCCATCCGGGTAGAGATGATCCAGAAGAGCAGATCGCGCTTGCCGCGGAACTCGGCGCGGGAGAGCGCATAGGCCGCCATCGAGCCGAGCGAGACGGAGACCGCCGCCGAGCCCAGCGACGCGATCAGGCTGTTGCGCAGGTAAGTGCCGAAATGCTTCTCGGTGAAGAGTTCGACGTAGTGCGTGCCGGTCGGCTTGAAGTCGAACATCACGCCGAGGTCGCCCCAATCGCCCGGCTCCGGCAGCTGGAACGCATCCAGAAGGTCCTTGAAGGACGAGACCACCATGATGAAGAGCGGCAGCACGGTCCAGACGAAGAAGAAGATCAGGAACAGGATCGAGAGACCCTGCAGAACGCTGCGCAGCGGCGAGCGATAGCGGACGATCTCGCGGGATGCCATCGGCTAGTGCTCGCGCTCGGTCCTGATCTTGCGGGTCGGGTCCTCGAACACCTTGGTCAGCACGAGGCCCAGCAGGATCGTCAGCAGCAGAAGGGTGAACGCGATCGCGGCGCCACGGCCGAGCTCGAAGAACTTGAACGAGACGTCGAACAGGTAGGTCGGCAGGATCTTGGTCGCGTTGGCGGGGCCGCCGCCGGTCATGATCAGGATCGTATCGATGAACCTGAAATTATCCATGAAGCGGAGCAGGATCGCGATCAGCAGGAAGGGGTAGAGGTTGGGCAGCGCGACGCTGAAGAAGTTGCGGAACGGCCCGGCGCCGTCGACCATGTGCGCTTCAAGCTGATCCTGCGGCACGCGCTTGAGGCCGGCGAGTGTGATGAGCGCGATCAGCGGCGTCCATTGCCAGACGTCGGTCGCGACGATCGCGAACATCGCCCAGAACCTGTTGCCGAGGATCGAGCCGCCTTCGAGCAGCCCGATGCTCTGCAACAGCCAGAAATACCAGCCGAAAGTCCCGTTATAGAGAAACATGTAAAGGAAGCCGGCGACGACGGGCGCCATCATCATCGGCATCAGGAAGATGGTGACGAGGATTTTCTCGAAGCGGTTGTTGTTGAGGATGACCGCCACGAGCACGCCGAGGCCGATCTCGACCGAGAGGCAGAGCGCGCTGTACTTGAAGAGCGTGAGCCAGCCCCTGATGAATTTCTTGTCGGTGGCGAGCCGGGAGAAGTTGTCGATGCCGGCCCATACGTCCGACTTGCCCGGCGCGAGCTGCACCTCGTGCAGGGTCATGTAGACCAGCCAGACCAGGGGATAGAGCGAGATTGCCGCCAGTAGCAGGATCGCCGGCAGCATCAGCCATAGCAGGTAGTAGCGCGGCGGCCGATGATTGAATTCCTCCGGCACGTAATCGATCGTCCGCACACCGCGCACGACGCCGCCCGCGACATCGATGTTCGCGATGTTGGCCATGCGCTGGGTCTCCGCGCCGTTTCGCCGTCCGCGGCCGGCTACTGTCGGTGTTGGTCAGAAGCCGCAAACCGCCCGAGAGACGCCGGGATGCCGGCGCGCCTCGGGCGGAGCGGTGTTACCTAGACGTCGTGGATGGCGTCCAGCTCGTCCCTGATGGAGTCGCACGCCTCCTGAGCCGACAGCTCGCCGGAGATGCACTGCTGCGTGCCGACGCGAACGATCTCGTGATACTCGTTCGACTTCGGCAGCTTCGGCCCGAGCACCATGTTGGGTGTGCGGATGCCCTTGTCGTAGACCGCCTCGAAGGTGAGCGCGTTCGGCATGGTGGTCGGCCGGTTGCGCGCCTCCTGGACCTCCGGCACGTCGAGGACGGACTTGCGGGTGGGCGTGCCGCCGACGCCGCGCAGCACCATGAGCTGCGTATCGTGGCTGCAGGCCCAGCTGGCGAAGATGAACGCCGCACGCTGCAGGTCCATGTCCGCGCCGGCGTTGATGCCGATGCCGCCGATGCCGCAGTTGGTGGCGTTCACGACATTGTCGCTGCCGTCGACGTTCCACTCGACGGCGCCCTTGGGCCCCATGGCGTAACCCGTCTTGCCGCCCGCCGCGACGGACTGCTCGGGGTCCTCCACCGAGGCCGCGAACTCGTGGTACTGGATCTGCATGGCGACGCCGCCGGCGGCGTAGACCGTGTTCAGCTCCAGGGTGCCGTTGGTCAGGTTGTCGGGATGGCTGACATCGGCAAGCGCCTTGTAGCCTTCCATCGCCTTGACCGACTGCGCATCGCCCCAGTTGGTCGGGCCGGGGTTCTTCGAGCCCAGTGTGTCGTCGACCGCGAAGTCGAGCCACTGGTTCTGCGCGTACATGTGCCGCTGGATGTCGAGCTGCGTGGTCCAGCCGAACGAGCCGTGATGCTGCGCGTAGCCATAGGGGATGGACGAATCACGCTCGTGCATCTTCCCGAAGAACTCGGTGATATCGACCATGTCCTTGTAGGTCGTCTCGTCGGTGAACTCGAGGCGGTAGCCGTAGTCTGCCTCGAAGTCCTTGGTCAGCTTCTCGAACAGGTCCTGCCGATAGAAGGTGCAGGACACCGCGCAGTCATAGGGGAAGGCACGGATCGGGCCGCGCTCGTAATAGACGCCGCAGGCATCCAAGTAGTTCTCGAACCAGACGTCGCTGCCGTAGCCCTGTGGGTCGAGGGGCAGCGTGTCGTCGACCGAGAACTCGTTGAGGTCGGCGTAGAAGTCCGCGAAGGGCGAGCCAATCGGCTTGTCCTGCACGTAGTTGAGGTGATAGTCGGCCTGGCCGCTACGAAGGTCGATACCGACCTTCTGCTGCACGGTCGGCAGACCGTCGGTGAGGATTTCCACCTCGATCCCGGTGAGGTCGTAGAACGCCTGAATGTTGTCGCGGATCGCGAAGGAAGGCGGCGTGTTCTCGGACATGAAGACGAGCTTCGAGCCCTCGTACTGGCGCCACTTGGCTTCATCGGACGAATAGGCGTAGACCGGGCGGCGCGTGATCACCGAGTTCATGCCAACCGCGATCGAGCCCGCACCGAGTGCGGTTGCGACACCGCCTCCGAGCTCGAGGAATTTGCGGCGACTGATCGGCTTGTACAGCGCCTTCTTGGGCATAGAGAACATGCTGTGCTCCTCCTTGGCGAATGTCGGGCTATGGCGTCATATGGGCGGGGCGGTGTGAGGTTCGCGGCCCGCGCGGGAAGCCCCCGCGCAGTCTCCCTCCGCCGGCGCGATGCAAACTGAACGTTTGTTTTCCGGGTGTCAATGGCCGCGCCGATCAGGAACAAGCTCGTGTGTTGCCCGCAAGTTCTCTCCCTGTGGTCGACGGAATTCCACCGATTCCATCGATTCAACGACGGCGAAGCTCCTTGACCTTCCCCCGGCAGGCGCTTGTATGGGGAATGCACGGGGCAGGAGGCCGGAAGCGGAATGACCATGCGTATTTCCCGACGGGCGTTCAACGGTGGACTCGTGGGCCTCGCGGCGGCGGGCAGCACCGCATTCGGAGTCGAACCAGCTTGCGCGGATGTCCCGACGCTGGAGGCGAATACGGGGTTTGCCCAACTCGCGCCGCCCGAGTTGCCGGCAACACCCATCTGGGGCTATGAGGGGCAAGTGCCGGGACCGCTTATCCGCGTCCGGCGGGGAGAGCGCGTCAGGCGCCGGTTCGTCAACAGACTGCCCCAAGCCTCCACCGTGCACTGGCACGGCATCAGGATCGACAACGCCATGGATGGTGTGCCGGACCTGACACAGGCAGCGGTGCCGCCAGGCGGCACCTTCCTTTACGACTTTGTCGCGCCCGACGCCGGAACCTACTGGTATCACTCCCACAATCGGACCTGGGAGCAGCTGGCCCGCGGACTGTACGGAGCGCTCATCGTCGAGGAAGCCGACGGTGGGCCCGAGGTCGACCGCGACGAGCTCATGCTCATCGACGACTGGCGACTCACGCAGGAGGCGCGGATCGACCCGAGCTTCGGCGCCATGGGCGATCGCTCGCACGGGGGGCGTATTGGCAATTGGGTGACGATCAACGGTGCGGGCGAATGGCGCGTCGAGGTCGGGCGGCACGAGCGGCTCCGGCTGCGGCTGGCGAACGCTGCCAACGCACGCATCCTGGTGCTGGGGCTGCACGGGCTGGAGGGCTGGGTGGTCGCCCTGGACGGGCAGCCCCTGGCCGCGCCCGAGCCCCTCGAGCGGCTCCTGCTTGCGCCGGCGCAGCGCGCCGATCTAATCGTCGATGCGACCGCCGAAGAGGGATCGGATGCGTTCCTCGTCTCGCTTGAGCGCGACGGCGCCTTTACGATCGCGACCTTCCGCGTGAACGGCTCGATCCGACCCCGGCGCCTTGCAGCGCCCACGCCATTGGCTCCCAATCCTCTCGCCCCGCTGCGCGGGCTCGCCGATGCGAGGCGCGCGAGGCTTCTGATGCAGGGCGGTGCCATGGGCGGCATGCAGAGCGCAGTCATGGGCGGCCGCGAAACAGACATCCGCGACATGGTGGCCCTGGGAAAGGTCTGGGCCTTCAACGGCGTCGCAGACTTCGCCGCACACCCCTTGCTCGACCTTGCGATCGACGAAGTGGCCCGGATCGCCATCGTCAACCAGACCGCCTGGCCTCACGCGATGCATCTGCACGGTCACCATTTCCGGCGCGTCGGCGAGGATGGCACCCTCGGGCCGCTGCGCGACACTCTGCTTCTGGATCGTCAGGAAGCCGCCGAGATCGCGTTCGTGGCCGACAACCCCGGCGATTGGCTCCTGCACTGCCACATGCCGGAGCATTCCGCCGGCGGGATGGAAACCTGGATTCGCGTCGGCTGAGGTGCTGCGGCTACTGCCGCGGTCGCTTCGCCCGCGCGGCGGAACGCTACGTCCGGAGCGCCGGAAGGTCCGCGAAGAGGGCCAGCGCCTCGGGGTTCGCCAGTGCCTCGCGGTTCTTGACCGCGCGGCCGTGGATCACGTCCCGGACCGCAAGCTCGGTGATCTTGCCGGAGCGGGTGCGCGGGATATCGGCGACCTGGATCACCTTGGCCGGCACGTGGCGGGGCGTGCACTCCCGACGGATGCGTGCCCTGATCCGGTCGGTAAGCGCGTCGTCCAGCGCGATCCCCTCGCGCAGGCGGACGAAGAGCACGATGCGCTGGTCGCCCTCCCAGTCCTGGCCGATGCAGATGGCCTCCAGCACCTCGTCGCACTGCTCGACCTGGCGGTAGATCTCGGCGGTGCCGATGCGCACGCCGCCGGGGTTCAGCACCGCGTCGGAGCGACCGTGGATGACCAGCCCGTCGTGCTCGGTGCGCGTCACCCAGTCGCCGTGGCACCAGACGCCGTCAAAGCGGTCGAAATAGGCGCCGTGGTACTTGGCGCCGTCGGGGTCGTTCCAGAACGAGACCGGCATGGAAGGGAAGGGCTGCGTGCACACCAGCTCTCCGGGCTCGCCGCGCACGGGCTTGCCGTCATCGTCGAACACATCGACCGCCATGCCGAGGCCGAAGGCCTGCAGCTCGCCGCGCCGGACCGGGCCCATGGGGTTGCCCAGCGCGAAGCAGGAGATGATGTCGGTGCCGCCCGAGATCGACGCGAGATGCAGGTCGTTCTTGATCGCGCGGTAGACGTACTCGAACCCCTCCGGCGCGAGCGGCGAGCCGGTCGAGGTCATGGTGCGCAGCGTGCCGAGGTCGTGGGTGCGTTTCGGTTCAAGCCCCGCCTTAGCAGCGGCGTCCAAGTATTTGGCGGAAGTGCCGAAAAGGGTCATGGCTTCGGCATCGGCATAGTCGAAGAGCACGTTGCCGTCGGGGTGGAAGGGCGAGCCGTCGTAAAGCAGCAGCGTCGCCTCCGAGGCAAGCGCGCTCACCAGCCAGTTCCACATCATCCAGCCGCAGGTGGTGGCGTAGAACACGCGGTCGCCGCGCCCAATGTCGCTTTGTAGAGCGTGCTCCTTCATGTGCTGCAGCAGGGTGCCGCCGGTGCCGTGGACGATGCACTTCGGTGCGCCGGTGGTGCCGGAGGAGAACATGATGACCAGCGGGTGGTCGAAGGGCACGCGCACGAAGTCGATCGGCCCGCCCGGCTGCCCGGCGAGCGCGTCGCCGTAGAGAGTGGCGCCCCTGATGCCGTCGAGAGACGGGCTCTCCTCCGCGTAGGGCACCACGATCACGTGCTCCACGGTGGGAAGCTCGGCCAGAATTTCGCGTACCTGCGGCCGGCGGTCGAAGGTCTTGCCGCCGTAAAAATAGCCGTCGGCGGCGATCAACACCTTGGGCGCGATCTGGCCGAAGCGGTCGAGCACTCCGCGCGTGCCGAAATCCGACGAGCAGGAGGACCAGACGGCGCCGAGGCTCGCCGCCGCCAGCGCCGAGACGATGGTCTCCGGCATGTTCGGCAGGTAGCCGGCGACCCGGTCGCCTTGGCGGACCCCGCGGGCTGCCAATGCCTGAGCCATGCGCGACACCTGGTCGTGCAATGCGGAGAAGCTGAGGCTCCGCCTGATCCGGTCCTCGCCCCAGAAGACCAGCGCGTCCGCCTCATCCCGTCGGCGCAGCAGATTCTCGGCGTAGTTGAGCCCGGCATCGGGAAACCAGCGGGCGCCCGGCATCCTGTCGCCGTCGATGACGATCCGCTCACCCGGTCCGTCGCCGATAATGACGGAGAAATCCCACATCGAGCGCCAGAACTGCGCCGGCTCGGTGATCGACCAGGCGTGCAGCGCGCCGTAGTCGGCAGCATCGACGCCCCATGTGCCGCGCACGTCCGCCATGAAGCGGCCCAGTCGGGCTCGTTCGAGGCGTTCCGCCGATGGCGTCCAGAGAGGCTCGATCATGGCTCCTCCACTTCCTTCGCGCCCTCATAGCAGGCTCCCGCGCCGAACGGGAGACCCGACGAACCGAGGTGTGGGACAAGAGTTTCGGCGCAGGCATTTGCCAACTGTTCGGGTAAGATTGTGAATGCTCCGTCCCCCGAATCGCCTTGTGAGACGAGAGAGGCGCCCATGATTGCCGCCGTCGCCGAGCGCACCGCCGAGATTCAGCGGCTTTGCGGTCGTCATCACGTGCAGAGACTTGCGCTGTTCGGCTCGGCAGCAACCGGCGAGCACCGCGCCGGCGCGAGCGACTATGACTTCGTGGTGGAGTTCCCGCCGCTGCCGGCCGGCGCCTACGCGGACAGCTATTTCGGCCTGCTGGAGGACCTGGAGCAGCTACTCGGCGGCCCGGTGGAGCTGGTCGTGGGTTCGGCTATCAGAAACCCGTTCTTTCGCCAGTCGGTCGAGCAGACCAGTGCAGTGCTTTATGAAGCCTGAAGCCCAGAAGTATCTGTTCGACATCTGGCGTGCCGTGGAGTTGCTGACCAACTTCACCGCGGGTAAGGCGTTCGCCGATTACGAGCACGACGCCATGTTGCGTTCAGCAGTCGAGCGCCAGTTTGAGATTGTCGGAGAGGCGACGGCACAGCTGGCCAAACTCGACCGTGGTCTCGCCGCTCGCATCGGCGAACACCGCCGTATCGTGGCCTTCCGCAATATCCTCATCCACGGCTATGCAGATGTAGACGACCGCCTGGTGTGGGATGTGGTCGAGACCAAGCTCCCGGCCTTGCGCCGCGATGTCGAGAGGCTGTTGAGGGAGGCGGGGATGGAGCCCTCCTGATCGCAGGTTCGCGCGCCTGCATGCGGCGCGCCATGCACGCCGATTGACATTCCGGCGATATTCCCTATTGAAAGCGGACTGAATTCGTCCTATATGCCCGTCACGCACGCCCGGCGAGAGCGCGGGCGAGGCGATTGCGAGGGGGTACAGCATGATCCGCGTCAGCCGCATGGCCGACTATGGTGTCGTGGCCATGACCCACATCGCGCGCGAACCGCGCGCCCGGCACACGGCAGCGAGCATCGCGGCGCAGACCGGCGTGCCCCAGCCGAGCGCGAGCAAGCTTCTGAAATTGCTGGCGAGGGCCGGCATTCTGACCTCCCATCGGGGGGCCAAGGGCGGCTACGTGCTCGCGCATGCGCCGGAGCAGGTCTCGGTGGCGGACCTGGTCGCCGCCGTGGACGGGCCGATCTCGCTCGCCGATTGCCTCGACGGCCCCTCCGGCATCTGCGAGCTGGAGAGTTTTTGCTCTGTGCGCGGCCCGTGGCAGAAGATCAGCGACGCGATCCGCGTGGCGCTGGAGGAGGTGACATTGGCCGATATGGCCCAGGCGGCGGAGGGCACGGGCGAGTGGCGCGCGCCGGCTGAGACTGCGGGCCGGGAGCACGCATCGTGAGTGCCCAGCAGGAGGCTGCGCAGGCGGTCGAGTCCTACGCCGGCGAGCGCTACAAGTATGGCTTCGTCACCGACGTCGAGGCCGACTCCGCGCCGCCTGGCCTGGACCACGACACGATCCGCTTCATCTCCGCCAAGAAGGGTGAGCCCGAGTGGCTATTGACCTGGCGTATCAGGGCGTTCGAGCGCTGGCTTGAGATGGAGGACGAGGAGCCAACCTGGGCCAAGCTGCACTATCCGCCCATCGATTATCAGGAGGCCTGCTACTACTCGGCACCCAAGTCGGATTCGGACCGGCCCAAGAGCCTGGACGAGGTCGACCCGGAGCTGCTGAAGACCTACGAGAAGCTCGGCATCCCGCTCCAGGAGCAGGAGATGCTCGCCGGCGTCGCGGTGGACGCAGTGTTCGACAGTGTCTCGGTCGCCACCACGTTCAAGGACAAACTCGCCGAGATGGGGGTCATCTTCTGTTCGATCTCGGAGGCGGTGAAGGAGCACCCCGAGCTGGTGCAGCGTTACCTGGGTTCCGTGGTGCCCTATTCGGACAACTTCTTTGCGACGCTGAATTCGGCGGTCTTCACCGACGGCTCCTTCGTCTACGTGCCGAAGGGCGTGCGCTGCCCGATGGAGCTCTCCACCTACTTCCGTATCAACGCGGCCAACACCGGGCAGTTCGAGCGCACGCTGATCGTCGCCGACGAGGGCTCCTACGTGAGCTATCTCGAAGGCTGCACGGCGCCCATGCGGGACGAGAACCAGCTTCACGCGGCCGTGGTCGAGCTGATCGCGCTGGATGACGCCGAGATCAAGTATTCCACGGTGCAGAACTGGTATCCCGGCGATGCCGAGGGCAGGGGCGGAATTTACAACTTCGTCACCAAGCGGGGCGCCTGTCGCGGCGCCAACGCCAAGATCTCCTGGACCCAGGTCGAGACCGGGTCCGCAATCACCTGGAAGGACCCGAGCTGCATCCTGCAGGGCGATAACTCCGTGGGCGAGTTCTACTCCATCGCCATCACCAACAACCGCCAGCAGGCCGATACCGGCACCAAGATGATCCACATGGGCCGCAACACGAAGAGCCGGATCGTCTCCAAGGGCATCGCCGCCGGGCGCTCGGACAGCACCTATCGCGGCTTGGTCCGCATCCAGCCCAAGGCCGAGGGCGCACGCAATCACACCCAGTGCGATTCGCTCCTGATCGGCGCGGAATGCGGCGCCCACACCGTGCCCTACATCGAATCGCGTAACCCCACGGCGCGGGTCGAGCACGAGGCGACCACGTCGAAGATCAGCGAGGACCAGCTCTTCTACTGCCGGCAGCGCGGCATCGACGAGGAGGACGCGGTGGCGCTGATCGTGAACGGCTTCTGCCGCGAGGTGTTGCAGGAGTTGCCAATGGAGTTCGCAGTCGAGGCCCAAAAACTGGTGGCGATCAGCCTCGAAGGCAGCGTCGGCTAGGACGGACAGTACGGGACAGCCATGTCGAAACCCATGTTAGCGATCGAGAACCTGCACGCGACCGTCGACGGCAAGCCGATCCTGAACGGCCTGGACCTCGCGGTCAACGAGGGCGAGGTGCACGCGGTGATGGGGCCGAACGGCTCGGGCAAGAGCACGCTCGCCTACGTGATCGCCGGGCGCGAGGGCTACGAGGTGACCGAGGGCTCGATCACCTATCGGGGCGAGGACCTGCTCGCCATGAGCGTGGAAGAGCGGGCCTGCAGCGGCGTCTTCCTCGCCTTCCAGTATCCGGTGGAGATTCCGGGCGTGGGCAGCGCGACCTTCCTCAAGACGGCGGTCAACGCGGCCCGCAAGCATCGCGGCGAGCAGGAATACGACGCGATGGAGTTCCTCAAGCTGGTCCGGGAGAAGCGCGCGGCGCTCGGCATCGACGACGGCATGATGCGGCGCGCCCTCAACGTCGGCTTCTCGGGCGGCGAGAAGAAGCGCAACGAGATGCTGCAGATGGCGCTGCTGGAACCGACGCTTGCCATCCTCGACGAGACCGATTCCGGACTCGACATCGACGCGCTGAAGGTGGTCGCCGACGGTATCAACGCGCTGCGCGGACCGGAGCGGGCGATGGTGGTCATTACCCACTATCAGCGGCTGCTGGATCACGTGGTGCCGGACAAGGTGCACGTGCTCGCAGGCGGGCGCATCGTGCGCTCGGGTGGGAGCGAGCTTGCGCTGGAGCTGGAGAGCCGGGGCTATGCCGGCCTCGGGCTCGAGCCGAGCGCGGCGGCCTGAGCGGGAGCCAACTGCCATGCCCGCCCCGCGGACCATTCCGTTCGACTATCCGGTACCGAGCGCTAGCCCGGCGCCGGCGCTGCCGGGCGACGGCCTGCCGTGGCTCGACGCGCTGCGCGGCGAGGGTCGGCGGCTCAGCGCGGGTGGGTTGCCGGGCACGCGCACGGAAGCCTGGAAGTACACCAGTCTCGCGCCGCTAACCGAACTCGAATTCTCGCACCCGGCGGCGACTCTAACAGAGGCCATACCGGCCGAACTCGGACCCGGCGCCTTCGATGCGCTGGAAGGGCCCTCGCTTGTGTTTGTCAACGGGCGGCTCTCGGCACGTCATGCGCAACTCGACGGCCTGCCTGCTGGCCTCCGCGTGCGCGGGTTGGCCCAGGGCCTCGCAGACGATCCGGCCGGCATCGAGGCGCTGATCGGGGGCACCGAGGCCCTCAACGGCGATCTCATGGCGGCCTTCAACGCGGCGTTTGGGGCCGACGGCTGCATCGTCGAGACCGAGCCGGAAGCGGCGGGAAAAGAGCCGGTCTTGTTGCGCTTCGTCGCCGCGCCAGGAAGCGAACCTCTCGCCTACCATCCGCGCGTCATCGTGCGTTTGGGCGCGGGCAGCAGCCTCACCCTGATCGAGTGCCATGAAGGGCCCGCGGGCGCACCGACGTGGTCCAACCCCTTCGTCGATATCCGGGTCGGCGAGGGAGCTACGCTGAGCCACGTGAAGCTGCAGGTCGAAGGCGATGGCGCCTATCACACGGCGCTGACCAAGGCGGCGCTGGCCGGCGAGGCTCGCTACGAGAGCCACCTGCTGGCGCTCGGCGCCCGCCTCGCGCGCCACGAAATTCATGTCCGGCTCGCAGGCGAGGGCGCGGATTGCCAATTGCGCGGCGGCTACATGGCGCGCGGCAGCCAGCATATCGACAACACCACGGTCATCGACCACGCCGTGCCTCATTGCGAGAGCCGCGAGGTCTACAAGGGGGTGCTCGACGATACGGCGCGCGGGGTCTTCCAGGGCAAGATCATCGTGCGCCAGGATGCCCAAAAAACCGACGGCCACCAGCTCAACCGCACGCTGCTTCTTTCGCCCAAGGCCGAGATCG
The DNA here is from genome assembly GCA_022826665.1 of Alphaproteobacteria bacterium. GTDB lineage: Bacteria > Pseudomonadota > Alphaproteobacteria > UBA828 > UBA828 > WTGU01. The sequence goes on along the minus strand of JAJDUK010000100.1, from coordinate 16,928 downwards.
ACACCAAGCCCGAGCTCGAAATCTACGCCGATGACGTGAAGTGCAGCCACGGGGCGACCGCGGGCGAGCCCGAGGCCGACCAGCTCTTCTACCTGCGCTCGCGCGGCCTCGACCTGCGCACCGCGCGCAAGCTGATCGTCCAGGGCTTCATGGGCGAGTTGCTGGAGGAGGTCGGCCACGAGCCGACCCGCGCCGTGCTTGCCGAACGCGTTGCCGCCTGGATCGACGGAGGCCGGTCGTGAACACCGCCCCCGCCCAGCGCCTCGACAACTCCGCAGCTACAGCGCCGTTCGACGCGGAGCGGGTGCGCGCGGATTTCCCGATCCTCTCGCGCACCGTTCACGACAAGCCGCTGACGTTCCTCGATAGCGGCGCGAGCGCCCAGAAGCCCCGCCAGGTGATCGATGCGATCTCGCGCTGCTACGAGGCGGAGTACGCGAACATCCATCGCGGCGTCTACGAGCTGAGCGCGAAGGCGACGGAGGCCTACGAAGGTGCCCGCGCCAGGGTGCAGCGCTTCGTCAATGCCCGCTCGCCGAACGAGATCGTCTTCACCAAGGGCACGACCGAGGCGATCAACCTGGTCGCCACGAGCTGGGGCGGGGCCTTCCTCGGCGAAGGCGACGAGGTCGTGCTCTCGATGCTGGAGCACCACGCCAACATCGTGCCGTGGCAGCTGCTGCGCGAGCGCACCGGCATCGTGCTCAAGGTTGTGCCGACCGACGAGAACGGCGCCTTCCTGCTCGACGCCTACGAGGCGCTGGTTGGGCCGCGCACCAAGCTGGTGGCGCTCACCCACGTCTCCAACGTGCTGGGCACCGTGGTCCCCGTCGCCGAGGTCGTGCGCATCGCCCGTGCCAACGGCGCCAAGGTGCTGGTCGACGGTGCCCAAGGGATCGTCCACCAACCCGTGGATGTGCAGGCGCTGGACGTCGATTTCTATTGCTTCTCGGGCCACAAGCTCTACGGGCCGAGCGGCATCGGCGTGCTCTACGGCAAGGAGGCGCTGCTCGCCGCCATGCCGCCCTACCAGGGCGGCGGCGACATGATCGAGCGCGTCACCTTCGAGCGCACCACCTTCGCCCCGCCGCCGGCGCGCTTCGAGGCCGGCACGCCGCCCATCGCAGGCACGGTCGGCCTTCATGCCGCAATCGACTATGTCGCGTCATTCGATCCGGCGGCCGTCGCCGCCCACGAGCACGACCTGCTCGCCTACGCGACCGAGCGGCTCAGCGCGCTGAACAGCGTCCGCCTCTACGGCACGGCGCCGGGGAAGGCCGCCATCGTCTCCTTCACCATGGACGACGTGCATCCCCACGATATCGGCACCATTCTCGACCGCGCGGGCGTCGCGGTGCGGGTCGGTCATCACTGCGCGCAGCCCTTGATGGATCACTTCGATATCGCGGGCACCGTGCGGGCCTCCTTCGGCCTCTACAACACGCGTGCCGACGTCGACCGCCTGATCGACGGACTCGACGAGGTGCGGGAGATTTTTGGCTGATGTCCGAGCTGCGCGAGCTCTATCAGGAGGTGATCCTCGATCACGGCAAGTCGCCGCGTAATTTCGGCAAGCCGCCGGCGGTGACCGGCGAATCCCACGGCCACAACCCGCTCTGCGGCGACACGATCACAATCTATGTCGATGTGGCCAACGACGTGGTGACTGACATCGGCTTCGAGGGCAGGGGCTGCGCCATCTCGATGGCGTCGGCCTCGATGATGACCGAGATGCTGCGCGGCAAGTCCCGCGACGAGGTGGAGGCAATGTTCGCCGAGTTCCACGCTCTGGTGGCGTCGACCGAGCCGGCCTGCGAGGCGGGCTTCGAGACTCCGGATCTGGACAAGCTGATCGTGCTCGCCGGCGTGCGGGAGTTCCCGATGCGGGTCAAGTGTGCGACGCTTCCCTGGCACACGATGAAGGCGGCGCTGGAGGGCGAGAGCGAGGAGATCACGACGGAATGATGAACCTGTTCCGCAAGAAGCGCCCGCCCGAGGCGGAGCCGGAGCCGGCCAGTCCGCCCGAAGCGGTCGAGACTCCCTCTGCGCCGCCCCCTCCGCCGACCGCCGGTCCGCAGAGCTACGAGGCTTGGGCGCCGGACGGGCCGCCCGGCGCCGTCGGTGCTGGCGGGCTTGCGCCGCAGCTGGTCGAGGCCGCGCCCGAGGCGGCCGAGACCCTGCCGACACCGCCGGGCCTGAGCCCCGAGCACCCGCTCGCGGGACAAATCGCGCGAGCCTTGAGCTCGGTCTACGACCCGGAAATCCCGGTGGATATCTACCAACTCGGACTCGTCTACGACGTGGCCTTGAACGAGGCCAACGACGCCCGCATATCGATGACGTTGACGACGCCCGGCTGCCCTGTGGCCGGCAGCATGCCCAGCATGGTCGAGCACGCTGTCGCGACCATGGTGGAGGGGATCGGCGACGTGGAGGTCGATCTGGTGTGGGATCCGCCCTGGTCTCCCGACATGATGTCGGAGGCCGCCCAGCTCGAACTCGGCTTCATGTAGCCGCCATCGGACGCGCGGAACTAGAGATGAAAGACATTCTCACCATCAGCGAGCGCGCGGCGGAGCGCATCAACCACCTGATGTCGCTTCGGCCGGACGATGCCGAGCCCGCCGTCGGCATCAAGATCGGGGTCAGGAACGCCGGCTGCTCCGGCATGTCCTATACCATGGACTATGCGGAGGAGGTGCCGCCCGCTGCCGAGGTGATCACGCAGCGGGGCGTGACGGTGGTGGTGGACCCGGCCGCGGTAATGTTTCTGATCGGCACCGAGCTCGACTTCAGCGAGGACAAGCTCAGCGCCACCTTCGTCTTCAACAACCCCAACGTCACCAGCACCTGCGGCTGCGGCGAGAGCTTTGCCGTCAACTGAGGCCTGGTCGGCGGCAAGAACAAGAAATTACAAAACGAATCCAATTTCGCGCAACTTATTGATTTAGAACCAACTTATCGCGTTCTTCAGGCCCTCACGTCAGGCCAGTGGTGCTGGTCGGGGTGGCCGGATTTGAACCGGCGACCCTCTGCTCCCAAAGCAGATGCGCTACCTGGCTGCGCCACACCCCGTACCGCACCTCAGGTGCTAACCCATTGAAATAGCGTCGTTTTTTCCTCCTGTCCCGGTCGGAAAACGTGCAACTGGTCCGCGGTTGCTCCCCGGCTGCAACCGAACGCAGGAGGAAAATCCATGGCAACCGCCCGCCTCAGCCAACGCCGTGTCGATGCGCTCAAGCCCCGCAGGTCCACATACGACGTCCGAGACCGCGAACTCAAGGGCTTCGGCACAAGAGTCCTGCCCTCCGGCGCAAAGCGATACTTCATACATAGTCAGCATGACGGTCGCAGAGTCTGGAAGATCGTCGGCGAGCCCGGAGCCATCGGCCTGGACGAGGCCCGCGAGCGAGCCAGGGCGATGCTGGCCTCGATCAGAGACGGAACCGGCGGGCAGACCGCGGCGGCGCCCGACATCCTGTTCGAGGCCGTTGCCGACGAGGTGTTCCGGCGCTACGCCCGGAACTGGAAGCCCTCGACCCTCGAGGTCAACCGGAACTACTACCGCAACCATATCCTGCCCTGGTTCGAAGGGCGCCCGATCGCCGACATCGACGTCCGCGACGTCCGGCGCTGGTTCGCATCGCTCCACAATACCCCAGCATCGGCCGACCGGTCAGCCCCCATCTTGTCGGTCATCATGCGCCAGGCCGAGATCTACGGCTACCGGCCGGCGGGAGCCAATCCGTGCACGGGCATCAGGCGCTATCGCCGCCGGGGGCGGGAGCGTTTCCTGTCGACCCCCGAGTTCCGCCGGCTGGGCAAGGTGCTGGCACGCCATGAGGCCGACCACCCGCAGGCCGTGGCGATCGTCCGGCTGCTGCTGCTCACCGGCTGCCGCAAGGGCGAGATCGTCTCCCTCAAGTGGCGCTACTACCGCGAGGCCTTCGTTCCGCTTCATCACCCGCCCGGCCATGCCCAGGTCGACTTCGGCGAGGCGACGGTCGAGGTCGCGGGCCGTCGCGAGAAGGTGGCCTTCTTCCGCCTGATCCTGCCGCACTCCGACGTCTGGTTCGTGAAGGCCTATCCGAGGGAGACGACGGAGGCCTTCCTCGACGGCCATGTCGGCGCCTTCGCCTTCCTCGGCGGGGTTCCGCGATCGATCCTCTATGACAACACGACGCTGGCGGTGGCGCGGATCCTGGGCGACGGCACCCGTCAGCGCACCCGGGCGTTCACGCATCTGCAGTCGCACTTTCTGTTCCGCGACCGCTTCGGCCGGCCCGGAAAGGGGAACGACAAGGGCAAGGTGGAAGCCCTGGTGAAGACGGCGCGGCGCAAGTTCATGGTGCCGGTCCCGAAGGTGCATGACCTGGACGCTCTGAACGAGCGATTGCTGGCGCGCTGCCTGGAGCGGCTCGACGCACTGGAGCAGGGCGAGAAGGCGTCATCGCTGCTGGCCGATCTCGACGCGTTGCGAGACCGGCCCGCCGCCCCCTTCGAGGCCTGCGAGCACGTGCCGGGCCAAGTCTCGTCGACCTCCCTGGTGCGCTACCGGTTGGTGGACTACTCGGCGCCGACGGTGCACGCCCACAAGAAGGTGACGATCAAGGGCTATGTCGACCGCGTCGAGATCGCGCTCGGCGCCGAGATCGTCGCCCGCCATCGACGTAGCTACGTCCGCGGCAATGTGGTCTACGACCCGCTGCACTATCTCTCGCTGCTGGAGAAGAAGCCGGGCGCGCTGGACCAGGCGGCGCCGCTGCGCGGATGGAAGCTCGATCCGGCCTTCGACGCGCTGCGCCGCCTCCTTGAGGCCCGCTTCGGGCCGCGCGGCAAGCGCGAGTACATCCAGGTGCTGCGCCTGCTGGAGGACTTCCCCGAGACCCAGGTGACGGCCGCGGTGCGGGACGCGGTGAAGCGGCGCCTGATCGGCTTCGATGCCGTCAAGCACCTGCTGCTGGCACGCATCGAAAGGCGGCCCGCGCATCTCGATCTGGCGCGCTATCCGCACCTGCCCCAACCCTTCGTCGCCGCCACCCGCACCGCCGACTACGCCTCCCTGCTCGCCGCGGGGGCCGGCCATGGCTGAAGCGCCCCGCATCCTGCTTGAGCACCACCTGAAGAAGCTCAAGCTGCCGACCTTCCTGCGGGAATACGAGAAACTGGCGCGCCAGTGCGCCAACGAGGGCCTGGATCACGTGCAGTTCCTGGCCCGGCTGGTGGAGATGGAGATGATCGACCGCGAGCGCCGCCTGGTCGAACGCCGCATCAGGCAGGCCCGCTTCCCCGTCGTCAAACAGCTCGAGAGCTTCGACTTCAAGGCCATTCCGAGCCTCAACACTGAGCCTGCGAACGCCACTGGTCCGAGTGAGCAGGCGAACGCTGGTGCTCGACCTCGCGCGCGGCGACTACATCGAGCGCCGCGAGAACGCGATCCTGTTGGGCCCGAGCGGCGTCGGCAAGACGCACATCGCCCTGGCTCTGGGCCTCGCCGCCTGCCAGAAGGGCCTCGCCGTCCGCTTCACCACCGCCTCCCAGATGGTCCACGCGATGATCGAGGCGCGCGACGAGAAGAGACTGCTCCGCTTCCAGGACCAGCTCGCCAAGGTGAACCTGCTGATCGTCGACGAGCTCGGATACGTGCCCCTGTCGCAGACCGGAAGCGAGCTCCTGTTCGACGTCTTCAGCCGGCGCTACGAAAACAGCGCCACCATCGTCACCTCCAACCTGCCCTTCCAGGAATGGACGACGGTCTTCGCCAGCGAGCGGCTCACCGGCGCGCTGCTCGACCGCATCACCCACCACGTCCATATCCTGGAGATGAACGGCGAAAGCTACCGGCTCAAGCAGAGCCGATCGCGGCACCGGCCTCCCTCCGAATAACCCCGCTTGCCCCCGTGGGCCCACAGGCCCCTCCCACGCGCGGGCCGCCGCCAGCCGCGCCGAGGGCGCGTCGCCCCGCGCGCGGGGCCCTCCCGTGGGCTACGGGGAAAAGCTGCAGCCGTGCCAGTGGTACAATTTTACTCCGCCGCTCTGGCGCATAATCCCACCGCCGTTGACAGAATCGGGTCGAGGCCGAGTTCCCCATCCTGGTAAGACCGGTATCGGTGCCAATGGGGTAGGCGCCAGGGGCCCCATTCCACACTCTGGACATGTTTGTCGCGACTTCGGTGTGTCGTTATGGAAACCGATCGCTTCGGATTGCCGATGTCGACTACACTGCCGCCATGACACCCTTCGGCAGTCAGCACCGCCGTTCGCTTGCCGAATCCGGTTGCGGCTGGCGGCGTTCCAAGCGTCGCGCGGATACCAAGCGGCCAAGCTACGCTCTTGACCGCGCCTAGCGGTCGAGAAAACTCCGCAGCACGCGCGCACGCGAAGGTCTCCCGAGCTTCCGTAGCGCCTTGGCCTCGATCCGGCGGATGCACTCCCGCGTGACCGAGAACTGTTCGCCGATTTCCTGAAGGGTGTGGTCGGTATCCGTGCCGATGCCAAGGCGTAGGCGCAGCACTCGCTCTTCCCTTGGCGCCAGGCTCCCCAGCACGCGCGTCAGCGTCTCCCGCATATCTGAGCCGATCGCCGTGTCCAAGGGCTGCACCGCCTCCCTGTCCTCGATCAGGTCACCGAGCTTCCGTTCGTCGTCGTCGTCGATAGGCATCTCCAGGCTGACCGGTTCCGTCACCGCCCGTGCTGCCTCCAGCGCCCTGCGTATCCTGTCGACCGACATACCCATGCGCTCGGCGAGCTCCTCGGGCATGGGCGGGCGCCGGAGCTCCCGGCCCATGAGCCAGGAGACCCGCCTCAGTCTGGTGACCGTCTGGAACGTGTGCACGGGAACCCGGATCGTATGTCCAGAATTGGCGATCGCCCGCCAGACCGACTGCCGGACCCACCAGGTGGCGTAAGTCGAGAACTTTATGCCCCGGCGATACTCGAACCTGTCCACCGCCTTCATGAGGCCGGCATTGCCCTCCTGTATCAGGTCCGCCAGCGGCAGACCCCTATGCTGGTACTTCTTGGCGATCGAGACCACGAGGCGCAGGTTGGCCTCGATCATTTCCTCCCTGGCCTGCCGCGCCTCGCGGTCCCCGGCCAGGACCGCAGCGGCAACGCGCCGGAGCTCCGACGGCTCCGTTGTGCTCTCGCGGGCGAGCGCGAGAATCTCCCGGCGTAGCGCGAGGACCTCGGGACGCCTTTTTCTGGCCAGCGTTGTCCATCCTTCGCCCCGCAACCGTCCCACGCGTGACCGCCATGCCGACTCGAGCTCGCGGCCCTCGTGCTGCTTCAGGAACGCCTCCCGCGATACGCCGCACCCGACGGCCAGCTGCAGAAGCGTGCTCTCGTACTGCTGCAAGCGCCCCGCCGCTTCCCGCAGGCCGACCACGAGCATCTCGATGCGCGCGTCGGTCAGGTAGAGGTTCTGCATCGACGACGCGAGATCGCGCTTCAACTCGCGCCGCCGTCTCGCCTGCCACGCCGTGAGCCTCCGGTTCTTCCGCGCCAGTTCGATGCGCAGAGCTTCAAGCCGGCGCAGCTTCCCGTACGAGGACGCAATCTCTTCCAAGGGTGCCATGACGCGGGACGGGACCGCCGCTTCCATCGCCGTCAGCGGGGGCCTGTCGTCATCGCCATCTTCACCTGGGAAACCGTGTCCGGCCGTTGCCGCTTCACCGTCGTGGGTCGCCTCTATGTCGATCAAATCACGCAGCCTCAGCGAGCCCGCGCGGATTGCCTCGCCCCACGTGGCCACCGCCTGCATTGCGACCAGGCTCTCGCCAAGTCCGGCCAGCACGGCACGGCGCCCCGCCTCCATCCGCTTCGCGAGCGTCACCTCGTCTTCGCCTGTCAGCTGTGCGGCGCTCCTTATGTCGCGCAGATACATTGCCACCGCATCATCGGTGCGGCCGGGATCGTCCCCGTTGATCGCAGCCACGACGGCGGGCGGAGGCCCTTCACCGGCGCCCTCTTCCGCCACATCGCAGTCGGTCACGGCCATGCCCGGCTCGGACGGCACCGTCATCGTGTGATCGATGCAATCGGCCCCGGTCCCGTTGGGCGGCAGCACTCGGTCGAGTTCGTCGGGATTGGCATAACCACGCTGCCCACGGCGCGCGATCGCCGCAGCATCCGGCGAGACCACAAGATCGGCGACCGTCGCGTCGGCAGGCTCGTCGTCGCGCGCGACGGCCAGGCTCACCTCAAGCGGCCCGATCTCCATGTATTCTGAATTCGTCATCGCCTCAATTGTGCCCGCACCATGCCGATCAAGCCTGGGTCCGTCCCCGGCAACGGCGACCAAACCAGTACCAAGCTGAGCCTGCTCGCTCGCCGAATTCCCATTCTGTCCGCGCGACGATGCGGGCAATCCTGAGTGAACGGCGCCTGCACCGCCGCGTCATCGAGCGGGGTATGCCAGCGCCGCAGCCTTGGTCGGATGGATGGTGATGAGCTGGTCGAAGCCGCTAATCTGGAATACCTTCCGCACGACATCCGACAGCCCGTAAAGCGCGAACGTCCCTTCCCGCTCCCGCAGGATCTTCGCGGTCATGAGCACGACGCGAAGGCCCAAGCTACTGATATAGAGCAGGTTCTCGAAGTCCTTGATCAATGCACGGTCGCCATCCTCCATTGCGGCCCGGACGGTCTCCCCCAACCGCTTCGCGTGGGCGCTCTCGATGCGCCCTTCGACGCACGCTGACAGGACTCCGTCCTGCCGCTCGGTGGTCACTTCCATCTTCGTGCCTCCCTGGAAAGCGGGCGTGCCGCATCCATCGTTCAGCCGTCGCCTTGGCGACAGTCATTGCACTGCCGGCGACGGCGGCTGACTATCGCTGGCCAGTGGCGCGGGTGATTGACGGTGACACGGTGGCGGTGGACGCCTCGGCCGACCTGCCGCCGGAGCTCTCCAGCCTCAAGGTGCGCTTGCGCTCCGTGGACACCCCTGAGACCCTGCGCCCGAAGTGCGAGGCCGAGCGCATCGTCGGCGAGGCCGCAACCGTCTTCGCCGATAGAGCGATCAACATGGCGTCGTTGATCGTGGTCCGGGATCCCGAGTGGGGCAAGTGGGGCGGGCACGTCGTCGCCGATCTCGTGCTCGATGTTAACGGCGGGAGGTCGCCGCTGGGCAGGCTTCCCGCGACCGCATCCACGCAAATGTGAACTGGCAGTTCACCACCGATGATGCTCGGGTGAAGCTCAAGCGCCTCTACCCGACACTTGATGATTGACAGGACACTAGCGGCCGATGCCCTGGTTGAAGCCGTCGATGATGGCCTGCCCCTCGTCGCCAAGCTCAGCCAGCGCCTCCGCCAGCATCGGCTCGGTCGCGGCCTGCATGTCGGCCAGCATTTCCGCCGACACCGCTGCCATCGCCACACCGCGCTCGTTCAGGATCTTCGACTTCGCCGCATCTTCCGCCTTGCTGACCTGCCAGAACACCGGTTCAAGCATCCGCGCCGCCACCTCGATGGCGTCCCGCTGGCCCTCGGTCAGCGCGTTCCAGGCATCGAGGTTCACGGAAACCGCGTTCGACGACCAGACGTGGCTCGTCGGGTACATGTGCGTCAGGAACTCCCAGAACTTCCCGTCCACACCGGAACTCGCCGATGTCGTGACCGCGTCGATGGTGCCGGCCGCGAGCGAGGGCACCACCTCGCCCCAGGGCAGCTGCACCGAGGTCATGCCGATACGGTTGAACATCTCGGTCGTCGTGTCGTTGTAGGTACGGATCTTGATGCCGGTGAGGTCCGCGACCCCCTTCGCCTCCACCTTGGTGTAGACGTACTGGCGCGGCCACGGCACCACGTAGAGAACCTTCTGGTTGTACTCCGCCGCGACCCGCTCGATGGCCGGGCGGAAGTGCTTGTGGAAGATCGCGAGCTGGTCGAGGTCCTCGATGATGTAGGGCTGCGTCTCCAGCCCTAGAATCTTCCGCTCTCCCACCTGCTGGTTGAGCAACATCTCGCCGATGGGCACGAGGCCGTCGCCGACCGCGTTCAGCATCTCCGGCCCCTTGAAGCCGAGGGACCCGCCCGCATGGATGTTGATGGTGACCTCGCCCCCGGTCACCTGCCCCACCACCTTGGCGAAGGTCTTGGCGTTCTCGACGTGGAAGTTGCCGTCCGGCCAGGCGAGCGGCAGGTCCCATTCGGACTCGGCGACGGCGGTCGCGGTCAGCGAGATTGAGAGCAGCGCCGCAGAAGCAAGGGCGACGGCTGCGCGTATCGCGGCATGCGCCATGGTTCGATACCTCTTTGTCAAGTCCAGCTTCAACGCTCCTGCCCTCATTCTGGGCACGGCTCACCTGTCACGTAACGTCAGCCGCAGGCGCCGACATCCCGTTCTACCCGGGACTGTCCCTCCGCGTCGCGTCGAGGTCGATCCCGAAACTGGGATTGCTCCTGAGCGCCGAGGTCAGCGTGAGCGTCTCCTTGGCTCGTGTGAGACGGTTCGTCGACAGATAGGCCAGGTTGAGTTCGATGTAGTTCCTCGCGACAGGGGTAAGCGCGCTGGTCAGATCAGCCTGGCTCATGTCCGGACTGGGCACGAGCAGGCGATCCATCTCCTTGGTGGCCGCCACCCCTGCCGCACTGGCAGCGCTCTTGAGCACGTCGCGCTGATCGATCAGCCAGATGTGGTCGATGATGAACGCGAGGCCTGCGACCGACATCACCGCGACCGCCGCCGTCACAATGGACGTGGCCCCGGCGCGGGTGCCGACAAGGAAGCGGCTCACGGCTCGGTGCACCCGGGTGCCAACGGGGCCGAAGACCATGTCGCGGTACCTGGCTGGCACTGGCGACTACCCTGCGCCGGCGGCGCTCGAAATCACGTCGCCGGTCACAGCCCGGAGAGCAGCGAGCGAAGGAAGGGAGCGAATTGCTGCGGATAGCCCGCGCCGCGTGCACATGGCGCCAGAAAATGCTGATTCCGTTCGTAACCTCACAAAACAATAGCCGAGATTATGTCAATGTAGTGTCCCCATTTGAGAAAACTGTGTCCTATTTCCGTTTTATTCGGCCCTGGAATCGCTACACTGGCCTCCCCGGCGCCGACGCCGCCTGCGCGCGGGCTCCGATCACGACTCCCGATGGGCTGCGCCAATGAACGGTCCCGACGAGACCCAACGCCGACTCCAGGCCCTGGAGGCGCGCATCTCCACGCTCACCGCGGCCATCCTGCGCACCAATGCCAGCCTCGACCTCGCCACCGTGCTCCAGGAGGTCGTCGACAGCGCCTGTGCGCTCACCGGCGCGCGCTACGGCGTCATCGCCACCATCGACGAGGCCGGCGAGATGCGCGAGTTCGTGACCTCGGGCAGCACCTCCGACGAGTGGCGCCAGTTCCTCAAGACGTCCGTCGTTCCCCGGCTATTCGCCCATCTGCCCGAATTGCCGGGACCTCTGAGGGTCGCGGATCTGCCGGCCTACCTGCGCGACCTCGGTATCTCCCCTGACCCGATATCGTCGAAGACCCTGCAGGGGATGCCGGTGCGCTACCGGGGCAAGCAGATCGGCAACTTCTTCCTCGTCGAGAAGGAGGGCGCTGCAGAGTTCACCGACGAGGACGAGGAGGTGCTGATGCTCTTCGCCTCGCAGGCGGCGACGGCCATTGCCAACGCCCGCGCCCACCGCGACGAGCAACGCGCCCGGGCCGACCTGGAGGCCCTGATCGACACCTCGCCGGTGGGCGTGGTGGTGTTCGACGCCCGCACCGGAGAGCCAGTGTCGTCCAACCGGGAGGCCAATCGCATCGTCGAGCCCCTTCGCACGCCGGGCTGCTCCGGCGATGAACTGTTGGGGAAATCGACCCTCCGGTTTGCCGACGGGCGCGAGGTGACGCTCGATCGACTCTCGGTTGCGCAGGAGCTGAAGAACTCCGGAACGGTGCGGGCCGAGGAGATCGAGGTCTCGGTGCCCGACGGACGGAGCGTGTCGATGCTGGTCAACGGAACGCCGATCTGCGCCGAGGACGGCACCGTGGCGTCGGTGGTCGTCACCATGCAGGATCTGGCTCCGATCAGGGAGCTGGAGCGCCTGCGGGCGGAGTTCCTGGGCATGGTGAGCCACGAGCTGCGCACGCCGCTGGCGGCCATCAAGGGCTCGGTGGCTGCGGTGCGCAGCGCCGCACCCGCCCTGCCGCAGGCCGAGGTGGACCAGTTCTTCCGCATCATCGACACCCAGGCCGACCACATGCAGGGGCTCATCGGGAACCTGCTCGACGCTGGGCGCATCGAGGCGGGGACGCTCTCGGTCGATCCCGAGCCCTCCGACGTGGCTGCGCTCGTGGACCGGGCGCGCAACACCTTCCTGAGCGGCGGTGCCAGACACACGATCTCGATCGACCTGCCGCCCGACCTTCCAGGGGTGATGGCCGACCGCCAGCGCATCGTGCAGGTGCTGAATAACCTGCTTTCCAATGCCGCCCGGCACTCTCCGGAATCCTCTCCCGTCCGGGTGGAGGCGGCGCGCGACGGGACGCACGTCGCGGTCTCGGTCTCCGACCAGGGGCGGGGCGTGCCGCCTGAGATGCTGGGCCAGCTCTTTCGCAAGCATGTCGCGTTCACCGGGGGCCACGCCGAGGGCGGCACCGAGGCGATCGGTCTCGGACTTGCTATCTGCAAGGGGCTGGTGGAGGCGCACGGGGGCCGCATCCGCGCCGAGAGTGCCGGGCTCGGGCAGGGCGCGCGGTTCATCTTCACGCTCCCGGTGGTCGAAGGCCAGGAAGGGGGTGCGAAGGCCCGGCCGGCTGCGAAGCGCCCGCCCGGCGATGCGTCGGCGAAACCGCGCATCCTCGTCGTGGACGACGACCCGCACACGCTTCGCTCAGTGCGCGACGCGCTCACCGAGGCGGGCTACGCCGTGCGGGTCACCGCCGAACCGGGCGAGATTGCCGCCCTCGTCCGCGCCGAGAAGCCGCAGCTCGTGCTGCTCGACCTGATGCTGCCCGGGACCGGCGGGATCGAGCTCATGGCCGAGGTCCCGGAGCTCACCGACCTGCCGGTCATCTTCATCTCGGGCTACGGCCGCGACGAGACCATCGCGCGCGCCTTCGAGGCCGGCGCCACCGACTTCATCGTCAAGCCCTTCTCGCCGACCGAGCTCACCGCGCGGGTCGGAGCGGCGCTGCGCAGCCGCGCCGAACCCGAGCCGTTCGTGCTCGGCGCGCTGGCCATCGACTACGACCAGCGCCGGGTGACGGTGGACGGGCGCGCGGTGGCGCTCACCGCCACCGAGTACGAGCTGCTGCGCATCCTCTCCGTCAACGCCGGACGGGTGGTGACCACCGATTCACTGCTCCGCCAGGGATGGGGCGCGCGCAACGCCGGCGACGGGAAGTCCGTGCGCGCCTTCGTGATGAAGCTCCGGTCGAAGCTCGGCGACGACGCGGCGCGCCCCATCTACATATTCAACGAGCGGGGCGTCGGCTACCGCATGGCCAAGCCGGGCGAGGTGTGAAGGGCCTCGCCCGGCCGCCCACCCGCCCGGGTCGCCACTGAGGAGGTCGGCGGCGATGATCTCCAGAGTCCCCACTGTCAACTCTTACACCCAAACCTTCGCCGAATCCGCATGAGCGCGAGGTGCATTCCGCCGGTCGCTCCCGCCTGCATCAGCTCGCCCAGGCCGCCCACGGCGTCGTTCCACTCCGGGCACCGCGCCGGTAAAGGGCCGGAGTTCGGGATCTTTGCAGCCATACTTCGACGCTTCCAGCCACCTGCACCCAGCCTCCCGCGTGTTCGTGTACACCGCCTTGGGCCAGAACCGGAGGCTCCAGGTTCCGATCAGCGGGAAATTTGCGACGACGCATACCCTTGTGGAGGAACCCCTTCACGCGGCGAGCGCTGACTCGAGAAAACCGCTTGCGGCGGCGCCAGGGTGTGGGTAAGGGCGAAGTCGTCCGATGCACCGGCGGCGCGAAGCGGGAGGGTGGCGATGTCGAGCGCGATACCGTTCGTTGAACCGCCGCCGCGGGACCGGCGATGAAGTCGCAGGCGCGCGTCGTCGTGATCGGCGGCGGCGTGATGGGGGTCGGGCTCCTCTACCACCTCGTCGAGGAGGGGTGGACCGACGTCGTGCTGGTCGAGAAGGGCGAGCTCACCTCGGGCTCGACCTGGCACGCGGCGGGGCTGATCCCCCATTTCAACGGTAGCCTCAACCTGGCGAAGGTGCATTTCTACGCCTCGCAGCTGTACCGGCGACTAGAGGCGGAATCGGACCAAGCCACGGGCTGGCACGGCTGCGGCGCGATCCGGCTCGCGACCAACGAAGACGAAGTCGACTGGTTCCACCACGTGCAGGGCGTGCTGCGCTGCGTGGGCGCGGAGTGCCACCTGGTCGGCCCGGCCGAGATCGCCCGGCTGCACCCTCTGCTCGACACCGAAGGCGTGCTGCTCGGCGCGTACACGCCGGGCGACGGGCACACCGATCCCTCCGGCAGTACCATGGCGATGGCCGCCGTCGCGCGCCGGGACGGCGCCAGGATTGAACTCCGCAACCGCGTGGTCGACATCGCCCGGCGCCCCGGCGGCGAGTGGGACGTGGTCACCGAGCGGGGGACCATCGTCGCCGAGCACGTGGTCAACGCCGCGGGCGGGTTCGCGCCGCAGGTGGGCGCGATGGTCGGGCTCGGAGTCCCCATCGTCAACGTGGTCCACCAGTACCTGGTGACCGAGAACCTCCCCGAGGTCGCCGCGCTGGACCGGGAGCCGCCGGTGGTCCGCGACCCGCGCGCGTCGTGCTACTACCGCCAGGAGCAGGACGGGCTGATCGTCGGCCCCTACGAGACCGCGGGCGCGCAGCCCTGGGCGCTCGACGGGATCGACTGGTTGTTCGACGCCGAGTTGTTGCCGCCCGATATCGACCGGCTGATCCCGTGGCTCGAGCACGCCGCCAGGCGCATCCCCGTCTTCGAGAACGCGGGCATCAGGCGGGTTGTCAGCGGTCCGATCACCCACACCCCGGATGGCGGGTTTCTGATCGGGCCTGCGCCGGGGCTCGACAGTTTCTGGATGTGCTGCGGGGCGGGGATCGGCATCACCCAGGGGCCCGGCGCCGGTAAGTATCTCGCGCAGTGGATGGTGCACGGCCAGACCGAGGTCAACGTGCGCGAGATGGAGGCGCGGCGGTTCGGCGACTGGGCGGTCGGCAAATACAGCGTCGAGAAGGCGGTCGACGAGTACCAACAGATGTACGAGGTCCATTATCCCGGCGAGTACCGGCCGGCCGGCCGGCCGATCATGACCACGCCGATCCACGACAGGCTCGCCGCGCGCGGCGCCGTGTTCGCCGAAACGTTCGGTTGGGAACGCGCCAAGTGGTTCGCGCCGGAAGGCGTCGAGGAGCGCTACGGCTTCCGCCGCATGAACTGGTTCGACGCGGTTGGCGAGGAATGCCGCGCGGTGCGCGAGCGGGTCGGCGTGCTCGACCTCACGGCGTTCTCCAAGTTCGACGTGACCGGCCCCGACGCGGCTTCGTTCCTCGACCGCATCCTCGCCAACCGCGTGCCGGGCGAGGGCCGGATCGCACTGGTCCACGCGCTCACCGAACTCGGCGGCATCGAGAGCGAGTTCACCGCCACGCGGCTGGGCGCCGACCGGCTCTATCTACTGTCGGCCGCCGTCGCCCGGATCCACGATTTCGACTGGCTGACGCAGCACCGGCGCGCGGACGAGGACGTGGAGATCGTGGACGTGACCGACGATTACGGCGTTCTGCTGGTCACTGGCCCACGCGCGCGCGACCTGCTCGCCCGCCTGACCGACGCCGATCTCGGCAACGCTGCGTTCCCCTGGCTGTCGGTGCGCGCAATCGAGGTCGCGGGCGTCCCCGCGCGGGCGCTCCGGGTGTCCTATGCGGGCGAGCTCGGCTGGGAGCTGCACCACCCGGTGGAGCGCATGGCGGCGCTCTACGACGCCGCGATGGAGGCGGGCGAGGGCTACGGCGTCGCCGATGTCGGCCTCTACGCGCTCGACGCGCTACGCATGGAGAAGGGCTACAAGGCCTGGGGGCTGGAGTTGACGACCGAGATCACGCCGATCGAGGGCGGACTGGAGCGCTTCGTCGACTTCGACAGCCCGTTCATCGGCCGCGCTGCCGTGCGCGAGCGGGCCCGCAAGGGCGTCGAGAGCCGGCTGGTCTATCTCGCGGTCGACGCCGTTGACGCCGACGCCCACGGCAGCGAGCCGGTCTATGCCGACGGCCACATGGTCGGGCTCACCACCAGCGGTGCGTACGGATACGCCGTCGGCCAAAGCATCGCCTTCGCCTACGTCGAGCCCGATTGCGCCGAGCCCGGCAGCGAGCTCGAGATCGCGATCCTGGGCGAGCGCCGCGCGGCCCGGGTGCTCGCCGAGCCGCTTTACGATGCCCGGAACCAGCGATTGAGAGCATGACGCGGCGAAGCCTCACCGCATGGGCGTGCCTGCAATGAACGACATCCTGAACAAGGCCGAATTGTATCGGACCGCTCTATCGTAAGTCGCCTGTTTGCCCCTCACGCTCTGTTAGATAGCGCGTCAATCCATTCTCGGCGTCTCCGCGCTCACGCCGCAGATCGCTCTCGAACTCGAATGCTGTCCGAACTCAGGGGCCCCCTTCTCCAATCGGGCGCCCATATTGAATGCCGATTGACAGCGTGGATCGCCGCCGTGCCCGCCAGACGCAAGAAGGCACCAAATGAACATGACACTCTCTCGCAAAGTCACACTAAATTTACACAAGGTGGCTTAAGCTTGCTTCGTGTTATGGCTAAGTGGCGAGAGGGGCCTTGGGATGATGCTCGATACATCGTAAGCATCCGCCAAGGACCGCAGGGTATCCCGGGCTGAGATTGGCGGCGCGGTGATGCTGGCGATGAAGTTCCGGGCGGGATCCGGCCCCGGCTTCGCGGGGCAGGCTCTATGCGGCGCGATCGAGCTTCTGCTCGGG
>JAJDUK010000075.1 GCA_022826665.1 Alphaproteobacteria bacterium | reverse complement strand
CCTCATGCACAGAAAGCGCATCGACCGCCTCATCGGACCCCATATCCCGCCCCCCAAATGCTACAGACAAACCGCCATACAATGGCCCCTGACCTAAACCGGACAGCAGTGCAACAAGTGCGGGCATGACGGGAGAAGTGGACGGGCCGGGAGCACCGAACGGCAGGCCCAAAGTCTCGCCAACTTGAGAATCTGGAAGCTCGTCGTGGCCGCCCTCACTCGGCTTCGACGATCAGGCGCTGGGCGAAGGCGTCGCCGTTGTCGAAGCCGCCGAAGCGCTCGATTTCTTCCTCCGGCGGCGCCTCGCAAGACCACATCCGGCTCGGCACCCAGCCGCACTGGCGCTTGAGGTTGGCGGCGTACTCGGCGCGCTTCATCGCCGCGATGGAGGGGTCGATCACCGGCACGCCCACGGCCCGCTCGACCTCCTTGTAGAAGCCGATCTCCAGCGTGCAGCCGAGGATGAGCGCCTCGGCGTAGTCCTCCTCCACCGCCTTGCGCCCGGCCGCGACCAGCCGGCGCTCGGTCTCGGCGTGATCGGCCTGGAAGTCGTTGACGCCGAGCTCCACGTGATAGAAGCCGCTGAGGCGCTCGCCGTAGCCGTGCTCGCGGGCGACCGAATGCATCTGGTTCACCCACTTGCGGCGGCCGACGATGATGCCGAAGCGGTTGGCGAGGCTGGCCGCGATCTCGCACGAGGCGAGGCAGGGCGCGGTCACGACCATGTCGCCCGAAATCTCCCGCGCGTCGTGCAGGCCTGTGTCGTAGAAGCAGCCGATGGCGAGCGCGTCGAAGCCCTCGCGCGCCGCCTGCCGCGTCGCCTGGATGATGCCGCGCGAGACGATGGTCTCGTAGGCGCGATACTCGATGTGGGTGAAGCTCCCGCCCGGGTCCGCCAGGCAGGTGATGTGGACCTCGGTGCCGGGCAGCTTGTAGCTGCGCGCCATCTCGGCGAAGACGGCATCGTAGGCATCGGTGCCGACCGGGTTGAGGTACATGAGCTTCAAGGGGGCGTTGGCTTTCATGCGGTCCTCCCGTCGTCTGGTTCGACTGTGTCCACCTATTCGATTGTCACGCCGTAGACCTCCTGCGCACGCTCGGCGCTGATGAGGCCGTTCCTCACGTCGCGGCGCACGCGCGCAGGGTCGCGCTTCTTCGGATCGCCGAAGCCGCCGCCGTTGCCGGTGACGACGCGGATCACGTCATCCCGCCTGGTCTTCAGCCCGGAGACGAAGGCCAGGCGCTGACGCTCGCCCTCGCGCGGGATGAAGTCCACGTAGTTGGGGGAGCCTTCGTTGCCGCCGTCGAGCGGCCATGCCGGGTACTTCGAGCGCGTGTACCCCATGGTGAGGAAGCCGTCGTCGGCGCGCACGCGGTAATCCATGACGATGCCGCGCCCGCCGGTGAACTCGCCCTCGCCGCCGGGCTCGACGTTGAGCGCCATCTGGTCGACGTAGAGCCCGTTGCGCGCCTCGTTGACCTCGGCCGGGCAGTTGAAGGTCTCGCCGTGGAAGCCGCAGAACATGGCGGTGTTGCCGTCCATCCCCTCGCGGCCGCCCCAGCCGCCGAGCTGGGGCTCGATGATGGTGTACTGGCGGCCGGTGTCGGGATGGATGCCGCCGATGAAGGTGCCGCACACCGAGGCGAAGTGCCCGGCGGCGAGGCGCTCCGGCATGTGCTGGGCGAGGCAGCGCCACATCACGTCGTACACGCGGAGGTCGATCTCGTAATAGAAGCCGATGGGCGCGGGCTCCTTGGCGTGGAACACCGAGCCCTCGCGCGTCAGCAGGCGGATCGGGCGGAAGGAGCCGGCGTTGCAGGGCGAGTAGGGGTCGGTCAGCGACTTGAAGATCATCTGCGCCGCCACCATCACGCCGTCCCGGCTGGTGTTGACCGGATTGGTCGCCTGATCCGGATTGTCGCGCAGGTCGACGAGGAACTCGTCGTCCGCGATGGTGATGGTGACGTTGAAGACCTGGCCGTCGTCCTGCTCTTCCGCGAGCGTGAAGGTGCCCTTGGGGAGCGTCTTGAGCGCCGCCCGCGACACCCGCTCTCCGTAGTCCATGAACGAGGTCATCGCCTGCTCGAAGGTGGCGGCGCCGTATTTCTCGGCAATCTCCGCGAGCCGCGCGGTGCCGATGCGGACCGAGGCGATGGCGGCCCAGACGTCGCCTTCCAGCACGTCCGGCATGCGCGAGTTGACCTTGATGATCTCCAGCACCGGCTGGATCGGCTCGCCGCGGGCGATCATCTTGACGGCGGGGAGCCTGAGCCCCTCCTGGAAGATCTCCGTCGCCTCGCCTGTGAGCGAGCCCGGCGCCATGCCGCCGACATCGGAGTTGTGCGCGATGTTGGCGGTCCAGGCGATGATGCGGTCCTCGGCGAAGACCGGCATCACCACGACGATGTCGTTGAGGTGCGTCACCCCGCCGTAATAGGGGTCGTTGGTGACGAAGACGTCGCCGGGCTCGACCGCGCCGGGCTCGCAGAACTTCTCCACGATCACCGTCACCGCCTTGTCGAGCACGCCGACGAAGGCCGGGATACCGGCGCCGGAGCAGGCGATCTCGCCCTTGGCGTCGGTGATCCCGGTGCCCATGTCGAGCACCTCGTAGATGATCGAGCTCATCGCCGTCTTCTTCATGGCGGCGAACATCTCGTCGGCCGCGCTCTGCAGCGAGTTCTGGATGATCTCCAGCGTGATCGGATCGTTCGTCATTGCCGTCATCGTCTTGCCACCGTCTCGCTCAGTTGCGGATATGAATACGGATATTGCCGTAGCCGTCCATCTCGGCGTGGTTGCCGGGGTGGACCACGACCGTGGTGCCGGAATCCTCGACGATGGCCGGGCCGTCGAAGGCCATGCCGGGCTCCAGCCGCTCGCCGTCGTAGATGGCCGCCTCGCGGATGCCCTCCAGCGCATAGTCCACGCGCCGCGTGCCCTTACGCGCGTCTTCCAGCCCCCGCCCCGTCGCCTGCCGCGCCGTCATCGAGAGCTTGCCGATGTCGACCGTGGCGACGACGTGGAGGCCCACCATCTCCACCGGCGCATCCAGCCTGTAGGTGTACTCACGCTCGTAGGTCTCGTGGAAGGCGGCCTCGCTGGCGGCGACGCGCTCCGCCGTCACCGGGTCCGCACCCAGGGGCACCTCGGTGGTGTGCTCCTGGTTCTGGTAGCGGAAGCGACCGAAGCGCGAGAGCCGGACCGCGCCGGCGTCGACGCCTTCCGAGGCGAAGCGGTCGCGGGCGCGCGTCTCGGTCTCGGCGAACGCGGCCTCGATGGCCTCCGCATGGTCGGCGTCTAGATCGACGAGCAGGGTGACGACATCGTCGCGGCGCAGGTCGGACATCATCATGCCCCAGGCGGAGAACACCGAGGCATCGGCCGGCACCACCACCTTGGTCACGCCGAGCTCCTGCGCCAGCGCCACCGCGTGCATCGCGCCGCCGCCGCCGAAGGCGATCAGGGTGAAATCGCGCGGATCGAAGCCCCGGTTGACCGAGACCAGCTTGAGCGCGTTGACCATGTTGTTGTTGGCGATGCGCACGATGCCGCGGGCGGCCTCGTCGGCGTCCACGCCGAGCCGGGCGCCCACCGCCTCGATGGCCTTCTGCACAGCGTCCATGTCGGCCTCTACCGCCCCGCCGCAGAAGTAGTCGCGGTTGATGCGGCCGAGCCAGAGGTTGGCGTCGGTCGTGGTCGCTTCCGTTCCGCCGCGCCCGTAGGCTGCGGGGCCCGGCATCGCGCCTGCGGAGCGCGGCCCTACCCGCAGCTTGCCGAAGTCGTCGACCCAGGCGATGGAGCCGCCGCCGTTGCCGATCTCCACCAGATCGACCACCGGCACCATGATCGGATAGCCGGCCGTGGCGCGGCTCCGCCCGATCCAGTAATCGGTCTTGATGCGCACGCGCGCGTCCTCGATCAGCGAGCACTTGGCGGTGGTGCCGCCGATATCCAGCGCCAGCACGTTGGGCTCGCCGATCAGCCGGCCGAGCTCTGCCGCGCCCCAGACGCCTGACGCCGGCCCCGATTCCACCATGGTGATCGGAATGCGCGAGACCGTGTCCACCGAATCGACGCCGCAGTTGGACTGCATGATGTAGAGCCCGCCGCCGAAATCGCGCTCCACAAGGCCGGCGTCGAGACGCTGGAGGTAGCGCTCCGCCACCGGCTGCACGTAGGCCGAAAGCACCGCCGTGCTGGTGCGCTCGTATTCGCGCCACTCGCGGGTGATCTGGTGGGAGGAGATGGCGGAGACCTCCGGCCACAGCCGCTCGAGCTCGGCGAGCGCCGCCTGCTCGTGCGCAGGATTGGCGTAGGCGTGGATGAAGCAGACCGCGACCGCCTCCACGCCTTCCGCCCGGAAGTCGGCGACGATGTCCGGCAGGGGGCTGAGGTCGAGGGGTTGCATCTCCCGCCCGTGGTAATCCATCCGGCCCGGCAGCTCCCGGCGCAGGCTGCGCCGCACGAAGGGCTCGGGCTTCTGATAGTGCAGGTTGAAGAAATCGGGCCGGTTGCCACGCGCGATCTCCAGCGTGTCGCGAAAGCCCTGCGTCGTGATCAGCCCGACCTTGACGCCGGTGCGTTCGGTCAGTGCGTTGATGACCACCGTGGTGCCGTGGGCGAGGAAGTCGACCGCGTCCGCAGCGACGCCGCCCTTGGCCATCACATCGAACACGCCCTCCTCGTAGCCGCCGGGGGTGGTGTCGGCCTTGGCGCTGCGGACGATCGACGTGCCATTGGCGTCGTCGGATTCGAGAACCAGAAGATCGGTGAACGTGCCGCCGACATCGGTGGCGACGCGGATGGTCTTGGTCATTAGCGAACTTCCTCGGTGGACGGGACAGCACGAGACGGTCGGCGGGAGTTCGGCGGGTTCATGCGTTGAGCCCTCCTTCTGCGAGGCGGTCCCGGACCAGCTCCTCCTCTCGGGAGACCACCGGCACGGCGCTGATGAGGCGCCGCGTGTAGGGGTGCTCGGGTTCTGCGAACAGCGCCTCCGTGACGCCGATCTCGAGCAGCCGGCCCTTCTCGAACACCGCGACGCGATCGGCGAAGTTGCGCACCACCGAGAGGTCGTGGGTGATGAAGAGATAGGTGAGCCCGCGCCGCGGCTTGAGTTCCTCCAGCAGCCGCAGCACGCGCGCTTGTACCAGCACGTCGAGCGAGGAGGTGGGCTCGTCCAGCACCACCAGCTCCGAGCGGCAGGCCAGCGCGCGGGCGACCGCGACCCGCTGCCGCTGCCCGCCGGAAAGCGCTGCGGGATAGCGCCGCGCGAAGTCGCCGGGCAGGCCCACCTCTTCGAGCAGCGTCGCCACGATCTCAGGCCGCTCGCGCCGCTCGCCGATGCGGTGCACGTCCAACGCAAGGCGCAGCGAGGCGCCCACGGTGCGCTTCGGGTTGAGGGTCGAGAGCGGGTTCTGCTGTACTAGCTGGATGGCGCGCCGGTGCTCCCGGCGCCGCCGGGCGGGCAGGGGCTCGCCGTGCATCAGGATTGTGCCGTCCGTCGGCGGATAGACGCCGAGGATGAGGTTGGCGACCGTGGTCTTGCCGGCGCCGGACTCGCCCACGATGGCGAGGCACTCGCCTTCCCGGACGTCGAACGAGACATCGAGCAGGGCAGGGACCTCGCGATCCTCCAGCCGGAACACCTTGCTCGCGCCGTGCACTTCCAAGAGTGGCGGGCTCATGCGTAGCCTCCGCTCTCGTGGACGACCAGGGGCTGGGAGAAGTCGCGCGGCTCGTCGCCGATGTCCGGCAGCCCGCCGCCGGTGATTCGCGGCACCGCCGCCATCAGCGCCCGCGTGTAGGCGTGGCCGGGGCGCTCGAAAACGGAGGCGCAGGGCCCCTGCTCGACAATCCGGCCCTTGTAGATCACGTAGACCCGGTCGGCGAACTCGCGCACCACGCCCAAGTTGTGGGAGATGAACAGCACGGAGGTGTGGTGATGCTCCACCAGCTCGCGCATCAGCTTGAGCGTCTGGGCCTGCACCGTCACGTCGAGCGCCGTGCCCGGCTCGTCGGCGATGAGCAGCGCGGGCTCGTTGGCGAGCGCCATCGCGATCATCACCCGCTGGTTCATGCCTCCCGAAAGCTGGAACGGATAGGACTCGAAGACCCGGTCCGGGTCGTCGATGGAGACCTCCAGCAGCATCTGGGCCGCGCGCTCCCTGGCCGCGTGCTCGTTGATCCTGGGCTCCGTCCGCCTCAGCACTTCGTGGAACTGGGTGCCGATGCGGTAGACCGGGTTGAGCGACGAGGTCGGGTCCTGGAACACCATGGTCATTCGGGTGCCGCGCAGACGCTGGCGCTCCCGCGCAGACAGCCGGTCGAGATCGCGCCCCTCGAAGACCACGCTCCCGGAAATCCGCGCCGAGCGCAGCAGCTGCAGCAGGCCCAGCACGATGCGCGCGGTGACCGACTTGCCCGAGCCGGATTCGCCCACCAGCGCCACCCGCTCGCCCGGCGCAATGTTCAGCGATATGCCATGCAGCACCTCGACATAGGCCTCGTAGGTCCTGAAGCCGAGCCGGAGGTCGCGGATATCCAGCGTCGGCACGATCATTGATCGGCCCCGAAGAGTTCGCGCAAGGCGTCGCCGATGAGGTTGAAGCCGAACACCGCGATCAGGATCGCGAGGCTCGGGAAGATGGTGAGCCACCAGGAATCGGGCAGGTACTTCGCACCGTCCGCCACCATCGAGCCGAGGTCCGGCGTCGGCGGCTGCACGCCGAGGCCGAGGAAGGAGAGCGAGGACGCGATCAGGATGATGAAGCCCAGATCGAGCGTCATCTTGGTCACGATGGAGGGGAAGCAGTTCGGCAGAACCTCGCGGAACATCACGTGCAGGCGCGAGGCGCCGATCAGCTCGGCCGCGAGCACGTAGCCCTCCTCCTTCTCCCCCCGCGTCATGTTGTAGACGAGCCTCGCGTACCACGGCCACCACATCGCGGTGACCGCCAGCATCCCGTTGATCAGCGTCGGCTCCAGCACGCCCATGATCGACATGGCGAGGACCAGCGGCGGGATCGAGAGGAAGACGTCGGTCACGCGCATCAGCGCGAACTCGGTGTAGCGCCCGAAGTAGCCCGCGATCAGCCCGACGGTGACGCCCACGGGAACGGCGATGCCGAGCACCACCACGCCCAGGATCAGCGAGATCCGGTAGGCGTAGATGACACGGCTGAAAAGATCGCGGCCGACCAGGTCGGTCCCCATCAGGTGCGGCCACTTGGGCGCCTGATTGAAGTTCGCGAAGTCGACCACCGCGCCGCGATGCTCGGGGAAGGGCGCGATGAAGTCCGCGAAGATGGCGCAGATCAGGATGATGCCGATCAGGATCAGCCCGAGTAGCGAGAGTGGATTCGAGGCCAGGATCGCGAACGCCCGCCTCACGACGCGGTCCTCGAATAGCGGATGCGCGGGTTGATGATGGTGACCAGCACATCGACGATCAGGTTCATGATGAGGAAGGTCGCCGAGATGATGAGCACCGTGCCGACGATGGCATCCAGGTCCTTGCGCAGGATGACCGAGACGCCGTAGCGCGAGAGGCCGGGCCAGGCGAACACGGCCTCGACCAGAAATGCGTTGCCGAGCATGGCCGCGAAGTCGAGCCCGATGATCGTGAGCGACGGGATCAGCGAAGGCTTGAAGGCGTATCGGTTGGCGATGCGGCGGTCCGGCACGCCGTAGGAGCGCGCCATCTCGACGTAGGGCTTGTCGTAGGTCTCCACCATGTTGGCGCGCGTGAGCCGAGCGGTCTGTCCGATGCCCGAGAGCGCGAGCGCGAAGGCGGGCAGGATGACGTGCCAGGCGGCGTTGCCGAAGGCCGCGAGATTGCCGGCGATCAGCGTGTCGAGAAACAGGAAGCCCGTGACCTGCTCGATGGCAAAGGTGTCGGAGATGCGGCCGGCGATGGGGAAGAGCGGCAGGAAGTACGCGAACAGCAGCATCAGGATCACGGCCCAGACGAAGCTCGGCGCCGAGACTCCGAGGAGCGCGATCATGCGTATGGCGTTGTCGATCCAGGTGCCTCGCCAGCGGGCGGACGCGATGCCGAGCGGAAGCCCGATCACGATCATCATCGCGCCGGCAACGAAGATCAGCTCCAGCGTGGCCGGCAGAAACTGCGCGATATCCACCACCACGGGCCGGTTGGTGTAGAGCGAGATGCCGAGGTCGCCCTGCGCGAGCTCGCTCAGGAAGTGCCCGTACTGGGTCGTGATCGGCTCGTCGAGCCGGAGTTCCGCGCGCAGCTTGGCGACCTGCTCGGCAGTGGCGCTCGGCCCGAGCGCGATTCGCGCGGGATCGCCCGGGATGACCCGGGCGATCGCGAAGATCAGCATCGAGACCCCCAGCAGGACGATGCAGGAGATCCCGACGCGCCGCACAAAAATGAGGATCGTCGGCGTCACGCCCCCACTCTAAACGACAGGGCGGGCAGGTCGACAGCATGCCCGCCCCGCCGCTGACCGTTACTCGGTCATTTCCATGAGGCGGAAGCTGAAGCCGAATCCGTCGAGGCCGAAGGCCATGGCCGGATCGCTCAGTGCCGGCACCTTGACCCGGTTGGACGCCGCGAAGACCGACTGCGAATCGTGCGCGTAGATGGTGGGCGAGATCGCGATCAGCCTATCGTTGAGTGCGGAGTAGGCCTCCTGCCGTGCCTCCGGCGTCGCTCCCGTGCGCCCGGCATCCAGCAGGCGGTCCACCTCGGGGTCATTGAGGTGTTCGGGCGACTGCCACGTCCCGGCCGCGCTGGAGTGGTACATGCCGTAGAGCAGCGTATCGGTATCGCCGGTCACTGCGGTGACGTAGACCTGCGAGACGTTGGGTGTGGTCTCCGAATTCGACACCTGCTCGGCGAACAGCGCCCACGGAATCCTGCGGATTTCGGAGTTGATGCCGATCTCCGCGAAGTTCGCCTGCATGAGCAGCGCGAAGCGCTCCTCCAGCGGCACCTCGCCGATCCAGGTGAGCTCCAGAGTGAACTCGTCCGGCGAGTACTTGCAGTCGGCCAGATGCTGCCGCGCCGCATCGAGATCGCGCGTCTGCGCCTTCTCGCGCGGGTTGGCGCCCAGCATCGCGGCCGGGATCGCGCCGGTCGACAGCGTCCCCTGCGAAACCTCGTCGGTGACCGCGATGATCTTGACTCCGCCTTCGTAGTCGAAGGCCTTGGCCAGCGCGAGACGGCAGTTCACGTCGTCGAGCGGCGGCTTGGTCGTGTTCAGCTTCATGTAGAAGCCGGTCACGCCGCCCTCGGTGAGGAGCTGCGCGCCCTCCCCGGCAAGCGCCCCCAGAACCTCCGGCGGCACCCACTGCGAGGAGATGTCGTGCTCGCCCTGGGCGATGAGCGTGCGTACCGTCGCCGCCTCGAGCCCGTAGCGAAGGCGTGCCGTGTCCGGCGCCGCCTCGGCGATGGGCAGGAAGTAGCCGGCATTCTTCTCCATTACCGTCTCTTCCTGCGGGTTGTGCGAGACCACTTGGTAGGCGCCCGTCCCACCCCCGTTCTGCGAC
Organism: Alphaproteobacteria bacterium; assembly: GCA_022826665.1. Lineage (GTDB taxonomy): Bacteria > Pseudomonadota > Alphaproteobacteria > UBA828 > UBA828 > WTGU01. The sequence goes on along the minus strand of JAJDUK010000075.1, from coordinate 783 downwards.
AGGAAGGCCTGGCCCCAGTCGCCCATCTCGCCCTCGCCTTCGCCGAGATTGGCCATGACGAGCTGCTTGTCGACGATGGGGAGCCGCACCAGCGACGAGACGAAGGGTGCATAGGGCTCGGAGAGTGTGAAGCGCACGGTGTGCGAGTCCACCGCCTCGGCGCCTTCCACGCTCACGAACAGGTAGGAGAGCCCCTGGCCGATGGTCTTCATGCGGTCGAGTGAGAAGACCACGTCGTCGGCGGTGAGTGGGTTGCCGCTCTGGAACGTCACGTCGTCGCGGAGCGTGAAGGTGAAGCTCGTCCCCTCGCCGGACCAGCTCGCGGCCAGATGCGGATCGTGGCCGGGCGCCCCCTGCTGCGGGATCACGAGAGTGTCGTAGACGTTGAACATCAGGATGGAGTCGGCGTAGTCGGTCGCCTTGGCCGGGTCGAGCTCGCCGACCGCGACCTCGTCGAGGCGCAGCACACCGCCCGCCTGGACGATCTGGGGAATCGCCCCCAGGGCTGCCACCAGCGAGGCTGCCGACAGCAACTTCAGTAGTGTTCTCATGTCATGGTTCTCCCTTGTCTCCTGCTTTTGAAGTTAATTCGCATACGGTCATGCCGGAGAGCGATCTCAACAACCGCGCCTCTCTCTCACGTCGTCATGCCCGTGTGTGGACGCCCCCGTTGATGCAAGCATTTTCTTTGGAGGGTTGGGCATGCGGTCAGGTGCTTCCGTGTGTCCGGCCTCTCGATGCGGCATTGGTGCGCCGCGGGCCTGTATGGAGATATGCGGATCG
>JAJDUK010000087.1 GCA_022826665.1 Alphaproteobacteria bacterium | reverse complement strand
CAGGGCGGAATGCGCTGGACCGTCAACGGCGCCAACGCCATCATCGCCCTGCGCTGCGCCGTCGAGAGCAATCGCTTCGACGACTTCTGGGAGCGTCGCGCCGGTGCAAACGCGTGAATCTCACAAATGCGACGTGCACCCAGAGGGGAGGGAGCGGCAGGGGTTCAGAAGGCCGCGTCTCCATCCAATGGCGCTGCTCGATTTCGGTCCTCTAGATAGGCGCCGCCGCGCGCGGCTCCTGCGTCAGTCGTCTTTCTCCGCGCCGAAGGAGCCGATGACGGCGCCGTTCGTGAAATGAGCGTCGAAAGTGCCGGCCACGCCGGACGGCAACGTGGACTGGTTGCCTGGCATCGTATCGTCGCCGTCGACGGCCACGGGTCCGAAGAATCGGCCGGCCCAGGCGCCCATCAGGCCCTGGTCGCCCTCGGTCGCGCCATCGAACGTGCGGCCTTGTCGCCCGCCGAACTGCGCTGCCTCCAGCTCGACGCTCCAGCTTGAGTCGATGGGTTTACCACGCTGGTCCACGAAGTCCTCGATCGTACCGACGATCGAGTAGTGATTGTTGACGGCGACGTCGTCACCGCCAAAGTGGGCTGTCAACAACGCGTCGGCGGTGAACTGCCCACCCTTCCGGTTCTGGACCTCGCCGTCCATAGTGAAGGTCCTGATCACGTAGAGGCCTGTCGTCGCCCCGGTATAGGAGGCGCTGCCTTCCAGCCGTCGAACGGTTCTGATCGGGGACTCTTCGGTGCCGCCGGCGATGGCGGCGACCATGTAGTCAGATTCGCCACTGACCTCAGTTTCATTCAGCCAGTAGCCGAAATGGACGTAGTCGGAGTCCGGCACAGGCACCAGGAACTCATCGTCGTCGGGCGTGAAGCTCCACTGGCCACCGACGGCAACCAATTCGGCATCTGAATCGGTCGAGAGGGTGCACATCGAGACACAGGTATAGGTGCCCGGCGCGCCGGCGAACATGCCCATGAACGTATCGTCGTCCGTGAACGGCACGTCCACTTGATTGACTGCCGAAGGGAACTCAGCCACGCCACTGACTAATCCCACGTTTGAGTCGTCGACGATCAAAGAGTCATTCGTTGCGTCGTTGTCCGCGTCATAATCGAACGGATAAACGTCGCTGAACGGCGTGTCCTCCGGTGCCCCCTTGTTGCTGTAGATCACGAACGTGTCTGTCGAATCCGGCGCAGTCGTTCGCTCGTACACGATGTCGTCCCAGCCGGCGATTGTGGCTCTGGCCGCGTCGGCTGCCTCCTCGAGCATCGTGCCGTCCGCGGGCGTCCCCGAGCCGTCCGCGCTCAGCAGGTCCGGTGCCGTTGACGGCGGATCCGCAGTGATTGCCGCGTCGAGCGCCTCACCGCTGGCTATGGGCATCGGTGGAGGGGGCGACCCGTCACCACCTCCGCCGCCGCCGCAGGCGGACAGGCCTCCGGCCAGGCTTCCAACCATCAGGAGTGCCGTTACCGAGCGAAGGGATTGGGTCTGGCGTTTCATGGCATCAGGTTCCTCGGCAGCGTGGATGGGTCGGCGGCAGCGGCCCGATGGGGGCGTGCGGCGCTCCGCCAACTCCAAGCGAGCCTTGCAAGCGCGCGCCGTTCAGGGAGCGACCTCTCAAAGCATCCCGGCAGCGTCGCGACTCGAGAGATGCATGCCGAAAACGGTGGGGCGCTCGGGACGGCAAGTCAACACGGCGCCGGGAAAGAGAGGAAGGGAGGTTCTGAGCGCCAGTCTAACGCCGAGACGACGACGCGATGCCGGGACTAGAGGACGGCGTCCTTGCCCAACAGCGCCGCGCGGAAGCGGTCCTTGAGGTAGGCACCGTCGCGGGGTGGGAGGACGCGGGGCAGGGGCTTCGCGTGCACCTTCACCGTGAGGAAGGTGGGACCCGGCACCTCATGCACCAGCGGCAGCGCGGCGCGGAGGCCGGCCTCGTCCGCGACCTGCCGCGCCTCGGCAAAGCCGCAGGCGGCGGCGGCGGCGGCGAGATCGGTGCGGTGCGCCGTATGGGTCGGCTGCATCCCGGTTTCGCCATGGCGCTCGTTGTCGAGCACGACGATGGCGAGATTGGCCGGCGCCTGGGTCGCGATGGTGGTAAGGCTCGCGAGCCCCATCAGCATGTCGCCGTCGCCCGTCAATACCAGCACGCGGCGCGCGGGCTGCGCCAGCGCGAGGCCAAGGCCGATCATCGACGCGTTGCCCATGGCGCCCCAGAGCGAAAAGTGGAGCGGGTTGTCGCCGAGCGCGGCGCAGTCCCAGGTCGCGGAACCCAGGCCGGGAACCACGAGCACCTCGTTGCGGCCCTCCAGCAGCACCGCCACGGCGGTGCGCCGGTCCAGGGTCGTATCCGGCTGCGCGCGGGCGCTCATCCGTCGAAGCTCTTGGCGCCGATCACGCGCTGGCCGATGAGGACTGCGGCCGCCGCCTGACTCTCGAAGGCGATGGCGGCGGCGGCGGCGACGGTTTCGAACGCATCCGCCTCGTCATCCACGCGGGAGACGATCACGCCGCACTGCTCGAGATGGGCGGCGGTCCCCTGGCCCATGGGGAGCTGCCACGGGTTGGTCTCGCCCCACTCGCCCCGCATGGTGACGATGCTGAGGAAGGGAAAGCGGCAGGTGCGGATCAGCGAGAGCGCCGCGACGCAGTTGCCGGCCCCGCTCGATTGCATCAGCAGCGCCGCGCGCTCGCCGCCGAGCCAGGCGCCGGCGATCAGCGCGGGGCCTTCCTGCTCATGGGCCAGAAGCACCGTGCGCATGGTCTCGTCGGCCTCGCACAGGCCGAGCAGCGCAGAGAGGCCGGCATCCGGCACGTAGGCGACCTGGCGCACGCCGGCCGCGCGCAGCGCCCGGTGGGCGTGGACACCCCAGCCGGAGGCAGTTCCGCTCACCGGCCGTCCCGAACGTCGAGGATGGAGGAGGTACGCGCGCGGGCTATTCGGTGCTGACCTGGCCCTTCGCCTCGTCCAGCAGGCGCTCCATCTGCGTGCGGATCAGGTGATCGTCGGCCTCGATACCCTTTTGCGTCAGGTCGCCGACCACCTTGCGGACCACATCGTCGTCGCCCGGCTCCTCGAAATCGGCCATGACCACCTGCTTGGCGTAGGCCTCGGCATCGTCGCCCGCGATGCCCATCTTCTCCGCTGCCCACAGGCCGAGAAGCTTGTTGCGACGGGCGATGACCTTGAACTGAAACTCCTGATCGTGCTTGAACTTCGCCTCGGCGGCTTTCTTGCGGTCATCGAACGTGTTCATACCCCAGGCTCCCAGCCGATGATTGGACGCGCCTGCATTGTGCCAGAGCGGCCCGCGCCGGTCCACGGCAGGCGCGGCCCGTTCGGCGGATAAGGCGGCATGTGCACACTTGTGATCCTGCGGCGCCCCGGTCACGACTGGCCGGTCGTGATCGCCGCCAACCGCGACGAGATGATCGACCGCGCCTGGCGGGGGCCGGGCCGGCACTGGCCCGACCGGGCGCACGTGACCGCCGGCCAGGACGAGCTCGCCGGCGGAAGTTGGCTCGGCGTCAACGACGACGGCGTCTGCGCCGGTATCCTCAACCGCACCGGCGCTCTCGGCCCCGCGGCGGGCAAGCGCTCGCGGGGCGAGCTGGTGCTGGACGCGCTGGATCATGCCGATGCCGCGGCTGCCGCCATGGCACTCGCCGATATCGACGGCGCGGCCTATCGCCCCTTCAACCTCGTGGTGGCCGATTCTGATGAGGCGTTCTGGCTGCGCCATGACGGCGGCAAGGCCCCTGTGTTTCACGCGTTGCCCGAGGGACTTTCCATGTTCACGGCGCGCGAGCGCAACGACGCGAAATCGGCGCGAATTCGCACCCATCTCGCGGCCTTCGAGGCGGCGGCGCCGCCTGATCCGGAGCGCGGCGCCTGGGACGACTGGGCCGCGCTGCTCGCACGGGGGGCAGGCGACTCGGGCGGCGACCCGGAGGCCGCCATGTGCATCGAGCCCGTCGGCGGATTCGGCACGGTCAACGCCTCGCTGATCGCGCTCCCGCGCCCTGGCCGGCCCGACACCGCCCTTGTGTGGCTTTTCGCGGCGGGGCCACCGAATCGTCATCTATTTGAAAACATTGAGATCTAGAGCGCCATCGCGGCGGCCGACCCGCACGGTCCGCCCAGCACGGCCGACAACAGGTAATTGTACTGGCCCCCCGTTCTGACTATGTTGGCGAGGTAACGGGCGCGCGCGGCGCCGACCCGGCGTGACGCCCCCCACATCGAGGATCCCCACCATGTCCCGTCGCAGGCGGATCTACGAAGGAAAGGCGAAGGTCCTTTACGAAGGGCCCGAGCCCGGCACCCTGGTGCAGTACTTCAAGGACGACGCCACGGCCTTCAACAACAAGAAGCAGGGGGTGATAACCGGCAAGGGCGTGCTCAACAACCGCATCTCCGAGCACCTGATGGCGCGCCTCAACGAGATCGGCGTGCCCACCCATTTCATGCGCCGGCTCAACATGCGCGAGCAGCTGATTCGCGAGGTTGAGATCATCCCGGTCGAGGTGATCATCCGCAACTACGCCGCCGGCACGCTGGTCAAGCGGCTCGGCCTCAAGGAGGGTGTCCAGCTGCCGCGCTCCATCGTCGAGTACTGCTACAAGAACGACGAGCTCGACGACCCGCTGGTCTCGGAGGAGCACATCACCGCCTTCGGCTGGGCGACGCCGCAGGAGCTCGACGACATTCTCTCCATGTCGCTCCGCATCAACGACTTCCTCAGCGGCCTGTTCCACGGCATCGGCATCAGGCTGGTGGACTTCAAGCTGGAGTTCGGCCGGCTCTGGCACGGCGAGGACATGCGCATCGTGCTCGCCGACGAGATTACGCCTGACAGCTGCCGGCTCTGGGATATCGAGACCAATGAGAAGCTGGACAAGGACCGCTTCCGCCGCGATCTCGGCCGGGTCTCCGAAGCCTATCAGGAGGTCGCCCGGCGGCTCGGCCTGATGCCGGAGACGGTGGTGCAGGCAGTGAACGGCGCCGGCAACGACGACGAGCGCGCGTGAGACCGCGTGCGAGCCCGAGTCCACATCACCCTCAAGCCCGGCGTTCTCGACCCCCAAGGCAAGGCGATCGCGAGCACGCTCGCCCGCATGGGATTCGCGGGCGTGGAAGACGTGCGCCAGGGCAAGTACCTGGAGCTCGACCTGGCCGAGACCGACCCGCAGGCCGCCAGGGAGCAGCTCGACGCCATGTGTGCGCGCCTGCTGGCGAACACCGTGATCGAGGACTACACCATCGACCTCGCCGAATGAGCCGGCGCGATTCAGCCCTTACAGCCAGCCCGTTATCCGCAGCCGACTCCCCGGACCTTGTTCCGGTGCACGGGGCCCAGAGGCCGCGCCATCATCGCGCCATGTTGCGCGAAGGAGGCTTGGCGTCGTGTTTCCCTAGCTCATTCGCGAGTGGTCGGGCCGGCAAGCAATCTCTGCGACTGCGCCTCTCCCACACATCGTCATGCCCGGCCCCCGGATCGAGTCCGGGGGGTGTTCCGGGCATCTCTCTCAGCCGGACCCACCGGACGCTGGGCAAACTCGTGGATGGCCGGAATAAATCCGGCCATGACGTGTCGGGGGTGACTTACCCATGGCTAAAGACACCTCGAACGGGTCGACAGGTAGGGCAACCCGAGGCCGGGTGAAAGGACACACGTGGGCAGAGGGGTCGATGACCGCAGACCGCGCTAACGCCGCGGCAATGGTCACGGGCGGTGGTCGCATGTCCCCCGCAATCTCAGCCATCCCGCTTGATCCCGGCATAGCCCGGATGAAATTTGTTTGCATGCTGTCCCACCTCTCCCTGTCCCCCAACCTGTTCATTTCCCTCAGGCGCCGGGCGCTCGCTCCGCTCGCTTGGCTTCCGCGCCGTTCGGCGCGCGGCGCGGTCGCGCCGTCCGGGCCTTCGGCCCGGGAGGGCAGCAAGGACGCGCCATGCCCGGCGATGGGGGTGGGATGAAAGCGGTCGTCGTCGTCTTTCCCGGCTCCAACTGCGACCGCGACGTGATGGTGGTGCTGGAGGCCAGCACAGGCCGGGCGCCGGCGATGGTCTGGCACGACGAGACCGCGCTGCCCGCCTGCGACCTGATCGTGCTGCCCGGCGGCTTCGCCCACGGCGACTACCTGCGCGCAGGCGCCATGGCGGCGCGCTCGCCGGTGATGGCGGACGTGGTGAAGCGGGCGAAGGCGGGCGTGCATGTCCTGGCCATCTGCAACGGCTTCCAGGTGGCGACCGAGGCCGGGCTGCTGCCCGGCGCACTGATGCGCAACGCAGGGCTCCGCTTCGTTTGCCGCTGGGTCAGCCTGCGGGTGGAGGAGGCCGAGAGCCCGTTCACCGCCGGCTACGAGGCCGGACAGGTGGTGCGGATGCCGGTCGCCCATCACGAGGGCAACTACTGCGCCGATGCCGAGACCCTGGCCCGGCTGGAAGGCGAGGGGCTGGTCGCCTTTCGCTACGTGGGCGAGGAGGGCGACGCCGACGCCAACCCCAACGGCTCCGCCGCCGACATTGCCGGCATCCTCAATCCGGCGCGGACGGTGCTGGGCCTGATGCCGCATCCCGAGCGCGCCGCGGAGCCCGCGCTGGGCGGCACCGACGGGCGCGCCATGTTCGATCACCTGGTGGAGGCGCTCTCGTGAGCGGGGCGGTGCGCGCCATGCCGGACGTGCCGATCACGCCGGCGCTGGTCGCCGAGCACGGGCTGAGCGCCGACGAGTACGCGCGCATCGAGCGGGTCATGGGGCGCGCGCCCAACCTGACCGAGCTCGGCATCTTCTCGGCGATGTGGAACGAGCACTGCTCCTACAAGTCGTCGCGGGTGTGGCTGCGCAAGCTGCCGACCGAGGCGCCCTGGGTGATCTGCGGGCCGGGGGAGAATGCCGGCGTGGTGGATATCGGCGACGGGCAGGCGGCGGTCTTCAAGATGGAGAGCCACAACCACCCGTCCTTCATCGAGCCTTACCAGGGGGCGGCGACCGGTGTCGGCGGCATCCTGCGCGACGTCTTCACCATGGGCGCGCGGCCGGTGGCCAATCTCGATGCGCTCCGCTTCGGCGCACCCGGCCACCCCAGGACCCGCCACCTGGTGGCGGGCGTGGTCGCCGGTATCGGCGGCTACGGCAACTGCATCGGCGTCCCGACGGTGGGCGGCTCCTGCGCCTTCGATCCGGCCTACGACGGCAACATTCTGGTCAACGCCATGACCGTGGGCGTGGCGCCGGCAGACCGCATCTTCTACGCCGCCGCCGAGAACGCGGTCGGCCATCCCGTGGTTTACGTCGGCGCCAAGACCGGGCGCGACGGCATCCACGGCGCGACCATGGCGTCCGCCGCCTTCGGCGAGGGCACGGAAGAGAAGCGCCCGACCGTACAGGTGGGCGATCCCTTCGCCGAGAAGCTGCTGATGGAGGCCTGCCTCGCGCTGATGGAATCGGACGCGATCATCGCGATCCAGGACATGGGCGCAGCCGGGCTCACCTGTTCATCGGTGGAAATGGCGGACAAGGGCGGCGCCGGGATCGAGCTCGACCTCGACAAGGTGCCGGTGCGCGAGAGCGCCATGACGCCCTACGAGATCATGCTTTCCGAAAGCCAGGAGCGCATGCTCATGGTGATCCGCCCCGAGGCGGCCGAGGAGGCGAGGGCGGTCTTCGAGAAGTGGGGCGTCGACTTCGCCATCATCGGCCGGGTGACGGAGACCGGTCGCTTCGTGCTCAAGGCGGGCGGCGCGGTGGTGGGCGACCTGCCGGTGCGCCCGCTGGTGGATGAGGCGCCCATCTACGAGCGGCCCTACGCGCTCACGCCGAGGCCGGCGCCGCTGGCGCCCGCGCCGGGCGAGGAGGCGCCCGCGCCCGAGCCGATTGAGGCGCTGCAAGCGCTGCTCGCTGCGCCCGACCTCTGCTCCAAGCGCTGGATCTGGGAGCAATACGACCACATGGTGATGGCGGACACGGTGCAGCCGCCGGGCGGCGATGCGGCCGTGGTGCGGGTCCACGGCACGGAGAAGGGGCTCGCGCTCACCGCCGATTGCACGCCGCGCTACTGCGCCGCCGATCCGGCTTCGGGCGGGGCGCAGGCGGTGGCGGAAGCCTGGCGCAACCTCACCGCCGCAGGCGCGCGGCCATTGGCGATCACCGACTGCCTCAACTTCGGCAATCCCGAGCGGGCGCACGTCATGGGCCAGTTCGCGGGCTGCATCGAGGGCATGGTCGAGGCCTGCCGGGCGCTGGACTTCCCGGTCGTCTCGGGCAACGTCTCCTTCTACAACGAGACCGAGGGCGCCGGGATTTTGCCCACGCCTTCCATCGGCGGGCTCGGCCTGATCGCCGACCTGGGGCGCATGTGCGATCCCGCGCTCAAGGCTGCGGACGAAGCGCTGCTGCTGGTGGGCGCCGCCGGCAGCCATCTCGCCCGCTCGCTCTACCAGCGCGAGATCGAGGGCAGGCAGGAGGGGCCGCCGCCTGCGGTCGACCTCGTGGCCGAGCGGCGCCACGGCGACTTCGTGCGGCGCCAGATCGAGGCGGGGCGCCTCTCCGCCTGCCACGATATTTCGGACGGCGGTCTCCTGGTGGCGCTCGCCGAGATGGCGCTGGCAGCGCTCGGTGCAGGCCGCAGCGTCGGCGCCAGGATCGCCGTTCCCGCCGGTGTCGCGAGCGCTGCCGGCTGGCTCTTCGGTGAGGATCAGGCGCGCTACCTGGTCAGCGCAGCGCCGGAGGACGCCGCGGCGCTCTTGGCGGATGCGGAGAGCGCCGGAATTCCGGTCTCCGCCATCGGCTCCACGGGCGGGGCCGCGTTGACACTCGACGGCGCAGGTGCCATATCGATAGCAGCGCTCCGCCGCATCCACGAAGAGTGGTTGCCGGCCTACATGGCCGGCGAGGCGGAGCACGAGCGTTGAGCGCACGCGCAGACCGCAACGCCTGAGAGAACCGCCGATGCCCATGGACGTTCAGGAGATCGAGCAGCTCATTCGAGAGGCGCTCCCTGACGCCCAGATTCATATCGACGACCTGCGCGGCGACGGCGATCACTACGCGGCGCGCGTGGTTTCGGCCTCGTTCGCCGGCAAGTCGCGGGTGGAGCAGCACCAGATGGTCTATCGCGCGCTGCGCGGGCGGATGGGCGATCAGCTGCACGCGCTTGCGCTCCAGACCAGCGTCCCAACGGACGCCTAACTATCTGAGAATGAAAGGGGATTTCGCATGATCGAGGCCACGACCAGTGCGCCGGTCGAGAACCGAATCCGGGGCCTCATCGACGAGCACGATGTCGTCCTGTTCATGAAGGGGACGCCCGTGTTTCCGCAGTGCGGGTTCTCCGCCACCGTGGTGCAGATGCTCTCGCTGCTCGGCGTCCGCTTCAAGGGCTTCGACGTGCTCGAAGACCCGGAGGTCCGCCAGGGCATCAAGAGCTTCAGCGACTGGCCGACGATCCCGCAGCTCTACGTCAAGGGCGAGTTCGTGGGCGGTTGCGACATCGTGCGCGAGATGTACGAGACCGGCGAGCTTTCGGAGTTGCTGAGCACCAGGGGCATCAGCGTCGAGCCCCGCGTTTGACCCTGGTGTCGCCGGCGGCCATCGCCAGCTACCACGCCCACGTCTACTACGAGCCTGCGACGCGGCAGACCGCCGCGGCGGTCAGGACCGACCTGATCGCGCGCTTCCCCGTGCGGCTCGGGCGCTGGCGCGACAAGCTGGTCGGGCCGCACCCGATGCACATGTTCCAGGTGGCGTTCGAGCCGGCGCTGTTCGCCGCGTTCGTGCCCTGGCTGATGCTCAATCGCCGGGGCCATTCGGTGTTGGTCCATCCAAACACCGGCGACGATCTCGCCGATCACCGCGACTACCCGCTCTGGCTGGGCGAGCGGCTCGCTCTCGACTTCAGTGTGTTCGATTGAGGCTGGCGCTCACCCCTCCAGCCAGAGCTCGGCCACGGGGCCGCCGCCTACCGGCAAATTATGCTTTCGTGCTATATCTAATAAGATATACTTCATGGGGTTTAGCTGATGATTGAGGAGCACGCCATGAAGATGATCATGCTCGCCCTTGTGACGGCGATCGTGCTGGGTCTAGGCGCAGGTGCCCTTTCGGCCATTCCAGATGCGGACGCCAATCCGTGTGCACGCAACCCTGCCGTCTGCCGATAGCGCATGAGAGCGAATAGGAATCGTCCGTAGGACCGAGCGCTGACATCGGGTTGAAGCGTGGAACGGCGTGCACTCCCGACGGGTGCGGGGCGCCAGGCAATGCCTTCGGGGCATGTGCCCGGCGCCCACTCTCACCTTGATCGTCATGATTGGCTATACGTCGAGACCAGTCGCTCTGCGGGCGTTCGAATGCGCTTAGCTTGGCAAAAGTGCTTCGGTCGCCAGCGCCGCAGACGTCTCCATCTCTCTTACTGTGTTCGGCTCCTGCACTGCACCGAGAGAAGTCTTGGGGGAGCCACGAATAGATCGCACGATTCTATCTCAAATTTTTCAAAGCCGCGAGCTTTTGTCCCGACGGTTTATGTGCATGAGACACACGACGTGACGAATCATCTGCGCCAGTTAGCTCTTGGAGGACCTGGATGCAGGTTCTGAACATTAGATCCTACGTGCGCAAATGGATAGAGCCCACGGTAATCGCAACCGTGATTGTTGCGGCATTTGCAATCATCATACAGCAAAATATTGCTGAGCAGGGACAGCAAATTCAGGGGGAGATAGCAAAGCAAGAGAATGATCGGGCAGCCGTTTCCGCTATCCAGGAGAACCAACGCGCTGCAGTCTCCCGCGCTGTAGCGCTATATACAGACTTTGTTAATTCCGATGCAGTTAAGCGACTAAGAGTATTAAGTCATAGGATAGAGTATTTAATTTGGCAAGAAAAAAGCTGGAAAAAAGAAGAGGCGGCCCTTCTTGTATTTGGCCACAGGGAGCTACCCAACCATCAAGATGAAATACGACAGTCTCTCACTGCACTTCTTCAGAGAATCGCTCTAATGTATGATTGCGGCAATTTCATGGAAGTTTTTGAGGCCGGAAGCACTCAAAAAGAACCTGGTGAATACGTTTGCGATCAAGAAACCATCTCTATACTTGTCGGGCCCCTGATTTCGGAACTGTATTACACATTTAGGCCTGTACTGTATTGTGACGAATTCTTTCAAGATAGATACTATACGGCAGACAAGAATAGCCCTATTGGCAGATGGGAATCCCTAAATAAGGCTTACGTGGAAAGAGATTTTGCCGCTCGCGGAATCCAAGACTTCACAGTTTTTCGAACGGAAAATGAACGGCAAATGGCCATAGATAAGGGAGAGTTTAAGGAGGCGAGCAGCCGCTATTTTATAATGCGGTCTACAATCAAAAAATGCAGTTCATACAAGTCAAATGAGACTGAGTATAGAAATCAAAAAAAGGAATACATATACGACTGAGTTTGGAGGTATAAGCGGATCGGACTCTGCTATTGAATGTGGTTCTGGCACACAAGAAAAATATTCTAGGGCGTTATCCGACCAACCTGGATCACAACCCACTCCGAACGGCGGCCAACTTGGATAACAGCGACAACTTGAGCGCCCCGAAACCCGCGGAAGGCGTATCCGCCTCAACCGAGAGAAGACTATGCTGTTGAAAATCCGAGCGATTCAATTAGATCGAATCGTGCTCTAGATTGCAGGTAGTGATTCTGTAGATTTGGCGCTTGCTATCCGAAACGACAATCCAAGTTGCGAGAATGTGCTCGCTGGAGCAGACGCCCGATAAAGCATCTGCTCCAACGCTTGATGCCGCCAACGTCGCTTGTTGAAGGCGTTGTTCAGCCCTCTAGCCAGAGGTCGGTCACGGGGCCGCTGCTGCCTGCGAGCGGATCGGTCGCAGGCAGCGGGACGTCGGCGATAGAGGTCCTGATTGCGGGCATCTCCGCATCGCCCACGACCTTCAACTCAAGCCCCTCGGTATCGTCCCGCGCGTTCGAGACTTCCGCATCCTGGTTCGACAGCACGCAGAGGTCGGGCTGCTGCCCCGGCGGGTAGGCGCCGACGCTGACGTAGCCGGGCTTGTCGTCGAGCCGGCAGTGCACCACACCCGCCGGGATCAGCACGGCGTCGCCAGCCTTCACGTCGACCACCGGCCCTTCCGGCCCGCCGAACTGCAGCTGCGCCGCGCCGCGCGCGCAGCCCACCACCTCGTGCGCGATCGAGTGGTAGTGGTGGAAAGGAAAGGTATCGCCGCGAAAGCCGTCACCCCAGCCGTTGGAATCGAAGTGGCGCTCGACCGCCGCCTCCGGCTCGCCGGCGCCGACATCGATGGCGCCCCGATAGACGATGAGCGGCAGCGCCCCGTTGTTGGGGCTGGTGCCGGCTTCCTTCAGCAGATGATGCTCGAATGCCAACGTGCCCATCTCGCTCCTCCCTTACCCTCGGATTCCCAGGGCAGACAAAAGCCGGGATGAAGCGCCCTGTCAATTGGCAGGGCAGGGAGGACTAACGGGCGAGGGGTCTTATTCGCTCACGGCAGCCGGCCTGCGGCCGGCGCCTCCGCGAGGGCGCCGCAGAAGCGGCGGGCCGCGGTCGCGGCCTGTCGCGCGTCCGTCGAAGTCGGACGCGCTCTACCGGGAGTAGTACTCGATGACGAGGTTGGGCTCCATCGTCACCGGGTAGGGCACGTCGGCGAACTTGGGAGCGCGGATGAAGCGGCCCTCCATCCGGTCGTGGTCCACCTCCAGATAATCGGGCACGTCCCGCTCGGGCGAATCGATCGCTTCCAGCACCAGCGGCAACTGCTTCGAGCGCTCGCGCACCGTGATCCGGTCCTCGTCCTTCACCAGGTAGCTCGGGATCGTGACCCGGCGGCCGTTGACCAGGATGTGGCCGTGGCTCACGAACTGCCGCGCCGCGAACACGGTCGGCACGAACTTCATGCGATAGACGACTGCATCCAGGCGCCGCTCCAGCAGCCCGACCAGGTTCTCGCCCGTGTCGCCCTTGCGGTCGCCGGCGATGTGGTAGTAGCGGCGGAACTGCTTCTCGGTGATATTGCCGTAGTAACCGCGCAGGCGCTGCTTGGCCGCGAGCTGCACGCCGAAGTCGGACGGCTTGCGCCGCCGCTGGCCGTGCTGCCCCGGCCCGTAGTCGCGCCGGTTGGTGGGGCTCTTGGGCCGGCCCCAGAGGTTGACGCCGAGGCGCCGGCAAATCTTGTACTTCGACTGCTGTCGCTTGCTCATCGTGCCCGTGCCGGTGGGAGAATCGCGTGCGCCCGCGGCCTCCGGCGGCGAGCCGGGCGCACTATAGCCCCCGCCGGTGCGGTGTCAATCGGCCGGGCCCGGCGGTTCGCGCCCGCGGAGCCGCTCGCCGGTGAGCGCGCGCACGACGCCCCGCAGGGTCTGCACGTCCTGGCGGGTCATCGAGATGCGCTCGAACATGGTGCGCATGTTCTGCACCATCTTGGGCCGCATCTCGGGCGTCGGGAAGAAATCGCGGTCGTCGAGCGCGCCCTCCAGATGTCGGAAGAAATGCAGGATCTCGTCCTTGGTGGCGGGGCGGGCGCTCCCGGTCGGCGGCGGGGCCGGCTCCTGCTCTTCTTCGTGCGGGGTGCTCACGAGGCGCCACTCGTAGGCCATGATCAGCACCGCCTGCGCCAGGTTGAGCGAGGCGAAGGCGGGGTTGAGCGGAATCCGGACGATGGCATCGGCGAGCACCAGTTCTTCGTTCTTGAGGCCGGCCTTCTCCGGCCCGAAGAGGAGGCCGAGGCGGGCGCCTCGCTGGCCCGCATCGCGCAACGCCGTGACCGCTTCGCGCGGTGCGAGCTCCGGTTTCAGCAGCTCGCGCGGCCGCGCCGTGGTGGCGTGAACCGTGTTGAGGTCGGCCACGGCCTCCTCCACGGTCGCGCACAGTTGCACGCCGTTCAGCACCGCATCCGCGCCCGAAGCCGCGCCCAGCGCCTTCACGTTGGGCCAGCCGTCGCGAGGCTGGACCAGACGCAGGTCGGAGAGGCCGCAGTTCAGCATGGCGCGGGCGGCGGCGCCGATGTTCTCGCCGAGTTGGGTGCGCACGAGGATCACCGCCGGCGCCCCCGCATCGACGTGGGCCGCCGCGCAGGCCTTGCGCCGGTCGGTCCCCGCCACGGCTCAGCCTGCGAAGGCGCGAGCCTCGCGCGCGCGACACGTCACGCGCGGCGCCACAGCGTGCCCTCCGGCTTGTCTTCGAGGGTGATGCCCTCGGCGGCCATCGCGTCGCGGATGCGGTCGGCCTCGGCGAAGTCGCGCTGGGAACGCGCGGCGGCGCGGTCGGCGATCAGCGCCTCGATCTCCGCATCGCTCATGCCGCCTTCCTGCCCCGCACCGCGGAACCACGCCTCGGGGTCGGCCTGCAGCAGCCCGAGCAGGGCGCCGGAGCCGCGCAGCGCGGCACAGGCTCGCGCCTTCGCTGCCTCGTCGCCGGCCCGGTTGAGATCGCCCGCGAGCCGGTGGAGCACGGCGAGCGCCTTCGGCGTGTTGAGGTCGTCGCAGAGCACCGCCTCCACCTCGGGATCGACGGTGTCTTCCACGCCATTCGCCGCAGCGCCCGCGTTGCGGAGCGCGGTGTAGAGGCGGTCCAGGTTGGCGCGGGCCTGGGCGACCGCATCGGTGCTCCAGTCCATCGGATGCCTGTAGTGCGTGCTCAGGAGGACCAGCCGGTTCACCTCGCCCGGCGCCTCCGCCAGCGCGTCCCGGATGGTGATGAAGTTGCCGAGGGACTTCGACATCTTCTCGCCCTCCACGGTGAGCCAGCCGTTGTGCACCCAGTGGCGGGCGAAGGGCGGGCCGGGGCAGGCGCATTCGCTCTGCACAATCTCGTTCTCGTGGTGGGGGAAGACCAGGTCGAGACCGCCGCCGTGGATGTCGAGGGTTTCGCCGAGATAGGCGCGGCTCATGGCCGAGCACTCGATGTGCCAGCCGGGCCGCCCGCGTCCCCAGGGGCTGTCCCACCCCGGCAGGGTCTCGTCGCTCGGCTTCCAAAGCACGAAGTCGGCAGGGTCCCGCTTGTAGGGAGCAACCTCGACGCGCGCGCCCGCAATCATCTCGTCGCGGTTGCGGCCGGAGAGGGCGCCGTATCGAGGGGCCGAGGGCACATGAAAGAGCACGTGGCCATCGGCCTCGTAGGCGTTGCCGGCGGCGATCAGTGCCTCGATGAGCGCGATCATCTGGGGCACGTGCCCCGTCGCGCGCGGCTCGATATCGGGCGGCAAGGCGCCGAGCGCGGCGATATCCTCATGAAACGCCTTGGTGGTGCGCGCGGTGATCGACTCGATGGGCTCGCCGGTCCGGCGCGAGGCCTCGTTGATCTTGTCGTCGACGTCCGTGATGTTCCTGACGTAAGTCACCGAGGGGTAGAGCCGCTTAAGCACCCGGTAGAGCACGTCGAACACCACGATGGGCCGCGCATTGCCGATGTGGGCGAGGTCGTAGACCGTGGGGCCGCAGACGTACATGCCGACGTGGCCGGGGCGCACCGGCTGCAGCGGCTCCCGCTTGCGGGTCAGCGTGTTGTACAGGGTGAGCGTCATGGCTTAACCGGTCCCGCGGTAGCGGTTGGTGATGGGGTAGCGGCGATCCTTGCCGAAGGAGCGCAGCGTGAGCTTGATGCCCGGCGGCGCCTGGCGCCGCTTATACTCCGCGATGTCGAGCATCCGCCAGATGCGTGCCGCAGTCTCCGCCCCGTGGCCGCGGGCCACGATCTCCTCGGTCGAGCGCTCCTCCTCCACCAGGCCGCGCAGCACGTCGTCCAGCACCTCGTAGGGGGGGAGCGTGTCCTGATCGGTCTGGTCGGGACGAAGCTCCGCGCTCGGCGGCTTGTCGATGATCGCCTCGGGAATCACCGGCCCCTGCGGCCCCTCGAGGCCCTCCATCCAGCTCCGGTTGCGCCAGCGCGCCATCTCGAACACGTCGGTCTTGTAGACGTCCTTCAGCACCGAGTAGCCGCCGCACATGTCACCGTAGAGCGTGGCGTAGCCCACCGACATCTCAGACTTGTTGCCGGTGGTGAGCACCATGTGGCCGAGCTTGTTGCTGATTGCCATCAGGATGACGCCCCGTACCCGCGCCTGGATATTCTCCTCGGTTTCATCCGCGGCGCGGCCGGCGAAGATCGGCGCCAGCGTTTCGCCGAGCGCGTCCACCGCCGGCTCGATCCCCACCACCTCGTGGCGGACTCCGAGCAGGCGCGCGCACTCGGCCGCGTCGTCGAGGGAGGATTGCGCCGTGTAGCGCGACGGCATGGCGACGCAGAAAACCCGGTCGGCACCAAGCGCATCGACCGCGACGGCGGCCGTCAGCGCCGAGTCGATGCCGCCTGACAACCCGATCAGCACGCCGGGGAAGCCGTTCTTCTCGACATAGTCGCGGAGCCCCACCGTCATGGCGCGATAGGTCGCCGCATGGCCATCGGGTAACGCGGCGCGGGACGCAGGCGCGCAAGTCCAGCCGTCGCTCTCTCGCGACCAGCGGGTGAGCATGATCGCCTCGTCGAAGGCCGGCGCCTGGGCGGCGAGGCCGTGATCGGCGTTGAGGACGAAGGAAGCGCCGTCGAAGACCAGTTCGTCCTGGCCGCCCACTTGGTTCGCGTAGATCAACGGCAGTTCCGTCTCGCCAATCCGCGCGACGGCGAGGTTGAGGCGGGTGTCGCCCTTGTCGCTCTCGAAGGGCGAGCCGTTGATGGCGATCATGATCTCGGCGCCCGATTCCACGAGGCATTCGGCGACCTCGGGGAACCACATGTCCTCGCAGATCATGGCGCCAAGGCGGACGCCGCGAAACGGGATCGGCCCCGGCAGGCCGGCGCGCGCGAACACCCGCACCTCGTCGAAGACGCCGTAGTTGGGCAGCTCGTACTTGTAGCGCTGCGCCGCGACCTCGCCGCCTTCGAGCAGGAGCACGGCGTTGTAGAGCTTGCCGTCGTCGACCCAGGGCGCGCCGATGAGGAGCGCGGGCCCACCGTCCCCGGTCGCCGCCGCAAGCGCCTCCACGACAGCCCGAGACTGCTTCTGGAACATCGGCTTGAGCACGAGGTCCTCGGGCGGATAGCCGGTCACCACGAGCTCGGTGCAGACCACGAGGTCGGCGCTCTCGGCGGCGGCCTCGGCGCGTGCGCGCAGGATCAGCGCCTTGTTGCCCTCCAGGTCCCCCACGGTGGGGTTGAGCTGGGCGAGCGCGATGGCGAGCGTGTCGGTCATGGTCGGCCGGTTATACACAAAGGAGCCGGCGCTTGCCGGCCCCGATTAGCAACGTGCGCCCGACTCGCGTGGCCCCGGCGAGCGCCCCCTAGCGCACTATCCGACCAGACGGGATCGTGTCCAGTCGGCAAACGGTGCTCCATTTCGCATGTCGTGCGGCCCAGAACACCCCCACCTCACCCCGGCCCTCTCCGCCCCCAGGGGCGGAGAGGGAGAACAGGCGGCGCAGCCAGGTTCCCCCTCCGCCCTCCGGGGGGAGGGGGACAGGGGGAGGTGGGGGTCATTCGAGTCAAGTTGATCCGGTGTGGTCGCATAATGCCTCAGCGCGAGCGGGGCGATCCGTCCGCGCCGTTGCGCAGCAGGAACTCGCGGCCGAGCTTGACCCGCGCGGTGCCGTCGTAGTCCACCACGTCTGCGGTCGCGAAGGTCTCGGACCAATTCTCGGGCAGGAACGAGCCCGTGCCGATCACGTCGATGGGTGCATTCACGCTGGCCATGACCCTGCACTTGGCCGGCCCAAAGCCGGAGCTTGCGACGATCTTCACCTTTTCGAAACCGGCCTCGTCGAGCGCCGCGCGCAGATGGAAGAGCGCCGCGGCGCTGACGCCGGTGCCGTGCAGCCAGCGCAGCTCCGCCTCGGTGCGGTATTCACGCACGGCAGTCGGGCAGTAGCGCTCCAGCACGGCGTATGACTTCGCCATGTCCAGGCTCTCGACATAGCGGCTGCCGTGGGTATCGAGGCGGAAACTCAGCTCGTCGCGCGCGACGAGCTCGGGGAAGCGCCTGCACACGGCGAGCGCGTCGGTGATCTCCTGCCCGTAGTAGTCGACGAGCACGGTCATCGGCTCGCCCGCGAAAATTTCGTGATACATCTCAGCGGCGCGGACCGTGGAGCCCGCGTAGCCGATGAAAGCGTGGGGCATGGTGCCGTAGCCCCGCTGATTGCCGAAGTAGTGGGCGGTCGCGTCGGTGGCGTTGCCGACGAAGCCGACGGCGCCGCACTCCTGCTTCGCTGCCTTCGAGCCCACGCTCGCCGCGTAGGCCATCATCTCGGCCATCTCGATGCCCGCGCAATGGCGCGCGTCCATTGCCAGGAACGCAACCTTGGGCAGGCTGCGGGACATGGCATAGGCGTTGTAGGCGGCGACGCAGACGGCGCCCAGCCGCTGCAGGTAAAGCGTCTCCAGATCGACGAGGTGGCGGAAAGAGCCCGAGAGATAGATGAGCGGCTCGCCGGCGCCGACCCACTCGCCTTCCTCGAACCGGCACTCGATGGTGAATTCGGTGCTGCGCTCGGCAGCGACCGAGTTCAGCCACTCGATCATCAGGCGTGGCGCGAAACAGACCGGCCGCCGCATGAACAGCGCGTAAGTGACTTGGGCATCGCCGAAGCGCCCGATCGCCTTGCGCGTGCGCGTGAAGTAGTGGTCGGTGTAGCGGGTGACCTCGCGGTCGCGGGGTCCGTCGTGGGGCAACATCGCGACCCCCTTCCGCGCCCCTAGCCGTGCAGTGCCCTTGGCTGGGCGGTGGCCGCTCGCTCCTCCCTCAGATGCTCGGAGATGAGGAAGGCGAGCTCCAGCGCCTGCGAGGCGTTGAGCCGCGGGTCGCAGTGGGTGTGGTAGCGGCTGGAAAGGTCCTCCTCGGTGATCGCCTGGGCGCCGCCCAGGCACTCGGTCACGTCCTGGCCGGTCATCTCGAAGTGGACACCGCCGGGATACGTGCCCTCGGCCCGGTGCACCGCGAAGAAGCCGCGCACCTCCGCCAGAACCTGGTCGAAGACGCGGGTCTTGTAGCCGTTGGAGGACTTGATCGTGTTGCCGTGCATCGGGTCGCAGGCCCAGACCACGTGCCGGCCCTCCCCCTGGACGGCACGCACGAGCGGCGGCAGCTTGGCTTCGACCGCCTCGTGCCCCATGCGCGCGATCACCGTGAGCTTGCCGGGCTCGTTGTGCGGGTTGAGCCGGTCGATCAGGGCGAGCAGATCGTCCGGCGTGATGCTGGGGCCTGCCTTGAGCCCGATCGGGTTGCCGACCCCGCTCAGAAAGTCGACATGCGCCCCGTCCACCTGACGCGTGCGGTCGCCGATCCAGAGCATGTGCGCGCTGCAGTCGTACCACCCGCCGGTGGTCGAATCGACGCGGGTCAGCGCCTGCTCGTATTCCAGGATCAGGGCCTCGTGGGAGGTGTAGAACTCGGTCTCGCGAATCTGCGGCGAGGTCTCCTCGGTGAGCCCGCAGGCCGCCATGAAGTCGAGCGTGTCGCCGATCTGATTGGCCAGCGCCTCGTAGCGCGCGCCCTGCGTGCTCTCGGCCACGAAACCGAGGTTCCAGCGATGCACCGCGTGGAGGTCGGCGTAGCCGCCGTGGGCGAGCGCCCGCAGCAGGTTGAGGGTCGACGCCGACTGGCCGTAGGCCCGGAGCAGGCGTTGCGGCACGGGCGTCCGCTCTTCCTCGTCGAAGGCCATGCCGTTGATCATGTCGCCGCGGTAGGCGGGGAGTGTCGTGTCGCCCACGGTTTCGGTGTCCGACGAGCGCGGCTTGGCGAACTGCCCCGCGAGCCGCCCGACCTTGACCACCGGCAGCTTTGCCCCGTAGGTCAGCACCACCGCCATCTGCAGCAGGACGCGGAAGGTGTCCCGCACCGTGTCGGGGTGGAATTCCGCGAAGCTCTCGGCGCAATCCCCGCCCTGCAGCAGGAAGGCGCGGCCCTCGCTCACCCGTGCGAGGCTCTCGCGCAGCCTCCGCGCCTCACCGGCGAAGACCAGCGGGGGCGAGGTCTTCAAGCGTTCCTCGGCCGAGGCGAGTTCGGCCGCGTCGGGCCATTGCGGCTGCTGCTTGATCGGCAGCCCGCGCCAGCGGCCGGGGTTCCACGTGCCGGGCATGTCGTTCTCCCGCGGAATTATGTCGTTGTTGCCGTGCTATACGCCCGAACCGTCCGTCGTGCCAGCATTTTCCTGTTTGGCAGCGGTATATGCCGGTACCGCGTGCGCCGATGGGCTATTGGGCGGCGTCGGCGACGGGCTCGGCAACCGGCTCGTACATGGTGACGAACTCCTCCGCCGCAGTCGGGTGGACCGCCATGGTCGCGTCAAACTGGGCCTTGGTCGCGCCCGCCTTGACGGCGATCCCCAGCAGCTGCACGGCCTCGCCTGCACCATCGCCCACCATGTGGCAGCCCACCACCCGGTCCGAGGCGCGGTCGACCACGAGCTTCATGAAGACGGTCTCTTCCCGCGTCGTGAGGGTGTGCTTGAGCGGGCGGAAGCGGGTCTTGTAGATGTCCACGGCGGGGTAAGCCTGCCGGGCCTCCTCCTCGGTGAGCCCGACCGTGCCGAGCTCCGGCGTGGTGAAGACCGCCGTCGCGACGTCGCGGTGGTCCGGGTTCTGGGGATTGTCGTTGTAGAGGGTCTCGGCGATGCAGCGGCCCTCGTGGATCGCCACCGGAGTCAGGTTGATGCGGTCAGTGACGTCGCCGATGGCATAGATGTTGGCGACGCCCGTGTGCGAGGCCTCATCGACCGGGATGGCGCCGCCCTCGGCGGGCTCGATGCCCGCGGTCTCGAGCCCGAGGCCGGCGACGCTGGGCTTCCGCCCGGTGGCGAACAGCACCTGATCCGCCTCGATGATCTCGCCGGTCGTCGTCGTGACCGCGATTGCCGACCCGTTTCGGGCGAGGGAGGCCGCGTTGATGTTGAGCCGGAGGTCGACCCCGGCCTTGCGCATCTCCTCGCAGAGCACTTCGCGCAGGTCGTGGTCGAACCCGCGCAACGGCAGGTCGCGGCGGTAGAGCTGGGTCACAGTCGAGCCCAGGCCCTGCATGATGCAGGCGAACTCGCAGGCGATGTAGCCACCGCCCACGATCACGATGCGCTCGGGCAGGGCCGGCAGGTCGAACATCTCGTCGGAGCTTATGGCGAGCGCGATGCCGGGGATGTCGGGCATGGTGGGCCGGCCGCCGGTGGCGATCACGATGGTCTCGGCGTGGTGCGTCTCGTCGCCCACGGCGACGGTATGGGCGTCGAGCAGGCGGCCGGTTCCGCGGATGTGCGTCGCCCCGGCGTTGCGCAGCAGGCGCTCGTAGATGCCTTCCAGCCGGTCGAGCTCGGCCGATTTGGCCTGCACCATGGCCGGCCAGTCGAAGGCGCGCTCGCCGACGGTCCAGCCGTAGCCGGCGGCGTCCTCGAAGTCGTGGCTGAAGTGCGAGGCGTAGACCAGGAGCTTCTTGGGGATGCAACCGCGATGCACGCAGGTGCCGCCGAGCCGGTCGTTCTCGACCACCGCGGCCTTAGCGCCGTAGCCCGCCGCGCGCCTGGCGCAGGCCACGCCGCCCGAGCCGCCGCCGATCACAAGGAGATCGAAATCCGCCATGATTCGCTCTTGTTCGTTTCCCTCAGTCGCCGGGCGCTCGCTCCGCTCACGTCAAACGAGGTGAATATAGACATTCGCGCGCATTTGCACCGGCTGGACGGGAGTTGGTGGGCTCGGCAGGACCATATCATTCTCGCCGCAACAATGCCTTAGCCTGTCCAACCGCCCCAAAGGGGGGCATTGATTCCCTTGAGGAAATTTGCGCGTTGTCCAACCCCAATTCCGGGGCGGGCCGATGAGCGTGCGCGCGACCGAGTGGGCACGCGGGCAGCGGACGGGCTCGCCGACGGCAAAGGCCGTGCTGGCCTACCTGGCCGAACGCGCGAACGATGACGGCGAGCGCTGGCCGTCTGTCGACCTGATCGCAGGCGAAACCGAGCTCGGTCGCCGCACCGTGATCCGACAACTCGCGGCGCTCGAAAGCGGGGGCTGGCTAACCCTGATCCGAAGCCGGCGGGGCAACCGATACCGACTCTCGGTAGTGCCAGAGCGGCACGATGACGCGAAATCCAATTGTGCCAGAGCGGCACCCTGTAGTGCCACTGTGTCGCCAGAGAAATGCCAGAGCGGCACCCTAACCGTAAGGAACCGTCAAATAACCGACAGGGAACCGGTGAGAGGACACGCACGCGCGCTGACCGCGCCACCCGCCTGCCCGATGATTGGCAGCCAAGCCAAGCCGATATCGACTTCGCCCGAAAGGAGGGCCTCGACGATGGACACATTCAACGAACCGCTGACCGCTTCCGTGACTACTGGATTGCCCAGTCCGACGCCAAGGGACGAAAGCTCGACTGGCCTGCAACCTGGCGAAACTGGGTCCGCAGGGATGTCGAACAAATGCACGGACCGGGGACTGATCGAACCGGGGACCGCGCGATGGGACAGTCTCATGGAGGAGGGGCGGGCAAGGGAGGCCGAACGCAAGGCCGAAGTTCGCAGGCTGAAAGACAGCGCGCCGTGGCACGGGGTGCCGATCGAGCGCTTCATGAAGGGAAGATGGATCAGGTCGACCGAGCTGAATGCCCCCGACGCAATCAAGGACACGAGATCGGACTACTTGCGGATGGAGTATTACGAGAGCATTCCGCCTTCGCTGAGTGAGGCACAATCTGCCGAGGTTCGCCGTTGCTTGGCCATCGCTCGAGAGCGGGCAGCGCCCGCACCCCGTGAACAGATAGCCGCGATGATCCTGAAGCTCGCCGCTGTGGTTCGGATTCCCGAAATGGCGGGGATCGAGACCATGACCGGGATCATGATCGAAGAGCTCTCTGACGTGTCTCTCGAAGCGCTGGAGCACACCTTTCGCCACTGGATCAGGACACAGAAGTTCTTTCCGACGATCGCCGAGTTGATCGAGATTACAGAGCCGCAGATGAAAGCGCTCCGCAATGAGCAATATGAACTGGAGCTGCTCGCGAGCGTTGCGGCAAACCATGCGCCCGATCTGTGGGTTACGGGCGATTGGCTTGACGCACGGTCTTCAGCCGCTTACGCGGCCGTCTATCCGCCTGCGGTCAAGGACAAGCTGAACAGTCGCCGGTTGATCGAGCGGAAAGAATATTGACGGCAGGCCCGATGAATTCTCGCACTTCCCGTTCTCTCGTATCCCTGGGGCCGTCACGATGGCCGCCCTGAGACCCCCTGCACCGCATCCGCCACGCGGGAATCAACGTCCCCTTCGGCACCCGGCACCTGCGCGAGAAAGACGAGCGCTATCAATGAGGCTGCCGGCGGCATCGACGGCGTTCGCGGCCTCTCGCGGCGCGCCGACGCTTAGCGCGGCGATCTTGCCATCGCGGGCCGCTAGGAAGTCGCCATTCAAGACGCGGTCGGACAGGACAGCACCAAGATTCATAGGCAACTTGTGCAGTGACCGGCGGACTGAATTGACTCCGGGACCTGATGTTAGCGACAATCGAATTAGCGGGCGTCTTGATTGCTGAGGAGGACAGGATATGGCGTTGTTGGAGCGCTCCGAATGGTACGACCTCGCACGCACGACGAATTGGACGCCGAAATACGCGACCGAGGATGAGCTCTATCCGGCCGATATGAGCGATCCCTACGGCATATCAACGGAAGAGTGGGAGACCTTCGACGAGCCCTACAAGGTCACGTTCCGCGAATATGTAGCCGTCCAGCGTGAGAAGGACACCGGCGCCTATTCGGTGAAAACGGCGCTTCAGCACTCCGACTACTACGACGTCGCTGATCCCGCCTATCTTAGCATGCTCAAAATGCACTATGGCGCGATCGCGCTCTCAGAGTATGCCGCGTGTCAGCCCGACGCGCGCACGGCGCGTTTCTCGAAGGCGCCCGGAATGCGCAACATGGGGCTGTTCGCCTTCTTGGACGAGATGCGCCACGGTCAGATCCAGCTCTGGTTTCCCCATGCCTTGGTGAGGAAGGACAGGCAGTTCGACTGGGCACACGAGGCCCAGCACTCCAACAACTGGGCGGTCCTCTCGGGGCGCCATCTCATGGATGACGTGATGATGACGCGCGACGTCCCGACCTGCGCCATCATGCTCAGCTTCGCGTTCGAGACCGGGCTCACCAACGTGCAGCTGGTCGGCCTCTCCGAGGATGCCGCGAAAGTCGGCGATCACACCTTCTCCAACCTGATCACCTCGATCCAGTCGGACGAGGCACGCCACGCCCAGATCGGCACGCCGGTGATCGAGATCATGGTCAGGAACGGCAAGAAAGCCGAGGCCCAGCAAGCCCTCGACATCGCCTTCTGGCGGGTCTGGCGTGTCTTTGCGATCCTGACCGGCGTGCCCATGGACTACCAGTTCCCGCTGGAAAAGCGCGCCATGTCGTTCAAGGAGTACATGCACGAGTTCGTCATCACCCAGTTCCAGCGGCAGATTCTCGACGTCGGCCTCGACCGGCCCTGGTATTGGGACCACTTCCTCGACGACGTCGAGAACCATCATCACTGCCAGCAATGCGGCATCTGGTCGTGGCGCCAGACCGTTTGGTGGAACCCGACCGCGGGTGTCGGGCCGCGCGAGCGCGAGTGGCTGGAGGAGAAATATCCCGGTTGGAACGCCAGCTTCGGCACCTATTGGGACGTCGTGATCGACAACATCCTGAACGGGCGCGACGAGCTGGCCTGGGGCGACAGCATGACCGCGGTCTGCAACATGTGCCAGATCCCCATCTCGCATCGCCCGGGCCCAGAATGGCGCGCGCGCGCGCATCAGCTCGACTATGAGGGCCGGCGGTATAGCTTCTGCACGCCGGTCTGCAAATGGATCTTCGGGACCGATCCAGTGCGCTACAAGGACCACCACAGCATCGTTGACCGGATGTACTCCGGCGAGATCGAGCCCCCGACCTTCGACAACATCCTCAAGTATATGGGCTGTGGCGAGGTGAGCGAGGGCGGGCGCGACGCACATGATTACGCGTGGATCGAGGCCTATCGCACTCAGCCGCAGGCGGCGGAGTAGCGGGCACGACACCCGCCGGACGACTCGATTTCGAGGGAGGGATGGCCGTGAACAGCACCCCCATCCTGTGCCGCTTCCAATATGACTGCCATATCCGCTTGTTCGATGTGGACCAAGCGGACGACATGGATGCCGTCGCAGCGAAATGCGCCGCGCATATCGTCGGCCGTCAGGTCGCGTCACAGCCGGACAAGATCCTGCGCGTCCGGCGTACGACCGACGACGACAACGCGCCGCCGTTTCCGCGGGACATGACCGTGGAGGCGGCCGAACTCACCCGCTTCGAGCAGCTCGACGTCTATTTCGACGTGGCGTAGCGGCGCAACGGGCGCCAAGGGAGAGCAACGAATGAGCGACGCGCCGGACTCCGGGGGGATCGGCGACATGGCAGGGCCGGTGCTGCGGGGCGGTGAGATCGCCCAGGCTGTCATCGAAGCGGTCCACACCGACAACCCGGACAAGGAGATCGTGATCTCGGATCACACAACCTATGTGCGGGTCGAGGCCGAGGGCGGCTGCATCATCCGCCGGGACACCATGGAGGAAGTGCTGGGCCGCCCGTTCCGCATGCCCGAGCTGGAGGTGAACCTGACCGCCTTTTCTGGTCAGATCGAGACGAATGACGACTACACGCGGTTCTATCTCAAGAAGGACCGGGTCTAGGGATCGAGGAGGCTCACCGCATGTCTTACTTGCCTGACACCTCCAAGCCGATGGAGCCGCTGAAGACGTGGAGCCATCTGGCAGGCGACCGCCGACGGCCCACCGAGTATGAGGTCGTCTCGACCAATCTCCTATGGAGCACGAAGGACCCGAAGGCGCCGTGGGCGATGGGTCCCGGCACGCCGCTGACCAAGTGGTTCGTCAAGTACCGCAATGAAAGCCCGCTCGTGCACGACGATTGGGACGCCTTCCGCGATCCCGACAAGCTGGTCTACCGGACCTACACGATGATGCAAGACGGCCAGGAGAACTATATCGACGGCCTCCTGGACGAGCACAGCAAGAACGACCACGACGCCACCATGCCGGAGGCATGGCCCCGCGAGCTCGCGCGGTTCTACACGCCGAGCCGCTATCTGATCCACGCGGTCCAGATGGCGTCCGCCTATCTGGTGCAGTTGGCGCGCAGCAGCACCATCGAGAACTGCTGCATGTTTCAGGCGGCCGATCAATATCGCTGGGTCTGCCGCATCGCCTATCGCACGAGTGAACTTGCGAAGGCGCACCCGGATCTCGGCTTCGGCGAGAAGGAGCGGCAGATCTGGGAGGACGATCCGGCTTGGGACGGCTTCCGCGAGCTGGTGGAGCGGACCCTGGTCACCTACGACTGGGGCGAGCATTTCGCGGCCTTGCAGCTCGTCGCCAAACCCTGCGTCGATGAAGCGGCGATTCGGCAGCTTGGCCGGGCCGCGAAGAACCAGGGCGATACCCTGCTCGGCATGTTGAGCGACGCTCAGCTTATCGACAGCGAACGCTCGCGGCGCTGGACGAAGGCGCTGGTCGAGTTCGTCGACCAAAACGACCGCAACCGGGCCCTGCTGAAAGAGTGGATCGAAAAATGGACACCCCTCGGGGACAGGGCGATCGATGCGTATTGCGCCGCGCTACCGGGCATCGAGGACGCGGCGGATCAGGCGAAGGCTGCGGTGCGCCGGTTCAGGGCGGATCTCGGGTTCAGGCAGCCCCAGCTGGGCTAACCGGCAAACCGTACCCGATGGAGTAGGGATTTTGGCTGCATGACAACGCAGCCGGTTTGCCGGCCAAGCTGAGTGGCCGGCGTAGCGTAGCGTAGCCGGGCGGCCAGCTTGGCATGACGATCGTCTCCGGGGCCGGCGGCCGATATCCCAGGCTGCCGTGCGGACGCACGGCGTTGTAATGGCGCCGCCACGATTCGATGAGTATCCATCCGGCGTAGGCCGTCTGTTCTGATGGTGCGAGTTTTGGCAGGCTGAGCGCTCGGGCAGTGGACGCTTCGCAGGTGTCCACTTCGATTCAGGTGGACACTTAGCTGATGTCGATTTCCGAGGAGAGGCCGGGCGCTGGGAGCGGCGGTCAGGTCCGTCGGCGTCGTCGGCGGTGGGGCGAGGCGCAGAAGCGGCAGATCGTGGCGGAGACCCGTGAGCCTGGGGTCTCGGTGCCGATGGTCGCGCAGCGTTACAACCTCAACGCCAATCAGGTGTTCAGGTGGCGTCGGCTGTTTCGCGAGCCGGCGGGCGATGTCGGGGTCGGCCGGTTCGTGCCGATAGTCGTCGAGGCGGCACGAGGCCCCGCGAA
>JAJDUK010000012.1 GCA_022826665.1 Alphaproteobacteria bacterium | reverse complement strand
GATCTGGTCGATTGTATCGCCGTCCGCGATGGCCTGATCGACGGCCTCGCGCAGTTTGTGCGGCAGGCGCTTGATGGAGGAGCGGCTGAACGCCGCCGCCGGCGTGGTCTGTCGGGTTTCGTTTTGCATGGCGGGGATGTGTTCGCGGGCTGTTCGTTGGCTCATCCCGCGATGCTGCCCCGCGCCGCCCGCGCCTTCCACCGCACCATGTTGCGGGCTACCGGGTCCGAGCCCCGCGCGGCCATTCCCATACTCGTCATGCCCGGACTTGATCCGGGCATCTTTCTCCGCGGCACCCACGTGGATGGCCGCAACAAGCGCGGCCATGACGCCCTAGCAGGCTGCTGAAAAACTCCTATGTTCTCACCTTGTTCTAAGAAAACGCGGGAACAAATGAGAATCGAATTTAGAACAGAAGGGAATCATTGGTTGGGTCCGAAGGGTTTTTCAGCAGCCTGTTAGTGGAGACTCACGCCGCGCGCGGCCTTGGACGAAGCGTCCGGCAAGAAAGGCCGGGCCGCAGGCCCGGACGGCGCGACAGCGCCGCGCGCGTATGCGCGGAACGCACGATCGCTCACTGCAGCTGGCCTGGGGCCGGTGCCTCCGCGTCGCTTGGCCTAGAATTCCCATCAGGGGGCCGCGCGTCCTCAGTCCGGCAGCAGGCCTGCCTCCTTGAAGGAGACGTGGCGGGAGCGGCCGATCACCAGGTGATCGTGGACGGTTACGCCGAGCGTGGCGCCGGCCTTCGCGACCTCCTTTGTGAGCTCGATGTCGGCGCGGGACGGGCTGGGATTGCCCGAGGGGTGGTTGTGCATCACGACGGCGCTCGCACCGTGCTCCAGCGCCCGCTTGATCACCTCGCGCGGATAGAGCACCACATGGTCGACCGTGCCGTGCTGCTGCTCCTCGTCGGCGATCAGCGCATTGTGGTTGTCGAGGAAGAGCACGCGGAAATGCTCGGTCTTTTCCTTGCCGAGCCGCGCGGTGCAGTAGTCCAGCACCGCCTGCCAGGTGGCGATGACCGGGCGGCCGATGATCGGCTCCCGCAGCGTGCGCACGCCGAGCGCCTCGACCAGTTTGAGCGTGTGGACCACCCCGTCGCCGACGCCTGCCACCTCCTTCAACGCCCCCTTCTCGGCGCCGAGCACGCCGCCGATGGTGCCGAAGCGCTCGATCAGCCGCTTGGCGAGCGGCTTGACATCGCGCCGGGGCAGCGCCTGGCAGAGCAGCAGCTCCAGCAGCTCGTAGTCGGGCAGGGCATCGGCGCCGGCCTCGTCGAAGCGCTTGCGCAGTCGCTCGCGATGGCCGTGAAAATGGGGCTTGTCCGCCACCGCAGAGGTACCTTCAACAGTTGTAGGGTGGCTTGGTGTGCCCGAGAGGGGAGAGCGTGAATATCTCGTGACCGTCCTCGGTCACACCGATCGTGTGCTCGAACTGGGCTGAGAGCGAGCGGTCCTTGGTCACCGCGGTCCAGCCGTCCTTGAGCAGCTTCACCTGCCAGCCGCCGAGATTGATCATGGGCTCGACGGTGAAGAACATGCCGGGCCTGAGCTGGGTGCCGGTACCGGGCTCGCCGTAGTGCAACACGTTCGGCGCGTCGTGGAAGATGCGCCCGATGCCGTGGCCGCAGAAATCGCGCACCACGGCGCAGCGCTGGCCCTCGGCATAGCTCTGGATCGCGTGGCCGATATCGCCGAGCCGGGCGCCGGGCCTCACCGCCGCGATGCCGCGCATCATCGCCTCATAGGTGATGTCGATCAGCCGACGCGCCTTCACGCTCGGCTGGCCGACGTGGAACATGCGGCTGGTATCCCCGTGCCAGCCGTCGAGGATCACGGTCACGTCGATGTTCAGCATGTCGCCCTTCTGCAGCCGCTTGTCGCCGGGGATGCCGTGGCAGACGACGTGATTGACCGAGGTGCAGATGGACTTCGGGTAGCCGCGGTAGCCGAGCGGCGCCGGCACCGCCCCGTGGTCCACGATGTAGTCGTGGCAGAACCGGTCGAGGGCGTCGGTGGTGACGCCGGGCTCGACCATCGGCGTCAACGCATCCAGCACCTCCGCCGCGAGCGTGCCGGCCTTGCGCATTGCCGCGAAGGCGTCGGCGCCGTGGGTCTTGATGCTCCGCTCGATGACTTGCGCGCCGCTGGCAGCGCCCCTCGTGGACACGGCTGGCCTCGCTTGCTGGTTACCTGCGGCGCGCGCGACTCCGAGCCGAAAGCGCCCGCTGCCGACAATCTAATCGGTATCGCCCGGTGTTCAATAGACGCGCCGGCTAAGCGGGGATTTCGATGGGGAGCGGGCGGTCGACGGCGATGCCCTCCGTGCTCAGACGACAGGCGTAGGCGAGCGCCTCCACGCCGCTCGCGCGGGCATTGGCGAAAGCCGCGGCGTAGGTTGGGTCGATGTCTGCGGCGAGGGTGAAACCGTCGCAGTCCTCGCGCTGCACGATGTAGAGCATGACGGCGCGGGCGCCGCTCTCGGCCACCGCCGCAAGCTCGCGCAGGTGCTTGGTGCCGCGCGCGGTCACGCTGTCCGGGAACTCGGCCGCCGGGCCGCGCTTCAGGTGGACGTTCTTGACCTCGACGTAACAGGGCGGGCGGCCCGGTCCCTCCAGCAGCAAGTCCACGCGCGAGCCCGCGCCGTAGGCGACCTCGCGGCGGAGGGTCTCGTAGCCGGCGAGCGCCGGGATGGCGCCGCCCGCGATCGCCTCCTCGGCGAGCCGGTTGGGCCAGCCCGTGTTGACTCCCACCAGCCCGCCGTCGGCCCGCACCATCTCCC
Source organism: Alphaproteobacteria bacterium (assembly GCA_022826665.1). GTDB lineage: Bacteria > Pseudomonadota > Alphaproteobacteria > UBA828 > UBA828 > WTGU01. Next base: position 31,449 of record JAJDUK010000012.1, on the reverse strand, counting down.
AGCTGTAGGGCAGCTTGCGCTTCGGGTTCGCGGCGGGCGAGAGCCAGGTCTCGAGGCCCTCGCCCACGAGCCCGGTCATCGCGCCGGGATTGGCGACGTGGGCGGTGACGGTGCTGCCGTCGTCGAGGCGGTGATCACTGAGGAAGCGCTTGTAGCGCTTGAGCAGCGTCGCCCGGCGGAGCGGCAGGGGAAATCGCATCCCGTCTCATAAGCTGCCTTCTGCCGCCTGCTCAAGGGGCGCGGTGATATCGCACCGCACCATCGTGCAGTGGCCGCGACGCGCACCCGGCTCTATGCTCTGCGCCATCCTGCGCCCGCGCACGCATCAACGAGCATCGCCGCCATGTCGCAAGCCTCCGTCACCGCTGCCCTGATCGTCATCGGCAACGAGATCCTCTCGGGCCGCACCAAGGACGTGAACGTCGCCTATCTCGCCCGCCAGCTCACCGCGCTCGGTATCCAGCTCGCCGAGGTCCGCATGGTGCGGGACGAGGAGCGCGCGATCATCGCCGCCGTAAACACGCTGCGCGCATCCCACGATTACGTCTTCACCACCGGCGGCATCGGGCCAACCCACGACGACATCACCTCCGAGGCGGTCGCCCGAGCCTTCAACCTGCCCTACCGAATCCACCCTAAGGCGAAGCGCATCCTCGAGGACTTCTATCGGGACACCGGGCGCGAGCTGAACGAGGCGCGGATGCGCATGGCCCATACGCCCGAGGGTGCGACGCTCATTGAGAACCCGGTGAGCCGGGCGCCGGGCTTCCGGGTCGAGAATGTCCATGTGCTGGCCGGCATCCCGGCGGTCATGCGCGCAATGTTCGAGAGCGTGGCGCCGACACTGAAGGGCGGGCGCGAGGTCAAGTCGCGCGAGATCGCGGTGCTGCTGGGCGAGGGCGACGTGGCCGCCCGGCTCGAAGGTCTACAGGAGCGCTACCCAGCGCTGGAGATCGGCAGCTACCCCTTCGTCCGCGACGGCAACTTCGGCACGACGCTGGTTCTGCGCGGCACCGACGAGGACGAGATCGCCCGTGCCGCAGACGAGCTCAGCACCATCCTGCGTGAGCTCGGCGGCGAGCCGGAGACGCTGCCGGCACCTCCCGCGCACATAGCCTAAACAACGAAGCGGGGCCGGCGGGCGAGGCCCGGCTCCTCGTCGAGACGTGGCACGAAGGCGTTGCCGCCCCGCTCGCTCACCGTGTTCCGGTAGGGCTTGAGCTCGAGGCGGGCGATCTGGTTGCGATGCACCTCGTCCGGCCCGTCGGCGAGGCGCAGCAGCCGCGCGTTGGCGTATGCCTTGGCGAGGCCGTAGTCGGCCGTGATGCCCGCGCCGCCAAAGGCCTGCATCGCCCAGTCGATCACCGTGCAGGCCATGTTGGGCGCGGCCACCTTGATCATCGCGATCTCCTTGCGCGCGACCTTGTTGCCGACCGTGTCCATCATGTAGGCGGCCTTGAGCGTGAGCAGGCGGCACTGCTCGATCATGATGCGGGCTTCGGCGATGCGCTCCTGCGTCACGGTCTGGTCCGCCACCGGCCGGCCGAAGGTGACGCGCATCTGCGTGCGCCGGCACATGCGCTCGAGCGCGCGCTCGGCGGCGCCGATCAGCCGCATGCAATGGTGGATGCGCCCCGGCCCGAGCCGCCCTTGGGCGATCTCGAAGCCGCGCCCCTCGCCCAGCAGCATGTTCGCCGCCGGCACGCGCACGTTCTCGAACAGCACCTCGGCGTGGCCGTGCGGCGCATCATCGAAGCCGAAGACCGGGAGCATGCGCTTCACCGTGACGCCTGGCCACGGCCGCGGCACGAGGATCATCGACTGTTGCTTGTGGCGATCCGGGTTCTCGGGATCGGTCTTGCCCATCACGATGAGGATGCGGCACCGGGGGTCCATTGCGCCGGAGGTCCACCACTTGCGGCCGTTGATGACGTACTCCGCGCCATCGCGCTCGATCCGAGTCTCGATGTTAGTCGCGTCGGAGGAGGCGACCTCGACCTCGGTCATGGCGAAGGCGGAGCGGATCTCGCCGGCGAGGAGCGGGGTCAGCCATTCCTGGCGCTGCGCGTCGGTGCCGTAGCGGACCAGCACCTCCATGTTGCCGGTATCGGGCGCCGAGCAGTTGAAGACCTCCGGCGCGAAGAGGGATCGGCCCATCTCCTCGCAGGCGGGCGCGTAATCGAGGTTGGAGAGACCGGCGCCGTAGTCGCTCTCCGGCAGGAACAGGTTCCATAGCCCCTCGGCCCTGGCCTTCGCCTTCAGCTCGTCGAGCAGCGGGATCGGCTGCCAGCGGTCGCCGTCGGCGACTTGGGCCAGCATCTCCTCTTCGTTGGGGTAGACGTGCGCCGCCATGAAGGCTGCCACGCGGTCGCGTACCTCTTTCGCCTTGTCGCCGATGTCGAAATTCATGGGCCCTTCTTCCGGAAATGCGTGATGGTCCTGGGGGCCCTAACGAACCATCAGGGGGCGCAGACGGCAAGCCTCGGGCGCCTGTCCTTGTTGGCGCAATGCCGTCGATGGCGGCGACCGATTACTCGTGGGCGAAGACATCGTCGATCACAGCTCTGTACATGGCACTCGCTTCGGCGCCGAAGCAGGCGAACACGACCTTTTTGAGCGCACTGCCGCCCTCGAAGTGATCGCGAGCTTCTGTCACGGCTATACGCGTGGCGTGGTCGAGCGGATAGCCGTAAACGCCCGTGCTGATCGCGGGGAACGCGATGGACTCGATCCCGTTGGCCTCGGCAATCTCAAAGCTACGACGGTAGCAGCGGGCCAGAAGCGCGGGCTCGCCGCGCACGCCGCCCTGCCAGACTGGGCCCACGGTGTGAATCACGAAGCGGGCGGACAGGTCATAAGCGCCGGTCAGCTTGGCGTCCCCGGTCTCGCACCCGCCAAGCATGCGGCATTCCTCGAGCAGGCGAGGGCCAGCGCCCCGGTGAATGGCGCCGTCGACCCCGCCGCCGCCCAGCAGGCTGTTGTTGGCTGCGTTGACGATGGCATCGACCGCGAGCGTGGTGATGTCGCCCTCGAAGATCTCGATCCGCTCGCGCATGCGGCCGCCTCGACCGTCAGCCGCGTGGATCGGTCTCGGCAATGCCCGAGAGCTCGACAGGCGGCCGGTCAGGGAACTTGGCGACGAGCGAGAGGCTTCCCCCCATCGCTTCCACGGTCTTGCGCAGGGTGGATAGCAGCAGGTCGCTGCGCTGCTCGAGCCGGGAGACGCCGTCCTGGCTGATGCCGAGCTCGGCCGCGACGCGCGCCTGGGTGAGCTGCCGGGCCTTGCGCAGCTCGCGCAGGGTCATTTCCTCGGCGATGAGCTCGGCCGCGCGCTCCTCGATCTTGCGGCGCCTCTCGGGATCGAGCTTCGCGATCACGTCGTCCACATCCAAATCCATCAGGACCCTCCTTCCCGCGCGAGCCGCGCGAGGTGCCTGTCGAAGCGCTCGTCGGCCTTACGGATGAGAGCGCGATAGAATCGCCTGGCGCTGCCTCCCGATTTGTCACCGACAACCAGAAGCATGGCCCTGCGCTGGGGGTCAAAGGCGAAAACGAGGCGCCATTCGCCATCCGCTGCACTGAACCGCGCTTCCTTCATGTGCGCATGCCGCGAGCCCTTCAGCGTGTCCACCTGAGGCCGCCCCAATTGCGGCCCGAACTGCTGCAGCTGGCGAGACATCGCCAGGATCGCGTCTTGTACGTCCTCCTGCAGTCTGTCGAACTCCGGCTGGAACTCGCGGTTAATCTTGACGACCCATCTCCTGCTCATTTTATGTTTCCTACATCATATGGTGTCAAGTGCATGTTTGGGATGTTCGTTTTGGCCATGCCCGCCCTCACCGGAAGTCGCGGGAGTTGGGGATCACGCGCTGGTTGCGCGGGTGGCGAGCGGGATTCGCTGCGGCCCGCCGCCCGTCGTGCCTGCGGTGCGGTGCGGCACCATCCGCCGACGGCTGCGCGGTGCCCTCGTCCGGCGTCAGCAGGTCGAGCCAGTGGGTCAGGTCCTCCAGGTGGGCCGCGACCAAGTGGACGATCTCGCCGGCGCGCTGCACCCGGCCCCGCACCATCGCGAGCCGTGCGCCCAGCACCGCCCGGCGGTAGCGCTCCAGCACGTTGGGCCAGACCACGACGTTCACCACCCCGGTCTCGTCCTCCAGCGTCATGAAGATCACGCCCTTGGCGCTGCCCGGCCGCTGGCGCACCAGCACGAGCCCTGCCGTCGCCGCCCGGTCGCCGTCCTGGGCGCGTGCCATGGTCTCGGCCGGGAGCGCGCCCCGCCCCGCCAGCCGCTGGCGCAGGAAGGAGAGCGGATGCGCCCTCAGCGAGAGGCGGAGCGTGCGGTAGTCCTCGACCACCTGCTCGCCGTCGGCCATGGCCGGGAGCGCGACCGCCGGCTCCGGCCTCTCGCCGCGCTGGTCTGCCGCCTCGAAGAGCGGCAGCGGCGTCGCCTCGGCCAGCGCGCGGGTCTGCCACAGCGCTTGGCGCCGGTCGAGACCTGCGGAGCCGAAGGCATCCGCCGCCGCCAGGGTCTCGATGGCGGAGACCGCTATCCCGGCGCGGCGGTGGAGCGCGGCGGCATCGGGATAGGGCACATCGCGCGCGTCTATGGCGCGCGTATCCACGAAGCGCGCCTCCACGATGCTCTCCGCATCCTCCTTGTGCAGGCCGCCGATCTGGCGCAGGCCGAGACGGAGCGCACGGTGCTCCGCGCGGCGACCCTCCCCCGCGTCCTCCCCCACATCCTCCAGGCCGTTGTCCCATCCGCTCGCGTTGACATCCACCGGGCGCACCTCGACGCCGTGCTCGCGGGCATCGCGCACGATCTGGGCCGGGGCGTAGAAGCCCATGGGCTGGGCGTTCAGCAGCGCGCACGCAAACGCGTCCGGGTGGTGGCACTTGAGCCACGAGGAGACGTAGGCCAGCAGCGCAAAGCTCGCGGCGTGGGATTCGGGGAAGCCGTAGTCCCCGAACCCCTCGATCTGGCGGAAGCAGCGCTCCGCAAGCTCGGGCTCGTAGCCGCGCGCCACCATGCGCCCGACCATCCTCTCCTTCAGTTGGCCGAGGGTGCCGCGCCGGCGGAAGGTGGCCATGGCGCGGCGCAGGGCGTCCGCCTCGTCGGGCGTGAACTGCGCCGCCTCCATGGCGAGCCGCATCGCCTGCTCCTGAAAGAGCGGCACGCCGAGGGTCTTCTCCAGCACTTGGCGCAGCTCGTCCGGCGGGCCGTGCTCGGGCGCGGGCGCCGGGTAGATCACCTCCTCCAGCCCGTCGCGGCGTCGCAGGTAGGGGTGCACCATGTCGCCCTGAATCGGACCGGGGCGCACGATCGCCACCTCGATCACCAAGTCGTAGAAGCGGCGGGGCCTGAGCCTCGGCAACATGTTCATCTGCGCCCGGCTCTCGATCTGGAAGACGCCGACCGTATCGGCCCGGCACAGCATGTCGTAGACCGCCGGGTCGTCCTGCGGCACCGAGGCGAGCGTCAGACGCAGGCCCTTGTGTTGCGCCAATAATTCGAAGGCCTTGCGGATACAGGTCAGCATGCCGAGACCCAGCACGTCGACCTTCATCAGCCCCAGCGCCTCGAGGTCGTCCTTGTCCCACTCGACGAAAGTACGCTCCTTCATCGCCCCGTTGCCGATGGGCACGATCTCCTCGAGCGGCCCTCGGGTGAGCACGAAGCCGCCGACATGCTGAGAAAGATGGCGGGGGAAGCCGATCAAATCACCCACGAGCGCCACAGTCTGGCGCAGCAAGGGATCAGCGAGGTCGAGACCGGCCTCGCCGAGCCGCCGCACGACGGCGACGGCGCCGTCGTGGTGCAGATCCCGAGCTGCGCCGGCGAGCGCTGCGGCCGTGTCCTCGGAGAGCCCCATGGCCTTGCCCACGTCCCGCGCCGCGCTCCGCCCCCGGTAGCTGATGACGGTGGCGGCGAGGCCCGCGCGGTCGCGGCCGTAGCGGCCGTAGATGTACTGGATCACCTCCTCGCGCCGCTCGTGCTCGAAGTCGACGTCGATGTCCGGCGGCTCGCGCCGCTCGCGGGAGACGAAGCGCTCGAACAGGAGGTCGATCCGGGCCGGGTCGACGGCGGTGATGCCGAGGCAGTAGCAGACGGCGGAGTTGGCGGCCGAGCCCCGCCCCTGGCAGAGGATGTCCTTGCTCCTGGCGAAGCGCACGATGTCGTACACGGTGAGGAAGTAGGGCGCGTAGCCGAGTTCGGCGATGAGCCCGAGCTCGTGCGTGAGCGCACGGCGGACCTTGGCCGGGATGCCGGCGGGATAGCACCGTTCCGCCCCCTCCCAGGTCAGCGCCTCCAGGTGCCGCTGCGGCGTGGTGCCGGCGGGTACCGGCTCGTCGGGATACTCGTAGGCCAGCTCGTCGAGGCTGAAGGTGCAGAGGCGCACGATCTCCAGGGTGCGGGCGACGGCATCCTCGTGGCCGCGGAAGAGCCGCGCCATCTCGGCCCCGCTCTTGAGATGACGCTCGGCGTTGGCGGCCAGACGGTAGCCGGCCTCGGCCACGGTGGTGCGTTCGCGGATCGCGGTCAGCACGTCCTGCAGGGGCCGGCGCTCGCGCGCGTGGTAGTGGACGTCGTTGGTGGCGACCAGCGGCGTCTCGTGGCGCCCGGCCAGCGCCGCGAGGCGATTGAGGCGGCTCACGTCGTCGCCCCGGTAGAGCATGTGGGCGGCGAGATAGAGCGGGCCTGAATGGCGCCGGCGGAGCGCGGCCAGCGCCGCCGCGAACGTCTCATCGTCCGGGCGGCCCGGCGGCAGCGCGATCAGCACCTGCCCCTCGGCGTGCGCCGTCACGTCATCCCTATGAAGCATGCAGCCGCCCTTGGTCGTGCGCCGCTGGCCGAGAGTGAGCAGGCGGCAGAGGCGGCCGTAGGCGGCGCGGTCGCGGGGATAGCAGAGGAGCGAGAGCCCGCAGGCGAGATCGAGCCGCGCACCGACCAGGAGCCGCAGACCCGCCGCCTTCGCCGCAACAGCCTTCGCTGCGACGTGGGCGCGCACCGCGCCGGCCAGGGTGTTGCGGTCGGCGATGCCGATGGCGGCGAGCCCGAGTTCCGCAGCCCGCTCCACCAGCTCGTCCGCGTGGGAGGCGCCGCGCAGAAAGCTGAAGTTGCTCACCGCCTGCAGCTCGGCGTAAGCCGCGTGCCGGTTGTTATCCATAGAGCCCGTGGACGTACCAGCGCGGCGATCCCTCGGCCTCGCCACTGCCGTAGAGGCCGGCGCGGTAAAGCCAGTAGCGCCGGCCGTCCGCGTCCTCGATGCGGTAGTAGTCGCGCACCGTCTCGTCCCGCCCGCCGGCGCCGGCCCACCATTCCGGCTCGATGCGCTCGGGCCCGGCAGCGCGGGCGACGCGGCGGCGCACGCGGCGCCAGGTGAAGAGCAGCGGCGGGCCGTCCGGCACCTCGGCCATCACGTCGATCGGCTCGGGCCGGTCGAACAGGCGGAAGGGCCGCGGTGGCTTTTCGGGCGCTTCGGGCATTTCGAGCCTGGGCACCGGATCATGGCCGGGCGCCACCGCCCGCTCGGCCGCCTCCGGCCTGTGGCGGGCGACCGGCTCCAGGCGGCAGACGGCGCCGGTGCCGAGCTTCGCCAGCAGGCGGTCGACCAGCAGGTCCACGCCGCCCTGCTTTCGCCGGTCCCCGGCGAGCGAAAGCTGCGCCGGCGCGAGCGGCTCGACGCGCTCGGCGTGGAGCGCCGCGCAATCGATGCCGAAGCCGGGGTCGACGGTCTCCAGCGTCTCCCGGAAGAGGCGCGTGAGATGATCGCCGTCCCGCGTCGCGCGCGCCGTCGCCACCGCGCGCCGCACCACGCCGCCGTCCACCCGGTAGCACCAGAGCGCGAGCCGGCGGGCGCCGAGCCCGTCCCGCTCCAGGGACGCGGTGAGCCCCGGCATGAGCCGGGCCAGCACGGCATCCAGCCCCGCCCGGTCAAGCAAGGGCTCCGGCAGGGCCAGGCGCTCCAGGCAGGCGGGCGGCGGGGTCAGGGGCACGATCGGCTCGGCGAACCGGCCCAGCGCCCGGTCGAGGCGCGCCAGCACCGCGCCGCCCCGCTCCCGGCTGGGAAAGCGGCGGGCGAGCGACGTGCGCGGCAGGCCGTCCACCACACCGATGGTGGTCAGGCCCAGGCGCCGCAGCAGGCGGGCGTCCTCAGCCGCGAGCCGCAGCGCCTCGACCGGGAGACCCGCGATCGCTGTGCGCGCCTCGCCGTGCACGGCGATGCGTGACTCCGGACGACCGTTCGCCGCCGGGCCGAAGCGAGCCAATGCCCAGGCAGCGCCGGGGGTATCGGCGAGGCCGAGGCGGTTCTCGACGCCGAGGCCTGAGAGCCGCGCCGCGATCTCATCCATGAGCGCCGCCTCGCCGCCGAAGAGGTGGGCGCAGCCCGTGATGTCGAGCAACAGCCCACCGTCCCCGCTATCGCCATCGCCATCGTCGCTGGCGTCCACCGCGCACCAGGGGGTGAAGCGGTTGCACCAGAGCGCGAGCCGTTCGAGCCCCTGCCGATCCGCCGCCGCATCGGCGCGCGCCGTGACGAGCCCGGCAAGCAGCGCGCGGGCGTCGGCAAGCCGCATGCCAGAGTTCAGTCCCTTCGCGCCGGCCTCGCGGTTGACCGCCCACAGCACCGGCCCGCGCCGACCCGGTGCCACCAGCGCAAAAGGGACCGGCTTTGCCGCCTCAGCCGCCGATGACCGCGCGGGCCCGGCGCGGGGCCTCGACCGCGCCCGCGCCCGCTCGCGGCGCAGCCGGTCGATCGGCCAGCGCGGCAGCCACACGGAAATCACCCGTCTCACGGTTCCACTCCACCTCGCAGGTCGCAGGCCGCCCGCCGCGCGCGCGCACCAGCGCCAGGCGCCAGCGGGGCAGGCCGGGCGCGCCCTCGTCGAAGGGATCGGCGCGGCCCGGCAGCGCCGCCACCCGCCAGCGCGTGAGCGCCGCGCTCGCCGGGCCGAGCCCGTCATGGCGCAGCAGCAGCGCCGGCGTCGCGCCCTCGGCCGCGGCGAGTGCGAGGCGCCGGCTGGCGGTGAATTCGATGCTCTCGGCCTCGGCCAGCACCACCGCGAGCGCGCGGGAGCGCAGGCCCTCCTCCATCGCCCAGGGCACGTCCTTCTCGCGGCGGGCGCGGAGAATCAGCAGGTCCGCCGGCTCCAGGCCGAGATCGCGCCAGCCCGGCCCGTGGAGGCGGCCGAAGCGGGCAGCGCCGTTCCGGCTTTGGCAGACCAGCACCGCGCCCTGCCTGTCGGCATGCGCGAGCCGCACCAGCAGAGCGGCGAGAAAGGCGGCGGCCGCCGGCCCGTCTGCCGCGCTCGCGCCCGCGGCCTCGTGCAGGCCGTCCGCAGCCAGGCCGCCTTCCGGCAAGGCACCATCCAGGGCATCGATGCCGAGCGGCCAGGGCTGTCCCGCCCGGCTTCCGACAGTGGCGCCCTCCAGCGCGGCCGGGCGGCGTTCGAGCGCCGCGATGCGCCGCCGCAGCGCTGCCAGATCGACAGTGCCGTTGCACGAGGGCCCGACTCGCATCGGGGATATGGGGCGAGAGGCGCTCATGGTTGTTCACTATTTGTTCTTATTCAAGACTTGTCAAGCCACGGGGGCCGACCCACCGATGGGACGGTTGTTATCAAGCGTGGGAAATTGCCCCCATGGTCTGTGTCCATAAACACGCCCCGTCATTGAACGGACGGGGTGGGGGATCACCGGAACCTGCTGCAATCAGGGTCCGGTGGACGCCTTGAGAGAGGCGGATCGCGTCGTCAAAGCTCGTTCTTATGGAAGCGGCCGTCCTTCATGATGACCGGGATGTGGCGACCCTGCTCCTGCAAGAGCCCGAGGTCGCCCAAAGGGTCGCCGTCCACTACCAGAATGTCCGCCACCGCCCCCGGCGCGATGGTGCCGAGCTCGCCCGATCGCTGGATCAGCGCGGCGTTGATCGAGGTCGCGGAGCGCAGGACCTCCACTGGCGCCAGCACTTGTCCCCGGATCAGGAACTCCTGGCTCTGCCGGTGGTGCAGCGGCCCGACCAGGTCGGTTCCAAAGCCCATCGGCACACCGGCGGTGCGGCAGATGTCGAGGGAGCGCAGCCCGTCCTCGCCGAGGCCCTGGAGTTTCTCGGCAAATATCTTGGGCAGCCCGAATTGGTCGCCGGACTCGATCATCGCGAAGAGCGTCACCAGCGTCGGCACCACGAATGCGCCGGCCGCCGCCGCAGCCTCCGCCACTTCGGCGTCGATCAAGGTGCCGTGCTCGATCGAGCGCACGCCGAGCTCGGCGCAACGGCGAACCGCGCTCGCCGTGTGCGCGTGCGCCATCACGTAGGTGCGCCGGGTCGCGGCTTCCTCCACGCCGACACGGATTTCCTCGTCGGAGTACTGGTCCATCCAGATGGGGTCGGTTGGCGAGAGCACGCCGCCCGAGACCATCATCTTGATCTGGTGGGCACCCTTGCGAAGCTCCTCCCGCACCACTTGGCGCACGGCGTCGACCCCGTCCGCCACCTGGGTCAGCGGTCCGTGGTAACCGGCGCAGCCGCAGGGCTCGAAGCGGGTCTGGTTGCGCATGTCGCCGTGTCCGCCGGTCTGGCTCAGCCCGCGGCCCGCGAACAGCACGCGGGGCCCCGCGATCAGGCCGCGCTCGACCGCGAGCGCGAGGCCGAGATCGGCGCCGCCCGCGTCGCGCACAGTGGTGAACCCCCGCCTGAGCGCGCCTTCGAGATTGTGCCGCGCGTGCTGGTAGAGCAGCGAGGCCGGCATGTCGTCGATCGAAGCGATGTTGAGGTCGACCAGGAGGGCGTGGAAGTGCGCGTCGATCAGCCCCGGCATCAGCGTGCGGCCGCCGCAGGCCACGCGCTCCGCATCGGCCGACACCCGCACCGCGCCGTCGGCGACCTCCTTGATCCGGCCGTCCTCGACCACCACGGTCGCATTCTCGCGCGGCTCGGCCGAGACCCCGTCGAAAACCCGGCAGCCTTCAAAGACGATGGTCACGGTGCTGCCCCCAGCCCAACTCGCTGCCTACCAGGCGAGCCCGTAAGCCGGCCGCCGCGGGTCCGCCCCGCCCGAGAGCGTGCCCGTGTCGCCGTCCTTGACCAGCACGCACATGGCGCCGGCCGGCCAGGCCCACTCCGGCCACCACTCGACCCCGTGGCCCCACGCGGCGAGGGTGTTGCCGGCCTCCTCGGAGATGCGCGCCTCCAGCATGAGCTTGCCCGGATGGTACTCGTGCGGCTCGAAGGAATTGGGGAAGCTCATCGTCGCAAGGCGCGGCGCTTCCACCGCGGCCTGCGGGTTCATGCCGTAGACCACGATGTTCACGAAGGTCTGCAGCATCGCCTGGATCTGAACGTCGCCGCCCGGCGTGCCGAAGGGCATGGCGAAGCCGTCGTCACCCATGGCGAGCGCGGGGTTGGGGGTGAGCCGCGGCCGCTTGCCGGGTGCCACGCTCGAGGTGTGCACGGGATCGGCCCAGGACTGCGCGCCGCGCGAGGAGACACAAAGTCCGGTGCCCGGTATCACCGGTGAATCGAAAGAGATATCGCTCGGCGTCGCCGAGAACACGTTGCCTTCGCTGTCGATGGTGCAGACGTAGGAGGTATCGTGCGCGGCCTCGACCGGCCCCGCCGCGGCGGCGCCCACCGACGCCCGGCCCGCGTCCACCGCAACGCCAAGGGGATCACCCGCCGGAGGCATCTCGGGCCACGCTTCGCCGGGCCGGATGAGGGCGCGGCGCTGGGCACTGTAGTCATCGGAGAGCAGCGCCGCGGTCGGCACGTCGACGAAGCGTGGGTCGCCGATCCAGCGCTCGCGGTCGGCGAAGGCCAGTTTCAGCGCCTCCGCCATCATGTGCAGCGTTTCCGGGCTGTTGTGGCCGTGCGCGGCCAGCGCCTTCGTGTCGAGCAGGCGGAGCGCCTGGAGCAGAGTCGGTCCCTGGCACCAGGGGCCGCAGGCATAGACGTCGATGCCCTCGATGGTGACCCGCTCGGGCGGTTCCACCCCCACCCGGAAGGAGGCGAGGTCGTCCGCCGTGAGCAGGCCGCCGTTCTCCCGGTGGTAGTTCACGATGGCCTGGGCGATATCGCCCCGGTAGAAGGCCGCGCGGGCGGCGTCGAGGCCCTTGGCGCGGTCGCCGGCGGCGGCGCGCTCCTCGTCAGCCATGTACTGGAGCGAGCGCCCGAGGTCGGCCTGCACGAAGAGATCGCCCACGGCAGGCGGGCGGCCTCCAGGCAGGTAGATTTCAGCGTTCGACGGCCAGCGGCTGTAGGCCTCGACCTTCTTGCCGATGACGCTCGCCATCAGCGGGTACATCACGAAGCCGTCGCGCGCGAGCCTGATCGAGGCCTCTGCCACCTCGCCGAAGGTCATGGTGCCGTGGCGTTCGAGCGCGGTGATCCAGGCGTCCGGCGCGCTCGGCACCACCGTGCGCAGCGGGCCCACCGGGATGTGCCCGTCGTGCTCGCGCATGAAGAGATCGGGGGTGACCGCCGCCGGCCAGGTGCCGAGGCCGCTGATGGTCTCCACCTGCCCGGTCTTCGCGCTGTAGAGGATGATCGGCGCGACGCCCGCGGCGTTAACAAGATCGCTATGCACCACGCCGAGGGCGATGCCCGCGGCGACACCCGCATCGATGGCGTTGCCGCCAGCCTCCAGGATCGCGAAGCCCGCTTCTGCGGCAAGATAGTGCCCGGCGACGATCGCGTGCTTGTGGCCGCGGATCACCGGCCTGAGCGCGTCGATCGCCTCCGGATCGAACAGCGCGTACTCGCTTCTGCGTTCGCTCATGGCTACTCCTGATTCGCGAGGTCGACGAGGCAGGCGGCCAACGTCTGGGCGCCGGCGGCAAGGTCGGCCGGCGTCGCGTTCTCAGCCTCGTTGTGGCTGAGGCCCCGCTCGCAAGGCACGAAGATCATGCCGGTGGGGCAAAGATGATTGATGTGGCCCGCATCGTGGCCCGCGCCGGAGGGCATGCGCATGACCGGATGGCCAAGAGTCTCGGCGTAGCGCTCCACCATGTCGATCAATGCCGGATCGAACTGCAGCGGCGCGTTGTCGATGGTGGGCCGGACGCTGACTGCACAACCTCGGGCGTTGGCCTCGCACACGGGTTCGATGTTGGGCCTGATGCGCGCGATCACCGCCGGGTCGGGATGGCGGAAATCGATGGTAAAGAGTGCGCTGCTCGGCACCGTGGCGGGCGAGCCGGGGTAGCATTCGAAGCGGCCGACGGTGAAGCGCACCGTGTCGCTCTCGTCGGCCATCAACTCTTCAAGCGCGTGGACCATGGCGACCGCCGCCTTGAGCGCGTCCTTGCGGTTCTTGAGCGGCGTGGTGCCGGCGTGCGCCTCCGCGCCGCTCACCTCCACTGTAAACCAGTAGAGGCCCTGAATTCCGGTCACGGCGCCGATGGTCAGGCCCTCGTTCTCGAGACGCGGCCCCTGCTCGATATGGGCCTCGACGTAGGCCAAGAAGGGATGGCCGAAGGGGCGGTGCGGCAGCCCCGGCGTGGAGGCCAGCGTCTCGGCGAGCGCGTCTTCGAGCGTCACCCCCTGAAGGTCCACGAGGCCGAGCTGGTCTTCGAGCCTGAGCACACCGGAGAAGACGGCCGAGCCCATGGCGCCCGGTTGGAAACGCCCGCCCTCCTCGTTGGTCCAGGCGACCAGATCGATGGGCCGCGCGGTCTCGATCCCGGCTTGCGTGATGGCCTCCAGCGCCTCGAAGCCGCCGATCACGCCATAGGAGCCGTCGAACTTGCCGCCGCGCGGCTGGCTGTCCAGATGGCTCCCCGTCACCACGGGCGCCGCGTCCGCCTGCCTGCCGGGCCGCCGAATGTAGAGGTTCGCAATGTCGTCGGTCGCGATCTCGAAACCGAGATCGCCGGCCCATTCCACCATCAGCCTGCGGGCACGGCGGTCTTCGTCGGAGAGTGCGGCGCGATTGACCCCGCCCTTCGCGGTGGCCCCGATCTCCGCCATCGCCATCTGGCGTGACCAGAGCCTCGCCTCGTCTACCGCCGCTGCCGCCGCCAGCGCCTCCGCCTTCGCTTCCATGGCCCCCCCTCCCGCCGCGCACCGTAGAACAGGCACCGCCGTGGGCAAAGTGGACCCCATGTGCGGTCTTATCCCCGCTTCCGGCAGATCGTCAGGCCGTCGCCGATGGGCAACATCACCATCGACACCCGCTCGTCGTCCTTGATCTTCTTGTTCAGGGCATCGACGACGGCACCCGACTCCTGCCAGCGAACGGGCTCCGCGATCCGGCCCATGTAGAACGTGTTGTCGAGCAGGATCAGGCCGCCGGGACGCACGAGGGCGAGGCAGTGCTCATAGTAGATGTCGTAGCCAGACTTGTCGGCGTCGATGAAGGCGAAATCGTAAGCACCCTCAAGTCCCTCGGCGCGGAGTGCCGCAAGGCTCTCTCGCGCATCGCCAAGGCGAAGCTCTATCCGCTCGGCAAGCCCTGCCTCGGCCCAATAGCGCCGCGCGGTCTCAATGTAGTCTGCATTGATGTCGAACGCCGTGAGCCGGCCGGCCGCGCCCATGGCGTCCGCCACGACCAGCGCGCTGTAACCGGTGAACACGCCGATCTCGAGCGCGCGCGTGGCCCCGATCGACTGCGCCAGCAATGCCATCAGCGCACCCTGCTCGGGAGAGATCTGCATCCGCCCCATCTCGTGGCGAGCGGTTTCCTCGCGCAGGCGGCGCATGACCGGCGTTTCGCGCACACCGTGAGCCAGCAGATAGTCGTGCAGCGCGTCTGTGAGCGCGGTCGTTCTGGCGGACATGGTCTCTCCTGCAAGCGGCGAGCGCACCGGTCATAGCACGGCGCAACTCTGCGGGCGACGGAGGGACGCTACCGCGCGGCGCGCCAGACCAAGCCCAGCGCCTCGATCACGTCGAGGGTGCGGGCGACGTAGTGGTCGCGCACGGTGAAGCGGCTATCGCCCTGCCCGGTCAACTCGCGCTCCAGGCAGTCGATCAGGCGCCTGAGGCGGCGCTGGTGAAGGCCGAGCCCACGCTGGATCGGGTCGGTGACAACACCGGAGAACGCACCGATCACCGCGCCTGCGGCCAGGAGACCGCCGGTGAGACCAATGCTGAGCGCGGCCGGCGCCGCGGCAGGGAAGACGCCGTACCAGAGCGCCCCGGCCCCACTGCCCAGCGGGAAGCCCGCAATCGCCGCATGCTGCACCAGCATCTGCGCGGTCGCCGGGCCAAGCGACAACATCCCAGGCGTGAGCTTCTTGAAGGCCAGCGCGCCGACGCTGGCGCTCACTGCCGCGGTAGTCAGGTCAGCCGCCGAAACCCGCGTCCCTTCGTAGGTGCTCACGGTGCCGGCGAGCCAGGCGCGGAACGCCTCCTGCTCAGCCGGCGATTGCAGAGCATCTTCGCTGTCCGGTGCGATGCGGGGGTCGCGCAGGATCTCCTCCGCCAGCGCATCGCGTTCCGACACGCGCTCGCCCTGTCGGATGGGGAACTCCAGAAGCTCGGTGAAGAGCCGCCACTCGAGCTCCCGCGCGACATCGGTCTGGAGGAAGTAGCGTCGGCTATCGAGCCAGTCGGCCGCCGGCTCGAGGCCAACGCGCCGCGCGAACCCGGCGCTGACCCGCGCCGCAAGGTGGGGGGCGGAGAGGGCCAGGTTCGCCGGCGAGCGCGCTAGGTCCCAGCCCAGCGCCCGGCGATGGAGCCGGAGTGTGCCGGAGAGCGAAAAGGTGCGGTCCACGAAGTCGTCGATCTTCGCCCGCCGTGCCGCGCAGTAGCGCGCTGCAGCCTCCTCGACGATCAGGCGTGCGTGCGCGTCGCCATCGTCCGCCGGCGCGGCGGCAGGGGCGGCGGGAGTCCCACTCATGGGCCCCTATGTGGCGCCTGCGCCGCCCTCGTCAAGGCAGGGGGCGCGGCGGAGGTGCCAGTCCGTCGCCTGCTGGTAGGCGTGGCCTAACCTGAAGAGCAGCGGCTCCGCCCCCCAGGCGGCCTCCAGCATCATGCCGATGGGCAGGCCGTCCGAGGAGAAACCGCAGGGGACCGAAAGACCCGGAATGGACGCGAGCGCCCCGCCGTAGGTGAAGCGCGTCGCGTCCTGCGTGGCCCGGTGAAGGCTGCGGTCGTCGGCGATGGGTGGCGCTGGCCGGGGCGTGGTCGGCGCCAGCAACACGTCGACCGCCTCGAACACCTGCGCCAGCGCGCGGCGCCATGCCTCGCGCCCGCGCATCGCCTCGGCGTAGTCCACGGCGCTGAACTCGCGGCCCATGATCATACGCTCGTAGACGGGCTCGGAGAGCGCGCCGGGGCCGGCATCCAGCCGTTCCTTGTGGTAGGCGCAGGCATCCGCGTAGGCCATGATCGTGGTCCAGCGCTGGGCGGTCTCGGCGCCCGGCAGGGTCACGTCAACGAGTTGCGCGCCTAGGGACTCCAAGGTGCGGGCTCCGGTCCGGACCGCGGCCTCGACTTCGGCGTCGACGTTCTCGAAGAAGAAGTTGCGCGCGAGCCCGATGCGCACGCCCTCGATTCCGTCGTCGAGCCGGGGCAGGAAGTTGTCGAGCGGCATGTCCCGCGAGACCGGGTCGAGCGGGTCGTAGGCCGCGAGCGCGGCGAAGAGGCGCGCGACATCCGCCACGGTGCGCGCCATGGGGCCCACGGTATCGTGGGCGACGCTGACGGGAGTGATGCAGCGGATCGAGATGCGTCCATGGGTGGGGCGCAGGCCCGCGACGCCGGTCATCGAGGCTGGAATTCGCACCGAGCCGCCGGTGTCGGTGCCGAGCGAAGCCTCGGCCATCTCGGCCGCGACGACGGCGCCGGAGCCGCCGCTGGAACCTCCCGGTATGCGCGCCGGGTTCCACGGGTTGCGGCATTGGCCAACCACCGGGTTGGTCGAGACCACGCCCCAGGCCAACTCCTGCATATTGGCCTTGCCGATCAGCACGGCGCCCTGCGCCTTGAGCCGACCGACCACCGGGGCATCGCTGTTGGGGATGTGGTCGGCGAGGTAGGCAGCGCCGCTGGTGGTGCGCACGCCTGCGGTCTCGATATTGTCCTTGAGCGCGACGGGCATGCCGTGCAGGAGGCCGAGCCAACGCCCCTCGGCGGCCGCCCGGTCGCAGGCATCGGCTTCTTCCCGCGCCCGTTCCGCCGTGGTCGTGACCATGGCGTTGAGCGCCGGATCAAGCTGCTCGATCCGCCTGAGGCATCGCTCGACCGCCTCCCGTGCGGCACCCGGCGCGGGCCGGTCGGGTACCCCTCCGCTCATGCCCTAGCGGTGCCTCTCGCCCGCGCGTGCCGCCGGCTCTTACTCGTCGCCATAGACCACGATGCTGCGGACCGCGTAGTCGCCACCGCTGTTGACCAGCGACAGGCCGCCGAACGGGTCGTCCAGGGCGCTGCTCTTCACCCGAATAAGCTCCTCACCGTCGACGGACGTGGTCATAGTCCCGTCGCCGTCGCGCACCAGAGCGACCGCGTGGCTGCGGCCGTCCTCGAGGTTCAGGTCGTCGCGGGACTCACCGATCACCTCCGCGCCGCGCCGGCTGAAGCGCGAGAGCACCAGCCCAGGATCGCTGCCAGGCAGATAGGAGAGGCGATAGCCTGAAGCGCCGGCTCTGCCCTGAAACAGATCGATCTCGAACTGTGCGTCCTTGTGCGTGATGCCCGACATCAGCTCCAGCTCGAGGGCGAAGGCGTTGGGAATGTCTGCATCCAGGACGATCTCGGCAGGCTCCGGCCCGGCGGGCCCGGTGTCTTCCTTCGCCTCCTCGTCGTCATCGCCGCCCCAAAGGTCGTCGAGCTTCTTTTCGCCGCTCAGCAGGTCGCCAATCGTGTCCTTGCTCTTGTCAAAGAGCTCGCCGCCCTTGTCGAGGAGTTCATCTCCCTTGTCCCGGATGGTGTCGAGGGTGAGTCTCATTGCCTCCGCGTCGGCCCCGCTAAGCGGAATCGTCGTGCGCAGGCCGAGCCTACCGTCGACCGAGAAGTCGCCGCTCACCACCTCCCAGCGAGGATCGTCCGTGTAATCGCCATCGGAAAAGTCGTCACGGATCAGGGCCATCCGAGGTCGGGAGTCAGTAACGTGCGTGGCGATCAGGTCCCGCAGGTCCTGGAGAAAACGCGGGTCGGCCGCCCGCGCATCTTCGGCCTGGTCGATCAGCGCCTCGAGCTCCCGCGCGAGCGCCTCGAGCGCGGCGGGGTCCGTGGCCTCGGCGCCCTCCGGTTGCCATTCCGAATAGCGCGACCCGTCATCAGCGGCGGCTGGCACAGCCATCGCACTGGCGAGAAGGACGGGGACGAGGAGCCTGCGCAGCATGGAACGCCTCCGGTCAGATTGCATGGCCTCAATGCTCCGTGGTCTAGCCCGGATTTCCCGGCGTTGTCGAGCGACTGCGCCACGAATTGACCCAAATTCTCGCATTTCTTGACTCGTTGTGCTTTCGACGACGAGCCGGAAGGCGCTATAGTTCAACCATCAGTAGGGAGGCGTGACATGAGGATCTTCAAGAGAAGCAGGGTCTCTTTGACAGGGCTCCGCCTTGCCGCAGTGGTGGGGCTCGCTGCGGTGCTCGGCGCGTGCCACGGAATGGAGCTCGAAGGCGTCAAGGACCTCGAGCCCCAAGGATCGGAATTCAACCAACAGCTTTTCGCCGGCTACGTCGAGCTGTCGGCAAGGGAGCGTGCGGAATACGACTTTCGGGATTCGGACCACTTTGCGCTGAGAGCGGCGGCGGCGGCGAGAGGCGACGACGTAAGGCCGACCGCTGTCGACGAGCGCCTAGTTGCAGCCGACAAGCAGGAAGAGCTCTCAAAGGCGAGAGGCAGACTCATGGCGGCGCTGTTTGGAAGCGCTAAGGGCAAGGCGCCCGCCATCGCTGCCAGCGCCCAGATCAGTTACGAATGCTGGTTGCAGGAGCAGGAGGAAGGGCACCAGCCCGACGACATCGCCGATTGCCGCAACGCCTTCTATGGCCAGGTGATCGCCGCCGAGGTCGCGATCCGGCCCGCGCCGCCGCCTCCACCCGAGCCCGAGCCTGAGCCGGAACCCGAGCCGGTCTATGCGACCTATTACGTGGTGTTCTTCGACTTCGATAGTTCGGAGCTGTCGAACGCCGCGAAGCAGACGCTGGACGAGGCTACCGAAGCGGCGCTGGTGATGCGGCCCTACAAGATCATCATTCGGGGCCATACCGACCGCGCGGGTCCGGACAAGTACAACTTGGGTCTTTCCGAGAGGCGCGCTCTCTCGGTGGCGGGCTACATGATCGAACAGGGCGCAGGTCGCTTCGTGATCGACGCCGAAGGCCTCGGTGAATCGGAGCCGATCGCCAAGACCGCGGACAACGTGCGTGACGGCCGCAACCGGCGGGTCGAGGTCACGCTGGGTGAGTGATGGCGACGATAGGCCGTAGAGGTCTCTATTCGTCGTAGTGGTAAGTGCGGGCGACCATTCTCTCCGAGTGGTCGCCCGCTTTGATTGGTTCGTAGCGCCACGGATTGTCCGGGCCGACGCAGCTCGGGATCGCCTCGACCTCCACGTCGTAATCGACGCCGAAGAACTGCACCAGGGAGTAGCGCCTGCCGCCTGAGGTGTTGATGACCCTGTGCATGGTCGAGACGAACGTGTCGTTGGTCCATTGCTGCATAAGATCGCCCAGATTGACGGCGAAGCTGCCGTCCACCGGCGGCACGATCAGCCACTCGCCCTCCGGGCTCAGCATTTGCAGACCTTCCTGGTCCTGCCAGACGGTGGTGAAGCACTCGTAGTCGGTATGCGCGCCGAGCCCAATATGGGCGATGTCGAGGGGCTCCGGCTGCCGCTCGTAGTAGCAGACGCGGAGCCGGGCCAGCGGCTTGGTGTACTTGGTGGTGAAGTAGCCCTCCTCCACATCCAGAGCGTACTCGAACGCGCGGAAGATCTGGCGGCCCAGCTCTAGCTGACAGTCGAAATACGTACCGAGCGCCCAACGAAAATCAGCCGGTTCCGCCGGCCAGTTGTTGGGGCCGTAGAAGCGGATGCCGCGCACGTGGTCGGGATCGTCCGCAGGCAGGTCGTGCGCCATCTCGATGGCCTCCGAGATGTCGCTTGAGCCCTCGAGGCTGTGGTCCGCCGTGATCCCGCCCGCCGGCACGTAGCCCCGGTGGTTGGGCCAGTCGAGGTAGTGGTTGCGCATCTTCCGCTCGATCGGGAGCGCGAAGAAGCGTTGCATGGCGGCCTGGGCCCGCGCGATCACCGCTTGCGGGAACTGATGGTTGACGATGTAGAAGAACCCCGGCCCCGCACAGGCGGTGTGGATCGCCCGCGCCACGGCCTTGCGCTCGGCCAAGCTCGGCGAATAGAGCGCGCCGAAGTCCACGATGGGCACCTCTGCAAGCGACGCGCGCCGCACCGCCGGCGCGTGCATGCCCTCCCTGATCTGAAACGGTGTTTCGGTGGCCATGGTGCGTCCCCCGTCGCTCTTCATTTCTGGCATGATAGTGTGAACCGGCTGTTCACGACGGCGTGCCTATAGCGCAATTTGCCTGTCGGTGCCTCATCCGCCGAACGGCGGCATCATCATCGCTATTGGGAGACGAACATGGAGACTTCTCTTCGGGGCCGCCGCGCCCTGGTTACCGGGGCGGGAAGCGGCATCGGTGCCGCCATCGCAGAGGCCCTCGCGCGCGAGGGGGCGCATGTGGCGGTCCATGCGCGCAGCGAACAGCGCGCCCGGCCGACTGTCAGTGCGATCGAGGCGGCGGGAGGCCGCGCGTTCGCCGCCACGGCCGATCTCCGCGACCGCGCGGCTATCGCACCGATGTGCGCTGCCGCCGTCGAGCGGCTCGGTGGGCTCGACATCCTGGTCAACAACGCGGGCACCTTCGTCCGCAAGCAGGTGGTCGAGATGGACCTCGCCAGCTGGGACGCCATGGTCGAGATCAACCTCACGGCCCCCTATCTGGTGACCCAGGCCGCGCTGCCTGCAATCACGGCGTCTGAGGCGGGCGCATCCATCATCTTCATCTCCTCCATCGGCGCAGGCGCTTCTTCCTCGGGCTGGAGCGCCTACGCGATGACGAAGAACGGGCTCATCGCCTTCATGCGCTGCCTCGCGGACGAGCTCGGCGGCGACGGCGTCCGCGTCAACGCCATCTGCCCCGGCTGGGTCGAGACCAGGATGGCACAGGACACCCACCGGAGCATCGCGGCGGACCTCGGCGTCGACTACGAGACCTTCTACGCGGAGAACATGCGCGCCAACATGCTGGGCGCACTGGTGACCCCCGACAGCGTCGCCGACATCGCCGTCTTCCTCGCAAGCGATCGCGGCCGCCACATCACGGCGCAGGAGCACACCGTTTGCGGGGGCTGCAGCCCCGGCAACAACGCCAAGCCGGCCGAGGAAGAGGCCGAGGCGTCAGAATAGGCACGGCACAGGTGATTCTGGGGCTGGAGGGGCGGGCTGGTAAGCGGCCACGCGCCCATCTCTCCCTGTGGTTGGGGCTCGCTGCATGTCGAGGATTGAGCAGGTTCCACGGGGCCTGCTCAACCCTTCAAGAGTTTCGTGCGTGCGAAGGTCCGCTTCCTAGTGCGGACTACAGAAGGCCTACTTGAACGCGTCGATTTGCTCGCCCTCAAGTATCTGCTTGTAAATTCCCCCTTTTGTGCCGTCGGCATACACCTGTTGGTGGAGCCCATCCGCCAACACGATTAGTTTGTGACAGAACACCTTTTGGTCGGGTAACTCTTTGTATTCAGTGCAAAATTCTCCCCGATCGTTGGAATAGTGCTTTCCGACTAAGTTCAGATCAGCCTGGCCTTCGAACCGAAGCAACGCCTTTGCCGTTCCATCGGGAGCAAAGTACTCAGCCCACGTAAGCTTCCAGCTGTCGAGTTGTCCGAAGACCGTGTTCCCGACGAACAGCTCGCTGATCTCAGCCGCCTTCAATTCCTTGGGAGGCATGACATCGGCCGTAGCGTCTCCGGCAACCGTCGTGGCTTCTGCGGTTGCCGGCGCTTCATCGGTCGCGGCCGCAGTGGTTCCGCCCTGCGGCTGACAACCTGCGACAATGAGGCCGAGAGCGGCAGCCGACACAGCGACCGCCGCGATTTTCGAGACATGGATCATTCTCACTTCTCCTCTCGGGGTTGTCCTGTTGATTGTTTTCTTCC
The DNA here is from genome assembly GCA_022826665.1 of Alphaproteobacteria bacterium. Classification (GTDB taxonomy): domain Bacteria; phylum Pseudomonadota; class Alphaproteobacteria; order UBA828; family UBA828; genus WTGU01. The sequence continues at coordinate 9,327 of JAJDUK010000012.1, read as the reverse complement.
GACAGCTGATGGCCGGGACGACTGTTCGAGGCGTGCGACATCCACTGGGCCGCCGCCTCGCGCTCGCGAAACGCTCGACGATGTCGGTGACTGCGACCTCGCCTAGGTGCGATCGGTATGTCATTTTCGCAGGATAGGGCAATAATTTGGCTTATTCAAGTGATATTTCCCTTCTGGTCGTTGCCTCGCGTTCACTCTTTGAGCGTGGGGTTGGTCTCGGGACTTCAGCTGGCCACTCCGCCCCAGTTGGCCATTGGTCGGACAGATGCTGCGCTACCCGCCTCGCAGTTCGCAGGGTGCAGGTGCGACCGGACCGTAACCTGTTGATAAATTTCCCATCTCCGGCAACAAGGAAACTGACTCGTGCGGGGGAGATTTCGAGCGCTCTCGCGTAACGCTCGATAATTTCCACAATCATGGCCTCGTCCAACAGCACCCGATATGCCATAAGCGCATAATAGTAGATATTTCCCGCACTCCAATAATAAAATTACCCCATTACTAGTATTCCCAAGCACTCATCCCATGACGCGTGCAATTTTTGTTGCCAGATCTTGACGAGGGATTTATCCCTTGTCGGGTGGATGATATCCTGCGACAGATCGACGCGGCTCTCGAACGCCTTGGACTTTCGGCCAGGGCAGCCTCAATTCGGGCTCAAGGTTCGCCCGAGATGATCCGGGACATGCGGCGCGGCCATGTCCCCTCCGTAGAAAGACTGCGCTCGCTCTGCGAGGTCCTCGACATGGAATTCTTCGTTGGGCCGCGGCGTATGCGACGGGACGCGAGCGAGCGAGCGCCCGACGTTCTCCTGAGCACATTGGAGCGGACGGCGCAGGACCTAGCCCAGCTCACCGCGGACGCCGGCGGCAACCCTGTTTCCGACGATCTTTGGTCCGTCCTCGCCTCTAGGCGGGCTGTCGCAGCGCCGCCGGCCGCGAGCGAGAGCGCGCCGGTCGTGTCAAGACCGTTGACTGACTCCCCGCCTTTCAACGAGATTCCGAAGGCTGGCATGGAGCCCGGAGAGTTTACCTGGAATGACTTTTTTGCTGGAGGATCTCGGGGAAGCCGGAGCGAAGCGCAGCTCTATATCTGACAGACAAACCAGCCGTGAGGACGCGCTATCTTGATCCTCGCGACGTGCTTGCCCGGCGCGCCGCCCTCGGCGATAACGGGCAGCGCTTGCTGTCGAACGATCATCCCGACTGGCCGGACACTCCCTTGCCTGCTGGCGCTGAGATCCTCGAGGAGGTCCTTTGGGTGGCGAATTGGCTGAGCCGGGCCACGTCTACTGGCGACCAGGCCGAGACCGTTCCGTCTCTCGCCCCGTCGCAGGATAAGGGAAAGAAAACCAACTGGTTAGGCCGGCGGCGGTAATCGATGTTCTCCACCACGTTCACTCCTTCCCGCCCATTCATGTTCATCATCTCGACCCGGGTTTATCCCCTTGACCGTGGCCGCCGGCCATCCGAATGAGCCGAAACGGACGGGTGTATCCGTGTGACACGGCCTAAGTTGAGATCATCTTCTTCTCGATGCCTACGCCAGCCGCGATAGCGCGCTCGTATTCGAGCGGCAGGGTGGCGGAATCCTGGAGCGCGATCCCGGTGGAATCGAACAACGTGACCTCGCTCGCCGAGGTTCGACCGGGGATCTTGCCCGTGATCACCTCGCCGATATCGCCCGCCACGTCGCTCTCCTGAAGCTCGCCCCTGGTCAGCGGCACGTTGATTTCGCCGTCGGTGATGCACTGGCGCATGTCGTCGACGATGATCCGCGAGCGGCGAAGGACTTCGACATCGAGCTCCTGCGTGCCCGCGAGACCGCCGCCGAGGGCCGCGATATGCATGCCGTCTTCGATCAGCTCGTTGCCGAGGACCGGCGTCTCGCCCGTCGTCCCGGTGACGACGACATCGGCTCCCGGCACGACATCTTCGAGAACGGTGGAGGGCTTGATGACCACGTCCGGATGATTCGTCTGCTCGGCCGCCATGAACGCATCCAGCGTCGCCTGGGTCCGGCTCCAGACCCGAACCTCCTTCCACTCATGCATCGCCACGCAGGTGCGGAACGCGCCGGTGTTCACGTCGCCGGCCCCTACCAGCGCCAGAACCGAAGAGTCCTCGCGCGCCATCCACTTCGCGGAGACCGCGCCGGATGCGCCGGTCCGCATCAGGGTGTGATGGGTGCCGTCCACGATGGCGAGCGGAAAGCCGGTCTCAGGCTCGGTGTAGATCAGGATCGAGAACACGGTGGGGAGGTTGAACCTCGCGCGGTTCTCGAAGCGGATGGAGACCCACTTGCACGCGGCAGCGGCGGGCGCGGCCTCCGGCTCCTCGATGTAGGACGGCATGATCTCCCATTCGCCCGGATACTTGTCGAGCACGATATGACCCTTGGGTTCCATGTAGACCCGGCCCTCGCCCATGCGCCGGAACGCGGTCTCTACGCAGCGGACGTATTCCTCGGGCTCCAGTAGGCCGATCATTTCGCTGCGGCTGAGAATCAGGGTCTTGCGATTGCGCCAACTCGTGTCCGCCATGGCTTGCCCGCTCCTTTCTCGGCTCTCTTCCTCGGATAACGGTTCCGGTCACTATACGGTCAACTGCGCGCGAAGGTCGTGGGCAGTACCGGCGGGACGCGCTATAACCTGCCGAGGGCCGGGCGTGAGCCGGCCCGTGGGCCGCGAGGACCGTCATGCTGGCCGAGATTCTCGAAATCGTCGTCTACGTCCTGATGGGCGCGGTCGTGGTCGCGCTCGTGATGGGGCTCGGCGCGATGTATTCCGGCGGCAAGAACAGCAAGAGCAATCTCTTCATGCGCTGGCGGGTCGGCCTCCAGTTCGCGGCGATCGCGTTGCTCGCGCTGCTGGTGTTCGTCGTTCAGAAATAGTCACGTGGTCCGCCTCACCAAGATCTATACCCGCGGCGGCGATGCGGGGGAGACCTCGCTCGGCGGCGGCGCGCGGGTGAAGAAGCACGATGCGCGCGTCGAGGCTTACGGCACGGTGGACGAGGCGAACGCGGCGATCGGCCTCGCACGCCTGGAGACCGAAGGCGAGGCGGATGCCATGCTCAAGCGCATCCAGAACGACCTCTTCGACCTTGGCGCGGACCTCTGCCGGCCCGGATCGCTCGACGAGGGCCTGCGCATCGCCCAGTCCCAGATCGACCGGCTGGAGGGCGAGATCGATGCGCTCAACGAGCGCCTGAAGCCGCTTGAATCGTTTGTGCTGCCGGGCGGCGGGCGCGCGGCGGCGGCCCTGCATCTCGCGCGCACGGTGGTCCGCCGAGCCGAGCGCCTGATCACGGCGCTGGCAGAGACCGAGCCGGTCAATCCGCTGGCGGTGATCTACGCCAACCGGCTCTCCGACCACCTCTTCGTGCTTGCCCGCCACCTCAACGACGACGGCGCTACCGACACGCTCTGGGTCCCCGGTGCCAACCGGTAGGAGAAGGCCACGCGGCCGCTTCGCTACTCCGCGGCCTCCTGGTAGCTCTCCATGGGCGGGCAGGCGCAGATCAGGTTGCGGTCGCCATGGACCTGGTCGATCCGGTTCACCGGCGGCCAGTACTTGGCCTGCCTGAGGTCATCCGCGGGGAAGACAGCCTCCGCCCGGCTGTAGCCGCGTCCCCACTCCGTATCGGCGATGTCGTCCATGGTGTGGGGCGCATTCTTGAGCGGGTTATCGGCCGGGTCCGCCCGCCCTTCCTCGATCGCCGCAATCTCCGCGCGGATCGCAATCATCGCATCGCAAAAACGGTCGAGCTCGGCCTTGGACTCGCTCTCGGTCGGCTCGATCATTAGCGTGCCGGCCACCGGGAAGGACATGGTCGGCGCGTGGAAGCCGTAATCCATGAGGCGCTTGGCCACGTCGTCGACCTCGACGCCGGCGCTCTTCTTCAGATGGCGCATCTCGATGATACACTCGTGCGCGACCAGGCCGTTCGCGGCGGTGTAGAGCACCGGATAATGGTCGGCGAGGCGCTTCGCGATGTAGTTGGCGCTGAGGATGGCGACCTCGCTCGCGCGCGTGAGGCCCGAGCGCCCCATCATCGCGATGTAGGCCCAGGAGATCGGCAGGATTCCGGCCGAGCCCCAGGGCGCCGCCGAGACCGGCCCGATTCCGCCCTCCGGGCCTGACTCCGGCACCAGCGGATGCCCCGGCAGGAAGGGCGCGAGATGCGCAGCCACGCCGATGGGCCCCACCCCCGGTCCGCCGCCGCCGTGAGGGATGCAGAAGGTCTTGTGCAGGTTGAGGTGCGCCACGTCAGGGCCGAACTGTCCGGGCAGGCTCAGCCCGAGCAGGGCGTTGAGATTGGCGCCGTCCATGTAGACCTGGCCGCCAGCCGCGTGGATCACCGCGCAGATCTCGACAATGGACTCCTCGAACACGCCATGGGTGGAGGGATAGGTGATCATCAGCGCCGCCAGATCGTCGGCGTGGGCCGCGGCCTTCGCGCGCAGGTCGGCGAGGTCGACGTTGCCGTCCTCGTCGCAGGCCACCACCTGCACCGACATCCCGGCCATCACGGCGCTCGCCGGATTGGTGCCGTGGGCGGAGCTCGGAATCAGGCAGACGTTGCGTCCGCCTTCGCCGCGGCTCTCGTGATAGCGGCGGATCACCAGGAGCCCGGCGTACTCGCCCTGGCTGCCGGCGTTGGGCTGCAGCGAGACCGCCGCAAAACCCGTGACCGCGCTCAGCATCCGCTCCAGGCCTGAGACGAGCTCGCGGTAGCCCGCCACTTGCTCGGCGGGGGCGAAGGGATGGATCGCGCCGAAGCCCGGCCAGGTGATCGGTATCATCTCGGCGGTCGCGTTGAGTTTCATGGTGCAGGAGCCGAGGGGGATCATGGCCTGGTTGAGCGTGAGGTCCCGGCCCTCGAGGTGCCGCATGTAGCGCAGCAGCTCGGTCTCGGCGTGGTAAAGGTTGAACACCGGGTGATCGAGGAAGGCAGTCTGCCGCGTCAGGTCCGGCGGCAGTCCGCACCGGGCCTTGCCGTCCAGCGAGCCGGCGTCGAAGCCGGGCGCGCCGTCGGCGAACGCGCGCCATACCGCCTCGATGTCGGCCCGTGTGGTGGTCTCGTCGCAGGCGATGCCGAGACGGTCGCCGTCGATGGGCCTGAGGTTGTAGCCCGCCTCCTCCGCCCCCTTCAGGATCGCCTCGGCCGCGCCCGGCGCGTGGACCGTGAGCGTGTCGAACCAGCTCTCGTTCTCGATGGCGAAGCCGAGGTGCTGGAGTCCCGCCGCGAGGATGTCCGTGAGGCGGTGGACGCGCCGCGCGATCCGCGTGAGCCCTTCCGGCCCGTGGTAGACCGCGTACATGCCGGCGATGACGCCGAGCAGCACCTGCGCGGTGCAGATGTTGCTGGTCGCCTTCTCGCGCCGGATGTGCTGCTCGCGGGTCTGGAGCGCGAGCCGGAGCGCCTGGCGCCCGCGGCTGTCCACCGAGACGCCGACGATCCGGCCTGGCATGGCGCGCCGGTACTTGTCGTGGGTGGCGAAGTAAGCGGCGTGCGGCCCGCCGTAGCCGAGCGGCACCCCGAAGCGCTGCGAGCTGCCCACCGCGATGTCGGCGCCGAACTCGCCGGGCGGTGTCAGCAAGACGAGGCTGAGCAGATCCGCCGCGACCGTGACCACCGCGCCTTGCGCATGCGCCTGCTCGACGATCCCGGTGTAGTCAGGTACCGCGCCGCCGGTCTCGGGATATTGCAGCAGGACGCCGAAGAACTGCCCCTCCGGCAGCCCGCCGCGGTGATCGCCGATCTCGACCTCGATGCCGATAGCCTCCGCGCGGGTCTGCACCACCGCGATGGTCTGCGGCAGGCAGGCGTCGGAGACGAAGAAGCGGTCACTGCCGTTCCTGGCGATGCCGTGGCTCATGTGCATGGCCTCGGCCGCTGCCGTGCCCTCGTCAAGCAGCGAGGCGTTGGCGCAGCTAAGCCCGGTGAGGTCCATCACCATGGTCTGAAAGTTGAGCAGCGCCTCCAGCCGGCCCTGGGAAATCTCCGGCTGATAGGGCGTGTACGCGGTGTACCAGCCCGGATTCTCCAGGATGTTGCGCTGGATGACCGGCGGCGTGATGGTGTCGTAGTAGCCGAGGCCGATCATGGAGCGCGCGACGCGGTTGCGCCCGGCGAGCTCCGCCAGCTCCGCCAGCACGTCGCGCTCGGTGCGGCTCTCCGGGAAGTCCGCCGGGATTTCGGCGCGGATCGAGGCCGGCACTGCCGCATCCATGAGGGCGTCGAGGGACTCGTAGCCCACAGCGTCGAGCATGGTCGCCACGTCCTCGTCGCGCGGGCCGATATGCCGGCCGACGAAGGCGTCTGCCTGTTCCAGAGCCGTTAATGAACCATCGTGTACCGTCATCGCGGTTGTTCCTTCCCTGCCCGCGGGCGTCGGCTTATAGGCGCCGCGTCCCGCACATAACTTGTTGTCGCCCCTGTAGGCGACGCGGTTAGTCGTCGCCGAGCCCGCTGACGTAGTCGGCGTAGGCCGCCTCGTCCATCAGCCCGTCCAGCTCGCCGGGCGCGCTGAGCCGGAGCTTGAGAAACCAGCCCGCCCCGGTCGGCTCGCCGTTCACCAGTGCGGGGTCGTCCTCCAGCACCTGGTTGACCTCGACCACCTCGCCCGAGACGGGCGCATAGACCTCGCTCGCGGCCTTGACCGATTCGACCACGGCCGCCTCCTCGTTCTGGGCGACCGTCCGGCCCACCTCCGGCAGCTCGACGTAGACCACGTCGCCGAGCTGATCCTGCGCGTAGTCCGAGATACCGACGGTGCCGATGTCGCCCTCGACCCGCACCCATTCGTGGTCCTTGCTGTACTTGAGCCCGCTCATGGCATCCTCCGGCTCAGCCTCGGTGATAGTTGTGGGGGACGAACGGCAGCTTGACGATGGTCGCCGGCCGGGGCTTGCCCCGCACCAGCAACGACACCGGTCTACCGGTCTCCGCGGCGTCGGCCGCGACGTAGCCCATGGCGACCGGCCCGCCTGCGGTCGGCCCGAAGCCGCCGCTGGTAACGATGCCGATTTCGTCGCCGTCCGCGTTCAGAATCGCCGTGCCCTCGCGCGCCGGGGCCCGGCCATCGGGCAGGATGCCGACGCGCCGGCGCCGGGGGCCCTCCGCCAGCTCATGCTGAATGCGCGGGGCGCCGGGGAAGCCGCCCTCCTGCCGGCGGCGCTTGCCGATGGACCACGCAAGACCGGCCTGGACCGGCGAGGTGGTCTCGTCGATATCGTGGCCGTAGAGGCAGAGCCCCGCCTCCAGGCGAAGCGAATCGCGGGCGCCGAGCCCCACGGGCTCGACCTCGGGCTCGGCGATGAGCCGCCGCCAGAACGCCGCTGTCTCGTTTGCGGGCAACGATACCTCGAATCCGTCCTCGCCGGTGTAGCCCGAGCGCGAGATCAGCGCGTCCACGCCGCCGATGGTGAACCAGCCGGCGGTCATGAACGAGAGCCAGGCGCAGCCCGGCGCATGGCGCTCGAGCACCGCCGCCGCCTTCGGCCCTTGCAGGGCGACGAGGCCGCGGTCGGCGAGCACCGTCAAGTCAACGCCGGCATCGAGCCGGCGTTCGAGATGGGCGATGTCCGAATCCTTACAGGACGCGTTCACTACCAGGATAAGCCCGTCGTCGCTGCGCGTGACGAGCAGGTCGTCGAGGATGCCGCCGTCCTCGTTGGTGAACTGGGTGTAGCGCATGGCCCAGGGCGCGAGGCTCGCGATATCCCCCGGCACGAGGCGCTCCAGTGCCGCGACCGCGCCGTCGCCGGTGAGCCGCAATTGGCCCATGTGCGAGACGTCGAAGAGGCCGGCGGCGGAGCGCGTGTGGGTGTGCTCCGCCATGATCCCGGCTGGATAGCGGACCGGCATGGCATAGCCCGCGAACGGCACCAGCGTGGCGCCGAGGGCACGGTGCTCCATGAAGAGCGGCGTTCGGGCGAGGGCGTCGGTGCCGGCATCGTCGCTCATGGCATCTCCCAGGCAAACAAAGGCGTCCGTCAACGATCCCGTGCGGGATCGTCCGGTGCCCCCTCTGTCTCGGAACCTGAGAGATTAACCGCGCGACAAATGGTGTGCCGCGGGCTTACCCCGTCGGTGAGGCGGCGCGGCGTGCGCCGCCTGCTTTCCAGAGTTGCATCCTCCCGCGGTCCCTGATGCCTGAGAGTTTCCGGGACGCTTGCTCCTTCGGCGCCGCGCGGCCGGGCCACGCGAACTCTCCCGCGGGGTTCATCTGCAAGACCGGTGCGGCAATACTACTGACTTAGCCGCGGCGGTCAACAGCGGTCGGACCATTGGCATGGAGAGGAAGAAATCGGGCGGGGCCGCCCCATCGAGAGGCGGCCCCGAAACGGCAGAGCGATCGGTCAGCCGATCGGGCCGCCGTCGTCGTGGGTGATCGCCACCACGGACGAGCGCGGCGCGGCATCGCCACCCTCGGGGAAATGGCTGTCCCCCTTCTCGCCAGGATGCTGGATGCCGATGAACATGGTCTTGCGGTCGGCGCTCCAGGTGATGCCGGTGACCTCGCATTCCCTGGGGCCCACGAGGAAGCGACGAATCTCGCCGGTGGCAGGATCGCCGAGCAGCATCATGTTGTTGCCCTGGCCGGCGAAATCGCCTTCGTTGGAGTACTTGCCATCGGTCTGAATCCAGAGGCGGCCCTGGCTGTCGAAGGCGATGCCGTCCGGCGAATTGAACATGTTGTCCGCGTTGACGTTGGCGGAGCCGGCGCGCGCGTCGGCGTGGACCGTCGGGTTGCCGGCAATGACATAGAGGTCCCAGGCGAAGGTATCGGCCGCGTGGTCGCCGCCTTCCGGTACCCAGCGCACGATCTGGCCGTACTTGTTCTTCTCCCGCGGGTTGGGGCCGCCGACCGGCGTGAGGTCGCCGCCCGCGTTGGGCTTGACGCCGCGGTTCTTGTTGTTGGTGAGGCAGCAGTACGCCTCGGCCTTGCTGGGGTTGGCCGCCACCCACTCCGGCCGGTCCATGGTCGTGGCGCCGACCGCCGATGCCGCCTGGCGGGTATGGATGCTGATCTCGGCCTGGGACACCATGCCGGTGGTCTCCGGCGTGAGCGCGACCCACGCGCCGCTGCCGTCGTCCACGAACCTGGCGACTGAGAGTGTGCCGCTCTCCAGAAGGTCGGCATTGTCGCCGCCCTCGGCATAGACGCCATCGCTCAGGGTGCACGTCGCATTTGTGAGATTCACGCGTTTGCACCGGCGCGACGCTCCCAGAAGTCGTCGAAGCGATTGCTCTCGACGGCGCAGCGCAGGGCGATGATGGCGTTGGCGCCGTTGACGGTCCAGCGCATTCCGCCCTG
>JAJDUK010000077.1 GCA_022826665.1 Alphaproteobacteria bacterium | reverse complement strand
CACCGAAAGGCCGACGGACGAGCCCAGCGTCTCGCTGAGCGAGACATCCACGCCGTGGTCGCTCTCGCGCTCGAAACGCACCGCGTAGAGGTGGACGCTCAGCGTCACCGGACGCAGCACCTCGCGGTTGAGCCAGGCGAGGTAGCCGCGCACCTTGCGCACGTCCGCAGGCGCGCCGCTCACCGTCACCGAGGCGCTCGCCGGCGAGACGGAAACCGTGCTCTCCTCGCCCACGAGCCCCGCGATCTGCTCTTCAATCTCGGGCCAGGGGTCGTAGACGGTCTCGCTCTCGATGGACTGCGCGCTGAGGCTGCTCGATCCGTCCTCGCCGGCCTGGTCCTGCGTCGACGACGAGGCGCCGTGGCGCTCGGTGCCGGCCAGAGCGTTGACCCGGAACACTGCCGTCAGCCGGCGCACGATCTCGATGCGGTTCGCGTCGGCATCGAAGCGCCACTCGTGGCCGGCGGCCTCGGTCCAGGCGTCCAGCAGACGGTCCAGGGGCCCGGTCCAGACGGCGCCGTTCGGCACCAGCAGGTCCGCGGCGGCGAAGGGCCTCCCCGCGTCCTCACGGGCGGCGCCGACGAAGCGCACTTGGATTCCGGTGACGGCTTCGATGCGCGCCGCCAGCACTGCATCGTCATCGGCGCCTGCCAGCGGCAGGGTAACCGCGTCTTCGGTAAGCAGGCGCTCGGGCAGCGTGCCCTTGTCTTCTTTAATTGGCACCAGCCCGACCCAGGGCCGGTCCACCCGGCGCACCGTCACGTAGCCGGGCTCGGCCGATACGCCCGCGCGCGCCGCCGCGGCATCCCGGGCCACCGCACGCGCCTCCTCGCGCGCATCTTCAATTGCGCTCAGGCCGCAGCCGGTCAGAGAGAGCAGGGCAGAGAGCGCCAGCGCCGAAGGCCGCACGATCCGCAAGCGAGTCCGCGCGCCCATTACTCGCTCTCCGGAGAGCAGGGGGACTCATCGGTGTCGGGTTCGGGTGGCGGCTTGCCCGGGTCCGGGCGCGAGGAACCCTCAATGGACCTCATCCACGAATCCACCTTCGCACGCGCATAGCGCACGAACCGTCCGTCCTGGTAGAACTCTGGACCCCTGCCTTCGTCCCGCCAGCGGCCCAGGGTTCGCTCGGTCACATTCAGCACGGAAGCCACCTCGCACGGGTTCATGTACGGGCCCTCGCCCACATCCGGCCAAAGCGTCTCCCCGTCGTCGCCTGCAGAGGCGTTCTCGGCGGCACCGGCGACTTCGATCAGCCGCCACTCCTCGACGTTCGTGCTCTGCCGCATCCAGTCGCGCACACGGTCCATGGTTTTCAGCTGCGGCGAGCGGCCCTTGAGCACGCGCTTGACGAAGGATGTGTCCTTGAGCACCTCCCTGCCCGGCGCCGAGCGATTGGCGCCGGTGATCTTCAGGTACGCCTCCATCTCGCGCCGGAAGCGCGGCCCGATGGGCTCGAGGCCCATGGCCTTGAGAACGCGGTCGGCGGTCTTGAGGCGCGGCGAGCTCCCCTTCAGGAGCCTGAAGACGAAGCTGGGGTTTTTCACCGCTGCCCTTCCCAGCTTGCTGGGACTGATGCCGGTGCGCTTGAGGAAGCGCCGGACGGTGTTTCGGAGGTCTTGTGCCGTATCGTGCATGCGTTCGAACATAGTGCGAACAGTCGACCGGCGCAATGGCCTATTGACGGTTATTTCATACACAACACGACATAGAGCGACATAAGCGGACAAATGTGGCGAAAAGCGACGCAATTCGGATGGAAACGCTACACGGAAATTGCCCGCTCAAGGCCGCTTCTCGGCGGGAATGTTGCCATGTGGCTGCGCGAATATGCCGTCGAGTGCTGTTTTCTGGAGCTCCGTTCGCGGCCGAGCGGCCGGTGCCTCGCGTCTAGCGCAGACGGAAGAGCCGGGGCACGGGCTGAGCGGATTGAGAACAGACATACAACATATGCTTGACAATACGCATGAAGCGCCTATGACATATCAACGATTCCAGTTCCTGAGAACGCACCATGCCCCATGACCGAAAAGCCTCACCGCCTGCCGATGACAGCCACTTTCTCAAGACAGACCCCGTCAGGCAGAGAATCCGCGACCTCCTCCGGGAGCGCGACGGCACCATGCGCGAGGCCTCCCTCGCCATCGGGAGGGGCCCCTCTTACGTGCACCAGTTTCTCGAGCGTGGAACCCCCAAGGTGCTCCGCTCCCGCGACCGCAGCGCGCTGGCCGAATGGCTCGGCTGCGATCCCGAGAGCCTGCGCCAGGACTTCGTGCCAAGGCGCAGGCCCGCAAAACCCCACGTTCCCCGTTTCAAGCCGCCCCAGCTTCCCAACGCGCCGGTCTCGGCCGTCCGGGAGATGGCCGTCGACGCTTCCGCCGGTCCCGGAGCACTCAACGAGGACAACGCCGCCGAGGTCGCGCGCTGGTACATGCCCGACGCCATGATCCGCCACGAGGGACGCACCGCGCCCGAGAACCTGCGCATCCTCGGCGCACGCGGCGATTCCATGGAGCCCCTCATCGGAGAGGGCGACAGGATCGTGGTCGACATCTCCCGCCGCATGCCGGTGACCGGCGAGATGGTGGTGCTCTGGGACGGCGGCGGCCTCGTGGTCAAGCGGGTCGAGATGTTGGCCCCCTCCGAGCCCCCCGCAATTCGACTGCTCTCCGCCAACCCCGCATACGATCCCTACACCTGCCTGATCGACGAGGCACATATCGTCGGCACCGTGATTTGGACCGTCAGGAAGGTCTGAGTCCGACCCTCGGGCGCTAGGTCAGCGACGCCCGGGTGCCGGCGCCTTCTCCAAAATACTGTAGGCCGACCGCGCCGGGACCGCTAAGGTATTGACCAGTTGCATGACCACAAGGGGCTGCCGTGATCACCGTCAATCTGGCGCAAGCCAAGGCGCGCCTCAGCGAACTTCTGGACAAGGTCGAGTCGGGTCAGGACGTGGTCATCACTCGCCGCGGCAAGGCCGTGGCGCACGTGTCTGCCGTCGTTCGACCCAGGAATCCGCTGCCGCTGGGAGACCTGGCAGAGTTTCGGGCGGCCATGCCTCACTTGCGGCGCCCTGCCGCCGACCTGCTGCGCGAGATGCGGGACGAGCGTTTGTGAAGTCGGCAATCCCCTCGCATGCGCTATTTCGACACCAGTTTCCTCGTGCCCCTCATCCTGCCCGAGGCCACCAGCGAACCGATAGCCGACTTCTTCGAAGACCTGCCGGCCGACGAACTGGCGGTCAGCCACTGGACCCGGCTCGAGTTCGCCTCGCTGCTTGCCCGCGAGGTCCGCATGGGCGAGCTTGACCCCGCAGCGGCGCACGAGGCGGGTTCACGGTTCGAATCCATGATCGAGGAGTCCTTCGTCATCTGGTTGTCGGACCGTAACGATTTCGATCAGGCCAGAGATTGGGTCAACCGGTTCGAGACCGGTCTGAGGGCGGGGGACGCATTGCACCTCGCCATTGCCGCCAACCGCCGGGCCGATGCGATCTACAGCCTGGACAAGTCGATGGTGGCGGCCGCAACGAAGTTGGGCTTGCCGGCTACCGAAGGCATCCTACTTTCGAGCCACGGTGATCGATGACATCCCTCGGCGGGTTTGCCGGCGAGAATGTCGACCGACCCCATGTCGCTCGACGCCAACGCGCCCGGCCCCACACCCTCGCCGTCCATTACGTCTCGCTCTGGCCCCAAGTCGGAACCACCTGGAGACGCGGGCGCATACGACACGAAAGTGAAGCGCGCGGAGCCGAAAGAGGACATCTGGCTCCGCCCTGCGACGGGATTGGAAACGGACACTCAATCGCTAGAATCCCTAGGCGACGGAACAGTTACAGGCGAACGAACGGTTACTCCCCCGGCGACGGAACGCTCACCCGCGCAGAGTTCGGCGTGTGTGTTGACTCAGTGTTTGCAGTGCAGTACGCAATGCTACATGCGGGGAGGGTGAAATCGGCAATTTATTGATTTTACATGTCAAATTGGCGCCCTAAACCAAGCCGAAAAAATAGCACCGAAAGGCGCGTAGCCAAGCGAGCGGAGCGAGCGCCCGGCGCCTGAGGGAAACGAACAAGCGCGAAGCCGCGCTGGCTGCACGAGAGACCGCGTTGCTCGCGCGGGAGGCTGCGGCGGCGGCCGACGAGAGGCGACGGGCTGCTGAAGCGACCGTCGCGCCCCACGTCGAAGCGGGGCGGGTCCTACCTGCGGAACAGGCGGCGCTCGTCGCGCTACTCACCGCGCTCGGCGACGAGCGGAACACCGACGACGAGGGCGCCGCAGGCGGGCACGCCACCATCGCCTTCGCGTCGGCCTCCGGCGGCGAGGAGCGGATGCGGCCCGCCGCCATTCTGGAACGGTTCATCGAGGGCCTGCCCAGGCGCGTGGATTACCGAACGCTCGCGGGCGGCCCGGTGCCGGGCGCGTCGGGTCAAGCGGGCACTCGCGAGGATGCGGGCAACGACAGCGAGCGGATCGCTGCCGAGGCCCGCGCGCTGATGGCGGCGGAGGCAGGGAGGGGCATGTCGCTCACCCCCGCCGAGGCCGTCGACCGGGCGCGCGCCAAGCGCGGGCTTGGCATCGAAGGAGGAACGCAATGAGTCATGTGCTGATGTGGCGGGCGGCGGACGCCGGCGGTGCCGTCGCCCCCCACCGAATCGTCAAGTACGGCGACGCCGACGGCAAGGTGGTGCAGTCCGCCGCCGCCGCAGACGCCCACGTCGGGGTCTCCGGCCGGGCGTCGGCGTCCTCGGGCGGGCGTGTCGAGATCGCCCGCACCGGCATCGCCGACATCGAATACGGCGCCAACGTCGCGCGGGGCGCGCTGCTCACCGCCGACGCCGACGGCAAGGCGGTGAGCGCAGCCGACGGCAACCGCGTCATCGGCATCGCCGAGGTCTCCGGCGTCTCCGGCGACATCGGCCAGGTGCTGCTCGCCCCCGGCCTTCACTAAGGGAATCACCATGGATCTGCACACCACCCAGCTCGCTTCCGGCCCCTACGAGGTCCAGACCCGGCTCACGCAAATCGCGCAGGCGGCGATGCCGTCCGGCCTGATCGCCGACGAGGTCTGCCCGCGCGTCCGCACCGGCTACAAGTTCACCTACACCACGCTCACCGAGGAGGACCTGCTCAGCATCCCGGACGTGCGGGCCTCCCGCGCCGGGCGCCTCAATCAGGTCGAGTTCGGCGCCACGGACACCACGGCGAGCGTCGTCGATTACGGCCTGGAAGACCCGGTCCCCTCCCGCGACATCGAGGAAGCGCGCGCTCAGGAGGTCGCCTACGACCCGCTGGAGCAGGCCGCGATCTCCACCGCTGAACTGGTGAAGCTCGCGCGCGAACGGCGTGTGGCCGACTTGGTGACAACCGCGTCCAGCTACGCGGCCGGCCACTCCGCCACGCTCAACGGCAACGCCCAGTGGAGCCACGCCAGCTCGAACCCGCGCAAGGCGATCCTGGAGGCTCTAGACGTGCCGCTCGTCCGCCCCAACGTGCTGGTTTTCGGCCAAAAGGTGTGGACCGCGCTCCGCCAGCATCCGAAGATCGTGGAAGCGGTGGCTGCCACGGGCGCTGGCGATCAGGCTTCCGGCATCGTCGTGAAGGAGGCGGTGGCCGAGCTCTTCGAGGTCGACCGCGTGCTGGTCGGCATGGCCTGGTATCAGAGCGCCAAGCGCGGCCAGGAGGACAGCTTCGCCCGCCTCTGGGGCAAGCACGCCTGCGCCATCCACGTGCGCCGCGACATGGCGTCGTCCCGCGACCGGATGCCCAAGTTCTGCTGGACCGCCGATGCCCTCGGCGGGTTGCAGGTCGGCACCTACGAGGAGCCGGCGCGCGGCGTCAACCGTGGCTCGACCGTCGTCAAAGTCAGCGAGTGCGTCAAGGAGCTCGTGGCCTACAGCCGCGCCGGCTACCTCTGGCGCAACGCGGTGGCCTAGCCCATGGCCGCATCCCCTCCCGATCACCTGTGCGGGCTCGGCTATTCGCCGGCGGACCCGCGCCAGAGCGCGGCCGAGGGCGAGGTCTGCCGGCATGCCGAGCGCCTGCTGAACATGGTCCACGCCTACTGCGAGATCCGCGATTCGTGGATCGGCTGGCTGCGCGGCGATGCCATGAGCCGCACCCTCTATCAGCGGATCGTGCCCGAGATGCGCGCGCTCCGCGACGCCGAGCGGCGCGTCATCGGCACACCGTCCGTCACCCTGCTCGCGGTGCTCGACTATGCCGCCCGCGCGCGGGCGGCGGTGCCGGCCCACACGACCCGCGAGGAGATCGACTATCCGCAGCCGCCGGTCCCGGAGGCGGTGCGGGAGGCGTGCGAGCGGATGATCGCGGACGCCGAACAGGCCGCGCTTGCCGCCCGCCAGGCGAGTGCCCGCGAATACGCCGCCCGCATGACGCAGGCGATCGAGCGTGAGCGGGCGGAGGAGGCGCGGCGCCAGCAGGCGATGGCCGACGCCGGCGTGACCGAGACTCCGGAGAAGGCAAAGCGGGCGCAGGCCGCGCTGGAGGCACGCATCGCGGTCTACGAGCGCGAGCATCGTCGCGCACTGGCTGAGGCCGGACTCGGCCCCGACGGTGAGGTTGAGGAAGAGGGGGCCGAGGCGACGGCTCTGCCGGTAACCGCTACGTCGCGCTGCGCTTCGACGCGCGCCTAGCCGACGACGTGGAAGGACAGGCGCCGCAGGCCGAGCTTGCGATTGACAACGTGGGCCGCGCGCTCACGCAATGGGTGGAAGCCGCGGGTGGCGGCACGGGCGCCACGGTGCGCGTCATGCAGGTGCTCGACATCGCGGACCCCGAGGTCGAATGGGAGCTCACGATGGACGTGGCCGGCGTGCAAGTGGACGCCGAGCGCGTGACCGCGCGCCTCGGCTTCGACCCGCTGCTCGGCCGCGCCGCCGTGGTCATGCGCCACGATCCCCAAACCAGCCCAGGACTCTTTTAATGTTCCCTCAATCGCCGGGCGCTCGCTCCGCTCGCTTGGCTCCGCGCCTTCGGCGCGCGGCGCTATCGCGCCGTCCGGGCCTGCGGCCCGGCGCTGGATTGGCACCATGACGGGTCACCTTCATTGGGCGGAGGCGTGGCTCGGGCGGCCCTGGGTTGCCGGCGAGCACGACTGCGCCGATTTCGTGGCGGCGGTGCTTCGCGAGCAATTCGGCCTCGCGCTCGACCTGCCGGTCCATGCCGAGTCTCGATCCCGCGCGCCTACCGGCGCGACCGTGCGCGCGTGGGACCGGCAGATCGCCGCGATGCGGACGGACTATGCCGAGCCGACGGACGCGCCGCAGGACGGCGACGGCGTGCTCATGCGCGCGCGCGGGGCACGCCGTCTCAGGCGCTATCACCTCGGGTTGTGGGCCGACGTGGGCGGCGAGGCGCACGTCCTGCATTGCCAGGAGGCGGCCGGCTCGATCCTGCATCCCATCCGCGACCTCGCGCTGCGCGCGCTCGAGCTGGAGGGGATTTATCGGTGGCTTCCGCCCTCAAGTAGCGAAGCGATAGGGCGGACATGAGGTTCCCTCAGTCGCCGGGCGCGGACTCTTCTAGCGCGCTACCGCTGCGCTGCCTGAGCGCGCCCACGGTCACAACCGACATTTGGCCGCACCCGCTCACGGCGGAAGGCCGCGAGACCCGGCCCGCCGTGGTGCCGCCGGGCGCCACGCTGGCCGACCTGATCGCGGATGTGTTTCCCGGCGCGTCCGCCCTTACCAGCGCCGGCGCGCTCAAGCAGCGTAGCGGTAGCGTGCACGCGCCCATAGGTGAGAGCGCGGACGCCTCTATAGTCGCCGCGATCGACGGCCGGCCCGTGCCGCGCGCGGCGTGGTCGAGCACGCGGCTCGGCGACGGACAGATCGTCACCCTGCGCGCCACCGCCGGCGACGGCGGTGACAAGAACCCGCTGCGCATCCTGCTCCAGCTCGCCGTCATCGTCGCCGCGATCTTCGTGCCGCCGCTGATTACCTCAAGCCTGCTCGGCCAGGCCGCCATCGGCGGCGCCATCTCGATCGTCGGCGGCCTCGTCATCAACGCCCTCGCGCCGCTGCCCACGCCGGATACCGCGCAGGCCGCGCGCGCCGAGCCGGTCTACAGCCTCACCGGCGGCGCCAACCGCGCGCGCCCCTATGAGCCCTTGCTCCTGGTGTTCGGCGAGCACCGCGTCTTTCCCGATCTCGGCGCGGCGGAATATACCGAGATCGTCGGCGACGATCAGTTCCTGCACCAGATATTCAACTTCGGCCTCGGCGCGCTCGACGTCGACGAACTCAAGATCGGCGACACGTCGCTCGACGCTTTCGAGGAGGTGCAAACCGAGTTCGGCGACGCGCAGGGCCGCATCGCCCTGGTCGCCGGCAACGTGGACACCGAGGCCGGCGCCGCCCTGGACGATACCGCCTTCGTCGAGCGCGCCACCGCCCCCGGCACGCACCGCATCGGAATCGACCTTGGCGGGCGCCTCTTTCGCGTGAACGAACGCGACGGCGCGATTCAGGGCCATAGCGTCGATGTCGAGATCGAATGGGAGGCGCCGGGCGTGGCGGTCGAGCGGCGCACGCTCACGCTCACGC
Source organism: Alphaproteobacteria bacterium (assembly GCA_022826665.1). Taxonomy (GTDB): domain Bacteria; phylum Pseudomonadota; class Alphaproteobacteria; order UBA828; family UBA828; genus WTGU01. The sequence continues at coordinate 47,404 of JAJDUK010000077.1, read as the reverse complement.
ACGATCGCCAGACCCTGCTCAGGCGCACCCTCGCCTATGACTTGGGCAGCGCCCGCGATTGGACCGTGCGCGTGCGCCGCACGAGCGATCCGTCAGACGACGAGCGCACCTTCGACGATCTCGCCTGGACGGCGTTGCGCTCCTATCAGCCGGACGAGGCCGACTATGAGGGGCAGACCCGGCTCGGCGTGCGCATCCGCGCCTCCGGGCAGCTCACCGGCCGCCTCGACCGCCTTTCCGCCATCGTGCGCCAAAGGGTGCCGACGTGGGATGGTGTGCGCTGGACCGCGCCGCTGCCCTCGTCCAATCCGGCCTGGCTGTTCCGCTGGTATGCGCGGGGCGTGCGCATCGCCGGCCGCCTGGCTGCCGGCCTCGGCCTCGCGCCCGGCCGGATCGACGACGAGGCCCTGATCGAATGGGGCGTCTGGTGCGAGGCCCAGGGCCTGCGCTGCGACTTCGTGCTCGACCGCGCGCTTTCCCATGCCGAGGTGCTGACCCTGATCGCCCGCTGCGGCCGCGCCGCCGTGACCTGGCAGACCGGCAGGCTCGGCGTGATCTGGGATCAGGCCGGGCGGCCTGCGACGGCGCTGGTGACGCCGGGCAACATCGTCGCCGGCTCGTTCCGCGTGGAGTACGCCACCGGCCAGGCGGCCGAGGAGGTCGCCGTGCGCTATATCGAGCCCGACCTCGACTGGCAGTACAACACGCTCAGGCGCACCGTGCCGAACGTGGGCGCGCAGCCCGCGTCCACGGCGACGATCACGCTCTTGGGCGTCACTGATCGCGCGCAGGCGGCGATGGCCTGCAACCTCCAGGCCGCCCGTCAGGTCTACCACCGCCGCCGGCTCACATGGGAGATGGCGGCCGAAGGGCTTTCGCTGGCGCGGGGCGACGTGGTGACGATCACGCATTCGCTGATCGATGGCGGCGCTGCCGGCCGCCTCACCGGGGGCAGCGCCGATCGCGTCCGCCTCGATCGAGAGGTGGACCCCGGCGCGGGCAACCCGGCCGACCCTGGCGCGCCTTCCGGCGCGACACTGCTCCTGCGCCTGATCGACGGCACGCTGCATCAATCGGCGGTCTCGCGCCCGCCGGGAGAAGCCGGCGACGTGGCCGAGCTGGTGCTGGCGACGCCCTTGCCGGCCGCGCCCGGCGACGACGGCGCGAATGCGCGCGATATCCTGTGGCGCCTCTACGACGACACGCTGCCGCCGGCGCGCGCGCGCATCATCGCCGTGCGCCCGAGTGGCGACCGGCACGTCCGCTTCGTCGCGATCGACGAGGTGGCGGCCTACTACGACGCCGCCACCGCCGATCTCTCGGCGCCCTTCCCGAACCTGACTCCGCGCCCGCCCCGCGTCCTCGATATCGCCCTTGCCGAGACCCTGGTGCGCGTCGGCGCGGGCTTCGCGGTCGAGATCGAGGCGGCGCTCGCGGTCGCCGGCGACTGGCGCGGCGGCGTGGTGCGCGCTTCCGTGAACGGCGAGGCGCCGCGCACCGTGGCCCGCCTGGTGGACGGCGCCACCCGCGCGCGCTGGCTGGCGCCGCCCACCGGCTCGCTCACCGTCACCGTCACGCCCGGCACCGAGGCCGCGCCGTCCGGCCCGCGCTACACCGTGAGTCATGAAATCGTGGGCTCCCTCGCGCCGCCCGGCACGCCCACCAACTTCCTGATCGACCTGCTCGGCGACGGCACCCGGCGCCTGCGCTGGACCCCGCCGGACGATATCGATCTCGCCGGCGTGCTGATTCGCTTCGCCCCGGCCAGCGCCGGCGCCCAGGTGACATGGCAGGCCATGATGCCCTTGCACCGGGGCCACCTCACCGCGTCGCCGCTTGAGACCGTCGAGCCGCCGCCGGGCGAGTGGATATTCTCGGCCCGCGCGATCGACGCGGGCGGGCGGCTATCGGACGAGGTACGCATCCTGGCCGAGCTCGGCCCGCAGCGGCTCGGCGACGCCCTGCTCTGGCGTTGCCCCGCCGCCACCGGCTGGCCCGGCACCATCGCCGGCGCAGGCCGCTCGCAAGACGGTGCCGACGCGCTTGAGGGCATCGGCGACTACACCTGGGGCGATCTCACCACGTGGGCCGACTGGCAGTCGTGGGGCGCCGGCAACGGCGCGGACGCGGCGACCGAGATCGTCTACACCGAAGACCCGATCGACCTTGGCGGACCCTTCGACGTGGCGCTGCGCTGGTCCGGCGAGACCGTGGGCGATCGCGTCTTCGAGGTCCGCGTCGGTGCGACCGAGGCCGCGCTCCGGGCCGCCGCGTGGGCGGCCTATCCCGCCGGCACCACCGTCGCCGCGCGCTGGCTGCAGGTGCGCTGGCGGATCACCGGCGACGGCACCGTCGTGCTCAGCCTCGATCACGTGTGCTGGTCGGTGCACGCGCCGGCGGCCGAGCGCAAGCTGCTCGACCGCGATACCTCGGACTGGCAGGGCACGGCGGCGGACGGGCGCATCGTGCCGCACGATCTCGGCCTCGTGACCGACCTCGATATCACGCTGCAATCGGTGGGCGCCGGCTGGACCTGGACCCTCGTTAGCAAGAACAACCCGACGCGCATCCGCATCTATGACGGCGCCGGCAACCCGGCCGACGCCGTGGTCGACGTCGTCGTGCGCGGCGTCGAAGCATAGGAGAGGCAGCCATGCCCTGGCCCCCGGACGATATCTCGACTGCCGGCGTCAACTCGGATCAGGACCGTCCGCCGCGGGCGGAGTTCTTCAAGGTGTTCCAGCACATCAGGACCATGATTCAGGCGCGCGGCAACGTGGATGGCGTGGCCGCGCTCGATTCCCGCCGCCGCGTGCCGGATTCCGAGCTCGGCCGCGGCGTTTCGGGTGGCGTCGCCTCGCTCGACGGCTCGGGCCGTGTGCCGAGCGCGCAGCTTCCGCCGCAACCGGCGCCGGTGGCCGGTGTGCCGCCCGGCACGATCATGTTGAACGCCGGCGCGAGCTCGCCTTCCGGCTGGTTCCGGTGCACCGGCAGCGCCATCAGCCGCACCACCTTCGCCAATCTGTTCGCCGCCATCGGCACCCGCTACGGCGCCGGCGACGGCGTGACCACCTTCAACATTCCCGACCTGCGCGACCGCTTCGTGCTTTCGTCCGGCAATGTCTATGCCTTTGGCGATACCGGCGGCGCGGCCGAGCACACGCTTACGGTGGACGAGCTGCCCGAGCACTTCCACCACCTGGCGGCCGACGAGAACGTCGGCATCGGCCCCCTGGTGACGGCAACCGAGCAGGTTGCCGCCGACTACTCGCCGCAGCAGGCCTTCGACGAGAAGTACAGCCTGCAGGGTAGCGGCATGGACGCCACCCTCGGCCGCAGCGCCGCCGTGGGCGGCGGCCAGGCCCACGACAACATGCCGCCCTATATCGTGCTCCACTACATCATCAGGACGTGAGCGGGGCGGGCTAGCGTTCAGGCCACGGCGACGGCGTCGATCTCCACCTTCCACTCCGGCCGCACCAGGCCGGCTACCACGATGGTGCTCGACGCGGCCTTGTGGTCGGCGCCCAGGTGCTGCTTTCTCGCCGCAGCGAGCAGCGGCACGTAGTCGGCATCCAGCATGTAGGTGATGGTGCGCACGATGTTGGCGGTGGTCATGCCGGCGTCGGCAAGCACGGCCTCGATGTTGCGCCAGACACACTCGATCTGCGCCGCCACGTCGTCGGGCACGGTGCCGTCCGGCTGGACACCGATCTGCCCTGAGACGTGCAGCAGGCGCGAGACGTTGACTGCCTCGACGCCGTGATCGTAGTGGCCGAACGGCGGCGCAATGCCGGACGGGTTGTACGTCTTCAACACGGTGACCTCCTGTCGCAAGTCCGGGCTACTCGTCCGCGTCCTTCAGGGCCGCGATGACCTCGTCCGGCTCGGCCCGCCTGGTGTAATCGGCATCGACGAAGGCCTTGAGCACTTTGCCGCCCTTGCCGATCACGAAGGTCGCGGGCACCGGCAGGGTCTGGCTCGCCTCGCCGTTGGATGTCTCCAGATCGATGCCGAACCCCTTGTAGAGGTCGTTGACCTGATCTGGCAGGCGAAAGGTGAGGCCGAAGGCGCTCGCCACCTTGTTGCCATCGTCGCTCAGCACCTCGAAGCCGATCTCGTTCTTCTCCTGCGTCGTGAGCGCGTTGTCGGGCGTCTCCGGGGAGATCGCGACCAGGCGTGCGCCGAGCGCCTCGATCTCCGGCAGCCGATCCTGCAGCGCCTTCAGCTCGATGTTGCAATAGGGGCACCAGCCGCCGCGGTAGAAGGAGACCACGGCGGGCCCGTCCCCCCACAGCGCCTCGGAGGCGACCGGCTCGCCCTGGGCGTTGGGTAGCGCGAAATCCGGGGCGGCGCTGCCCTCCTTGGCACTCTGCTCGGCCATGCCGGAGGCGATGAGGTCTTTCGTGGCCCCCTGCATGGTGGCGAGGGTCTCAGGTGGAAACCTCTCCACGGAAGCAGCCCGCAGCTTGTCCAGCTCGTCCTTCAGTGACATGTGCTCGATCTCCCTCGAATTCCCTTTGAATACGTCGTGTTGTCGGCGCCCCTTCAAGCAGTAATTCGGCGCAGGAGTCCAGAGTCCGATGGAGCAGGCGGCACCCTGCCGCCGGCGCCGCGCGCGGTTGCACGGGTCGGGTGAGTGTGATACCACTCCCCGGCCTTGTCCGGGACGGGCGCCCGCGAGGCTTTTTTTGCGGCCGCGCCGCAGGCGGCAACGGGCGCCGCGGCGCATCCGAAGCGAACCTAGGGAGTAGCGGTGGCTGGTCAATCGGTCGGCGGAGCCGGTCTCGCGGATCGTTATGCGACCGCGTTGTTCGAGCTCGCCCTGGAGCGCAACGCGATCGAGGAGATCGAGCGCGACCTCGAAGCCATCCGCGAGCTGGTGGACGGCAGCGACGACCTGAAGCGCGTCGTCCGCAGCCTGACGCTCTCCCGCGCCGAGCAGGCCAAGGCGCTGGATGCGGTGCTGGAGCGGCTCGGAACCAGCCAATACGTCAGGAACTTCGTCGCACTGCTCGCGCGCAACCGGCGGGTCTTCCTGCTGGTCGACATGATCGCGGCGTTTCAGACGAAGCTCTCCGACCATCGGGGCGAGGTGTCGGCGGAAGTGACCTCCGCCGTGCCGCTCAAGCCCAATCATCTGGATGCGGTGAGGGACGCGCTGCGCAACATCGTCGGCCGCGACGTGGCGCTCGAGACCCGCGTCGATCCCTCGTTGATCGGCGGGCTCACGGTGCGCGTCGGCTCGCGCATGCTCGACAACTCGCTCAGGACAAAGTTGCAGAATCTCGAATTGGCGATGAAGGGAATCTGAGATGGATATCGGCGCCGCCGAAATTTCGGCAATCCTCAAGGAACAGATCGCCAATTTCGGCTCCGAGGCCGATGTCGCCGAGGTTGGCCAGGTGCTTTCGGTCGGCGACGGCGTGGCCCGCGTCTACGGGCTGGACAATGTCCAGGCCGGTGAGATGGTCGAATTCCCCGGTGGAATCAGGGGGATGGCGCTGAATCTTGAGACCGACAATGTCGGTATCGTGATCTTCGGCGAAGACCGCGACATCAAGGAAGGCGACATCGTCAAGCGCACCGGCACCATCGTGGACGTGCCGGTGGGCAAGGGGCTGCTGGGGCGCGTGGTGGACCCGCTCGGCAATCCGCTCGACGGCAAGGGCCCGATCGAGGGCGCGGATCGCCGCCGGGTCGAGGTCAAGGCCCCCAGCATCATCCCGCGCCGCTCGGTGCACGAGCCGGTGCAGACCGGGCTCAAGGCGCTCGACGCGCTGGTACCCATCGGGCGCGGCCAGCGTGAGCTCATCATCGGCGACCGCCAGACCGGCAAGACCGCCGTCGCGATCGACACCATCATCAATCAGAAGGACGTGAACGCCGGCGACGACGAGTCGCGCAAGCTCTACTGCATCTACGTTGCCGTGGGGCAGAAGCGCTCGACCGTGGCGCAGATCGTCAAGACCCTCGAAGAGTACAACGCGCTCGAGTATTCCATCGTCGTCTCCGCGTCCGCGTCGGAGCCCGCGCCGCTGCAGTTCCTGGCACCCTATGCCGGCTGCACCATGGGCGAGTACTTCCGCGACAACGGCATGCACGCGGTGATCTTCTACGACGATCTCTCGAAGCAGGCCGTGGCCTACCGCCAGATGTCGCTGCTGCTCCGCCGCCCGCCGGGGCGCGAGGCCTATCCCGGCGACGTCTTCTACCTCCATTCGCGCCTGCTTGAGCGTGCGGCCAAGATGAACGAGGGCAACGGCTCGGGCTCGCTCACCGCGATGCCGGTGATCGAGACCCAGGCCAACGACGTTTCGGCCTACATCCCGACCAACGTGATTTCGATCACTGACGGGCAGATATTTCTGGAGACCGACCTCTTCTATCAGGGCATTCGGCCCGCGATTAACGTCGGCCTCTCGGTGAGCCGGGTGGGCTCCGCCGCCCAGGTGAAGGCGATGCGGCAGGTGGCCGGCCGAATCAAGCTGGAGCTGGCCCAGTACCGCGAGATGGCAGCCTTCGCGCAGTTCGGCTCCGACCTCGATGCGGCGACCCAGCGGCTGCTCAATCGCGGCGCGCGGCTGACCGAGCTGCTCAAGCAGGACCAGTTCGCGCCGATGGCGGTGGAGGACCAGGTGGTCTCCATCTTCGCCGGCGTGCGCGGCTATCTCGACGGCATCGAGGTGACCGAGGTCAACCGCTTCGAACGCGAGTTCCTGGGCGAGGTGCGGGCCAACCACGGCGCGCTGCTGGAGGAGATCCGCGCTTCGCAGGAGATGAGCGACGAGAGCGACAAGGCGCTCACTGCGATCCTCGATGAATTCTCGAAGAAGTTCGCCTAACTCGCTGCGGTAAAGGAAGAAACAGGCCTCCGCCATGGCGAGCCTCAAGGACCTCCGGGTGCGCATCAACAGCGTGCGCCAGACCCAGAAGATCACCTCGGCGATGAAGCTCGTCGCGGCCTCCAAGCTGCGCCGCGCGCAGGAGGCGGCCGAGGCGGCGCGTCCCTTCTCCGAGCGAATGGAGCGCATGGTGGGCTCGCTCGCCGAGATCATGGGCGAGCGCGAGGAAGCGCCCGCGATGCTGCGGGGCACCGGCAAGGACGACACCCACCTGTTCGTGGTGGCGACCGCCGATCGCGGGCTGTGCGGCGGCTTCAACAGCTCCATCACGCGGGCGACCCGCGCGCGCCTCAAGGAACTCAACGAGCAGGGCAAGACCACCAAGATCATCTGCGTCGGCCGCAAGGGCCGCGAGCAGTTGCGCCGCGAGTTCGGCGGGATGATCGTCGACCATACGGACGGGATCGGGCGCTCCGGCGGCCCCTCCTTCGAGGAGGCGGACGCGATCGGTCGCGGCCTCACCCAGCGTTTCGAGGCCGGCGAGTTCGACACCTGCACGGTGGTCTACAACCGCTTCAAGACGGTGATGAGCCAGATCGTCACCTTCCAGCAGCTGATCCCCTTCAGCCCGCCTGCGCAGGCGGAGGCCGAAGGCGGCGACGACTCGGGCGCGATCTACGATTTCGAGCCGGACGAGGAGATGATCCTCTCCGACCTACTGCCGCGCAATCTGTCGATCCAGATCTTCCGCTCGCTGCTCGAGAACGCAGCCAGCGAGCAGGGCGCGCGGATGACGGCGATGGACAGTGCGACACGCAACGCTGGTGAAATGATCGACAAGCTGACCCTCAACTACAACCGGACGCGACAGGCGCAGATCACCAAGGAGCTGATCGAGATCATCTCCGGCGCCGAAGCGCTCTGACCGGGGCAGCGAACGAGTTCGAGCGGGAGCAAGGCAAGATGGCGACGAGAAATGCGGTCGGCAGGATCACCCAGGTCATGGGCGCGGTCGTGGACGTGCAGTTCGAGGGCGAGCTTCCGGCGATCCTGAACGCCCTTCACGTCGACAACCAGGGCAACCGCCTGGTTCTGGAGGTAGCGCAGCATCTCGGCGAGAGCACCGTGCGCTGCGTCGCCATGGACACGACGGACGGGCTCGTGCGCGGCGGCGACGCGGTCGATACCGGCGAGGGCATCGCGGTGCCCGTGGGGCCGGAGATGCTGGGGCGCATCATCAACGTCGTCGGCGATCCCATCGACGAGCGCGGCGATGTGGGCGCCAAGTCGAGCAAGCCGATCCACGCCCAGGCGCCGGCCTTCGTCGAGCAATCGACCGAGGCCGAGATTCTGGTCACAGGCATCAAGGTAGTGGACCTGCTCGCGCCTTACGCCAAGGGCGGCAAGGTCGGGCTCTTCGGCGGCGCCGGCGTCGGCAAGACCGTCATCATCATGGAGCTCATCAACAACATCGCGAAACAGCACGGCGGCTATTCCGTGTTCGCCGGCGTGGGCGAGCGGACCCGCGAGGGCAACGACCTCTACCACGAGATGATCGAGTCCGGCGTCATCGACCTCGACGGCGACCAGTCCAAGGTGGCGCTGGTCTACGGCCAGATGAACGAGCCTCCGGGCGCGCGCGCGCGCGTCGGTCTCACCGGCCTCACCCAGGCCGAGTACTTTCGCGACGAAGAGGGGCAGGACGTGCTGCTCTTCATCGACAATATCTTCCGCTTCACCCAGGCGGGCTCCGAGGTGTCGGCGCTGCTGGGCCGCATCCCGTCGGCGGTGGGTTATCAGCCGACGCTCGCCACCGACATGGGCACGCTGCAGGAGCGCATCACGTCCACCCAGAAGGGCTCGATCACTTCGGTGCAGGCGATCTACGTGCCGGCCGACGACCTGACCGACCCGGCGCCGGCGACCTCTTTCGCGCATCTGGACGCGACCACGGTGCTCTCGCGGCAGATCGCCGAGCTCGGCATTTACCCGGCTGTGGACCCCCTCGATTCCACCTCGCGCATGCTCGACCCCCGCATCATCGGCGAGGAGCACTACACGGTCGCCCGTGAGGTCCAGCGCATCCTGCAGACCTACAAGTCGCTGCAGGACATCATCGCCATCCTCGGCATGGACGAGCTCTCGGAGGAGGACAAGCTCACGGTGGCGCGTGCCCGCAAGATCCAGCGCTTCCTGTCGCAGCCCTTCGTCGTGGCCGAGGTCTTCACCGGCACGCCCGGCAAGCTCGTGGACATCAAGGACACGATCGCGAGCTTCAAGGCGATCTGCGACGGCGCGTACGACGACCTGCCGGAGGCCGCGTTCTACATGGTCGGCCCCATCGAGGAAGCCGTGGACAAGGCGAAGCAGATGGCCGCCGAGGCCGCCTAGGCAGGCCCGAGAGCCCGAGGAACGGCCATGGCCGACACCCTGCAGTTCGAGCTCGTCGCGCCGGAGCGGCTGATCTTCTCCGGCGACGTCGAGATGGTGGTGGTGCCGGGCGCCGAAGGCGACTTCGGCGTGCTGCCGGGCCATTCGCTGCTGCTCTCCACGCTCCGGCCCGGCGTGATCGAGATCTACGAGAACGAGAAGCCCAAGGACCGCTACGTGGTCGCCGAGGGCTTCGCCGAGGTGACCGGCGAGCGCTGCACGGTGCTCTCCACAGAGGCCTTCGAGGCCGGCGCCATCGACCGCGCCCAGGCCGATGCGCGGCTGGAGCAGGCGCAGCTTCGTTTGCGCGATGCCGAGGGCGACGAGGAACGCGAGAAGTTCGAGCGCGAGGTCGAGCTCGCGGAGCTTCTGGCCGCCAACGCCGGCTAAGCCGCCCGAGGCGTAGTATCCGGCACGCGCGAGGCGCGATTTTGCAAAACGAAGCCAATTTCGCGTAACGTATTGTTTTGCAACACATAACTGCGAGTTGACCGATTCTGGTGCGCGGGCCGCCGGGTCCCCAGGAGATTGAGCCATGCCCAGGAGCGTATCGATCGCGGCGTGCCAGTTCGTTGTCAGGCCGGTCGGCAGCTTCGACGAATTCGCCGCGCACGCACGCGGGCTGCTGGACCGGGCAGAGGGTGCCGACCTTGTCCTGTTCCCGGAGCTCTTCACCATCGAGCTATTCACGACCTTTCCGGACTGGATGGAGCTGCCGGTTTCCGAATTGACCCGCATTCATCAATACGGGAACACGAATTACACCGAAGACTATCGCCGGCTCTTCGAAAGCGAGGCCAGGGAGCGGGGACAGCACATCGTCGCCGGCTCTCACCTGGAAAGGAAGGACGGCAGATACCTCAACGTCGCCTATCTCTACGGCCCCGACGGACTGGTTCACGCCCACGACAAGACGCACATCTTTCCGGCCGAAGCGCAGTGGTCGACCGAGGAAGGCGACACCATCGAGATGGTCGAACTCCCCTTTGCCAAGGTCGGATTCAACGTCTGCTACGAGGCCGAGATTCCGGAGTGCGCCGCTAGCCTTGCCGAGCAGGGCGCCGAGATCATCCTGTGCCCGTCGCTCACCTTCACGGAACACGGATTCTGGCGTGTCCGCCACTCAGCCCAGGCGCGCGCGATCGAGAACCAGGTGTACGTCGTCCACTGCGGGGGCAGTGCCGTGCTGCCGCCGGGTGGGCCGCTGCCGTCCCCTTGGGGGCGCAGTTCGATACTGAGCCCCTGCGACACCCCGTGGGATGCCCCGAATGGCGTCGTCGCGGAAGCGCCGGAGCCCAACATCGAGACCGTGGTGCGCGGCGTAGTCGACCTCGACAGGATCCACGAGAATCGCGAGAACGGCGCCGCACCCACCTTCAAGGACCGCCGCCGGCGCGCGGACCTCTACCGGGAGTGGCCCAGCCACACCAAGCACGCGGCGGACAAAGCGCGGCTCAACGGCTAAAATCGATGCCCGCACCGATGAGGTCGGTCACATGCAGCTGACGAAATACAGCGACTATTGTTTGAGAGCCCTCATCTATCTGGGTCTCAACCGCCACCGGCGCTGCACGATCCGGGAAATCTCCGATGCCTACGGCATTTCCGAGAACCATCTGATGAAGCTTATCCATCAGCTGGGTCAGGAGGGATACATCACGACGACCCGCGGCAAGAACGGCGGCCTGGAGCTCGCGATGCCGGCGAGCGAGATCAATCTGGGCGAGGTCATCCGCGCCACCGAAGGGAACTTTCAGCTGGTCGAGTGCTTCGCCGGTCGGGAGAAGAACACGTGCCCGATCGCCGGGCCCTGTCGCTTGACCGGGGTTCTCGAGGAGGGCCTGCAAGCATTTTTCGGCGTGCTCGATCAATATACGTTGGAAGACATGCTGAAGCCGGCGCCGGTGTTCCGGCGCATCTTCGCGGCCAGGGAAGAGCGCAGACTCGTGTCGCAAGGAGCGGGTGCGACCGGGAGATAGGGGGACCGTTCGCGAGCCGCGAGCCCCGTTACGAATCCCGTGCTACGAAAGCTCAAACAAACAGACGAAGAAATGGGCTGCTCCCGGAGAACCGAGAGCAGCCAGTGTGCGGGAGGATCTAGGCCGTCATCACGGTCGGCGGCTGGACCTGCGTCATCAGATCGTGGTCCCACTCGCCCTCGACGACGACGACGCCGAGACAGCCCAGTTGAACCGCCTCGATCAGGTTATGGGAGAGATACACGTAGGCTCCCGACTGCCGGAAGGTATAGAGCGCCGCTCCGGCGGAGCCGCCCCGGATGAACCAGGTCTCCAAGCCTTCCGCCGGCGGATCGGCGAACGAGCCCTGTTCCCAGACGTAGTCGCCGTGGCCGCCGATCAAGTGCGGCCTGGAGTCTCGGTTCGCCTGGGAGTGGATGAACAGCACCGACTCGCCGACGTTCGCCGTCATCGCGTTGTCGCCGGTGAGCGCGCCGACCCGGCCGTTCAGCACGACGTGGCTCGGCGTGAGTGTCTGCATCACGTCGAACATGTCGGACATGCCCTCGGTATGGTCGGCGTAGTCGATGAAGTTGCCATCGGCGTCACGCGGCACGTAGAAGTCCTGCTCGCCGATGTAATAGGCCCGGTCGTAGCGGAGCGGGTTACCGTGACGGTCCTTGAGGCCGTCGCGCGGCAGCACCATCACCGCCCCATTCATGCCGGAGACGACATGGAAGGGGATCATCGTTCCCCCCGGCGCGCAGTGGTAGATGTAGGTGCCGGCCTTGGTCGCCTTCCAGCGCAGCTTGACCTGCTCGCCGGGCGAGATGAGCGTGAGCCCGCCGCCGCCGAGCGCGCCGGTCGACGCGTGGAAGTCGATGTTGTGCTCGAAGGTGTTGCTCGCCGGGTTCTTGAGGGTGAGCTCGATGTAGTCGCCCTCGTGGCAGATCATCAGCGGCCCCGGAATAGAGCCGTTGAACGACAGCGTGTTGAGCATGGTGCCGTCGTCGTCGATCTCGCGCTTGTCCTCGGTGGCGGTGAGCTCCACCTCGATGATCTTCGGTCCGTCCGTGGCAACCTGCTCATGGGGCGGAACGAAGGGCGGGGCGACGAGCTCCTGCTTGACCCTGGGGAGGCCGCTTACGTCCGCGTCGCTGGCCGACGCCACCATGACCGGGGTTGCGGCCGAGGCAGCGCCTAGCGCGCCACCCATCTTAAGAACGTCACGCCTGTTCACGTGTAGCATGGTTGTACCCTCCTATCCGCTGTTGCCTCATCGCATGTATTCAATGCGCCCGATTGCGGATCGGCCCTGCCCCCAACCCACTTGAGAGGCCGCTGAGCCGACCCGTGGGCACTTAAAGATGTATTTTGAATAAAGGTTATGAGCCGTCAAGCAGGATATGAAATCGATTCCGTCCTTAGCGACATTCGGCCTGCACGTGCTATTATGCGGGACCGTTGAATCGTCTTAATCCAGGACGCGGACCATGGGCCACTGGACCCTTGACGACATCCCTTGGGACCAGTTCGACCGGTCGAAACTCGACCCGGAGATGGTCAAGATTGCCAAGGCCGCGTGCATGGTCGAGCACCACAGCGCCGACTACGGCAAGTATCTCTGCGGCGTGTTTCACGACGATCCCGGCTTCTGCGCCGACGCGCTTGCGTGGGCGGAGGAGGAGGTCCAGCACGGCGCGGTCCTGCGCCGCTACGCCGAGTTCGCGGACCCCTCGTTCGACTTCGATGCGACCTTCGCCCGCTTCGTCGCAGGCCATCCCATCGACGTGGAGGCGAGCGAATCGATCCGGGGGTCACGCTGCGCCGAGATGGTGGCGCGCTGCATCGTCGAAGTCGGCACGTCCACCTACTACAGTGCGCTGCGCGACGCCGCCGAAGAACCGGTCTTCAAGGCGATCTGCAAGCGGATCGCGGGCGACGAGTTCCGCCACTACAAGCTCTTCTACACCACCATGAAGCGCTATCGGGATATCGAGGGCGTCGGCCGGCTCGCGCGAGCCAAGGTGGCGCTCGGCCGTCTATTCGAGTCGACCGACGACGAGCTCTCCTACGCCTATCACTCCGGTGTCGGAGAGCCCGATCCCTACGTTCGCCGACGCGCCACCCTCGCTTATGCGGCGCGCACGCTACCGCTCTACCGGCGGGATCACGTTCAGCGCGGCGTTGGCATGACTTTGAAGGCGGTCGGCATCAAGCCGCAGGGACGGCTGGGAAGAATTATCGCGGCGCTGACTTGGCTTGCGCTCAGGCTCTATGTCCGCCGTCTGGCGTGGGCGAAAGAAACGGCCGGAACTCAGCAATCACCGCTTCGTAGAGCGCCCGCTTGAAGGAAACCGCGTTCGCGGCGATTTCGTCGACGGGAGACCAGCGCCAATCGCTGAACTCGGGATGCGGGGTATCGATGTCGACGTCGGCATCGGTACCGAGGAAGCGCGCGGCGAACCATTTCTGCTCCTGGCCCCGGTAGCGCCCGCGCCAAACGCGGTTTACCAAGTTGGGCGGCAAGTCGTAGCGCAACCACTCCCGCGTTTCTGCGACGAGCTCCACCTTGTCGGGTCTGACGCCGGTCTCTTCCTCAAGCTCCCTTAGCGCCGTATCGCGCGGGTCCTCGCCCCGGTCGATGCCGCCCTGCGGCATCTGCCAGGCTTCCTGCACCATGTCGATGCGCTGTCCGACGAAGACTTGCCGCCGTGCGTTGAACAACAGCACGCCGACACAGGGACGGTAGGGGAGCCCGTCGAGACTATTCATGTCACCCGGAGGTGGGGCCGACGCGCGTACCGGCTCAGTTTACGATCGCTCTGCCCGAGAGGACGTGGAAGCCGCGCAGCTGCTCGATCGCGCGGGCCAGCTGATAGTCGCCATCCGCCGGGTCGTCCTCAACCTGGACAGCCTCCTCCGTCACCGGGTCAACTTCGTCCTCGACACCGGACCCGTCATTGTCGAGATGGCCCCGCAGGTCCTCTTCCCGCCGTTCAGGCACCGCGTCAGCCTCTGGCTCGGGCTCGGGCTCGGGCCGAATCTGCTCCACGACGATATCGGGGTCGATCCCCTGTTCCTGGATCGAGCGGCCGGACGGCGTGAAGTATCGCGCCGTGGTAAGCCGCAGCGCGCCGCGCCCGCTGAGCGGAAGCACCGTCTGCACCGAGCCTTTGCCGAACGAGCGGGTGCCGAGGAGTAGTGCCCGCCCGTGATCCTGCAGCGCACCGGCCACGATCTCTGAGGCCGAGGCCGTCCCGCTGTTGATCAGCACGACCAGCGGCAGGCCGTCGATGATGTCTCCTTGGCGCGCGTTGAAGCGCAGAATGCTGTCGGGGTCCCGACCCCTGGTCGATACGATTTCACCCCGTTCCAGGAACGCATCCGAGACCGCGATCGCCTGATCGAGGAGACCGCCCGGATTGTTGCGCAGGTCGAGTACGGCGCCGAGCATCTGGTCGCCCTGCTCGTCCCACAGGTCGCCCAGTGTTCCCTCGAGATCGTCGGACGTGTGCTCGGAGAACGTCGAGATCCGCGCGAGGATGATCTCGTCATCCACTACCCGCGCACGCACCGAACGAATCTTGATGATCGCGCGGGTGATCGGAAACGTCAGATCCTCCTCCACCCCTCTGCGGCGGACGGTGAGCGTGATCTCGGAGTTGGCGGGGCCGCGCATCCTGTCGACGGCCTGCTGGAGGGTGAGACCGAGCACCGGTTCGTCGTCGAGGTGGGTCACCAGGTCCCCCGCCTCGATCCCGGCACGCTGCGCGGGCGTGTCGTCGATCGGCGCGATCACCTTGACGAGGCCGTTCTCCATCGTCACCTCGATGCCGAGGCCGCCGAACTCGCCGCGCGCCTGAACCTGAACTTCCTTGTAGCTCTTGGGGTTATGGTACTTCGAATGGGGGTCGAGTGAGCCGATCATGCCCTCGATGGCGGCATCGATCAGGTCGGACGTGCTTACTTCCTCGACATACTCGTCCCGTATTCGTTCGAGAATGTCGCCGAACAGATCGAGCTGCTCATAGGTTTCCTGGTCCTCGTCGGCGAGCGTAATCGCCGGGAGGGAAATCATCATCAAGCCGGCAATGCCGGCTGCCAGTAGTCTTCGCATTCCGTCCTTCGACCGTAGCGCCGGCTGTCGAGCGTGTAGCCGACGCGATTGCAGAGCCCTCGTCGGAAGCCGCCGCCTCCGCCCAACCGGGCCGCCGTCCGCGGCCGGGCCATGATATCTCTCGCTATCGAAAATGATCAAATCAATATGCGATTTTGCGATCGGGCGCTCGCAAGCGTCTGATTGTGGGTGGTTCGCTACCGGAGCGCCGGCGCCGTCACGCGCCGGTTGGGGCAGGCGAAAGCGGCTCGATGGTCTGATCCCCCGCCACCACCGCGAGCAAAGATGCGGCGGTGGCGCCGCTCACCGGATGCCGCCAGTCGGGGGCCACCTCGATGAGCGGTGCCAGCACGAACGCGCGTTCCGCAAGCCTGGGGTGAGGGAGGCTGAGTGCCGGTCCGTCGTCGCTGGCGGCGTGGTGGACGACCTGGCCATCGTAATCCAGGAGATCGAGGTCGAGGGGACGGTCCGCGCCGGCAATGCTCCGCCGTCGTCCGAACGCCGCTTCGACGGCGAGGAGGTGCGCCATGAGCGGGACGGGGGAGAGCGTCGTCTCGACCCGGACCACGCCGTTGACGAACCAGGGTCCTTGCGCGGGCGGAACCGGCGCGCTGCGGTACCACCGCGACCGCGCAACGGGCAGGATTCCGCGCTCGGCAAGCGCAGCGAGCGCCGCGTCCAGCCCCTCGGCCGGCGTGCCATGGCGCACGCTTGCGAGGTTCGCACCGAGTGCAACTAGAATCATTGTGACGAAACGCGCTCTTGCACTTGTCCCGCTCTCCGATAATCCCTAGTTATGGCGCGCGTGCCGAGTGCCCGCGACTTCGTGGGCGACGGAGAGATGCGCCACGCAGCAACGGCATGGTCTCCGGTATTCTGACTCACCCGACCGAGAAGGATAGAACTTGATGGATTTCAACCCGCAAGAGCGGATCGGCCTCTTTATCGACGGCGCAAATCTCTACGCCGCGGCCCGTTCGCTCGGATTCGACATTGACTACAAGCGCTTGAGGGAGGAGTTCGCGGGCAAGGCCCGGCTCATCCGTGCTCTCTATTACACGGCTCTCATCGAGGATCAGGAGTATTCGCCGATCCGGCCGCTGGTCGATTGGCTCGACTACAACGGCTACACCTTGATCACGAAGCCGACCAAGGAGTTCACCGATTCCTTGGGTCGCCGCAAGGTCAAGGGCGACATGGATATCGAAATCGCGGTCGACATGATGGAGTTGGCCGACGTCCTCGACCACATCGTGCTGTTCTCGGGCGATGGCGATTTCCGCCGTGTGACCGAGGCCGTCCAGCGCAAGGGTGTGCGGGTATCGGTCGTCAGCACGATTCGCTCGCAGCCCCCGATGATTGCCGACGAACTCCGCCGACAAGCCGACACCTTCATCGAGCTGCAGGAGCTAGAGCCCGTGATCGCGCGCGAGCCGAAGTGGCGGCACGAACGTGCCCGGACCCTGAGGGAGCCGATGGAGGACGAGTACGAGGGGTACGGCGACGAGGGCGAGGAGGACGAGATGGCCGACGAGGTCGCGCACACGGCGTGAGCACGCCGGTGCCGGCTCCGCGCGCACCGGACCGGGACTGCGACCTGTGCCCGCGACTCGCCGCTTTTCGTGAAGGTCATAGGACTGCCGAGCCGGATTGGCACAATGCACCGGTGACGAGCTTCGGTGGACTTGATGCGCGACTGTTGATCGTCGGTCTCGCGCCCGGCCTGCGCGGGGCTAATCGCACGGGCCGGCCCTTCACAGGTGATTTTGCCGGCGACCTGCTTTACGCCACCCTCGGCGATTTCGGCTTCGCCCGCGGTGCCTACGGCGCTCACGCTGCCGATGGCCTCACGCTGCACGACTGCCGGATCACCAACGCGGTTCGCTGCGTCCCGCCGCAGAACCAGCCGAAGGGGGCGGAAATCGCGGCGTGCCGTCAGTTCCTCACGGCCGAGATCGCGGCGATGACACAGCTTCGGGTGATCCTCGCGCTGGGCCTGGTCGCTCACGGCGCGGTGCTGAAGGCGCTCGGTCTCCGCGCCAGCGCGTGCCGCTTCGCCCATGGCGCGGCCCATCGCCTGGATGACGGGCACAGTCTGTTCGACAGCTACCATTGCTCGCGCCTCAACACGAACACGGGCCGTCTCACGCCGGCGATGTTTGCCGATGTCTTCGCCGCGATTCGGGACGTGTTGGACGAGGCGCGCGCCTGAGCCGGCAAATCCTTCTATCCGCGTTCGCGGACCAGCCGTTCCTTCTGGCGCTGCCAGTCCCGCGCCTTCTCCGCGGCGCGCTTGTCGTACTTGCGTTTTCCCGAGGCCATGGCGAGCGCCACCTTGGCGATCCCGCGCTCGTTGAAATAGAGGGCGAGCGGCACCAAGGTCACGCCGCCGCGGCGCAGCGCCCCCACCAGCTTGCGTATCTCCCGCTTGTGTAGCAGCAGCTTTCGCGGCCGCAGGGGGTCGTGATTGAAGGGGCCGGCGCCGTCGTATTGGGCGATGTGGGCGTTGATCAGAAACACCTCGCCGCCGCGTTCGGTGGCGTAGGCATCGTTGATGTTGGCCCGTCCTGCCCGGAGCGACTTGACCTCGGTCCCGGTGAGCCGGATGCCGACCTCGAAAGGACGCTCGAGATGATAGTCGCGGCGCGCCTTGCGATTTTGCGCGATTCGTTTGCCGCCGGGCGCGGTGTTGCCGCTCATCGGATGGGGTGGGCCGCGGGGCGTTGCCCCGGTGCCGTACTCAGTTGAGGAGGCCGACCCGGCGCATCGCCGATTCGATCCGCTCGCGGTTTGCCTCGCTGGGGGAGGTTAGCGGCAACCTCACCTCCGGCTCGCACTTGCCGAGCAACGACGCGGCGTACTTGACCGGGATCGGGTTGCTCTCGACGAACAACGTGTCGTGGAGCGGCATCAGCTGGCTGTGCCGGTCCAGCGCCTCGGCGGCATCGCCACGATCCCACGCGGCGAAGAAGCCCGCGCACTGGCGCGGAGCCACGTTCGCAGTCACCGAGATGCAGCCGTCGCCGCCTTGCGCCAGGAAGCCCAGAATCGTCCCGTCCTCGCCCGAGAGCTGGCAGAACTCCTCGCCGATGGTGTTCCTGGTGCGGGTGGGCCGACATAGGTCGGCGGTCGCGTCCTTGACCCCCACGACGTTGGGAAGCTCGGCGAGACGCGCCATCGTCTCGACCGACATGTCCACCACGCTCCGGCCGGGGATGTTGTAGATGATCTGCTGGATGTCCACGGCGTCGTTGACCGCCTTGTAGTGGGCGTACATCCCCTCTTGCGTCGGCTTGTTGTAATAGGGCATGACGAGCAGCGCGCCGTCTGCGCCGGCGTCCTTGGCGTGGCGGGTGAGGCTGATCGCCTCTTCGGTCGAGTTCGAGCCCGTGCCGGCCACGACCGGAACCCGCCCAGCCGCGACCTCGATGCAGATCTCGGTCACCCGGTGGTGTTCCTCGTGGCTGAGGGTCGGCGATTCACCCGTGGTTCCGCAGGGCACGAGCCCGGCGGCACCCTCCTCGATTTGCCAGTCGACGAAATCACGGTAGGCGTCTTCATCCACTTCGCCATTGCGGAACGGCGTGATCAGGGCCGTCAGATATCCCTGGAACATGACACGCTCCCACGGTCGTGCATTGCGGCTTCGGCGAGAATAGGTTGGCAGCATGTCGGGAACAAGGCCGTGTCGAGTCGCCGCTTTCCTGGATCGTGTACGCGCTCGCGTCGCGCTGTCGATTTGGACAGTGCTCGTTACCCTGGCGGTGCTTCTGCCGATCGTCTTCGGCTCACCGACTTATGCCAAGGAGGAGCCGGCGCCGCCCATGCCGCCGGCCGTGGCGCGGGCCGACATCGCGCTTTATGTCGACGCCTTCAGAGCGGGAGCGCGCAACAACTGGAGCCGCGCCCATCGCCTAGCCCGCAGGGCGAGCGACCCCCTCGGCGCCACGATCCTGCGCTGGTGGGACTACAGCAGTCCGGGCACGCGCGCCTCCTTCGCCGACATCGCGCAGTTCATCGACGAGTATCCGGACTGGCCGGATCAGAGACTGCTCCAGATCAACGCGGAATCGGCGATGGCGAAGGGGGTTTCCGATGCGGACGTCCTCGCCTGGTACCGCTGGCGCGATCCCATTAGCCGTGAGGGCCGCTTGCGCTATGCCGACGCCCTGTTCGGCATCGGCCAGGAAAAGCGCGCGGCAGCACTGATCCGCAAGACCTGGGTCCAGGGGTGGTTCACCGGGCGGGAGCTTCGCGAGACCTACCGCCGCTACCGGGCGCACCTGCAGCCCGAAGATCACCTCGCCCGCCTGGATCGCCTGGTATGGGCCAATCACGCCCGCGCGGCGCGGCGCATGTACCGCTATGTCGACGAGGGGCAACAGCGGCTGGCGGAGGCGCGGCTGACGCTGCGCGCCTACGCCGGCGGCGTGGATCGGGCGATTGCGCGCGTGCCGCAGTCGCTCCGCGATCATCCAGGTCTTGTCTACGAGCGGCTGCGCTGGCGGCGAAAGAAGGGTCGCGACGAGGATGCCCGGGCCCTCTTGGAGACTCCACCGCAGGATCTCGGCCCCAGGCCCAAGCTCTGGTGGCGAGAACGCGCCGTCCTGGCGCGCCACGCCCTGGAGGATGGGCTGGTTGATGAGGCCTATGCGCTCGCCGCCGAGCACCGACAGACCGCGGCCTCGACTTATTCCGAAGCCGAATGGCTCGCCGGGTGGATCGCGCTTCGTTTCCTGGACGATGCGCGCGGTGCGTTTCTCCACTTCGAGCGTATGCACGGCGCGGTGACCATGCCGATCAGCCGGGCACGCGCGGCCTATTGGACGGGCCTGGCCGCAGACACGTCCGGCGATCCGGAGGGGGCGGCTCTCTGGTACGGCAAGGCCGCGGCGTATCCGGCCACCTTCTATGGTCAGGTTGCAATGGCCCGGATTGCCGCATCCGACGCGCCGCTGATCGGCGCCGCGTCCGGTACCGCCGGCGCTGCGACGCTCAACGGCCATGCGCTGTTCGCGGCCGTTCGTTTCCTGACGTTTCTCGGCCGCGACTATCTTGTGGACTCTTTCTACAAGCGCCTGAGCACGCTCGCGCGCAACGAGGCGGACTACGCCATGATTTCGGCGTTTGCGCTTTCTGTCGGTCAGCCCGAGCAGGCGATCCGTGCGGCCCAGCACGCCGCGCGGGACGGGTACGTCTCCATCGACCGGCTGTTTCCGCTAGTGAACGTGCCGTTCGCACGGGACGACGGCGACCTCGAACATGCCCTGGTGCTCGCGCTGATCCGCCAGGAGAGCCGCTTCGACCGACTGGCACGGAGCGGCTCAGGCGCGCTCGGTTTGATGCAGCTGATGCCGGGGACAGCAAAGAGCGTCGCCCGAAAAATGGGCCTGAGCCAGTCGAGCAAGCGCCTCACCTCCAATCGCACGCACAATGTCGCGCTCGGCAGCCGCTACTTGAGCGACATGCTCGCGCGCTTCGATGGTTCGTACCTGCTGGCCGTCGCCGCCTATAATGGCGGGCCGCGCAACGTCGCCCGCTGGATCGCAGCGAACGGCGATCCCCGGCACGACCCGGATGTGGACATCATCGACTGGATCGAAATGATCCCGCTCTCAGAAACCCGCAACTACGTGCAGCGGGTTCTGGAAGGAACACAAGTTTATCGCTGGCAGCTTGGCCGGCGGCCGACAGCCTCGAACCTGGAGCGCGATCTCGCGCGCGGCATGTCCCAGCAGACCGTGGATGCTCATTGCGCGCGAATCGGCAACGGCGAGCGGGGTGCCCATATCGATTTTCGTGCGCTGTGTCGGTTTTCGCGCGACGACGGCGTCATGCCCGTCGACCGGCCGGATCGGGGCGAGGCCCGCCGCGCAGGATGGCGGCGGCGGAGGTTCCGGTGAGCGACCCGCAGGGTGCCGCTTCGGATACGACGGCGCCGGAGCTGCTGCCCAAGCCCTCCGACGTGCGCGGGGCTGCGGAGCGCCTGGCCGGCCACGCGGTCGAGACGCCGCTGCTCAGGGCCGACGCCCTCGACGAGTTGATCGGCGGGCGCCTGCTGCTCAAGGCGGAGCCGCTCCAGCGCACCGGCTCGTTCAAGTTCCGGGGCGCCTGCAACCGCCTGTTGCAGCTAGATCGGGCCACCAGGCAGAGCGGCGTGGTCACCTATTCCTCCGGCAACCACGCCCAAGCTGTCGCGGCGGCGGCTAAGCTCGTCGGCGTGCCGGCGGTCATCGTCATGCCGAGGGATGCGCCCGAGGTGAAGATCGCCGGCACCCGCCGCCACGGCGCCGAGGTCGTGCTCTACGACCGCGCCTCCGAGGCCCGGGAGGCGCTCGGCAAGCGGATTGCGGATGAACGCGGCGCGACGCTGGTCAAGCCCTATGACGACTTCAATGTCATCGCCGGCCAGGGCACGGTCGGGCACGAAATCGTCAGCCAATGCGAAGCGTTCGGCTGCCGGCCCGATGCCGTGGTTGTGCCTGCCGGCGGTGGCGGTCTGATGGCCGGAACGTCTCTCGCCATTGCCGATGCCTGGCCGGAGACCCGCCTTCACACCGCCGAACCGCAGGGCTACGATGACCACGCCATGTCGTTCGAACAGGGCCGTCGCGTCGGCGTCTCCGGTGCACAAGGCCAGAGCTTCTGCGACGCACTCCTCGCCCCGAAGCCCGGCGCGCTTACCTTCCCGATCAATGTGGAGCGGGTGCAAAGCGGCGTAGCCGTGAGCGATGCCGAGGTGGGCGCGGCCATGCGGGCGGCCTTCCTGCATCTCAAGCTCGTGGTGGAGCCCGGTGGCGCGGTGGCGTTGGCGGCGGTGCTTGCTGGAAAGATCGCCACCGCCGGGCGGACGGTGGTCGCCGTGCTCTCCGGCGGCAACGTCGATCCCGCCACCTTCCGCGTGGTCCTGAATCAGGGCGATGATCCTGCCGCCAGCTAGCCGAATGAAATCGCAGGGCCGCGCGGGTCGGTTCGCCGTCGCGCTGGTCACGCTGCTCATGGCTGTCCCCGTCGTGCAGGGCTGCACGGTGCTCGAACGGTTCATTGACGATGAGCCCGCCTCCCTCGACGGTGCTCCGTCAATTGAGAGCCGTGGCGCCGACTGGCCGGTTCTGCCGCGCGAGGGCGGGAAAGACGGCTATGACGATCCCTTCGAGGAGGTGAACCAAGTCTTCTACTACATCAACGGCGTGTTCGACTTTCTTCTCTTGGAACCGGTGGCCCGGTTCTACCGGGGCTTCATGCCGACCGACGCACGGCAGGCTGTCAGTCGCGCCTTCACCAATATGGCGGAGCCGGTGGTCACCGCGAACCATCTGCTACAACTCAAACCGGACCGCGCCGCCACGAGCTTCGGTCGCTTCGTGGTCAACAGCACCGCCGGCGCGGCGGGGCTCTTCGACGTGGCGACCGACCTCGGCCTGAAAGCGGACGACGCCGACTTCGGCCAGACGCTCCACCATTACGGCGTCGGCGAAGGCCCCTATCTGGTGTTGCCTATCTTCGGCCCGACGGCAGCCCGAGACGCCGTGGGCTTCGGCGTTGATGGCGTGATCGATCCGCGTGCCTACCTGCTCGCGCTCACGCCGCGCGCCGTGCTCGCCATCGGCGAGGGAGTGGTGCGCCGCGAGGAGGTGATCGACCCGGTCGAATTCCTGGTCAAGCACGCCTTCGATCACTACGAGGCGGTGCGCGCCTGGAACTATCAGGAGCGCCTGCGCGAACTCACCGGCGGCTGCACCGAACCCAAGCACGTAATTTGCCCCGGCTATTCGCCGGAGTAGGTTCGCCTCATGCATTGCAGTGTGTCCGTCTCAGACGGACACACGACAGACCGCAACCGCGGCCCGCCGCTTCTTCGGCGCCATCGCGCGCCCGCGCGCGTGGACGCGCGACGCGGAGGCGCCGGCCGTAGGCTGGCTGCCGTGAGCGAAAAAACCTAAAGCGGCCCGTCGCCGCCCGGATAGCAGAACGAGACACGCGGCCCATAGAAGCCGAAGGTGACCTCGAGCGGCGTCGCCGGACGCAGCGCGTGGCACGAGTGGTCCGGTGCCAGGAACTCCAACGAGAGCAGCTCAAAATCGTCCGATAGCTCACCCACGTAGGCGTAGTTGCCGCTCATCAGGCGGCCGTCGATCGCGGTGACGTAGCGCAGATGGCCGCGCGCCGTGTCCGCGATCCCTGAGCCGATGCGCGCGACACTGCGGATGATCGGCTGGTCGTCCGCGTAGGTGGTCGCGGTCACCCGATCGCCGTCGCGGTAGAGCGTCGTGCGGCCCGGCACCGCCGGCACGCCGCGCTTCGCCGCATAGTCGCACATCACCGGGTTCGAGTTGAGATAGTGGGTCCACCAGCGGCCGGGCGTGCCGTCCTCAAGGTCGAGGCCGGCCAGATCGAGCCCGGCGTAAGTCAGCGAATAAGCGCCGAAGTGCGAGGTTTGATCGTCGCGATCCACGACATACTGGTTGATGAAGATCGCCTGGTTTTCGGCCGGTGTGAGTCCCTCCGGCAGCAGCGCCGCCGCCGCCGCTGGATCCTCCGGAACCCAGCAGAAATAGAGCATGCGGCTGTTGACGATCAGCTGTGGTGCGAGCGGTAGTGCCACGTCCCGATCCTCCTGGCTTTCAGGCCGCAGCGGCGGCCATCATCTCGCTGCCGCGGTCCTGCCCGCGTCTCAGCCTTTCCAGAGATTCTCGCGGACCAGGTCGTTCTGGGTCGCGATGATGCTCTCCCGCAGGGTTTCCACGAGCGTGTCGATCTGCTCGCGCGTGAGCGTGAGCGGCGGCGAGAGCACGTTCATGTGGCCGAGCGGGCGCACCAGCAGGCCGCGGCTCTGGCAGTGGCGCGTGATCCGCGCGCCGATCTTGGCGTCCGCCGCAAAGACCTCCTTGGTCTCCTTATTCTTCACGGCCTCGACGCACATCATGAACTTCTTGCCCCGCACGTCGCCGATCAGCGGCAGCGTCAGCAGCTCGTTCAGCCGCTCCTCGAAGTAGGGGCCAACCTCGCGCACGTGACCGCACAGGTCCTCGCGCTCCATGATCTCGATGTTCTTGACGCCGGCGGCGCAGGAGACCGGGTGCCCGGCATAGGTGAAGCCGTGGGTGAAGAGCGCGCCGTCGGACTGAGGCACGCTGATTACCTCGTACATCGCGTCGGAGAACAGCGTCGCCGAATGCGGGATGTAGCCCGAGGTGAGCCCCTTGGCCGAGGTGATCACGTCGGGCGTGAGGTCGAACACCGGCTCGGAGGCGAAGAAGTGCCCGAGTCGCCCGAAGCCGGTCACCACTTCGTCCGAGATATAGAGCACCTCGTACTTCTCGCACACCGCCTTGGTGCGGGCGTGGTAGCCGGGCGGGGGCACGATCACCCCGCCGCCGCCCATGATCGGCTCGGCGATGAAGCAGGCGACGTTCTCCGGCCCGAGCTCCAGGATCTTGTTCTCGAGGTCGGCCACCTTCTCGTCGCAGAATTCTTCCACACTCATGCCGTCGGGGCGCCGATAGGTGTGGGGTGCCGGAATGTGGTGCACGAGGTCGGGGGCGAGGTCGAAGCCGTCATGGTCGAACTTCACCCCGGTCATGGTCATCGCGAGGTAGGTCGAGCCGTGATAGGCGTCGACGCGCGAGATGATCTTCTTCTTGTTCGGCTTCCCCAAACGGTTGAAATAGAAGTGAATCACGCGGATGGCGGTGTCGTTCGCCATCGAGCCGCCGGTGCCGTAGAACACGTGGTTGATGGAAGCCGGCGCGAGTTCGGCGAGCTTCGCCGCAAGCTCCGCCGCCGGCGGGGTGGTTAGGTGCGTGAAGGTCGAATAGTAGGGGATGCGGCGCACCTGATCGGCGATCGCCTGCGCCATCTCTTCCCGGCCATAGCCGATGTTGACGCACCAGAGCCCGCCGATGCCGTCCATGTAGCGCTCGCCCTCGGCGTTGTAGACGTAGACCCCCTCGGCCTCCGCCATGACCTCGGAGCCTTCCTCCTTGAAGGTCGCGAAGTCGGTCCAGGGATGGATATTATGGTCCCTGTCCTTCTGCCAAAGGTCGGCGTTGTCGTACTGCTGAAAGTTCCCCTTCATCGCACCCTCCTCTCGCGCCAGACGGCTCCCGGCGCCCGTGGGCCAGAGCCTATCGCGGCGCGGACGCGACGGCTAGCGGAAGCGCGATGGATTTCGCCTCCCGCCGTGGCCCGGTCCGCCGCCATCCGGCATACTGCCGGCCTCGCGGGACAAGGGGCCGGGGAGGAGGCGCAAGATGCTGGTGGTGTGGGGCCGCAAGAACTCGATCAACGTGCAGAAGGTGATGTGGACCGTGGCCGAGCTGGGCCTGGCCCACGAGCGGAAGGACGTGGGCGGGCCCTTCGGCGGGCTCGACACGGACGATTACGGCGCGCTCAATCCCAACCGGCGTATCCCCACCATCGTGGACGAGGACGGCACCACCATCTGGGAATCGCATAGCTGCGTGCGTTACCTCGCCGCGCGCTACGGCGCGGGCAACCTCTGGCCCGAGGACCCGTCGGCCCGAGCGCTTGCCGACCGCTGGCTCGACTGGATGCAGACGACGCTCCTGCCGGACCTCGCGCCGGTCTTCATCGGCCTCATCCGCACGCCGGCCGAGAAGCGCGACATGGCGCAGATTGAGCGCTGCATCCGCTCCATGGGCGAGACCTGGCACATCCTCGATGCCCACATGGAGGGGCGCAGCTTCGTCGCGGCGGACACGCTCACCATAGGCGACATCGCTGTCGGTGCCGCCTGCTATCGCTACCACGCGCTGGATATCGAACGCCCGGTGCTCCCCAACATCGCGGCCTGGTACGAACGCCTGCGGGAGCGCGCGCACTTCCGCACCCACGTGATGATCCCGCTGAGTTAGACCCGATTTCACCTTTGTCGCGGCTGCCGCCGCGCCGCGTGGGATACAAGCGGAGAAGCATTTAATGTGGGATTTGGCGGTCTATTCCGGCTCAAGGTGGCCCAAGGTGGTCCAAGGTGGCTCAGGGCGGGCGGCCCAAGGTGGCCCAAGGTGGTCCAAGGTGGCGTGATCGGAGGCACGGGCGCGCGAGGCGTCGTCCGCGCGGCACAATGGGTCGCGGGCGCGACGGCGAGGTCCTGATCGCCGTCTATCTTGCTTGCCGTGGCCTGCTGGTATTCGCACTGCATGGCGCGATCCTGACGCGGGAACGACACCGCGTGCACCGCACCATGGTCCGGGGATACTTGCCGGCAACAAACGAGGAATTTGACATTGATGCGAACCGGGCCGCAGGCCCGGACGGCGCGACTGCGCCGCGCGCGTAGCGCGGAGCCAAGCGAACGGAGTGAGCGCCCGGCGATTGAGGGAAATGATTGAGTCACGCCCCCCGCGACATTGGCCGCAACCGCATTGTGGAACGTCGGCGAGAAGCCCTCGATTGCGTACACTACCCGTAGCCGTTTCGGCCACCTCGGCCTTCTGAATTCGCTATAGGTCATCCGTGTGACGTCAGCACTCCGGCAATTCGCGTCCGAGCTACGCACGGACATCGCGTCCGGGAAGGCCACGCCGGCGCTCTCAGCGGGTTTTACCTCGGGCTTGGGGCTGCTTGCCGCCCAAGTCGCCTTCGGCGCCTTCATCTTCTCGGGACCGTTGGCTCCCTACACGTCGCAGGGCGTCGGCCTGGTGCTGTTCGGCAATTTCGCCGCCTGTCTGCTCATCGCGCTCGCAAGCGGATTTCGCGGCGCGATTGCGGGACTTTCGCCAGCACTCGTGATCGGGATGGCGCTCATCGGCTCCACCATGGCGGCCGAGGGTCATGCGCTGTTCGTCACCACGGCGGTCGCGCTGATCATCGCCGCCGTCGCCACCGGCGCGTTCTGCCTCATCATCGGCCAATTTCGTCTCGCCAACGCGGTGCGCTTCATTCCCTACCCGGTCGCGGGCGGGTTCGTCGCCGGGATCGGCGGCGCCGTCTGTATCGCGGCGCTCTCCATGATGGGGGTCGAGCCGCACTGGTCGGCGGTTCCAGGATTCTTCGATCCCGACGAGCTGTGGAAGTGGGCGCCGGGCGCGGCCTATGGGCTTGCCCTCTACCTGTCGATGAGGCGCTGGCGCCATCCGTTGATCCTGCCGGTCAGCGTCGTGCTCTTCGTCGGCGCCTGCCATCTCGCTCTCTTCGCCCTCGACATAAGCGGCGAGGAGGCGAGGGCCGTTGGCCTGCTGTTCACGAGCACGGTAGAGGAGAGCCTGTGGCCGGTTTGGGCGCCAGCCGACTTCGCGCAGGTGGACTGGTCGGCGATGGCTGGGCAAATCCCCGACATGCTGACGCTGATCCTGGTCGCCCTCATCTGCGTCGTCATGAACATCGCGGGCCTGGAGCTTGCGGTGAACAGCGAGCTCGACTGGGACCGGGAGTTCCGGGCCAAGGGCTTCGCAACCGTGATCTCCGGCCTGGGGGGCGGCACGGTGTCGACCCTGGTCGTTCCCGCCTCGCTGCGCAGCAAGCTGTTCGGCGCAACGACGCGGCTCACCGGCGTCATCGCCGCCCTTGTCATCGGTATCGCACTGCTGCTCGGCGACGGGATGCTGGAGCTGGTCCCGGCGCCGCTCGTCGGCGGCATGCTGGTCTTTGCCGGCGCCGGCATGCTGGACGAGGGGCTGGTGAAAAGCTGGAAGCGCCTGCCCCGACAAGAGTACGGCATCATCCTGCTGATCTTCGCGATCATCATCGCGCTCGGGCTGCTTGAGGGCGTGGGCGCCGGCATCGCGGCGACGCTCGTGCTCTTCGCCGTTCGCCTCGGCCGGGTGGACTCCGTCGAGGCGCGGTTCACCCTCCGCGAGCACCAGAGCAACAAGGCCCGACCTGTCACCGATCACGCCATTCTGCTGGCTGAGGGAGACCGGGTGCAGGCGTATCGCCTGCGCGGCTACATCTTTTTCGGCAGTGTCGTGCCCCTGGCCGATCAGCTCCGGCAAGCCCTGACCGGTCCCTCGCCGCCAGCCTGTCTGATGCTGGACTTCGGTGCCGTCTCCGGCTTCGACTTCTCTGCGGTTAGCGTCCTCGGCAGGTTCCTGCAACGAGCCGACGCGGCCGGGGTTAAGGTGGTTCTGTGCGGGGTCGCCGAGCCGTTGCGGGTCGGGCTGGAGCGTACCCTGCCGCCGGCCGCGTTCGCCGAACTGCTGGTGGAGCCGAATGCGGACCGTGCGCTCGAGCGCTGCGAGGACATCGTCATCGCGGCCTGGAGAGCTGACGTAGACGCGGCAGGAGGGCGGCGCACGGAAATACTGGAGCACGCCGGCGAAGACCTGGAGCGCTACCTGGACCGGCAGATCCAGTTCGAGGACCTGATCGCGGACCTTGGAGAGTGGCTGCATCCTCGCGACTATGACGCGGGCCAACCCCTCGCCGGGCCGGATGCACCGGACCAAGGCCTTCAGCTTCTGCTATCCGGCCGGGCCTCTGCATACGACGATGCGGGTGCGCGGCTCTACCAGCTCGGCCCCGGCGACGCGATCTGGCCAGCGGGGGCGCTCGACGCGAACGCGAATAGCGTGGTCGCAGACCAGCCCTGCCAGACTCTGGCGCTAACGCCCGACACCCGGCGCTGGCTGGAGTCGCACCGGGAACATCTCGCGTTCAAGCTCTACCGTTACCTCCTCGCTCGGCAATTTCAGGCCGAGCCGGAGGACGATCCCTCCTGACGGCAGGGACATGATCGACTCCTGAATGGCCGGGTGTAACGGACCGGCGATGCTGTTAGCGTCACGGACGCAAACGAGAGAGCTTGAAATGGCCGTAAGGGTGATTCTCGAAGTCAAGGCGAAGCCCGGCACCGGGGACGAGGTGGTTGCGTTCTTCAGGTCGATCCTTCCGGAGACGCGCGCTTATGAGGGCTGTACGCGCGTCGAAACGCTGCAGAACAGCGACGACGCCGACAATGTGCTCTTGGTGGAGGATTGGGACAGCCACGAGCAATATGAGAAGTATCTGGCCTGGCAGAGGGAGAGGGGCGTCAGCGACCGGCTCAAGCAGGCCCTTGCCGAGCCCCCGAGCATCCGGCACTTCGACGTGACCGATGCCTGAGCCGCGATTGGTGACGGAGGCGGCTATCATGACCCGATTGGAGCCGGTTCACCCGGGCGAGGTGTTGAAGCACGACTTCATGGAGCCATTCGGGCTCTCGGCCACGGCGCTGGCTAAGGCGATCGGCGTGACGCCGGCGCGGATCAACGAAATCGTTCGCGGTCGCCGCGGCATCACGGCCGAGACCGCATTGCGGCTCGCGCGGTACTTCAACACCGATGCCCGGAGCTGGATTAACCCGCATTTCTCACCACTAACACGGTCTGCCGCGCGAGCGCACAAACTCATTGTACGTCAATAGCTTGAGAGACCACACGGACACGAGTGAGGTGCCCGATCAAGGAAAATATTCACCAAGTAAGCACTCCGAAATAAACTCCCGACCATTCCTGACCTCCAATCGTGCACACGTTCGACGTAAGCGTTCGGCGACCGGGGGATTTTAGCGATTTAGGGTTCGCTTCCGATCCCGCTGGAGCGGCCGGAGCCAGACGTCCTTTTTTGGCTTGTCATAGAGTTTGTCGCGGTCGTAGCGCCCGCGCCCCTGCGTGATTCCGACATGGGTCCAGCCGGAGGCGCTGTAGACGGCGCCGGTGTAGCGCGGCGTCTCGACGAAGGTCTCGATGAGCACGGGGGTGGTGCTATAGCGCTCGGCCCAGTCCTCGGGCAGGCGGCGGCGGACGGTGGCGAGAATGTGCGAGCCAAGGTTGAGGATATGGATCCAGGGCAGGATCAGGAATCTGGGGTTGTCGATGACCAGCGGCAGGCTCTTCTCGCGCTTCTGCGGCGTCTATCCGATGAAGGCGTCACGCGGGGCGAGCTTCCCGGCGGCGGTGCTGAAGCCGAGCATGGCGAGGGGCCAGCCGTCGCGGTCGTGGACAGCGTAGCGCATCTGGGCGCCGACCAGGGTCTTGTAGCCGAGATAGTGGTAACGGGCGACAAACTCGTTCCACAGCTTGCCCTCACGGGTGCAGCGCACGACGGTGCGCGGGTCGAGGGGGCGAACGTCATCGAGGGCGGTCGGCGCCGGGAACAGCGGCGGTTCGGTGTCCGGCCCGAAGACGATCGGCTTGGGTCGGCCCCGCTCCCACTTGGGCGGCGGCAGCGTGATCAGGCCGTCACGGTGCATGGCCAGCATGGTGACGCGGGCCGTCATGTCCTTGAAGCCGCCGTCGGGCTTGAACCAGCCGATGCGCCGGCAAAACTCTCTCGAAAGGGCCCGGCGGGTCGGCGGCGGTGAGGCGGCGATCAGCGCGCGCAGCAGCGCCATCTCCCGGTGATGAAGTCACGCCCGTAATAGCGGCGCTCGACGATGGGCGGTGGCCGGCAACCTCCGGGCTGATCGACGAGTTCTTTGGGGCGAAGGGCAACACACTGGTGACGGGCGAGGGGGCGGCACCGAAGGATGTCAACATCCTCTTCGCCCGGTTTTGCTTACCAGCCGCCGAAGGCGGAGCGGGAGAGGGAATACGACATGCCGGGCGCGTCCATGAAGACGGTCCGCCGCGCGTTCTTCCGCCCGATCGACGTCCGGCGCGAGGGGTGAGACCGCCCGCCCGCGAGGAGGCCGAATGGCTGACCCTCGAGTACGACTTCAGATTGTGAACGGCGACCCGCCATTCTGATGCGTTCTGCATCGGGCGCTTCGGCGTTCGTATCCGTCCTCAGGAAGTGCCATGCGGACGCCTGAGCCCGCGTGCAGTATCCACATCAGCCTGGTGTGGGAGCACTCGAACATTCAGCAGGGCTCTGAGGGGCTGACCCTCGGCTTCAGTTACGAGGTCGCAGACCCATTCCATGTCTTCGGCGGTTTGCAGGGAACTGACATTGATCTTGGCCAGAACGCCGAAGGAGACCGCAAAGACAATCTCGTCGGCGGAGGGTTTCGGCATATCCAACAGACCTTGCCAACGGGTCTGGACAAGTATGGAGATCATCAGCACGCAGAAGCGCGACGCGACAGTGCGATACATTGGCATAACTTATGAGCGCTATGAGTGTATTTTCTTGGACGGCAAATGATTAATTCGCATAGATTTTTTCTCTGTCTGGATTCGTACCGGTTGGTCGGTACCGCGGGCTTGCCGAAGATGGAGGTGTAGGCGTGAAGAATTCGCGGTATGTGGGAGCGCGAACGGGCGCGGCTTGGCTTCGCCGCAGGTGCCCTCGTGATGCCGGCGGGCGGACGCGACGATGTCTGTGAGACCTCGTAGGCATCTCGCAGCATTGAATTGGCCCCGCGTTCCGCTTGACCGAAACCGGTATCGATGAGTTCGGAATCGAGCATACCGGCGGGATCTTCGATGCCGCCCGTCTTTGTTACCGGTTCGGCCGGGCATGTCGGCGCCAACCTCGTGCGCCGGCTGCTCGACGAAGGCGTGCGGGTCCGAGTGTTGTTGAGACACGAGGACAACAACGAGGGCCTGGAAGGTCTCGAGGTCGAACGCGCGTTCGGCGACATTCGGGATCTAGATGACATCAGGCGGGCGATCACGGGATGTCAGGGCGTCTATCACTGCGCGGCCTACGTCTCGACCATCGAAGGCAACCGCGCCCATCGCCGCGACGTGTTCGAGTGCAACGTTCTCGGTACCCGCAACGTGCTGCAGGCGGCGCGGGAGGCGGAGGTCGGCCGGGTGGTGGTGACGGGCTCGTTCAGCGCGGTCGGATACGACCTGGACGATCCCTCCGCTCCCAGCAACGAGACCATGCAGTTCTACCCCATGGAGCGCACGATGCCCTACGAGCGCAGCAAGTCGCTCGTCGAGCAGGAGTGCTGGCGCGCGGCGGCATCAGGGCAGGACGTGGTGGTCGCGACGTGCTGTGCGGTGGTGGGGGGCGCCGACTTCTTCCCCTCGCGACTGGGAAGAACCTTATGCGACTACACCAACGGCAAGCTCCGTGCCTACGTCGATGGCGGTTTCGAGTTCGTCGCGGCGCGCGACATCGTCGAAGGGCACGTGTTGTGCATGCACCACGGTCGCTCGGGCGAAAAGTACATCTTCAGCACCGAGTACAAGACCATCTCGGATATCCTGGACCTCTACGAGGAGGTCTCCGGCGTCCCGCGGCCGCGCCGGCGCATTCCGACCCGCCTCATGCTCGTCTTTGCCGAAATCGCGAGCTTCTATCTGAGCCGGGTTCACCCGGGCTTTCCCCAGCGCTTCACCCCCGGCGCCATACGCCTGTTGCGAAAGTGCCGCCACGCCGACATCTCCAAGGCGAAACGCGAGCTTGGCTATCGGCCGACCGGCCTCCGTGCCGCGGTTCATGAGGCCTATGCGTTCCACTACGGCCGCAACAAGATCGCGAACCCGCACGCGAAGCGCCCGTGCGAGGACGCCGCGAGTCGGCATGTTGCGCGTGAGGAGGGCGATCCCGCGCCGGACCAGGGCATGCGGATGATGGCAGGCGGGAGCGCGCCATGAGGGCGGCGCCCGCCGCGCCGCCCGGCTTCGAGGACGCCGGCAACCTGCGCCAGCAGGCTCGCGCCGCGGGCATGGACCCGAATTACTGGTATCCGGTCGAGGAAGTGCGCCGGATCAAGCCGGAGACGGTGATCGAGGTCGTCTTCTGGAAGCGTTCCATCGCACTCTTCCGGGGAAAGGACGGCACCTTCCAGGCGGTCGAGGATCGCTGTGCGCATCGCCAGCTCAAGCTCTCCCTGGGCGACGTGCAGGGATGCCGGCTCGTCTGCGCCTACCATGGCTGGGAGTACGGCGGGAAGGGGCGTCCCGCCGGGGTGCCCCATGACCGCCAGGGGCGAAGCTTTCCAAATCTTGCGCTCAAGACCTATCCGGTGAAGGTCCGTTACGGTCTGATCTGGCTCTTCCCGGGAGATCCGGCGCTGGCGGAGGAGCGCCGGATTCCGGACATTCCTGAGCTCGAGGGATCCGGCCGCTGGGCCTGCGTGCCGCTCTGTTTCACCTGGTCGGCACACCACTCGATGGTGATCGACAATGTGAGCGACTTTACCCACGCACACCTGCACCGCCGCTACCGGCCCTTCGACGGGGCCACCCTCACCCGCTGCGAGACCCTCGGCGACAACGTGCATCTCGCCTACGACACGCACGTCGGGCGCGGGCGCATCTCGGGCCTCTTTGTCGATCATCGGCGGCTCAACACCAATCACATGGAACTCTGCTACGAGTACCCCTACCAGTGGTCGAACACCGACGACGCGATAAAGCACTGGCTCTTCGTGCTGCCGGTCGACGAGCGCACCAGCCGGGTGTTCTTCCTGTTCTATTTCAAGTCGCTGAAAGTACCTCTGCTGCCGGTGCGCATTCCCCGTTTCGCCATGACCGCGGTCATGAAGGTCTCCAATCGCCTGCTCATCGCCCCCCTGCTCGCCCAGGACCGGTTCGCGCTGGAGGCGGAGCAGGAGGGTTACGAAAGACACTGGGACGCCCGTCCCGTCGAGTTCAATCCAGTGGTCAGGGCCTTTCAGAAGGTGACCGTTCGCAAGTGGCAGGAGCATCTGGCGCGCGGGTCGGAGAACGGCGATGCCGCCGCCTGAAGCGCTCAACCTCTCATCGGCGCTGTCGGGCGAGACCCTGCTCGAGGCGGCGGCGATGGTGCTGGGGTTCATCGCCCTCCTCTTCGTGGCTTCGCTGCTGCTGCCGGGTCGCCGGATCACGGGCCCGGATGCCGACGGAAACGAGCGCGCCTACAAGCTCAACGGCCTCTCTCTCTATCTGATCGTCATGATTGCGGCGTGTGGCGCGCAAGCCTCCGGTGTGCTCTCCCTCTCGGTGCTGCATACCCACCTTCTCGCCCTGTTCGTCGTGGCGAACGGATTCGCGTTCGCCCTCTCCGGCTGGCTCTACCTGCGCGGGGTACGGAAGCCTCATGCATCGCCCGGATCATGGCGGGGTTTCTTCTTCGGTGTGGACGCCGCTCCGGCCTGGTTCGGGCTCGATCTGAAGCTCTTCAGCTACTGCCCC
This sequence comes from Alphaproteobacteria bacterium, assembly GCA_022826665.1. GTDB lineage: Bacteria > Pseudomonadota > Alphaproteobacteria > UBA828 > UBA828 > WTGU01. The sequence goes on along the minus strand of JAJDUK010000077.1, from coordinate 13,038 downwards.
TCCCTCATCGGCCTGGCCCTCTTCAACGCATCGTTTGCCGCCGTGCAGTATGAGACTTACGGCGAGTTGACCCTGGCGATGATGCTCTATCAGACCTTCACCTTCCTCTACGTACTCAACTACTTCCAGTTCGAACAGGGGATGATCCATACCTGGGACATCGTCCGCGAGCGCTTCGGATGGATGCTGGTCTGGGGCGATTACGTGCTGGTGCCCTTCTTCTACTGTCTCCCCGGCTGGTGGCTGGTTCACGCACCGGAGCCCTTGTCTCCGGCCGCCGCCGCCGGGATCGTTGTGCTCTTCGTTTTCGGCTTCTGGCTCTTCCGCGGGTCTAACCAGCAGAAGCACCGCTTCAAGCGCGATTCCAACGTCAGGATCTGGGGCAAGCCCGCCCGGACCCTGGAAGGCCGCCTCCTGGTCTCCGGGTTCTGGGGCATCGGGCGGCACCTCAACTACACCGGCGAGATCTGCGTCTACCTCTCCTTCGCCCTGACCACCGGGTTTACGTCCTGGGCTCCCTTCCTGTTGCCGGCGTGGCTCGCGGGCTTGCTGTGGCACCGTTCGAGACGCGACGAGCGCCGCTGCCGTGCCAAGTACGGCGAGCTGTGGGAGCGCTACACGCAGCATGCGCGCTTCGCGATGCTGCCCTTCATCCATTGAGAGCGGAGATGGCTAACCGATCCAACAGCATGGCGACCCTGCCTACGGCGAATCTGCCGCCGCGGGCAGACGAGCCCCTTCCCGAGCTAACCGGCAGCCGGCCGCTGATCGGCCATTTGCCGGAGTTCCAAAGAGATCCGGTCGCCATGTTGAGCCGCGGCTGGCGCGAGCACGGTGAGCTCTTCCGCTTCCGGCTCGGTACCCGTGCTTTCGTTCTCTTCACCGGGCCCCAAGCCCACGACTTTTATTTCAGGACGCCCGAGGAACAGCTGAACGCCAAGGCCGTCTACCGCTTCACCGTACCCATCTTCGGACGCGGCGTTGCCTACGACACCTCCCCCGACATCATGGCGGAGCAGCTGGGCTTTCTCTTTCCGGCGCTCCGCGAGGCGGCGATGCGCAGGTTCGCCCTCGTCATGTTCGAGGAAGCGCGGCAGTTCGCCGACGCCCTGGGCGAGGATGGGGAAATCGATCTGCCGCACGCGATGAACGAGCTTACGGTCAAGATCGCTAGCCGCTGCCTGATCGGACAGGAAGTCCGGGATCGGGTGGACACCGGCTTCGCCGAGACCTACCACGACCTGCAGAAGGGCATTAACACGCTGGGATTTTTTCTTCCCAGGCTTCCCGTTGCGTCGCATCGAAAGCGCGACAGGGCCCGGCGACGGGTGGCGGAGCTCTTCGGCGGGATCATGGCGGCGCGCCGGAATGCGGGGGCCAGCCCCGACGACTTCATGCAGACGCTCATGAACGCCCGCTACAAGAGTGGCCGCGCTCTGAGCGACGACGAGATCACGGGGATCCTGCTGACGGTGCTGTTCGCGGGCCAGCACACCAGCGCGGTGCTCGCGACCTGGACTGGTCTGGAGCTGCTCCGGGCGCCATCGTACCTGGCGCGGGTAAGAGACGAGGTGCAGGACGTCTACCGCGAAGCGGAGACCATGAGCATCGACAGTCTCCAACGCCAGCCGACCCTGGAGAACGCCGTCCGCGAGTGCGAGCGGCTGCACCCGCCGCTGATATTGCTGATCCGCAAGGTGCTCGAACCCCTGCGCTACGGAGGCCGTGTCGTGCCCGCCGGCTCCATGGCCATGGTGTCGCCGGCGGTCTCTCACCGCTTGCCCCACATATTCGCCGACCCGGAGCGCTTCTTCCCCGACCGTTTCGCGCCTCCCGCCAGCGAGGACAGGCAACACCGCTACGCCCTGATCGGCTTCGGCGGCGGCAAGCACGCGTGCATGGGTAAGAACTTCGCCTACATGCAGCTCAAGGCGATCTGGACCGTTCTGCTCGATCGTTTCGACTTCACTCCCAGCGGCGCGTTTCCGCGTCCGAACTACGGCAGCTGGGTGACGGGACCCGAGAGACCGTGCCGGGTCCGCTACCGTCGCCGCGCGCAGCCGAGCGTCTTCCGATGAGCGGCGCCGCGTCGCGGCGTTACGACGTGGCCATTGTCGGCGCGGGGCCGGTCGGGAGCCTGTGCGCGCTCGCTCACGCGCGGAAGGGCGCCCGGGTGGCTCTGCTCGAAGCGAATCCCAAGGGGTCAGAGCGCCTGGCGGGCGAATGGCTGCATCCACCTGGGGTACGGATACTGCAGGACTTCGGGATCGGGCTCGACACCCTACCCCGCAGCGCCACGGGCAGGGGTTTCGTGGTGTTCCCGGAAGACGGCTCGGAGCCGATCGTCCTTCCCTACACGAATGGCTCGCAGGGTCTGGCTTGCGAACACGCCTTGCTCGTCTCGACGCTGCGGGAAGCCGTCGAGAAGGAGGCGGATGTGGATTTCTTCACCCATGCGCGGGTGAATGCGGTCGAAGACGAGCGGCTGGCCTACAGCAACAACGGCACGGTTCACACCCTCGACGCCGCGCGGATTATCGGCGCCGACGGCCGGGCGTCGATCGTGCGCCAATCCCTGGGCCTGTCGACAGACCCGATGCTCTGCTCGCGGATGCTGGGGATCACGGTGAGCGACGTGAGCCTGCCCTTCGAGGGTCACGGGCATGTGCTGCTGGGCGGGCCGGGGCCGATTCTCGCATACGGTTTAGCAAAGGGTTGCGTCCGGATCATCGTCGACGTTCCGCTGGACCGCTGGACACGCCAGGACCGGATCGGCTTCCTGACCGAGTCCTATGCCGTTCTGCTGCCGGAGGCTCTCAGGCCGGGGTTCGTCGAAGCGGTGCGGGCGGGGCAATTCCACGTTGCGGCCAATCAGCTGCGGCCGCGAGTCACATACGGTACCCCGCGTCGCGTGCTGATCGGCGACGCGGCCGGGCACTACCATCCCATGACGGCGGTCGGCATGACCCTCGGTTTCGGCGACGCGCTTGCCCTCGCCGAGAGCGGCAGCTTTCGCGAGTTCGCCGCCGGGCGTTTCCGGGCCACCCAAGTGCCGGAGCTGCTCGCCATGGGGCTCTACGAGGTCTTTGCCGATCATCGGGCCGAGGCGGTGGCGATGAGACACGCGGTCTACCGAGGATTGCGGACAAACTCCTATTACCGGGACCGGACCACGCGGATACTCGCCTGCGAAGACCGATCCGCGCTCGAGATGGGTCTCGCGTTTTTCGCAACGGCGGCCCGGGCGGCGGCCGTGGAGATTCCGCTCTCCTTGCGCCGGTTCGCTCCGCGTCGGGGCCTGAAGATCTTCGGGGCGCTCACCGTTCGTCTCTTGTGGCTCCTGCGCTGGGCTCTGCAGCTGCGCCAGTCGAGACGCCAGGGCGGGCGGAATGACGAGCGAGCCCTGGACAGCCTGGCCCGCGCACTTTTGCACTCCATGCCGCCGCGGCCCCACGCTTCCGGGTCCGGCCGGCCGAACGACTCTGAATCGGCCGATGCCGGTCCAGCATTGAGGAGCGCGACCGCGCACCTCCTGAGCCTCCAGGGCGAGGATGGCGGCTGGGAGGGCGAGATGGTCTGGTGCCCCATGCTCACCGCGCAATATGTGCTGCTGCACCACATCATCGGGCAGCCGCTCGAGCCCGGCCGGCGCCGGCGCGTGCTGCGCTCGTTCGAACGGACCCGTCTCGACGGGGGCGCATGGGGTCTGCACGAGCATTCGACGCCCCACCTCTTCGTCACCTCCCTGGTCTACGTCGCGGCCAGGCTGCTCGGGGTCGAGCGCGACGATCCGCTGGTCGAGCCGGCCCGGCGCTTCATCCAGGCTGAGGGGATTCTCGGTATTCCGAGCTGGGGAAAGTTCTGGCTGGCGCTGCTGAACCTCTACGACTGGCGTGGAGTCAACGCCGTTCTGCCGGAACTGTGGAGCCTGCCGCGCCGCTTACCCCTGCACCCCTCGAATTGGTACTGCCATACCCGGCTCATCTACATGGCGATGGCGGCGATCTACCCGCATCGCTTCCAGGCGCCCGTCACGCCAGCGATCGCGTCGTTGAGGGAGGAGCTGTACCCCCATGGCTTTGCCGAGGTCGATTTCTCCGCCGCCCGCAATCGCCTGCGGGAGGCCGACCTCTACGCGCGGCCGAGCGTGTGGCTCAAGGTTGGATACAAGATTGCGCGCGTGTTCAATCGGCTCCACGGCAAACGCCTGCGTGCCAGATGCACGGAGGCGATCGTCCGGCAGATCAGATGGGAGCTGCAGACCACCAGCCATACGAGCATCTCTCCGGTGAGCGGCCTTCTCAACATGCTTGCCCTGTGGCTGCGCGATCCGGACGACGCCGATCTGCGCCAGGCGCTCGCGAAGCTGGACGACTGGATCTGGGAAGACGAGGAAGAGGGTGCGCGTGTCGTCGGCGCGAGAAGCGCCTCGTGGGACAGCGGCTTCGCGTTGCAGGCGCTGGCGGCGGTGCCCGCGTTCGACGGGGTAGGGGACGCGCTGCAGCGCGGCGCCGACTTCCTGCTCGGAGAACAGATTGCCGCTAGCTTCGAAGGGTTTCGCGAGGCCTATCGAACCGACCCCAGGGGCGGCTGGTGCTTTGCCGGGGGATGGCATGGCTGGCCGGTGAGCGACTGCACTGCGGAAGCGGTGCTCGGACTTCACGCTGCCGGTCGCGGTGCTGCGCACGCAAGCGCGTTGCGTGATGCGGTCGGGTTCATGCTGCGCTGCCAGAACCGCGATGGCGGCTTCGGCAGCTACGAGGCGCGACGCTCGGCTTTCGGTCTGGAGTGGATGAATCCGGCCGAGATGTTCGGCGATTCGATGACCGAGCAATCCTATGTCGAGTGCACCGCGTCCTGCCTCGCGGCGCTCGCCGCCTGCATGGAGGACGTTCCGCAAATCGCGAACGGAGCGGTGACGGGCGCCATGTCCAGGGCCGGTGCCTGGCTCCGCCGGACCCAGGCAAGTGACGGGTCGTGGCGCGGCGTATGGGGAGTTCAATTCATTTACGGCACCCTCTTCGGGGTCAGGGGTCTTCTTGCCGCCGGGGCCGGCCCCGGCGATCCGGCGCTTCGCTCGGCTTGCCGCTGGCTGCTGGAGCGCCAGCGGGAAGACGGCGGATGGGGCGAGCACCACAGCGGATGCCTGACCGGCCGGTATGTCCCGCACGACGAAAGCCAGGTCATCCAGACCGCGTGGGCGTTGATCGCGCTCCTCGAGGCCGGCGAATCGAACTGGACCGCGATTTCGCGGGGCGCCCGCTTCCTGCTCGACGCACAGGACGCGGACGGGACATGGCCCAAGCAGGACATGGCGGGCGTCTTCTTCCGCACGGCGCTCCTGGATTACGTGCTGTATCGACAGTATTTCCCGCTGCACGCGCTCGCCCTCTACGAGCAGCGCCGCCGCCAGCGGCTGGGTCTCGGCGACCACGCTCCGTGTGCCGCCGACACGTCGCCGCCCCCGCCCGAAGCGGCTGCCGCCTGATCTCCGTCCTGAGTATGGGTGGCCTCGCGCAGCGCCGCGCGGACGAAGGCCCGCTTCGTTCAGTCGCGCGGGCGCCCGGGTTTGCGGGCCAGGAAAAAGAACATCGGCGTGAAGACGCCGGACTTGCCGCCGTCCACCAGCGCGTCCGCTCCCGCATTCAGGAGCGTGCTGACTGCGCGGGCGCCCTCGGGAAAGAGCCGCAGCCGTTCTCCCACCCGCAAAGTGAAATTAGTCAGAACGCGGCCGACCGGCGTGCGCGGAATACTCGAAAGACTGAGGTCGCGGCCCTGCAAGGAACGGTACCACGGCGTCTCCGGGTCCGCATCGGGTGCGCGGTCGCGCGCTTCCAGGAGCTCGAACCCGGCCGTCTGCAATGCGGCGGAAACTTCCGACGTGGTCGCGATATCCGGCAGCCCATTCCCGGCCATGATATCGTTTTTTATTCGCCGGTGCTCCGGCTTGCCGGTATCAAATATGTCGGTAACGCACCACTCGTAGCCCGCGAAACAGGCCCCCGGACGCAGCACGCGCAAGACCTCGCGGAACGCCGCTGTCTTGTCGGGTGCGTGGGGCATGGACTCGATCGCCATGGCGGCATCGTAGCGGTCGTCGTCGTCGGGAATCTCCATGTAGTCACTGTGAATAAAGCGACATAACGACTGGACATCCCGAGTGTGCAGTCTTGCGCGCTCGATCTGGTAGGCGTTGTTGTTGACGCCGACAAAGCTCGCCCCGAAATGACGGGCCAGATTGCCCATCGGTCCGCCGACCCCGCATCCCAGATCGATTACTTGCATACCCGGCTTCAGGGACAGCTTTTCAGCGAGGAAATGCTGGTGTCTGAGCAGCGATGCCTTGAAGCTCTCGCCCCGGCTGCGGGGTGCGAAGTGAAAAGATTGGCCCCAACCAAACTCGTAGAAGTCGGTCGCCAGGTCGTAGTAGCGACTTACGAACGAGCGATAATGCTCCTTCCTGCGCTCCAGGCCGGCGTCAAAGATTTCGGTGTATCCATCGACCGTGGACTTTACTTCGTCCGGGGCGAGGCCCGCGAGGGAGCGCGCTTTCGATCGGGTGGCGGAGGTGCGATTCATGGGCACATTCTGCCAGAATCATACGCCGTCCCCAAGACCGGAAAGTCATGGGAAACTCCGATGCCTCGCTTCATGACGCCGATATCCACGGAGTCCCAGGCGCAGCGCCCTTGTTCGGGGCGCCGAACTTTCCACAGGGTACAATGGGGCGAGAGGCAACGCCGCAGCGCCAGAGAGGATGGGACCACATGGCTGAAAAGCAGGCCGCGCAAACCCGTTCGGATCGCGACACCCACCGGACTCGGTTGGCGATTGCACCGGTCGTATTCACGGGGCTGGTCATCGCAAGTCTGACAGCGTCCGGCATCGGTGCGCGCTACGGCGTCCGCGGGGATTTCGACGTTATCCATGGGCTTCTGATCCTCTTCTTTTCCGTAAATCTGGTGATCTGTCATTGGGAGATATGCCTGTTCTTCAAACGCGACTACATCGAGAAACGCGCCCAATACTGGCGCGAACGCTCGCGAGAGACGGGCCGGACGTCGGCGGTCGAATTCCTCACCGGAAGGGTTCCGTTGACGCGAATTTTTTCGTCGACGATGTGGGCGGACGTCTGGGCCACGTATTCCCAGTTCGACAGTTCCTACGCGGACCGGCGCACATACGGTTACAACGTGGATATCGCCAACGGCTTCGTAACGCCGCTGCCAACGCTGATCCTCTTCGCCGCCTTCACCGTCGATTTCTTGCCCGCCCTTGTCGCCGGCATTATGGGAGCGATGATATTCTGGCAGTTGACCTACGCGACGTCGATCTACTGGGTCAGCTTCTTCGTGGCCAATCGACAAAGCCGCCTTGGCCGAAAGGATATGTACATCTATATCTGGGCGCTGAATTGCCCGTGGGTGCTGTTCGCCCTGCTGGGACTCTACGTCTCGATTCGCCTGATCGTGAACGGCGACTACAGCGTTCTCGGCTATTGATCAGGGGTTCGCCCGCGAAGACACCGATCAAGGCGACTGATCTCGCCATGACTCCAGGTGTTGTCTCACAGCGAATGTCCCAGCAGACGACCACGAAGAGTATAGTCTAAGAGTCTGGCCTATAATAAGATACGGAATGATTTTCAGCATCTTACCAGTCTTCTGGTGAGGAGTTGAACACTGGCGATGAAGAGCCACGCTTGGGCGGTGGCGACGGTGGCCTCGAAGTCCTTGGCGAGCCGTCGATTGCGGTTCAACCAAGCCAGTGTGCGCTCGACCACCCAGCGGCGCGGCAGGATATCGAACCCTCGCGCACCAGCCGGGCGCCGGACAATCTCCAGGGTCCACCGACCGATCCGCTCCAGAGCCGCCGCGAGCTAGGGGCCGGCATAGGCACCGTCGGCGAAGAGTGACGCAGCCAGGGGAAGGCGTGACGGATGGACGCGAGCGCCGAGGGAGCGCCGTCGCGATCCTGGATGTTGGCGGCGTGGACCTGAGCGGCAACCAACAGGCCGCCGGTGTCGGTGAGGATGTGGCGTTTGCGACCCTTGATTGTCGGACGGCGGGGCGGACGGCATCGCCATCCCGCTCTCGGCGCTATGCGCCAGCATCATCCTTCCCGTATCGTGTCGCGATACGTCAAGCGTTGCTGCGCTCCGCCATCGCCCGCGCCCAACTCCGTCCCATGGTGGATGCTTTCCCCTGCCATCCAGCCCGTACCCCGTCGCACGCCCATTGTACGCGCCACGCCCCCGGACCGTTGTTTGAACCGGCGCTCTCTCCCCGCGCCCCGATTATCTCGACACTCTCAAGCAGTTATGCACGAGCGCCATGCCGCCTCACCTTGCCTTCTAGTAAGGCGCATCGATCAAGTGTCGCGCCCGACTGGACGCTACTTGTTGTTGTCCCAGTCGAGCGACCTACTATATGATGTGTCTCATCGTGAGCGAAGCACACGGAAGGAGAATGAAGTCCGTAACACCTGTGCAAGCTGGCGCTTGCGGGAGCGAGCCGGAGCCGCCTGACCGGCCCATCGAGGCTGAACGATATAACGCCTATACAAGGACTTGGCGCGCCTCTTCACGCAGCCGCAACCGGTTATGAGAGCCTGCCGACGCCGGGTTCCGCGAGCCAAGCCCCGGCGATCATGAACGCGCTCGCCCGACGGTTCGGGAACCGTCCGCCTTGGTAGCCACCATCGGTCAGATGGCGTCTGCCGAGTACTACCTGGAGAGCCAGCGCTCGTTCCGGCATCCCAACGAGTACTACACGGCAGGAGAGGAGCCCGACGGCACCTGGTTCAACCCGAAGGGACTGTTCGGCCTGGAGGACGGGGTCAAGGTGGATTCCGGCCACTTCCACCGCCTCTATAACGGCTTCGCGCCGGACGGATCCGGCAAGCTGGTGCAGCGGGCGGGCAATCCGGACCGCTCCCCCGGTGTCGACATGACGTTCTCGGTGGACAAGAGCGTCTCGGCTCTCTGGGCCATCGCAGAGCCGGAGATGCGCGAGCGGATCGAGGCGATGGCGGTGGCCTCGGCGCGGGCGGCGCTCGAAGACACGGTGCTCCGTTATTGCAGCTACACCCGCGTGAGCGAGAAAGGGGTGCCCCGGCCGGTGGAAGCCGACCTGATGGGGGCCGCCTTCGTCCACGGCACCAGCCGGGAGAACGACCCGCAGCTTCACGTCCACTGCACGATCTTCAACGTCGCGCGAGCCCGCGAGGACGGCAAGTGGCGGGCGCATCACCAGTACCCGGTCTATAGCTGGAAGAAGGCGGCCGGCGCCCTGTTCCGCGCCTACATGGCCTGGGACCTGCAACAGAGTCTGGGTGTGGGTGTCAAGATGGAGCAGTACGGTCCCAACGCCGAGTTCACGCGCATCCAGGGCATGCCGGAGGACCTGCAATCTTTCTGGTCGAAGCGCAGAAAGGCGATCGTTGCGCGGGCCGGCGAGCTGGGGATTCCATCATTGGGCAATGCTGCCCGCATGGCGGGGGTGAACAAGATCACACGCGAGGGCAAGTCGCACGACAACGATCCCGAGGTCAGGTACCGCCGCTGGCGAGACGAAGCAGAAGGCTATGTCGAGCGCGAGGAGCTGATCGCCGCAGTCACCGGCCATCAAATCAAGATCGGACAGGAACAAATCCGGGAGCTGACCGACCGGCTCAACGATCTTCCCGCCCACCTTGCGCGCGAGGAGGCGGTGTTCCGGCGCCCGGACATGGTGGAGGCGGCGGCCAACGCGGCGGCCGGTCTGATGGGCCGGGAGGCGGTGGGGATGGCGATCGAGCGGCTGCGCCGCAACCCGGAGATCGAGCGGCTGGAGCCCAAGAAGCCGACTGCCGAGTCCAGGGCCGGCATGGTCCATACCGAGGTCTATTCCACGCGCCACAACCTCGGCCTGGAGCAGGCGGTGCGCGACATGGCGGAGGCCATGGCCGCCGATACCAGCCATGGCCTGCCGGAACAGGCGGTCAAGGAGAAGGTGGAAATCCTGCTGGAGCAGGGCTATCCGTTGAGCCAAGAGCAGTCGCTGGCGATCCGCCATGCGACGACAAAGGGCGGACGCGTCGCCGTGATCGAGGGAGCGGCGGGGTCGGGCAAGACCACCACCTTGAGGCCCATCACCGATCTTCACAGGGAGCACGGCTACGAGATCGTGCCGACCGCCGTCGCGTGGCGCTCGGCGACGACTGTCACGCCAGGGCCTATTGCGTGGACAAGCTTCTCAAGCTCGCCGCGAAGGGGCAGGTGGAGATCGGCAAGCGCACGCTGATCGTGGTGGACGAGGCGGGGATGCTGTCGACCCGCCAGGCGCGTCACATCCTTCAGCTCTCCGAGCGTCACGGCGCGAAGGTGGTGTTCGCGGGCGACACGCGGCAGCAGCAGCCCGTGGAGGCAGGGCCGGGGTTGCGGCTGATCCGGGACGTCGCCGGCAGCATCCGCGTCGACCGCATCAGGCGCCAGAAGGCCGACCTCGAAGACGTTCTCGTCCACGTCCACAAGGAGACGCCGGAGCAGGCGCGTTTCAGGGCGGGTCTCACCAATCAGCAGGACCGCGACGCCATCCTCGCCGACTACGAGGCGATGGAGCGCAAACCGGTGTTCACGCCGTGGCAGGTGGCGGTGTCGGAGGCGCTCAGGGACGGCGAGGCGGAGAAGTCCATCGAGGCGTGGCATCTGCGCAACCGGCTCCATCTCTGCCACGACGAAGAGAAGACGATCGCCAGGCTGGTGGACGACTGGGCCCGGCATGTGAAGGCCGAGCCCGACACGTCCGCCGTCGTGCTCGCACGCACGCGGGCAGAGACCCGGGCGCTGTCGTGGCTGATGCGGGAGCGGATGCTCGCGCAGGCCCCCGACGCGAAGCGCGCGGTGATCGAGGTGAGCCGGGACGTGGACGGGCGCAAGACGGAGCCCTTGGAGATCGCCGTCGGCGACCGCATCCGCATCGGGGCTACGCAGTGGGAGAAGCAGCTCTTCAACGGCACCGTGGTCACAGTGGAGGACCTCGAAGTGCAGCCCTCGCAAGACGCGGCGGTGTCGCGCAAGGCCCGGAACCGGCAAGCCGCCGGGCGGGGCCCGGAGGCATGCATCGGAAGTTCGGGACCGGAGCGGTCGAGAGACGGGTCAAGGGCTGAGCCGGGGGACGAGCTGGAGCATGTGAGCGCTGTCGCACGACTGCAGACGGCCAGGCCTGCCCTATTGCGCAGCGCCAACGTATGCGCCAACAAAGGCGCCGCGACTGCCATCCGATTCAGTCCAATCGGCTCCTGTGGTTCCTGCCGCGAGGCGAGGATTACTGGCAGCATCTTGAATGTTCGAGAATTGGCCGCCCCACGAACCACTGGTATCAGTGACCGTCCGGCCGTCCATTTCGACGCTCAGATTTCTACTCCTGAAGTCCCCATCAGAACCGAACGCGGTGGCGCCGAGGCGCACGCGAGCTGAGACCGTGTTCTCGAATGGGAGTGTCTCTCCTGTAGGACTGACACCGATACCTGCCACGGTGATCCTGCCGACGCAGCCGATGCAGCCGGAAATGGTGTTGGTGTTGAAGTCGGCCATAAACGTGGCGGTGGCCGAATACTCACCTATCTCCGCACTTCCCTGAGCAATACCAGATCGGTCGCTCCCGTACTGGTAAGCGTAAAGCCCAGCCGCTGGTCCCGCGTATGAGGCAGTTCCAAGGCTCGGGAGAACCGGGTTGCCAGACAATTCGGGTCCGGTGTGGCTAGGTACGGGCGACGAAAACGCATACGTGAGGTTCTCGTAGGTGTCGGTCGCGGAGTCGAGCCTGAGAGTGCTGCCATCCTGGCGAGTGACTGTCAGTGAAACATCTTGACCGTTGAACGAAGTCGACGCGGCATCGGTTGTGATACCAGAAACAGAACCGCCGTTTGAAGACTGGGTGACGCTGCCGAACTGGGGCAAATTGTTCGCCGCCTTCTCTGCAGCTCCTCGTGTCGCAGTCGGATTTGCGGTCTGAGCGTCGCCGATTGTGGGCGCCGTGGGGTCGGGACTGAACATGACCGGTCCCAATGAACCGTCACTTCCGCCGCAAGCGGAGAGGGTCAGCACCGCACTCGCGGCGATACTTGCGAGACATAAGGCGCATTTCATGAGTTCTCTCCTTGAGTGACGCTGGCGGCGGGTGCTGGGTCCTTGTAGACATTCCATGTGCAGGTGGAATGTTCGTGCCTAGCCGTCGAGCTAATGGATCTATTCTGAACTGGCTATTCGGCGTCGCGCATTGACCCCGTGATCGGCAGAAAAGCAAATCTCTGAGGCGCCGCTCAACGCCAACTCCACGCGCCAACCGTCACGGTGTGGCCGCAAATCAAACACTCATGGCCAAGGCTTTAGAAGCAGCAACCTAGTTTAGCCAGTGAATAAGTCCGATCTCAAAATTGTGCGATCTGAATGAGGCAGTTCTTCCATCAAAATCGCCATCTTTGGTGGCAAAGTAGCGATAACCTGCCTTAGCAGTAAGGTCATCCGTTATTTCGTATTGAAGACCAGTAAAAATCTGCCAGGCAAAAACATCGTCCCGCGTATCTGTGTCCACGTCGCTGAGGTCAACCCTTGCCATTGGTGGAACAGAAAACTCAGCTTCTACGCGGGCCAAGCCGATGCCTCCTCCAACGTAGAAATCAAACATGCCGACTTTCATGGATGAAACGAGGTTCCCCGTGATGGAGAGCGACGATATATCGCCTTTTACCCCAAGCTCACCGGGCAATGGCTCCGTCGAACCGGCCAACCGGATGTGGCGAATGTTATCAATTGGCATTATCCTGTAACCAACCTCAAGTTCACCTCTGATTCCAACCTTTTGCCCATACCCCAAGACGAGGAGCATGCCGTGACCCGCATCGTACTCAATATCGGGTGCTGGCTTGACCTGAAACTAGAAAGATAAGGTCTCGAAAATAAAGACAAGAAACTCCACAAATGCAACAATCGACAAGAGTACGGTAGAAAGTATACGTACAGTACGCCTAATATGTTTAAGAATTTTGCTCATAACT
>JAJDUK010000078.1 GCA_022826665.1 Alphaproteobacteria bacterium | reverse complement strand
CGCGGGCGGTGGCGGCCGGGGCGCCGGACCTGACGCCGGAGGTCGAGGCCGCGCTCGCGGCGCTCCTGGCGCGGGAACGTGCGGAGGGGACCGCAACGCCGCCAGAGGCCGGCCGGTGACTGCACAACGTCCGATATTCGGCCTGAAGACGGTCGCCGCGCGGCGCCGGAGGATCGGACTCGCGGTCATGATGGCGCTGGCGGCGCTGTGGCTCGCGGCGGCCTCGCGCGTTCACGTCAACGCGAGCTGGTCGGACGAGGCGTGGGGCTACGCCGTGATTCCGTTGTTCGGCGCAGCGCCGGAGATCGGTGACCGTGTGCTGTTCGAGCCGCCCGAGGCGGTCGACTCGCCGGTGCCCTATCTGAAGACCGTGCGCGGCGTGCCGGGCATGCGCATCGAGGTCGGCGCGGACGGAACGGTCCGTCTCGACGGCGTAGCGGTTGCGCGCGCGAAGACGCATGCGCTCGACGGCCGGCCGCTCGCGGCGATTGCGCCGGGCACGATTCCCTCCGGCCATTACTACCTGCACGCCGATCACGTCGACAGCCACGACAGCCGATACGCGGAGATCGGGCTGGCGCCTGCCGCGCGCATCCTCGGGCGCGCGGTCGCCCTGCCCGACCTGCCCTGGATCGGGCTGAAGGGGCCGCTGGTCGGCCCGGAGGACATCGTGCCGGACGAGGCCGGTCGGGCGATGATCCTGCCGCACCCGGTGGCGGAAGCGATGCGATGATGCGCCCCGCTGCCATCCTGCTCGCCGCCGGCCTGGCCGCCCTGCCGGCCACGGGCATTCCGCCCGCCGCGTCGGCGAAGGACCTCGGCGTGCGCGGTGCGACGTGGCCGGTGGCCGAGCCGGACCTGCTGGAAGAAATCGAAACCCGGCTCCTCGAAATGCGGCGCTCGGGCGCGCTGGCGCGTTTCGAGACCGAGGCGCGCGAGCGCGCGCGGCGGCGGATCGAGGAACCCGACCCGGTGCCGGGCGTCGCGCCGGCGCTGGAGCATCGCAGCCGCCCGTTCGATCCCGCCTTCACGGTCGCACGCGACATACGCACGCCGGACGGAACGCTCATCGCGGCGGCAGGAACGCGGGTCGACCCGCTGGAGCGGATTGCGCTCTCACGCGACCTGCTGTTCGTCGACGGCAGGCGCGCGGCCGAGGTCGCCTGGGCGCTTGCGCACGGGCGCCCCGCGAAGATCGTGCTGCTCGCCGGCCGGCCGCTGGAGCTCATGCGCCGGCATGGCCGCCCCTTCTTCTTCGACAGCGGCGGTTGGCTCGCGGCACGGTTCGGGCTGCGCTTCACGCCCGCCCTGGTCGAGCAGGACGGGACGCGGCTGCGCATCACCGAAATCCCGGTCGATGACCGGGACCCGTCGAATCCCCAACAAGAGGAATGACACCATGCTGAACATGAACCGGGCGACGCTGCTGGGTCATGCCGGGCGTGACCCCGAAATCCACGATCTCGCGAGCGGAGAGAAGGCCGCGACGTTCACGCTGGCGACCACGGAAAAATGGAAGGACCGCGAGGGCCAGCCGGCGGAGGCGACGGAGTGGCACAGGATCGTGGTCTACGGCCCCACGGTCGCGGCGGTGGAGACGATGGTGCGCAAGGGCGATGCGGTGCTGGTCGAGGGAAGGATCGCGACGCGCGACTACCGCGACCGGGAGGACGTCGCCCGGACGGTGACCGAAATCGTCGTTGCCGGCAGGCAGGGCGTGGTGAACGTGCTCTCGGCGCGGCGGGCGGAGCCCGCGGAATGATCCGCCGCTTCGCTCCCCTGGCGGGGCTGGCGCTCATGGCCGTCCTGTGGGCGGCCCCGGCGGCGGCGCAGTCCTGCACCGGGCGCTTCGTCAACCCGATCTCGGACGTGTGCTGGGAGTGTCTGTTCCCCATCTCGATCGGGCCGATCACGATCGGCAGCGCCACCGGCGCGCCGGACACGCCCAACCCGTCTTCGCCGATCTGCCTGTGCGGCTCGCCCAACCCCCGCATCGGGCTCTCGCTCGGGGTGTGGGAGCCGGCGCGGCTGATGGACGTGACGCGGGTGCCCTGGTGCTTCCCCAACCTCGGCGGGCTCACCGTCGATCCGGGCCTGCCTGCCGCGCGCGGCCGCACGGGCTCCTCGGGCGGCGACGGGTCCGCCGGCTCGGTCTGGCACGCGCATTATTACATGTACCCGCTGCTCTCCTGGATCGGGGTGCTGCTCGACCTCGGCTGCCTGGAGGGCGGCGGGCTCGACATCGCCTGGGTCTCGGAGCTCGATCCGGCCTGGCTCGACGACGAGCTGTCGTTCCTGCTCAACCCGGAGGCGGCGCTGTTCGCCAACCTGCCGGCGCAGGCGGCCTGCGCGGCGGACTGTGCGGCGGCCTCGGCCGGGCTGCCGCTCGATCCGATGTTCTGGTGCGCCGGCTGCCAGGGCGGGATGTATCCGCTGACCGGCAACGTGGCGGCGCATGTCGGGGGCGTGCAGGCCTCGCTGCTGGCGGCCCAGCGCCTGGTCTACCGGCTGCACCGGGCGGGGATCGCCTGGGGGACCTCGGGCTCGGCCGCGCTCTGCGGGCGCTACCCGATGCCGGTGATGCGCAAGAGCCAGTACCGCTGGCAGATGACCGAGCCCGTGCCGGCGACCAGTCCCATGACCGGCTGCAACCCGACGGGGCGCTCGTCGGTGCTCTGGGAACGCTTTCGCGAACTGCCGGTCTCCGGCGAGAGCTTCGGCTACCTGCTGTTTCGCAAACGGACGTGCTGTTTGCTCTGAACCCGATGAAACGCACCGCCAACCGTGACACTGACAAGGCCATGACGATCCGCTTCTCCGCTTCCCGAACCGCCCTTCTGCTGTCCGCCGCGCTGCTGCTCGGCGCCTGCGCCTGTGCGGCCCGGG
>JAJDUK010000005.1 GCA_022826665.1 Alphaproteobacteria bacterium | reverse complement strand
CCGAGCCACCTGCGCCGGTTCGTGGGCTGAGGCGGTCGGGATGCGGCGCATCGAACTGGACTCCGCCATCCGCCGGGTGCGGGACGTGCGGCTCGCCCTGGCAGGGCTGCTGGTGCTGTCGATGACCGCCAACCTGGCGCTCACCGTGAGCTTCGCCGGGCGCGAGACGGTCACCGTGCTGGTGCCGGCGGCGGCGGGCCCGGCCTGGGAGGTTGGCGGCAGCACAGCCGGCGCGGGGCTGGCCGGCGCGCGTTACCTGGAAGACATGGCGCGCACCGTTGCGGTGACGCTGCTGACATTGACGCCCGAGAACGCGGGCCATGTCCGCCTCGCGGCGGCGCGGATGAGCCATGCATCGGCGCGGGGCGCGATCGGCGCCTGGGTCGAGGCCGAGGCCGCCCGCATGGCGGGCCGCGACATGGCGAGCGCCTTCTACCCGACGGAAATCGAGGCCGACCCGGCGCGGCTCCGCGCCGAGATCGCGGGCGAGCTGGTGACCTGGATCGGGCGCGAGGAGTCCTCGCGCGAGGACCGGCGCTACCGCCTCGCCTTCCGCATCGACGCCGGGCGGATCGGGCTGCTGCGCTTCGAACAGATGGAGACTGGCAAATGACACGGAAACACCGGCGGCGGTTCGCGCCGCTCTTCGGCATGGCCCTGGCCTGCATGGCAATGGTCGCGGCGCCCTTGCCGGCGGCGGCGATGCAGATCCTCGACGCGGCCGATCATGCCGAGCTCACGGCGGAGATTTCCGCGACGGGCGTCAACCGCGTCGCACTGGCGGGCGACCGCATCGCGAAGGTGGTGCGCGCGCCGGACGGGTTCGCGGTCGAGCACGACGCCGCCTCGGGCGACCTCTATCTGCGGCTGGTCGACACGGACCCCGGGGTGGGCGGCCGGCACGCGGAGGCGAGCCTCTTCATCGGCACCGAGAGGGGCTTCACCTACCGGCTGACGCTCACACCGGCGGTGCGCGATTCGGCGCAGATCCTGATCCGCAATGCCGAAACCCTGCCGGGGGCCGGCGAAACCGCCACCGTTCCTGCGACGAAGTCCGATCCCCATGTGGCGGCGCTGGTGCGGCTGGTGCGCGCCGTCGCCCGGCGCGCGACCCTGCCCGGCTACGCGATCGCGCGCGGCGGGGGAATCTCGCCTGACGGCATCAAGTTCATCGAGACCTGGCGGGGTCCGCGCTTCGCGGCGCATGTCCTGGAAGCGGACCGCGATGCGCCCGCTGCGGCGTACCTCGCCGGGACCATGGGCGGGCTGCCGGGCTTCGGACGCGTTGCCGCGCTGTGGCTCGCGGCGCCCGGCACCGGGCCGTCCGGCGGGCGCCTCGCGGTGGCGGTGACCGAAGCTGGCGGAGGCCGTCGATGAGCGCCCGCGCCGATACGAGCGATCCCGCGGCGGTGCGCCGGCGGCAGTTGCTGCTGTTCTCCGTCGTCGCCGCGATCCTGCTGGTCGCGGTGGCGGCGTGGCTCGGCATGGGCGGAGGCAAGGAGCGTGCGCCGCAGGGCGGCATTGAGGCGGAGATCGCCGGGCCGGACGCGGCCGAGAAGGTCTGGACCCGGCGCTCGGAGGCAAGGCTCGGCGGGATCGAGACGCAGATTCGCGAGCTGCGGCAGGAAGCACGGACGCTCAGGGCCGACAACGACCGGCTGCGCGCGAAGCTGGAAGCCGACGCGGCGGACGCGCGCAGCGTCATCGACCGCCAGGCGGCGATCATCGACGAGCTCCGGCGCGGGCTGGAGCCGCAGCCGGGCGATGCGCAGCCCGGAGCGCCGGCCTCGGGCGAGTATTTCCGGGCGCAGGGGAACGCGCCGTCCGGCGGGCAGACGCGGCAGGCCGCGCCGCTCGCGCCGGCGCCGATGATCGAGAGCTTCGAGCTCAAGGGCGAGCCGCAATCTTCAATATCCGACCCCCGCTCCGGCCCCGAACTGGTGGCCGACGCGGTGGCGAAGCCGGTGTCGGTGTGGCTGCCGGCGGGCGCCCATGCCGAGGCGGTGGTGCTGGCAGGCGTCGACGCCTCGGCCGGGGTCTCCTCCCAGGGCGATCCCCGCCCCGTGCTGCTGCGCATCACCGGCCCCGCATGGACCGCGGCCGAGGACGGCACCGCCCTGCAGGTCGATGTCGACGGCTGCACCGTCACCGGCGCGGCGCACGGCGATCTCTCCTCGGAGAAGGTCTATGTGCGCTTCCGGACCATGACCTGCGCCGGCCCGGAGCCGGGAACGGTGATCGAGACCGACGTCGCGGGGTTCGTCGCGGGTTCCGGCAAGACCGGGGTGCGCGGCCCAGTGGTGAGCCGCGAGGGCGCGCTGGTCGAGAAGGCGTTCCTCGCCGGGCTGGTCTCCGGCGTGGGCCAGGGCGTGGCGGGCGCATTCCAGCCCCAGGCCGTGGCGACCGGCACCGGCGCGGCGGTGGCCAACACCGGGCTCGAGGATATCGGCCGGGCCGGCCTCGGCGCCGGAGCGTCGTCGGCCGGGCAGAAGGTGGCCGACTACATGATCCGCCGGGCCGAGCAGTACCAGCCGGTGATCCAGCTCCAGGCCGGCACGAAGGTGACGCTGGTGTTCCTCGAGGGCGCCCGCATCGACGGGCGCGGCCCGGTCCTGACCGCGCAGAAGGGAGACTGACATGACGCTTGCAACGAAATACCCCCGCGGGGCCGCGCTTCCGGCCGCCGCGCTTGCCGCCCTCCTGCTCGCCGGCTGCTCGTCGGGCAATGTGGGCGAGAGCTGGCAGTGCCCGCTGGCCGACACCGGGACCTGCGACAGCGTCGCCGCCGCCGATCCGGCGGTGCCGGACATGGACGCGGCCCGGAATACGGTCCTCGCGGAGCCGCTCTGGCGGGTGCGCGGCGGCGCCGGCGCGGTGCCGCCGAAGGCCGATAGCGCGTGCGAGGCGGATTGCGTCGGGCTCGATCCCTTCGGCTGGCTCGCGCGGCTGTTCGCAGCGGAGTCCGCATCGGACGCCGGATCGAGGCACGGCAAGGAAGCCGGGTCGGGCGAGCGGAATTCGCCGCCCGCCCGGGCCGCCGCCCTGTCGTCGAGCGCGCCGCAGGATCGAACGGTGCAGCCTGCGGGACCGACAGCCGCCCCTCTCCCGGCCGAACCCGATCCGGCGCTGGACGAACCGGCCGCCGGCGATCTCCGCACCGACGAGGTGGTGGCGCGCATCTGGATCGCGCCGTTCGTGGATGCCGACGGGGTCTATCGCGAGGCGAGCCATGTCCGGGTGGTGCTGGAGCCGGCCGGCTGGAGGCTCGGGCGGTGAAGCGTCTGCTGGAGCTGTTCGAAGGGCCGGAGGCTCCCGGCCCCTGGTCGCCGCCGGAAATGCCGGCCGCGCTGCACGCGCTGCTGCCCTGGCGCGCCTGGGACGAGTCGAGCGAGCTCTACGTCAACGCGGGCTCGGTGGGGTTCATGGTCGAGCTGCCGCCGTTCGCCGGCATCGACGCCGAGACCCTGGGGGCGCTGGCGGGAACGCTGGCCGACGCCGCGCCCGAGCGCTGCACCGTGCAGGTGATCCACTGGGCAAGCCCGCGCTTCGGGGCGGCGAGCCGGGCCTGGGCCGGACCCCGCAGCGATGCCGGCGGGGCGCTCGCCCGGATGGGTGCGCGCCGCCGCGACCTGTTGACCTCCGGTGGCTGGCGCCGGCTGCACGCGGGCGGTCCGCCCTTCACGCTCAGCGATTACCGTGTGTTCGTCACCGCCTGCCTGACGGCCCTGCCCGGCCCCGCCGCGGAGACCGCGCTCGGCGCCTTCCGCCGGGCGCTGGAGGGGACGCTCGCCTCGGCCGGGGCAGCGACACGCCGGCTGGAACCGGACGCGCTGCTGTCATTGGCGGCCGAGCTGGTCGCGCCCGACATCGCGGGGCATCGCGACGGGGAAACGGAGCGCCCGCGGCGCCGCTGGGCGCCGCGCGATCCGCTGCATGAGCAATGCGTTGCGCCCGGCCGCGCGCTCACGGTCCACCCTACCGGGCTGACATTCCACCATCCCGACGGAGGGCGTGACAGCGGCCCCGGGGATATTGCCGTGCGGGTGCTCAGTGCGGTGGCCTTTCCCGAGGTCTGGCCGGGCTGGCGCGGCAACGCGCTGATCGGCGACTTCCACCGCGACTTCCTGCAACCGGGCTGCCCGGTGCTGACCTGCCTCACCGTGACCACCGGCGACGAGGCGGCAGGAGAGAAGGCGTTTCTCAAATCCGCCCGCGCCACCCAGCAGGCCGGCACCGGCATTGCAAGGTATCTGCCGGGCCTTCCCGAGAAAGCCAGAGACTGGCAGGCGGTGACCGAGCGGATCAAGGACGGCGAGAAGCTGGTCCGCGCCTGCTACATGGCCGCCGTCTACGCGCCATTGGACGCCCTCGACGAGGCCGAGCAGGCGGTGCGCGCGATCTACCACGGCCAGGGCTGGCGGGTGAATGCCGAGCGCTACATGCAGCTCCCCTCCTGGCTCGCCTGCCTCCCCATGGTCTCGGCCGGCGGTCTCGACGCCGACCTCGAACGCATGGGCCGGATGAAGACGCTCTTGACGTCTTCGGCGGTTAACCTCGCGCCGCTGCACGGCGAATGGCGCGGCCAGCCCGCCAACCCCGACAATCCGCCCGCCCTCTTCCTGATCGGCCGCCGGGGGCAGCCGGCCTGCTGGTCGCCCTTCGCCAACGAGGCGGGGAACTACAACGTCGCCGTCACCGGCAAGTCGGGCTCGGGCAAGTCGGTGCTGATGCAGGAGCTGGTGACCGGGCTGATCGGCGCCGGCGGAGAGGCCGTGGTGATCGACGACGGGCGCTCGTTCCAGCACACCGCGGAAGCGCTCGGCGGCGCGTTCATCGCCTTCGGCAAGGACCCCGCCTGTTTGAACCCGTTCGCCATGATCGATGCCGGAACGGCGGAGCATGACGGCGACTACAGGGAAGAGTGCTTCGCCATGCTGGCCGGCGTCATCGGTCGCATGGCCAGGCGCCGGGGCTCGATCGACGACATCGAGGCGGCGCTGATCGCGGAAGCCATCGCGGCGGCCTGGGACGAGGCCGGCAACGACGCCGATCTCGGCACGGTGCGCAAGAACCTGGAGGGCCGCGACGACCGCCGGGCGAAGGACATGGCGACCGCTCTGGGGCCGTGGTGCCCGGGCGGGGCCATGGGCCGGCTGTTCGCGGGTTCGAACGTCCCGGACCTCGAGAACGCCATGACGGTGTTCGAGCTCGCCGAACTCAAGGGCCGCGGCGATGTCCAGGCGGTCGTGCTGATGCTGGTGGTCTTTCTCAGCACGCAGCGCATGTATCACGGCCCGCGCACGCGGGCGAAGGCGATCGTGATCGACGAGGCCTGGGACCTGCTCTCGGGCGAGGACAGCAAGGCATTCCTCGAAGGGGCCGCGCGCCGGGCCAGAAAATACCGCGGAGCGCTGGTCACCGGCACCCAGTCGGTAAACGACTACTACGCCAACCCGGCTGCAAGGGCGGCCTGGGAGAACTCGGACTGGGTGATCTTCCTCGCCCAGAAGGACGAGTCGGTCGAGCTCCTGAAATCCGAGAAGCGCATCCACTGCGATCCCGGCATGGAGCGGGCCTTGAAGAGCCTGACCACCGCCGACGGCCGCTATGCGGAGCTGGTGCTGCACGGCCCGGACGGCTGGCGGGTGGCGCGGCTGGTGCTCGATGCCTGGTCGGTGGCGCTGTTCTCGTCGCGCGGCCCGGCCTTCGCCGCCGTGGAGAACCTCAAGGCGCAGGGCCTCACCACGGTCGAGGCCATCGACCGGCTCGCCGGGGACGGTCCGTCTACCGCTACCGGACATTCAGAACCATCGGAAACGGAGGAAGCCGCATGACGCGGAAAGCAACCGCCCCCGGATCGGGGTCCGGGGCAGGCAAACGGCCGCTCAACTGGCCGGACGATCCGGAAAACGTGACGGCCGCCGACATCGACTTCGAGGCGCTGGCCCATGTGCTCGCCAATACCTGCCGCCGGGGCGGTTGCCTGCGGCGGTACCACTCGGTCGCCGCGCATGCGGTCGTCGTGTCGGAAGAGATCGAGGCGCTCGACGGGCTCGGCGAAGAGGACCGGCGGACGCTCGCGCTGCACGCGCTGATCGCGGACGCGCCGTCGGCCTGGCTCCGGGGCGCGGCCTCGGGCTCGCAGCGAGCGATGGAGAGGACCGGGCGGCTGGTCTCCGGCATCGAAAGTGCCGTGCGCGAGGCGGCGGGCCTCGATGGGGCGCTTGAGGACGAACAGGCCGAGCTCCTGCGTTTCGTCACACGCATGGCGGCCGCAACCGAAAGCCGCGACCTGCTGGATGGGCCCGGATCGGGGTCCGGGCCAGGTGCGGCGGCAGGCGCGGGCATCGCCTTTCCACCACTGAAGCGGCGCATCCGCGGCGTCCCTCCCGACAAGGCGGCGGCGGCCTGGCTCGCCCGCTTCCGGGCGCTCGGCGGGCAGCCGGGCGGGGACGCGGGCGGGACGGGGCAGGCAAGCGGCGATGGGGAGGCCCGGGATGGCGCGAGCTGAAAGGCGAAGCCCGAAGCGGGCGGAAAGGAAGGGGATCGTGACCGGGGACGGAAAGCGGCGCGAACGGCGCCGCGGCGCGGCCACGGCGACCCGTGTGCCGGAGATCCAGGTGGTGCGGGACGCCGAGGAGGTGTTCCGGGCCGCGATCCTGGCCGGGGTGCTGTCCGCCGAGCGCTCGGACCGGAACTGGGCCGGGCACTACCTCTACATGTTCCATGACGAGGACGGCACGGCGTGGTTCAAGCACCGCGACACCCGCGCCTATGTCTCGATGACCGCGCGCCGGCGCGCGGCGGGGCACGGGGCGTGAGCGAGCTGCGCGTGGTGTTCTGCGCCGTGCTGCTCTCGGGCGCGGTTGCGGCGGCGGTCGCGGCGGCGACGGTGCGGATTGCCGCGCCCGAGGCGCCGGGCATCGCCAGCGTGCGGCTCGGCGAAATGACCGCCGCATACACCACGCGGGCCGCAAGCGAAGGCAGGACCGCCGAGGACGTGCGGGCCTGGGGCGAAGCCCTCGAAGCGGCGCTAAATCATGTGGCCGAACGCCGTGGTGTCGTGCTGCTGCCGGCCCGGGCGGTGGCCGCCGGGACGCCCGACGCGACCCGGCACGTCGAGGCGGTGCTGGCGGAACTGCTCGCGCATGGCCGGCCGGGGGAACGCGTCGCGCCGGCTTCGGGAGAGGGACGGTGACCGCGCAGCGCCCGGCATTCGGTCCGAGGACGGCGGCGCCGCGCCGCCGCAGGATCGTCCTGGCGGCCATGATCGCGCTGGCGGCGCTCTGGCTTGGCCTCGCCTCGCGCGTCCATGTCAACGCGAGCTGGTCCGACGAAGCCTGGGGCTATGCCGCCTTCCCGCTGTTCGGCGAGGCGCCGGCGATCGGCGACCGGGTGCTGTTCGAGCCGCCGGAGGCGCTGAACTCTCCAGTGCCGTATGCCAAGACCGTGCGCGGCGTGCCGGGGATGCGCATCGACGTCGACGAGGACGGGACGGTCCGGCTCGACGGCGCTCCGATGGGCCGGGTCAAGACGCACGCGCTCGACGGGCGGCCGCTCGCGGCCATCGCGCCGGGCACGATCCCGCCGGGGCGTTACTACCTGCACGCCGATCACGCGGACTCCCACGACAGCCGCTATGCGGAGATCGGACTGGTGCCGAGCGCGCGCATCCTCGGCCGGGCGGTCGCCATGCCGGACGTGCCGTGGCTGGGCCTCAACGGACCGCTGGTCGGGCCGGAGGACGGCGACGGGGCCGGCCGGGAGACGATCCTGCCGCACCCGTTGGACGACGGCGCGGCGGCGCCGGCAGCGGAATTGCCGCGATGATGCGCCCCACCGCCCTGCTGCTCGCCGCCACACTGGCAGCCTTGCCGGCCGCGGGCATTCCGTCGGTTGCATCCGCAAGGGACCTCGGCGTTCGCGGGGCGACCTGGCCGGTCGCCGAGCCCGACCTGCTGGCGCAGATCGAGGCGCGACTCATTGAGATGGAACGCTCGGGCGCGCTGGCGCGGCTGGAAGAGGAAGCCCGCGCCAGTGCCCGGCGGAAGCTGGAGGAACCCGATCCCCTGCCGGGCATCGCGCCCGCCACCAGGGAGCGTAGCCGGCTATGGGACCCCGCGATTACGGTCGCACGGGACATCCGGACGGCCGACGGGGCGCTGATCGCCGCCGCCGGCACGCGGGTGAACCCGCTGGAGCGCACGACGCTCGTCCGCGACCTGCTGTTCGTCGACGGCAGGCGCGAGGCCGAGATCGCCTGGGCGCTCGCCCATGAAGACGAGAGCGGACGGCCCGCGAAGATCGTGCTGCTGGCCGGGCGGCCGCTCGACCTGATGCGGCAATACCGCCGGCCCTTCTTCTTCGATCAGGGCGGGCGCCTCGCCGCGCGCTTCGGCCTCCGGTTCACGCCGAGTCTGGTCGAGCAGGCCGGAACGCGGCTGCGCATCACCGAGATCCCGGTCGAGAACCGGAACGATCCCGGCTCGGAGGCCGGGACGGGCACCGAAGGGAAGGAGTGAACGATGCTGAACATGAACCGGGCGACGTTGCTGGGCCATGCCGGGCGCGATCCGGAGATCCGCGACCTGAAGAACGGCGGCAAGGCGGCGGTGTTCACGCTCGCCACCAGCGAGAAATGGACAGACCGCGAGGGCCGGCCCGCCGAGGCGACGGAGTGGCACCGGATCGTGGTCTACGGCCCGGCCGTGACTCCGGTCGAAACGATGCTGAAGAAGGGCGGCGCGGTGCTGGTCGAGGGCCGGATCGCGACGCGCGGGTTCCGGGACAAGGAAGGCAACGACCGGGCCGTCACCGAGATCGTCGTCGCCGGAGCGCAGGGCACGGTCAACATCCTGTCCGGGCGGCGGCCCGATCCGGAGCCGTCCGCGCCCGCCGGCGAGCCGGGCGGTGAGGCCGAGGACACGGCGAATGCCGGGACCGGCGACGGTGCGGAATTGGAAGAAGCCGCATGACCCGCCGCGTCGTCCCGCTGGCCGCGCTGGCGTTCGTGGCCCTGCTGTGGGCCGCGCCGGCCTCGGCGCAGACCTGCACCGGGCGGTTCGTCAATCCGATCTCGGACGTGTGCTGGGAGTGCATCTTTCCGATCTCGATCGGGCCGATCGCCATCGGCAGCGTCTCGGGCGTGCTGGACACGCCGAACCCGTCCTCGCCGATCTGCCTCTGCGGCTCGCCGATCCCGCGCATCGGGCTGTCGCTCGGGGTCTGGGAGCCGGCCAGGCTGGTCGACGCGACGCGGGCGCCCTGGTGCTTCCCGAACCTGGGCGGGCTCACCATCAATCCCGGCCTGCCGGCCGGGCGCGGGCGCACCGGGGCGGCCGGCGGCGACGGCGCCAAGGGCTCGGTGTGGCACGCGCACTATTACATGTACCCGCTGCTGTCGTGGATCGGGGTGCTGCTCGATCTCGGCTGCCTGGAGGGCGGCGGCCTCGACATCGCCTGGGCTTCGGAGCTCGACCCCGCCTGGCTCGACGACGAGCTGTCGTTTCTGCTCAATCCCGAGGCCGCGCTGTTCGCCAACCTGCCGGCCCAGGCCGCCTGCGCCGCCGACTGCGTGGCGTCCTCCGTGGGCCTGCCGCTCGATCCGATGTTCTGGTGCGCGGGTTGCCAGGGCGGGATGTATCCGCTGACCGGTAACGTCGCAGCCCATGTCGGGGGCGTGCAGGCCTCGCTGCTGGCGTCCCAGCGCCTGCTCTACCGGCTGCACCGCGCCGGGCTCGCCTGGGGCACGTTCGGCTCGGGCGCGCTCTGCGGGCGCTATCCGATGCCGATCATGCAGAAATCGCAGTACCGCTGGCAGATGACCCAGCCGGTGCCGGCCGTCGACCCCTTTACCGGCTGCAACCCGACGGGGCGCTCCTCGGTGCTCTGGGAAACGCTGCGCGAATTGCCGGTCGCGGGCGAGAATTTCGGCTATCTGCTGTGGAAGAAACGGAACTGCTGTCTCTTATGAACCCGTTGAAACACAACGATATTTCCCGCTCGAAGGATAAGCCGATGCGCAGTCTCCGGCAAGCCCCGGCAGTCCTGCTCCTGACCGGCGCATTGCTGGCGGCGGGCTGGTTCGGTCCGGCCGGCGCCGAGGAGGAGCGCGCCCCGAATCCCGACACGGACGTGACAGGGCTGGTCGAGGAAGTGCTGCGCAAGGCGGGCGGCAACGGCGGGGAGTCGCTCGGCGAGTGGACGCGCGACGTGATCGAGCGCGCCCTGGGCCGCGCCGGGGAAACCGCACGGCAGACGGTGCCGGGCCGATCCGGAGAAACTTCGCCCCTTCCGGCCGAACGCCATGCCGGTGAACTTTCAGGCCCGCGTTCCGGCAGTGCGGAAGTGCTGATCTTCACCAGCCTGTCGGTGCCGGCGGCGAGCTGGCGCCAATGGGCGCGCGAGGCTGCGAAGACGGGCGCGCCGCTGGTGCTGCGCGGCGTCGGCGAAGGCGGCCTGCCGGGGACCGCGAAGCGGATCGGCGAGCGCCTCGGCGGCGCGGAGGCCGGGGTCGCCATCGACCCACGCCTGTTCCGCCTGTTCGGCGTGACCCGCGTGCCGGCGGTGGTGGTCGTGCCCGGCGGGGTCGCGCCCTGCCAGAGCCGGGGCTGCGCGGGCGATCCCGCTCCGCCCCATGACCGCGTGACCGGCAACATCGGCCTCGCGGCCGCGCTTCAGGCCGTCGCCGACGAGGGTGCGGTCGGACGCGATGTGGCGGTGAGCCATCTCGAACGCTTGAGAGAAGGGGCACGGCCATGACGGAACCCACCGAACACTCCGAAGGTCGCATCGCGGTCGCGATCGACCTGGGGACGCGGATCGTCCGGCTGCTGACCTGGACCGCGATGTTCATCGTCGTCTGCCTGATGCTGTGGTTGGTCTCCGGCATGGTCGCGAAAGCGGAGGACCCCAGGGCCGCGGCCCGCGCCATCGGCAACGCGGGCAATGCGGCGGCGCGCGCGGTCGCACGGGACTCTTCCAATGCGGCGGAGGTCCCCGGCTACGCCGGCACGAACCTGCCGGAGCGCAATATCGGCGCGGGCAGCCTCCGGGACGAAGGACGCGCCAGGCTCGCCGACCCGGACGATCCCGGCGGCGTCGCCGGCCGGGCGGTGATCCGGGGCACGACCTCGCGGCCCGCCGCGACCGTGCCGGCGAGCGATCCGGTCGTCACGCGCTCGGAAGGCATCGCGGCCTCGCCGCAGTCGCCTGCGCACGGCGCGGACGGCCTGGCCTCGGGCAGCGCCACGGAGTGCGGCGCGGAGCTTCAGGATGCCGACGACGGCGGGTCCTGCGGCTCGGTCCGGTACTGCGTCGGCGCCGGCTGCGAGACGGTGAGCCCGCAATCGAACACCGGCTTCGTGAACGCGACGACGCGGCTGAACATGGCGGTGGAGCTGGGTGGCGAGGAGTTCGACCGCCAGGACATGCGCTTCTTCACCGGCCAGCGCCGGGCCTGCCACATCAAGCTGTTCGGACTCGCCAACTGCTGCAAGAACTCGGGCCTGCTGGTCGGGCTCGGCAACTGCTCGCCCGAGGAACGCGAACTCGCGGAAGAACGCAACGCCGGCAACACCCACTATCTCGGCCGCTACTGCTCGAAGCGCACGTTCTTCGGCGTCTGCATCCGCCGTTCTCGGGCCTGGTGCGTGTTCGGCTCCAAGCTCGGTCGCATCCTGCAGCAGCAGGGCCGAAGCCAGCTCGGCATCGGATGGGGCAGCTGCCGGGGGTTCACCGTGGCCGAGGTCGAGAGCATCGACTTCGAGCGGCTCGACCTCTCCGAGTTCACCCAGGACCTGATGGACGGATCGCGGGAGCCCGCCGTCTCGCTGCCGGACGCGGGCGATACCGGCACGGCGATGCGCACGCGCATCCGCGACTTCTACCGGCGGGGCCAGTGATGATGCGCATCGCTTTGCGTACCCTGAAGCGCGCCCTTGCCGCGACCGCCGTGTGGGCAGCGCTCGGCGCCCCGGCGGCGGGCGGGGAATGGCGCTCCTGGTGTGCCGATGAAGGCTCCGGCGCCTCGCTCGGCTGGCATTTTTATTGCGACCGGGAAGATGACCCGCCCGCGGCGGAACCGGCGCCCGTGTCGCCAACTCCGCCCTCTGCCGGCAACGAACCATCCGCGTCGGAGCGCATCGAGGCGATACGCAAGGCGCTGGAAGAGGCCCGCGCCGAGGCGATCCTCGATCCGACGCCTGCCAAGGTGACCGCCTATCTGCGCCTGCAACAGGAAACGCTCGCCAGGGCCGCCGCCTTCTCCGACGCCTTCCGGCGCACGGTGTGGGCGACGCCGGAGCTCGACTACACGCTGCGGCGCCCGGTCGGCGCGCTCGCCAAGCAGGTGTGGTCGGACGAGCGGCGGGAGGCCCGCGACCGGGCGCTGGCAACGCTGGGGGACCGCTACGGGCTGATTTACCTGGGCCATGCCGGCTGCGCGGCGTGCCGGGTGTTCGGGCCGCTGCTGCGCGCGTTCGCGACCCGCCACCGCCTCGACGTGCTGGCGGTCTCGCTCAGCGGCGAGGCGCTGGAAGGCTGGCCCGAGGCGGTGCCGGACAACGGGCGTGCCGCCCGGCTCGGCCTCGGCGGTGGACCGGGGCGTTCCCCCGCGCCCGTTCCGGCCCTGGTGCTGTTCGATGCGCAGACGAAACGCATCATCCCGGTTGGCTTCGGCGTGATGGCCGAGGACGAGATGGCCGAGCGGATATTCGCGCTGACCGCCCTGGAGCCCGGCGATGATTACTGATGTGAAGAAGGTCGCGGCCGGCGCCGCGTTGGCGGCCACCCTGACCTTCGGCGTGGGGCCGGCGTCCGCCGACGTGCTGTCCGAGATGGGCCGCTTCTGGCAGGGCGCGGCGGTCAACACCACCGGGCCGACGGCCTTCCAGGGCCAGGCCTCCGGGCACTGGACCCTCGGCAACCTCTATCTGCGCTCTCCCGTGCGCTCGGAGCAGGTCGCCACCGTCAACCTGCCCTCCTTCCGGGCGGGCTGCGGCGGCATCGACGCCTTCGCGGGCGCGTTCTCGTTCATCAACTCGGACCAGCTGATCGCCTTCGGCCGGGCGGTGGCCCAGAACGCCGCCGGCTTCGCCTTCGAGCTGGCGCTGGAGACGATCTCGCCGGTGATCGCGGAGACCATGGCCAAGCTGCGCGCGCTGGCGCAGTGGGTGAACAGCCAGAACCTCAACAGCTGCGAGACCGCCCAGGCGCTGGTCGGCGCGCTCTGGTCGAAGAACGACCGGGCAAGCTCGGCCATCTGCGCCGCGATCGGCACGTCGCAGGGCATCTTCTCCGACTATGCCGCCGCGAAGCACGGCTGCGGCGCGGACGGCAAGCGCAACTCCACGCTCGCCGCCGCCTCGGGCGCGATGGCGGACCAGGTGCCGGTCAACGTCAACTACGCCTGGAAGGCGATCCGGGCGTCGTCGTTCCTCTCGGGCGACACCCAGCTCGCCGAGTTCGCGATGGCGGTCACCGGCACGCTGATCGTGACCGCCCCAACATCCGATTCGGACGCGGGTGGCCCGAGGGTCCGCATCCTGGAGCCGCTGGCGCTCGACCGCAGGGTGACCGAAGTGCTGATGGAGGGCGGCGGCCAGCTTCCCGTCTACCGCTGCGACACGCCGAACCTCTGCCTCAACCCGACGCTGGGCACGGTGACGATCCCGCCCGACCGGGGCTTCCGGGCGCGGGTCGCCGGCCTGCTGCGCGATCTCGTGGACGCCGTCCGCACCGATACCGCCCCGCCGGCACCGGCCCTCGGCCTCGTGAACCTCACCACTCTGCCGGTCTACCGGGTCGCCAACACGGCCGCCGCCTACCGGGGCGCGGTGATCGACCAGGAGATGGACGCGCTCGCCGAGGCCGTCGCGCTCGACGTCATGCAGGTGTGGATCACGGACCTGCACCGCACGGTCGAGGAGCGGGCCGGCACGCTCGACATCGCCGACGGCGAGCAATTGCAGCGCTGGCGCGAGGGTCTGAGGGCCAACCGCGTCGCTCTGGCGCGGCACCGCCACCAGGGGCTCCAGCGGCTCAACACGGCGCTGGCCGTGGTCGAGAAGCTGAGGCTGATCGAGACCGAGCTGGCGGGTGCGCTCAGCGCCGATCTCCGCGCCGCACTGGCGTTCGCGCGCGGCGGCGCCGGGGCCGGGTCGCGCTGACCGATGCGGTGACACCTTATAGATGTACGAGCTCTTCACCCTCGGCGGCGGGACCTACCTCGTCGATCTGCTGAACGCCGTCGCGGCGATCACCGGCGGCGGCGCGTACATCACCCTCGCCCAGCTCGCCGGCGTCGCGGGCCTCGCCTGGATCCTGTTCCGCACCGCCTTCGGCGGGTCGTGGAAAGACAACGCGAAGTGGATCCTGCTGTTCGTCGTGGTCTGGGGCGCGATGATCGTGCCCAAGGCGAACGTGCGGGTGGTCGACCGGCTCGATCCGGCGCTGGCGCCGGCGGTGGTGGCGAACGTGCCGATCGGCCTCGCGCTGTTCGCCTCGTTGACCTCCCAAGTCGGCGACGGGCTGACGCGCCTCACCGAGCAGGCCTTCACCCTGCCGAACGACCTCCAGTACCAAGAGCATGGGCTGATCTTCGGGGCCAGGCTCGCGGCGCAGACCACCCGCCTCGAGATCACCGACGCGGTGTTCGCGAGGAACGTGCGCAACTACGCAAGGCAATGCGTCTTCCACGCGCTGCTGCTCGGGCACATGTCGGCGGACGACCTGCGGGAGAGCACGGATATCTGGTCGCTGGTGACGGCCACGGGCTCGCCGTCCGCCGGGGCCTCGCCCGCGCGCATGGTCGAGTTCGCCACCCGCCAGCCGGCGACCGGCACCGGCGCCACGCCGATCGACCGGCAGATCGTCACCTGCCGCGACGCGGCGGGACGGCTCAACGGACTTTGGAATGCCGAAATCCAGCGCGCCGGGACGGTGTTCGGACGAAGGATATTCCCGGATGCCAGGACCGAGGCGCTGGCGCGGGCGGAACTGCTGGCGGCGCTCCCTGCCGCCCACGGCTTTCTCATAGGGGCCGCGCGCTCGGCGGCGGAGATCATGCGCCAGCAGATGGTGCTCAACGCGGTCCACGACGCCGGCGAACAATGGGCGGCGGAGGCCGGGAACGCCGCCGCGCTCAGGGCCTACACCGAGGCGCGGGCCGAAGCCCAGACCGTCTCCGCTTACAGGGCGATCGGCAGGCAGGCGGAGACCTGGGTGCCGCTGCTGCGGATCGTGTTCGAGTGCCTCTATGTGGGGGCCTTCCCGATGGCGGTGCTGCTGATGCTGACC
Source organism: Alphaproteobacteria bacterium (assembly GCA_022826665.1). GTDB lineage: Bacteria > Pseudomonadota > Alphaproteobacteria > UBA828 > UBA828 > WTGU01. Next base: position 133,259 of record JAJDUK010000005.1, on the reverse strand, counting down.
CCGGCGGGGCTGCCGATCTTCCGCTCCTACGTTACCGGGCTGATCTGGCTCCAGTCCTGGGGCCCGCTCTACGCCGTGCTGCACCGCATCTCGATGGGCGAGGCGGCCGAGAGGATGCAGGCGGCGGCGCTGATGCCGGGCGGCGACATCGGCATCTCGCTGGTCGCCCAGGCGGGTATCAGGGCGGTCGCGTCCGACGTCGCGGTGATGAGCGGGTATCTCTCGATGTCGGTGCCGTTCCTGGCGGCGGCATTGGCGTATGGACTGTCGAAAGCCACCGTGCTCGCGACCTCGGTGCTCGCGGTGGGCCAGGACGCGGCAAGCTCGGCGGCGCACGAGGGCACGACGGGCAATCTCAGCCTCGCCAACACCGGCTACGACACCCACCGCTTCGCCACCCTGGAGGGGCGCCAGATCCGCACCTCGGCCCATGTCGACACGGGCCGCTATACCGGCTTCTCCCCTGAGGGCGCGGGCGTGACGGTGACGGAAGACGGGACGGTGGTGGCCGACGCGGGCGCCGCCACCAGCCGGATACCCGCCGCCGGGGTGTACCTCTCGGAGCAGCTGGCCGTCAGCCAGGAGCAGCGCGCGGCGCAGGCCCGCGGCCTCTCGCGGCACTGGTCGGCGGAGGTCGGCGTGGCGCGCAACGCCGCCGTCACCGACGCGACCGGGCTGATCGAGCGCTACTCCCGCGACGTTAGCACGGGCGAGGCGTTCACGCGCGGCGTGACCGAGAGCGAGTCGAGCCAGGCGCAGCAGCTCGAATCCCACTACGAGAAGCTGTCGGAGACCGCGGGCATCTCGCGGGAGCAGGCGGCGGTGCTGGCCGGCGAGGCCGTCGTCGGGGGCGGCTGGGACTTCATCGTCAGGGCGGAGGCGGACGGCTCGGTGATGTGGCGCGGCCAGACCATCGAGTCCGACGCCTGGAACCGGATCAAGGAATACGACCGCCAGCACGGCGTCACCGAGACCTGGTCGCAGGTGGCGGAAGCCTCGCGGCGCTACTCGAGCCAGACCGGCGACAGCGAGCTTGCGAGCCTCGACGAGAGCCTGTCGGCCAACCTCACGCGCATGCGCTCCTTCCAGGAGCGGGCCTCGTTCGCGAGGCAGGAATCGGAAATGTGGTCGGAGCAGGCGGCGCAGGTGAGGCAGGACGCGCAGTCGATCGGGCGCGATCTGAGCCAGCCCTTCTTCGCCTGGCTCTCGGAGCAGCCGGGCACGGACGGCCGGGCCATCGGCGCCCCCGGCGCCAATCGCATCGTCCTGCCGCAGACGGCGGAGGAGGCCGAGCAGCTCCGCGAATACGCCGCCGCGTTCGTTGCCGAAAAATTCCCCGCGCCGGCCGGTCCCGATCCCTCCACGGTCGGCGGCGCGGCGGAATACGAGGGGGCGGCGGGCGAGATGCGCGGCGCCTACGGCCGCGAGACCGCGGCGGCATACGGGGGCTGGTCCGAGGGGGTGCGCGACCGGGCGCGGGAGGCGGGCGCGCCCCGGCCGGGCGAGACGGACATCGAGGCGATGGAGGAACGGGTCGAGACCAAGACCGAGCAGATCATGATGGGAACGGCGCGCGAGGCGCGGCAGACCGTGACCGGGCAGGAAGCCGCCGAGGGGCGCGCCGGCGTCGCGGTGGAGACGAACAAGCCCTTCGAGCGGCACGCCACCGAGAACCTGCCGGTGGTGGGCGACTGGCTCGCCGGCAAGCTGTTCGGCACGGCGAAGAACGCGGTGCCGGACGCCCCGCCCGGCGGCGCGGAGCCGTCCCGGCGGCAGCAGGACGAGAAGGGCTGGGGGGACTCCTCGCCGTGAGCCGGGGCACGATCCGGTCAGCGCAGGTGGCGGTCGTCGTGGCGGATGCGGTCCTCCCGGTGCCGCAGATAGGTGTAGCGGCCGGTCCGGGTCGACCAGTCCACGAGATCGCCCCTGTCCCGGGACCGGCGGCGGCGGAAGGCGGACCAGCCGCCGTCGCGGATGCCCCGCCGGAGCGCGAGCGCCAGCGAGGAGAGCACGGCCCAGGCGAGGGCCGCGAGCCACAAGGCAATGACGGCCTCCATCCCGGTGCCGAACAGGGCCGAGACCGCGGTCCAGAGCGCGGCGACCGCAAAGCCGCCGAGCACGAAGATGCGTTCCCGCCAGGTGGGGCGGGCAGCGTCGGATTCCGTCGATCTGCGCGTCATGGTCATGGCCTCCGATCCTATCGGCGAGCGGGCCTGCCGGCTTGCCCGACGCCCGGTCCGGACCGGGCTCACTCCGCCCCGGTTCGCCTCACCCCGCCTCCGCCGGCCTCCACCTCCACGGGTCGCTGAACGCAAGGACAGGGAGAACGCCATGCGCGGCATCGGCGGCAGCACGCTCAGGGGCGGCCAGACCGTCTTCCACGCGATCCGCATGTGGGGCCAGCTGTTCCGGGCCGCCATGCTGTTCGCCGCCTTCACCACCGTCGCGGTGCCGGCCTGGACGCTCTGGCACCGCACCACCGGGGCGGAGTGGTACGCCGCCGGCATGGTGACGCTGGCCGAAGCGAAGCTCGTGCTCGGCTACGACCCGGACTCGGGCCAGGAAATCCGGTTCGAGGACGGCACGAGGCGCACGCTCCGCATCCGCGACATCGCCGCCTCCCTCCCGGCCAGAGAAGCGAGGGAGCGCATCAAGGCCGAGACGTTCGCGAGCGCGGGCCTCGGGGCCGCGTCCGGTGGCGGGCTGATCGGGCTGTTCCTGGTCGTGTTCTGGTTCCGGGGCGCCCAGCTCGGGCGGCAGAAACGCATAAGGGGCGCCGAAATGGTCACGGCCTCCGAGCTGCGCCGGCGGGTGCAAACCCCCAATGCGCGGCTGCTGGCGCGCCTGCCCGGCGGCAAGCGCCTGCGGCCCTACAGCATCGCGGGCATTCCCTACCCCGAGAGAACCGAGACCCAGCACACGATCGTCTCGGGCACCACGGGGTCCGGCAAGACGGTGCTGATCTCCGACCTGGTGGCGCAGATCCGCCGAAAAGGCGAGCGCTGCGTGATCTACGACAAGATGGGCTCCTACACCCGGTCCTTCTTCGACGAGGACCGCGACGTGCTGATGAACCCGCTGGACGCCCGAGCGCCACGCTGGTCGCCTTTCTACGAGGCGCGCAACCCGCGTGACTTCGACATGATGGCGGCCGCGCTGATCCCGCAGCAGAAGGACACGGTGGACCCCTTCTGGGTGACGGCGGCCCGCCAGCTCTTCGCCAACGGCGCCGGGGTGCTGCGCGGCAAGGGCGAGACGCGCAACAAGGTCCTGGTCGACCACCTGCTCAAGACCGAGCTCACCGCGCTGGCCCAGGCGATGGAGGGCACGGTGGCGCAGTCGATCGTCGATCCGGAGAACCCCAAGACCGCGCTCTCGGTGCGCGCGATGCTCACCGCGAACCTGTCGGCGCTGGAGTTCCTGCCGGACGAGGGCGAACCGTTCTCGATCCGGGATTGGATATCGGACGAGGCCAGAGACCGAAACGGGGGCGGGTTCCTGTTCCTCACGTCCAGGGGCGACCAGCACGCGTCCCTGCGCGGACTCATATCCACCTGGCTGGAGATTGCGGTCAACGCGATGCTGTCGCTCGCCCAGGACGACGGCAGGCGTATCTGGGTGATCCTCGACGAGCTGCCCACCCTCCACCAGGTGCCGTCGCTCCAGCCGGGCCTCGCCGAGTCGCGGCAGTTCGGCGGCTGCTTCGTGCTCGGCGTCCAGGTCGCCTCGGCGCTGCGCGACCTCTACGGGCGCAACGGGGCGGAGACCGTCTCGGGCCTCTGCGGCACCCGCGTGGTGCTGGCCGCGCCGGACCGGGACACCGCGCAGTGGTCGGCCGACAGCCTGGGCCGCAGCGAGATCGAGGAGGTCTCCGAAGGCTTCTCCTACGGCGCCAACACCATCCGCGACGGGGTGAGCCTCACGCCGCGCCGCGAGCTGCGCGCCCTGGCGCTGCCGTCGGAAATCATGCGTCTTGCCAATCTGGAGGGATATCTCAAGTTCCCCGGCCCCTTCCCGGTCGCCTCCATCCGCCTGAAATACGTCGCCCGGCCGAAGGCGGCGGAGCGGTTCGTGGCGCGCGAGGAGGACGTCGTGGAGTCCCGGAGGGGATCGCCCGCCGTGCCGGACCGGAACGGCGGCGATCCGGAACAGGTCGACAAGCCCGAAGGGGCTGCGGCCGGCTCAGGCGGGGACGGCGATATCGCGATCCCCGCGCTGCCGGGCGAGGCCGTCGCGGACGGCGGAGCGGAGCCGCCGGCGAAGGACGGCCCGGAGAGCGCCGGGGCGCTCGCGGACGGGCCGGAGGCCGTGCCGCTGCCGGGCGAGGCTGGGGACGCGGCCGCTGGCGCCGGAGAGCCCGCGAACGGCGAGGCGGGGAAGCAGGACGGCAAGCGGACGGACGGCCAGGCTCCCGATATGGGGCCGGGCGTCGCGATCTGACATGGTGGCCTCGATCGGGGCCGTCGCTGCCCCGGCCCAGGGCGCGAGCTACTACGAGCGCGACGGCTACTACGCGAAGGACGATCCGGAACATCGCGACGCCAGCGCCTGGGCCGGCAAGGGCGCGGAAGAGCTGGGCCTCGAAGGCGCCGTCGATCCCGACACGTTCAAGGCGGTGCTCGAAGGCAAGGTGCCCGACGGCTCGGACACCCGTCTCGGGCGGCGCGGCAAGGACGGGAGCATCGAGCACCGCCCCGGCCGCGACCTCACCCTCTCGGCCCCGAAATCCGTCTCGCTGGCCGCGCTGGTCGGCGGCGACGCGCGCGTGGTCGACGCCCACGACCGCGCCGTCGCCCGCACCCTCGACTGGTTCGAGAGGAACGTGGCCGAAACCCGCATGAAGGATCCCGAGACCGGCCGCATGGTCCGCACCGGCGGCCAGAAGACGGTGATCGCCACCTTCCGCCACGACACCTCGCGCAACCTCGATCCGGCGCTGCACACCCATGCGGTGATCGCCAACATGGTCCAGGGCGGGGACGGCAAGTGGCGCTCGATGGCGAACGAGCGGCTCTACGAATCCAAGATGCTGCTGGGCGCGCTCTACCGCAGCGAACTCGCACAGGGGCTCGCCCGGCTCGGCTACGGCATCGAGAAGACCCATGCCGACGGACGCTTCGAGATCGCGGGCGTCTCCCGCGAGGTCGTGGAAGCCTTCTCGACCCGCCGCGCCGAGATCGAGGCGGCGGTGGCCGAGCGCGGCGGCACCGATACCGCGAACGACCAGCGGCTCGCCCAGCGGGCGGCGCTGATGACCCGCGCCGCCAAGCGCGACGTCGACCGCGAGGTGCTGCGCGAGAGCTGGGAGCGGCAGGCTGCCGGAATGGGGTTCGATGCGAAGGCACTGACGGGAGACGCGCTCTCCAGGGAGCCCGGCCGGGGTCCGGAGAGGGTAGCGGGGCTGGAACGGGCAACGGGTCCGGACGCGGCTGGCGACGCGACGATGCGGGCAGCCGGTAGGGATGCGGCCGCGCAGGACATGCCTGCCGCGGACGGGGGCACCGCCGGACGCGAGCCGGGCGGAGAGCGGGGTGCGGAAGCCGCGCCGGAATCCGAACGTCCGGGTCCAGCCTCGCGGGCGGCGGCCGCCGTCGAATGGGCGGTGGCGCATCTCTCGGAGCGGGAGGCCGTCTTCTCCCGCACCGACCTGCTCGCGGCCGCGCTCGCCTGGAACCCGGGCGCGGCGGCGATCGGCGACGTCGAGCGCGAGGTCGCGGCGCGCGAGACGGCGGGCGCGCTGCACGCCGCCCGGCTGCCGGGCGGCGAGGGGCTGCTTACCACCGACCGTGCCGTCGGCGACGAGCGCGAGACCATAGCCCTGATGCAGGCGGGAGAGAGGCGCAGCGCCGCGCCGATGCGCGCCCGCGCCGTCGACAAGGCGCTCAGGGGTGGACCCCTCACCCACGGGCAGAAGGAGGCGGTGAAGCTCATCCTGTCGTCCGACGACCGCACCGTGGGCGTCCAGGGCTACGCGGGCAGCGGCAAGACCACCATGCTGAGGCGCGCCCGGACGCTTCTCGAGAAGAAGGGCTACGAGGTTCGCGGCCTCGCGCCGTCGGCCTCGGCCGCGCGCACCCTCGAAGGCGAGGCTGGCATCGCCTCGGAGACCCTGCAGCGCTTCCTCGCCCGCTACGCCGGCGTCGCTGCGGGCCGCATGACGAAGAAGGGCGAAAAGGAAATGCGCGCCGCGTTTGCGAAGACCGCACTGGTGGTGGACGAGGGCTCGCTGGCGTCCACCGTCCAGGCGCGCGACCTGCTCAGGATCGCCGATGCGCTGCGCATCCCCCGCGTGGTGCTGGTCGGCGACGAGAAGCAGCTCGACGCCGTGGACGCCGGCAAGCCGTTCGCGCAGCTCCAGAAGGCGGGCATGAAGACCGCCGTGATGGACGAGATCATGCGCCAGCGCGACCCGGCCCTGAAGGAAGCGGTCGAGGCGAGCCTCGCCGGCGACGTCGCGCGGGCCTTCGACAAGCTCGGCGAGAACGTCGCCGAGGTGAAGCCCGGCAATCTCGCGGGCGCCGCCGCCGCGCGCTGGCTCGCGCTCTCGCCCGAGGAGCGCGCCAATGCCGGGCTGATGGCGCCGAGCCACGGTCTGCGCGAGAACATCAACGACATCGTGCGGGAGCGCCTGGTGCGCGACGGCACGGTCCACGGTCCCGCCATGACGGTCGAACGCCTCGTCTCTCGCGGCTACACCAATGCCGAGAAGACGCTCGCCGCGAACTACATGCCGGGCGACGTGGTGGCCTTCCACCGGCCCTACAAGCGTCTGGGGGTGGACAAGGGCGACGAGCTGCGCGTCGCCGGTGTGGATCACAAGTCCAGTACGGTGAACCTTGAGGGCGCGGACGGGCGGGCCGTTGCCTGGGAGCCCAACCGGATCGCGGCCCGCGCGGGGGGCGTCGAGGTCTACCGAAGCGAGGAAATCGAGCTCCGCGCGGGCGACCGCATCCGCTGGACCCGCAACGACGCCGGGCTCGGGCTGGTCAACAGCGGCACGGCGGAGGTCGCGGCGGTGCGCGAGGGCCGGGTGACGTTCCGCCTGGAGGACGGGCGCATGCTTGACCTCGGTCCTGGCGATCCGCAGATCCGCCACGTCGACCGCGCCTGGGCCTCGACCGTGCATGCGTTCCAGGGCCGCACGGTCGATACCGTCATTGCCGCGATGGAGGCAAACCACCCCCATCTCACCACGCAGAAGAGCTTCTACGTCGAGATTTCCCGCGCCCGCGACAAGGCGGAGCTCGTGACCGACGACAGGGCGGCGCTCAAGGAACAGCTCGAAGCGGCCACCGGCGAGCGCATCGCGGCGCTAGAAGCGGTCGAGCCGGACCAGGCGAAGGGCCGTGAGGGCGGCGCGGATGCGGGGCGGAGCGCGGAGCGCGAGGGCGGCGCATCCAAATCGCGGGAGCGAGAGCGAGAGGCGGCAATGGAACAATCTCGCGCGCCGAAGGGTCTGGATCGCGACATGGGGCTGTAGATATGGTGCGGCTCGCGCCGGAGCGTTCGCTTGCGGATGCGAGCCATCGGGCGTAGTGTCTCCGCAGTTACCCGTCGGCAGCATGCTGTCGGCTCAAGGGCTGCTCTCCGGAGCGGCCCTTGCTTTTTCTGGGAGCGGACGTGAGAACGCGGGTCTATGTGGACGGGTTCAACCTGTACTACGGCGCACTGAAGGGCACGTCCTTCAAGTGGCTCGATCCTGTCCTGCTGACCTCTCTGCTGCTCCCTCCTGGGTACGAGATCGAGCGGCTCCGTTACTTCACGGCGCGGGTTTCGGGCAAGCTCGATCCCCGGGCGCCCGCCCGCCAGCGCGTCTATCTGAAGGCGCTCGCCACATTGGCCGAGGTCGATATCCACTACGGCCGTTTCCTCGCCAAAACCGCTTGGCGGCCGCTCGCCAACCTGCCGGTCGCCGGTCGGCGGATCGATGCGCCGAGGCCGGTTACGCTGCCCCGAGGCGATTACCGGGTCCTCGGCGGACGGCCTCAGACGCTGCCGGTGGGCGTTTATCCGGACCGTCGCGGCGGACGTGACGGCGCACCCCGCGGCTCCGGGAGACCGATCGCGGACGCGATGATCGCCGAGTTCCACACCATGGAGGAAAAGGGTTCGGACGTGAATCTCGCGGCCCACCTGCTGAACGATGCGTGGAAGGGCCTGTTCGAGGCGGCGGTGGTGATTTCCAACGACACCGATCTGGTGGTGCCGATCCGCATGGTGACTGAGGAACGGAGGCGGCCCGTATTCGTCGTGTGTCCCGGCCGGTGGCAAATCGCGCCGCAGCTGCGGCAGGCTGCAAGCCATGTACGCCACATCCGGCCGGCGATGCTGAGGGGGGCGCAGTTTCCAGACAAGTTGCCGGGAACGAGGATCACGAAACCGTCAGATTGGTAAGTGCAACGGCAGTTGTTCGCACTGTGCTGCGAAGGGGCTGCACTTGCGAGGAAGTAGGGGCGAGCGGACGTCGGTTTCGTGAGGATGTAGGTCATGCCCGGTGGGGAATGGTGATGCCTGAAGTGAAGTCGCAGCTGGAGCTTCTGAAAACTGCCGCTCGCGGGCTGGTATCCAGCTCGCCGGCGGCGGACGAAAAAGGTGCGGCGGATGAGGGGAAATCGGCAGCAGATACGCTCGCGGGGACCGCTTACGCAAGGGTTAACGTCACGGATCGGACAGTGACGGGATTCCCGCAAGAAGCGCTTCCCGATGTGGCGGCACTGGCGAGGAGCTTGAGCGACAATCGGGCGGAGTATGTTCGGGGTGTAGGCTTCCGAGTCATGTGCGAAACGGTGGCGAATGCGGTTATCAGAATTTGTCGTGGACGCTCCGGAGACCAAGTGGAGGAGGGAGACCTCGGAGAGCTGAAACGAGAAGTGGAGGAATGGTTCGTGAGCGCTGCCGTGACGCGTCGGTATCTGATCCCCTGCAATGTCCTGCCGTCGACCGCAGAAGCGTTTGATGTCGGACCGATCCGCTTCTTTCATGTATCCGATCTCAATCCGGACGATTATGGGCTCCCGGCTGGCGGGCGAGTCGCCGATGTGTCGCTGGAACCTCTGAGGCGCGTAATGAGAGATCACGCGGCGGGTTGGCTTGGTGAGGTGTCGGTCGAAGGATGCGAGAAGCAGCGTTCGGCGGAGATTGCCGACCTTGCCGTGGACGTGGCGATCGGCGCCCTGCAGCTTGTCGTTCCCGCGAAGCTGGGTCGTCGCATGGTAAGGGTGACCGCCCGCAGACTGCCGGCCTGGCGCGGTTCGTTCTCAGTGACGGAAAGCGGAGCGGAATTCGGGGGAGCGAACGAGCAGGCGGGGCTCGGCTTGGCGCCGGATGAGTTCGAGGAACTGATTGACTCGGCATCCGATGTGATGGCGGCGATGGGACGCCTCATTGACGTGTACGTGTCGGGGCAAGGCGAACTGCCCATGCTGAAAGGCGCGTGGTGCAATGCCGTGTACTGGTTTCATGAAGGGATGTCGGAGCCGCTGGACACTGTGGCTGTGGTGAAACTCGAAACGTCGATGGAAATTCTGTTCTCCGCAGGCGGCAGAACGGGGTCCAAGACGAGGATTGTCGATGGATTGCGGGGAATGTTCGGGATAGATGGATCGCAAATGGTCGATCCATCGTCTGGCATGACCTACGAAGACTTGGCGACGGAAATCGTCAAGGCGCGATCCTGGGTTCTTCACGGCAACTGGCCGACGCTCGCATTGCGCGATCGGGGCATCGACAGGGCGACCGTGGAAATCATGGCCAGGCAGTTTCTCTTTGAATTTCCCCTGGTCGTGGAGAAATACGCGAGAGAGATGGGCGTAGGAGCGGAGGATGACGCCCAGGCGTTCCTGGATTGGGCAATTTCAACCGCGAGGGCCAGGGATGGACAGAAAGGCGGTGAGGATTAGGGAACAACGCCGAAGGAAGGAACTGCGAATGGTGAAGTGGTAGGTTGATTAGCTTGATGAAACACACCTGATGGTTCTGCCTGTCGTTGACCAGCAGGGAGAGGCTGTCTGCGAGAAGCAGTCCCACTTGGCCAGACCGAGTGGCGGACGAATAACGTGGATCGCGTCGTCAGATCCATTGGCGGATGCCGAGTTGACAACCGCCGGCCATGCAGAGCGGTTGTGGTAACGACTGGCTTTGTCCAGTCAGATCGATGCCCACATGTCCCAGACCGCTGCTGTCGCGAAGGGCCGTGTGGGCGTTCCGCGTCCAGGACTTGCGGAAGGCCCGTACCGTCCGGGGTAGAGGATGCTGATAGACGTTGCCGACCCCATACGAATAAACGAGGTGGTCTCTGGACCTGTTGTTCGGCGTCGGGATCGTGGAGAGCGCGGTCCTTCCACCATGATGGGGGACGATTAGATAGTCGACGCTGGAAGCGCCGGACCAGACGTTTGGCAGTGATGCATCGGCCGGGAGGAGCACCGTACGGCGATTTCGCGCGACGGAGAGAGCCAGCCCGCTCTCGTTCCGACTTTTTTGCGTCCCCCGAGCCCGGAAGACTGTCACGCCGGCGGGTTGGGAGGTGATGGGCGGCGTCGCGTAGCCCCACCAATAAATGCGTTGGCTTTTTGTCTTCAACATTGCGAGGAACCGGGCATGGACGGCTCCGAGGTCTCCGGCCTGGTTTTGAATTGGCAATATCCAGCGCTGGTGCAGCAGTCGATCGTCGCGCTGCGCCGAGGACCAGTGGTCCCAGTCCCAGTGCGAAAGGACGACGGGCGGATCGGCGCTCGTGCAAAACCTTAGCAACGGCTCCGGGAAGCTACGCCAGTTGGCGATAGCCGATCCGCCGAGATCGAAGTAAAGGTTCGGTAGGCCATCCGATAACAGAGCGGTCGCCGCGCCTTGGCCGACATCGTAGACGGCGACCGCGTCGACCGGTCCGATCTCGGTAAGGACCTCTTCGATTGCAGTCGGATCTGTCGCTTCGATGTCATGCCACCCCGCGAGCCTCTTCAACATCGCGTTTTCGGACGGGGTGACTGGGCGCGCCTTGATGACGCCCCGTTCGGTCGGGTCCTGGAAGAGGTTGTGGAACTGTTCCGCCATGGGGCCTCGGTCCGGTTCGCCGAGTTCGAGGTGGAACCACTCCGGAGAATCGTCGGCGTCCTCGTCGACGCCGTCGAGGTAGTTGGAGGGGACGGCGACAACGGATATCCGCCAATCCGCTTCGTCGAGTTCTTGGTCTGATAGGTGAGTGACGCGCTCGCCGACTTCGTCGAGCCATTTGGCATCGACACAATCGAGCAGGACCATCGACGGTGCGCGGTCAGCGTCGTCCAATGGCTCGAACTGATCGACGCGAGCGTAGACCGGTCTCGGGGGCGGCGCTTCCGGCCGCTCGTCAGTCATGTACTTGAAGAACATTGTGGCTCCTGAATTTGCGGGCTAACCGCCAGTGTCTGGATCGGGCACGATGCCGGAGATGAACTCGCGGATTTCCTGGACCTCCTGCTCTCGTCCGTCGGCGATGAGGCCGCGCGCGAGGGCCTGGGCGGAGAACAGCGAGGCCCTCGCGACCTTGATTTCGGCCTCGCTCCTGGGCCATTCGCGGCGGTCGAGGGCCTCGATGGCAAGCTCGACGACGAGCTGATTGGCCGTGAGAGCGGAGCCCTGGGAGGCTTGTTCGATGCGTTCCCATTGCTCCGGCGACACGCGGATGTGCTTGCTGAGGGTCCTGTCGGTCGAGTCCGCCATCGTATTCCGCCGTTGCTGTTCCCGAATCCCGTCAGGAATGTGGCCTGTCCGGGTCGAGTTTGCCACGAATCCCGACGCCGTTCGGACCGTCACGACGGTATGGTGCGAGCGGCCCGGACGGCGAATAAGGGGGCCGCCCGCGACGGGTTGCTGTCATATGGGTGGTCTGTCCCTGCCACCGATCGGTGGCGCGCAGGAAATACCATAGACGCGGCCGCAATGCGAGGCGGCACCGATCGGTGCTCGGGTCAGCAACGCATTGAAAATCCGCATGAATTTCCGGGCAGCAAACGGTGTTCTCTGCCACCGATCGGTGGCAACCCTTTCCGGCGCGGCATAAGTGGACAGGAATACGCTTGCCCGCGGCATAGCAGCCAACAGCGGACACGGGCAGCCACGGCAACCCCTGCATCAGGGATGCGTCGGGTGTGAATCCCAAGCCCGGCCCGGGCCGGTCAATGCCTGATTCGTGCTGTACGGGGGATTGGGAAATCGACGTCGGGGAACCCGACGGTGGGGAGCCGCCGCGGCGCTTGAGCGGCGGGCGGTGCGGCCGGAGCCGCAGGCAGTCGTGCGCAGCACGCTGCCGGAGGCGAAAGCGGTGGCGCCCGCACTCGTGCGGACACGACTGCACGGCGCAGTGCGGAGCGCGGTGCGTGGCGAAGCCGGCACCGGCGACGCACGGAGTGCAGCCGCGGCGAGCCGAGGCGATGCCCGCAGCCGGCGCAGCCGGCCAGGGCGAGCCAGGCGAGGTCGCCGACGAGCGTGGCGCGCAGCGCCGGCGCGAGGAGACTGCGGCGGTCGAGCCGACAGTGCCGGCGGATCTCGCCGCGACGGTGGCGGACCGGCAGCGGCGGCGAGCGCAGCGAGCCGCCGGCCAAGCGGAGCGCGGAGTGAGCGCAAGCGAACGGAGGCGCGAGGGATACCCGCCCGAAGGGGCGAGACCGCGCAGCGGGCTCGACAGGGTAGCCCGGTCGCGAAGCGACGCGCCCAACAGCATCCGATGGACACACGCAGGCGCATCCACGTTCGGCACCGTCGTGGGCAACGGCGTCACCGTCAACACCGGCAACGAAGCGAGCACCGCGAGCGTCGGCGGATACCTGATGCGTTGCGGGGGAAGAGCGGCGCAGCCGCCGCGGAGCACGGCGCCGCAGGCGCCGCGCTCCGCGAAGGCGAGCCGCACGATGGCGGTGCTGCCGGCACTGGCGGCGACCAAAAGAAACGGGCCGTGCCGCCGCCGGAGCGACGACACGGCCCGCGATACGCTGCGGTCAGGCGGCGATGCGCTGGACCGGGATGCCGAGCTGCCGGGCCTTGTCCACGAGGTGGTCGGTGATGCCGGAGCCGGGGAACGCGATGACGCCCTTCGGCAGCAGGTTCAGCAGCTCGTCGTTGCGGCGGAACGGAGCGGCCCGCTTGTGCCTGTTCCAGTCCGGCTTGCAGACGATCTGGTGGACGCCGTTCCGCTCTGCCCAGCTGGCCGCGATCTTCTCGACGCCGGGGCCGCCGCCATGCACCAGCACCATGTCGGCGTACTTCTCGCGGGCCTTGTCAAGGCGGACGATGACGGCGGCGGGGTCCTGCACGTCCTTGCCGCCCGCGATGGCGATCAGGGTTCCCTCCGGCAGGTGGGCGGTGGTCTCGCGGTCCTTCCTCGCGCGCATGTAGTCGCGGGCGTCGATGGCAGCCGAGGTCAGCCTGCCGGTCTGGCTCGCGTGCGATCCGCGCCGGGGCCGCCACACCGAGCCGGTCTCGACCCGATAGGCTTCGGCGGCGGTATCGCGCAGGATCTCGAAGGCGTCGCGGCGGTCGGTGAAGTTCTGCGCCCGGGCGGTGGTCAGCTCCAGCTCACGCGACTTGATCTCGGTGCCGTCCTGGGCGCGCTGGAGGTCGCGGAGCTCGGGCATCAGCTTGTCGGCGGCGCGGTCGAGGCGCTGGGTCTGGGCGTCGAGCATGTTGACGAAGCCCCACAGCAGGCTCTCGCGCTCGTCGGCGAGCTGGAACCCGTCCGGTGCGACGCCCTGCGCCATGATGCGGAAGGCTTCGCTCACCGCGTCGGTGGCGTCGTCGCCGTCCCACACCTCGCGGGTGTCGAACTCGTCGCGCTCGGGGGTCGCGCCGAAGAGCTGCGCCTGTTCGCAGACGGTCGCGGTGGCGGACTGTCCGCCGGTCTCGAAGGTGTCGATATCGAAGGTCATGTCGATCTCCTTGCGATCGGATTGCACGTTCGGGGCCCATCCCCGATGTGATGTCCTGTTGGGGCACGCGCGCGCAGGGACAGCACCTGGCCCTAGAACCTCTTGGGCGGGGTTGGTGCGGAAAGTCGCCGAGTGGTGCGGAAGTTGGGCGTCGTCCGGTTATGGGAGGCCCGGCGCGGGGTCGCGGTGGTTGGCCGAGTTTCGAGTTGGCCTTCTCAAGGGCTGGGAGCGCCGGGCCTCCGCGCCGGGCCCTTCTTCAGGGACCGGCGCGCCACAGGCGAGGTGGTTGGGAGTTCTGGCAAGCCCAACTTCACGGTCGGCGACTTTCACGGCCCGCCCTAGAGGTTCTTGGGCCAGGCCGCAGGGAGCGGAGCGACCGGAGGACCCGGAGGGTTGCTGTCGCGAGCACGTGTGACACGATAGGACTTCACGTCGGGAGGCGCTTTTCATGCCCCCAAGCGGCGCCAGCCGCTTTGCCAAGCGAAGCGCGGAGCGAGCTTGCGAGCGGAGGCGATAGGGATAGAAGCGGAAATCGGAGCGAGCGCCAGCGAGTGGAGATTGCAGCGGATAGCCCGGGCCGAAGGCATCGCCCAATTCCCCCTGTACGACAGGAACGAAGGAACGCATCTCACGAACCCTTCCGATCGGCCAACACCCCGGAGGCCCACGCCGCCGCCTTGGCGAGCACATCTCCATGACAGGGCAGCGGCTCGCACCAACAGGCCAGCCAGCACCCGTCGAGCTCTGCGAGCTCTTCCAGCGAAACGTCGCCTGCCTGGATGTGTTGCCATAGATGCGCGCGGTAGCGGGCGATCACCTCATCCCGCGACCCGTCTTCGCCGATTCTGAACGGGTTGCCCCACCTGGTGCGGCGGTCGATCAGCACGGTGTTATCGACGACAAGCGCGTATTCGAACTCGTCGCGCAGCGCCGGCTCGTGCTTCAGATTGACGATGGCTCTCATGGACTCCCTCCACTCCTCGGGTCGGCTTGCCCGACCCTCCGCTCTTCTCTTCCTCCACCGGAGCGGGATATCGGTCCGGCCTATGAGCCGGAGGCGCAGGCGGAGCGGAACAGCGGCGCGAAGCGGGCGCAGAGCGCCGCTGAGCCGAGCGCGACGAGGTCGTCGTTGAAGTCGTTGCCGGCGGGCACGATGACGGTGGCGGCGATGCCCGCCCGCGCGCAGCGCCGGGCGAGGCGCTCGGCCGCGAGCGCGCCGTCCTCGTCGTTGTCGCGGGCGATCACCAGCCGCGCGAGGCCGGAGGGAGGCGCGAACGCGCCGAGGCTCCCGGCCGAGAGCGCTGCTGCAGCCGTGATCTCCGGCACGGCGGTGACCAGCGAGAGCACCGTCTCGATGCCCTCGCCGACGACGAGCGGAGCGATGTCGGAGGGCGCGCCGAAGCGCACCGCGAGGCCGTGGATGCGGCCGAGCGCCTTGCGCGGCGTAGCGACGCCCGCCTTGGCGGGGGAGCGCGGGTCGAGCCAGGTGCGCTGCACGCCGAGGATGGCGCCGTCGCCGCCGGTGACGGCGGCGACCAGCGCCGGTAACCGGCGCACGGACGAGCCTTCGCGATAGCGAAGCTCGGGATGGAAGCGCAGCGTCGCGAAGCGGCAGCGCGACAGCCCCCGGGCGTGGAGATACCGCTCGGCGTGGCTGCCGTCGATGGCGCGGCAGCGCCGCCACAGGCGGCGCGCCGCCTCGGTCGCGTCGTAGGGCGCATCCGAGGCCGTCGCCGGCGAAGTCGGCAGGGCGAGGAAGCGCCGCGCCTCGTCGAGCGCCGCGCGCAGCGTCGGCGCTCCTGAGCGGTAGCGGATCAGGTCGAGCAGATCGCCGTGCTGCCCCGTTGCTGCATCCGTCCACCCACCGGGCTTGCCGGAGCCGGAGAGGCGGACGAAGAGCGAGCGTCCGCGAGCGCCGTCGAGGTCGCCGCAGATCCAGTAGCGGCCCTGGCGACGGCCATGCGGTAGATATTGCCTGCACACCTCCTCGGCGCGCGCTGCGAGCGCCGCGGCGATGCCGGCGGCGGGAGACGGTTGGTGCTGCATGCGGGACTTCCTTCCAAGGCGAGCGAGATGCCCGATACCGGCCGGCCTCCCCTCCGGCCGGCGCAGGAGGGCGAGCGGGCCGCGCGAAGCGGGGTCGCGAGGCCAGGACGGTCAGAAAGAAGAAGGCCGGCGAGCGCGCCGGTCAGGCGCGCGGCGCATCGGCCAGCCGGCCGACGCGGATGCGCCCGGCCCACGCGGCGGCGCGCGCGGCGGGATCGCCGTCGCACAGCTGCTGGCGGAGCTCCATCCAGAGCCGGCCGAGCACGTTCGCGCCGCGATAGCGGTCGCCGTCCGGCCTGGCGCCCCACCAGGGGTCGCGGGTCGAGACCTCGACGATGGCGCGCTCGCCGGTCGCGGCGAGGGCGGCATCGATCGCGGCGGCGTTGGTCTCGCGCTTCATGCGCAGCACCCAGCGCATGACGTTCACCCGCTGCTCGTTCCAGCGGGGATCGACGCCGGTGCGCTCGCCGCGCCCGATGGCGGCCGCCTCGCGCGCCGTCGGCGCGCCGGCGATCCGGCGCTGCACCGCCGGGGCGGCGCCGAACTTCGCCGCCTGGTACAGGTGCTCGGACGTCGCAAACGTCCACGGGCCGGCGGCGATCGGCGCCGTCAGCGGCGCGAAATTGCTGAATTCGCCCCAGGCCGCCCGGGTAAACCGGAACGGGCAAACCTCGTCGCGGTGGTAGATACGCATTCCGTCATCCTCCGTTGCCGGCGGCGGACTCCCTCCGGCCCTGCCGCGCTTCGCCCCGCCGCAAGCGCGCCTCGGCTCCGGTCCGCCAGGCTCGAAGATGATGATCGAGACGCCGGAGCAGGATGCGAGGCGGTCGACCAGCAGCGAGCGGACGGCGGGCCAGGGCAGTCCGCCCAGGCCGCAGCCGAGCGGCGGGATCGCGACGGAGCCGATGGCGCGGCGGCGGAGGATGCCGGCGAGGTCGTCGAGCCCGGCGGCGATGTCCTCAATGCGGCTGCGGTCGCGCCAGTGGCGCTTGGTTGGGAAGTTGACGACGAAGCGCGCCGGCCCGGCGCCGGCGTCGAAGACGAAGCAGAGCCCGGGCCGGACCTCGCGGCGCGCGCAGGCGTGCCGATAGGCCTCGTAGTTGGCCGGGAAGCGGTGCCGGAACTGGAGGGCGAGCCCCCTGCCCATCACGCCGACGCAGTTGACGGGATTGACGAGAGCCTCGCAGCCGGAGGCGAAGAGGTCGCCCTGGGTGAAGCGGATCATGGGCGGTGCTCCTGGTTGGGGGAAGATGGAAGAGGACGGGTCGGGCCGGCTCACGGCCGGCCGGCGCCGGACGCGAGCGTCCGGAAGGTGGCGGAGACGCGGGTGGCGGCCGCGCCGGCGGTGTCGGCGCGGTCGATGCCGTGCATCCAGTCCCGGCGCGCCTCGCCCGCGAGGACCAGGACCGAGCGGCGGGGCAGCACGGCGACCTCGTCGCCCGGCAGGCCGTCGCGGGCGTAGGGGCGGACGGAGCGCGGCCGGAAGCGCATCGGCCAGTCGGCGGCGAGCGACAGCGAGGCGACGACGTCGCCGAAGTCGCGATGGTCGGCGTGCATGCCGATCCCCTGGCCGGGGCGGTACTCGTTGACGATGCACTGCACCGGCAGCGCGCTCCCGAAGCGGTCCCGCAGCCGGTCCGCCATGACCCCGGCCCAGCGCGGAAACGGCGCGGCGGGGACCGGGCGGCTGGCGCCGCGGTAGTCGTAGCGGTAGCCGTAATGCTGGACGCGCCGTCGCAGCTCGGTGAGCCAGGGCGCGGCGCCGATGCGGAGCAGGATGCGCTCCTCCTCGGCCGGGGTGACGAAGTCGGGGACGATGACGGCCCCCCGGGCGAAGACGCTCTCGGTGTTGTCGCGCATGCTCTCTCTCCCTGGGCAATGGAACGCCCCTCCGGCGCTCCTCTCCGCCTCCGTCGCCGCGCGCCCAACGGACATTGGGGGACTCCGGTTCGGCTGCAAAAGGGGGGACCGGCGCCGAAGCGCCGGCCCCCGAGGCGGGAGGGAGGAGGAATGGGCGGGAAGCGCCTAGAAGGGCGGGTCCTCGATGTCGCCGGTCTGCGCCGGGGCGCCGCCGTCCGGCATGTCCGTGCCGTTCGCGGGTGCCTGGGCGTCCGCGGCCGGCGCGCTGCTGCCGTTGGGCTTGTCGTAGAACTGCACCCTGTGGCCCGGCACGACGAGGATCTCGGTCGAGAAGCGCCAGGAGTCCTCGCCGTCCTTCTTCCAGCGCCGAGTCTGGAGCTTGCCCTCGACGTGGATCAAGCGGCCCTTCGTCGCGTGCCTCTGGAGCATGTCGATCAGCCCGTCCTGGAAGGTGACGACCCGGTGCCACTCGGTCTTGTCGACCTTCTCGCCCGAGTTCTTGTCGATGTACGACTCGTCGGTCGCGATGCTCATGTTGGCGACGCGGCCGCCGTTCCTGAGGTGGTTGACGGTGACGTCGTCGCCGAGGCGGCCGACCAGTTCCGCGTGATTCTTTCCGAAGGGCATGACGCTCTCCTGTGGTTCCTGGTTGATGACGATGGGTTCCGAACGGCCGGAGGCCGGGTTCACTCCCCCGACCCCCCTTCCGTTCAATCTCTCCAAGCCCTCCTCCACCTCTAATCGGCCGGGGGAAGCGACGACGCCGGGTCCCAGGGCTCCGCCGGCGCCGCGTCCTGAAGGACCATCTCCAACGCCGGTTCCGGGGAAAGGCTTGCGAAGCCGTATGCGGGATAGACGACGGCGCGGTGCGGACAGCGGATCGCGCGCTCGTCGTCGATGACCTCGCGGACAGCCGCCGGGTCGATGCCGAGCTCGGCCAGGTGATCGAGGGATGTGTCGGGATGAAACATGGGCGGGACCTCCTCTGCCGTTGCCCTGCCCGGCATCGGCGCGGGGGACCCACTCCCTCCGCCCTGCCGGACACTCGCCCGGCAGGCGCTTCACTCTTCCTCTATGACCGATGGACGGCGCGGCGGATTGCGGCCAGGCGCTCGCAGACGGCACGCGGGGTCATCGATCCCAGGTTCAGCACCGGGATGCCGCGGGCCTCGGCGATACGGATAGCCATGCCAGTGCCTCCGGTAACCGCGCCGCGTTCGCTCCAGCACACGACTGCATCGACGGGCCGGCCCAGCGTGTCGCCAAGCAACACCGCCGCGTTCCTGGCATGCAGCATGCGGACGGCCGGCGAACACCGCTCCCACGCCGGATGCAGGGGCGCCGCGATCTCGATGCACTCCGCCATCGCCTCAGCCGACAACACCCGGCAGTCCGTCCCCCGATTCCCGTTACAGTCCCGCCACGGCAGCCAGATCGTCCTCTGCCCGGCGGGCGTACCCTCGGCGAACGCAGTGTCGGCTCCATTCGCCCCACCGCTCGAAAGATGCCAGCCGGTCCGGGCCAGCCATCCCGCCAGCACAGTCATGTCCGCCAGCACGGCCACCGGCGTCGCACGCGCCCCAATCCCCGCATATCGCAATGTCGGCATGGTCGATCTCCCCGGTTGCGACTGCCGCCACTCCCTCTCCGTCAGCGGCTTCGCTCCCAGCACGCTCTTCTCCGCCTCTCCGGCGATATTTGGTCCGAGCTGGCTTGAACGTCGCCCCCGTCCGGTGCAGGGATACGGCATGGAAGGGCGCGGATGGATCGGCCGTCACGGGTTCTGGCCGCTGGCGCTGCTCTGGCTGCCGGCCGGGATCGTGGCGCAGGTGGCCGTGCGGTTCGGGTGGACGGACGCGGTGGCGGCAGGGCGGCTGGGGCCGTGGCCGGCGACGATGGCGATGGAGGGGCTGACGCTGGCGCCGTTCGTCCCCTGCGGCCTGCCGCTCGCGCTTGGAAGCTGGAGGCTGTGGCGGCTCGGCTACCGGCGCGGCGACGGTGGCGGTGACGCTACCGGCCGGGCTGCTCAGTCCGCTCTCGATCGCGGGTCGCGCCGTTGCGGTCGCCTACCGGTCTGGATCGTGTGGTGGTGGCTTGGCTGGAGGGACTGACCGGAGACGGCGCTTGGCCGGCTGCGCAGCAGGGAAGACGGCGCAGTCGCGCGGCGGGCTTTGAGTCAGACGGTCTCGGAGGCGGCGATCCACGGTTTCCCACCGCCGGCGGAGACTAGCGGTACTGGGTTGGCCTTCGGGAACTGCCCGCCCCTCCGACGGTCGCCGTGCGTGCGCCGGGCCTGCCTGTGCGCGGCGTACGGCGGGATAGGCTCGGGGGATTCGGGCCGGCTGCGCAGCAGACGACACCGTCCGTCCGTTCGGCCAGAACGGCAACACCCCAAATTCTCAATATCTCTTCAGCGGGCTTCGTGCGCTGGCGCGCATAGCCTGTTACGGGAACGACTTGGGCGATCCTCCGCCATCCTTCCAAAAGTACCCAGACAGGCGGCTGTGAAACGCTTTCTCCGCTCTCAGTGCAGGCGCCACACTCGGCCCTCCAATCTTCCCGGCATCCTTTAAGAGCGGGCCCAGGTTCTTGCTCGCGTGCCCCTCCTGGTAGTTGCGTTCCGTCGCATGTTCGAACCGCTCCTCCGCCGAGTAATGTATCGCCTCTCCCACGGCTTTGGTCGTCCCGATCAAACGCGTTTTCGCAGGCAGCAGTCTGTAAAACCCCACCCGGGAATTTCTCAGCTCGCCGTGATAGTCGGGGATCACGCGAAGGTTCATGTAGTCGGCCTTGAACCCGAGACCTGCGTCCCGCGCCTTGATGCACATCCACAGAAACGCCCGATCCGACAGCCCATGGTCGATATAGCCGCCCCCGATGTTGGTATGAACCCCCGGAAACCAGAACTGTTCCACGACCTGTTTCGTCGGTGCATTGGCGGCTAACCATAGCGTCGGTTTGAACGGTCGGCGGCGTTCGTCGATCGCCAGCGCGTGGTACGCTCTCTCGATATGGCCACCCAGATCTGTGTCGTGGAACTGGAATCGGTACCGGTTGTATGCCCTGAACAACCCGAGCGGGATTCCGAGGGCGCCCACGGTATCCCAGACGCCGATGAAGTGGATTTTGTTGAGAACACGGCCGTTCTTCGTGTGGGAGTACGTCTCGATGTGTTGTTCCGCTTGATTTGCTCTGTCGAGCGATCGAAGGCTTAAGCGGTAAATCCTGAATGCCTCCTCGGCGATCCTCGTGACATTGCCTTTCTGACTATCCGGAATTCCGCACAGTCCGATCAGGCCAGCGAGACTGCGCGCCGTATAGGCACCGCGCGAAAAGCCGAACAGGAATATTTTGTCACCCCGTGCGAAGATCTCCCCGAGGGCCACGTAGGCCTGTTTCACGTTTTGCGATAGCCCGAATCCGAAGGCGCCGCCCTTGATTCGATCCCACCAATCCCCCGTGCCAACGCCGGCATCGTAATAGACCTTTTGCTCGATAGCGGAGGTATTGAAGCCGGCAACCGCCCGTGCCACCTTGACCACGTTGCTCGGGACAATCCGTCCGCGGTCACGCCGATCAGGCGTGTTCCAAGTTCCGTCGGTGCAAACCACAAGATGGCGCCGCATGCCGCTTCCTCCCGTTCAGTGCTCCATGGCACATCCACGACGGTGGAATCTGCACATACCCGGCCAATGTTATCCAGGCGTCCTCGATTGCCCCTCGATGGAGCCATGCGTGACGGCATCACGCCGTTGTCGCGCAACCACTCGGCCCATACAGATACCTACGACCGCGACGGCGACGGGATGGTCTGCGGATAGCGGCCGCCCGTCCAACCGGGGTCCTGGATGATGCCGGGCCGGCTGCGCAGCAGGGGGCCGGACTCAATGCCAGGGGTCGCTCTCGGGGTCCTCGTCCTCGGCGCGCATGGAGGCGGCGACCATGGCGGTCCAAGCTTCCCGGTCGAGGCCAAGCCGGCGGTTCAGCTTGTCGCAGATGCTGAGGGCGTCGTCGAGGTCGAGGGAGATGAGCGCGGTCGGGACGTGCCCGGCGAGGCCTTCGATGACGATTCTGATCTGCTGCACCTCGGTCTCGACGTCGTAGGCCGGGCAGAAACAGAAATTCGGATTGTCCGGCAGGGTCTGCGCGGTCATGGGGTTCTCCTTCGATTGCGGCGGCTCCGGCCGCCGCCCGGCCGGCAATAGGTATCCCGGCCGGGCATTGAACGGGTGAATTCTCCGCGAGTCACGCGGCGAGCGGCCAGCGGTCGAGGATGCGTTCCATCGCGCCGGCGTTGGGCGCGAATATCCGGGCCCGGAACGAGACAATCTCGACCGTGCATCCCATGCGCCGGAGCGCCGGCAGGTCGGTGTCCGCCGGCCCCTCAAGCTCGATCCGGTTGCGGCCCATCAGGCGCCGGCGGGCAAGCCGCCAGCCGTTGGCGAGCGCGAGCGCGTTGCCGCGCTCCATGACTGCCGCGAAGGCCTCCGCGCCGGTCATGGCGGGACCGCCGTCGAGGCCGAACCCGGCGCGCACGGCACGCACCTGCTCGGCGTCCAGCACGCGCCCGATGAGGGAGATGCCGTCATCGCTGGTGAGCCGGCGGACCCGCATGTTCTCGGCCGGCAGCCGGTCCCAGACGGGCAGCAGCAGGCCGGAGGCGAGCCAGAAGCGCGAGTCCCGGTGGGACGGCAGGCCGGCGATCTCGGCGTCCCAGATGCGCCGCCACTGTGCCTGGTCGGCCCGGCGCCAGTTGGAGGCGTCGAGCTCGGCCTTCGCCATGCTCTCGCCGGTCGCGGGACGGAGAAGCCGCACCCGCTCCTTCACCCCGCCGTCGTCCAGCATCCGCGACGCGGCCGGAAGGATGACCGCGGCACGCTTCGAGCGGGCGTTGACGGCGAGGCGCGGCTTGCCGTCCGGTCCCGGCTCCCGTTCGCCGATCTCCAGCGCGTCCTCGGCGGTCAGCGGCACCAGCTTGTTGCGGCGGACGATCTCGACCAGCTCGGTCGCCGCCCCAGTGCCGGGATGCTCGTAGAGGGTTTCCCGGCCGGCGATTACCAGCGAGTCGGCGGTCACGGTCTCGACCCCGACCTCGTAGCTGCCGGCCTCGATGGCCTGCTCGATGTTGGACGCGATGCGCGCCTCCAGCTCGGCGAAAAGCTGGTTCTGCTCGGCGATGGGCAGCGCCAGCAGCCGGTTTAGGAACTTCGGCATGGGCGGCAGGTCGTCCTTGAGCCCGCCCTCGTGCACGATCTTGAGACCCGTCGAAACCTGGAAGCGTTCAACGTTCCAGCCCTGGATGGAACCGCGCCAGAGCGCGCCGTAGAACTGCCGCAATGCGGCCTTGGCATAGACGCTCTCGAGATTGTCGCTCTCGCGGAACAGAGCGGCGTCGCTGCCGCCCATGGCGGTCTGGCTGTCGCGCTGGCCGCGCGTGATGGCCCCGAGCGAGTCGAGCCGCCGTGCGATGGTGGCGATGAACCTGCGCTCGCCCTTCACGTCCGTGGTGACGGGCCGGAACAGCGGCGCGCTGGCCTGGTGCGTGCGGTGGGTGCGACCGAGCCCCTGGATGGCCTGGTCCGCGCGCCAGCCCGGCTCCAGCAAGTAATGGATGCGGCGCTCGGTGTTCCCGCAGGACAGGTCGGCGTGGTAGCTGCGGCCCGTGCCGCCCGCCATGGAGAACACGAGGATGCGCTTCTCGCCGTCCATGAATGCGGCGGTCTCGGCGAGGTTGGCAGAAGCGGGCCGGCTGCGCAGCGAGAGGCGTTCGCCCTTGGCGTCCGTGATCCTGAGCACGCGCCGCGACCGGCCAGTGACCTCCGCGACCGCCTCGTGCCCGAACTTCTGCACGATCTGGTCGAGCGCCGTCGGCACCGGCGGCAGCGCCGCCAGCTTCTCGATCAGCGCGTCGCGCCGGTCCTCGGCCTCCTTGCAGATCACCGGGTTGCCGTCGGCGTCCCTGGCGGGCCGGCTGAGGAGATTGCCGCCGTCGTCGGTGAACGGCTCCTGCAACTGCACCGGGAAGGCGTGCATCAGGTAGGACAGGATCGCGTCCCGGGGCGTGAGGTCGATGTTGAGGTCGTCCCACTCGGAAGCCGGGACCTCGGCGATGCGGCGTTCCATCAATGCCTCGCCCGTGGACACGAGCTGGACGACCGCCGACCGGCCGGCGGCGAGGTCGGCCTCGATCGCGCGGATCGTCGAGGGGCACTTCATGCCGGTCAGAAGATGGCCGAAGAAGCGCTGCTTGGTGCCCTCGAAGGCGGAGAGCGCGGCCGCCTTGGCGTTCTTGTTCAGCGTGTCCTCGCCCTGGACGATGCCGGTGGCCTTCAGGGCCTCCTCGATGTTGGCGTGGATCACCTTGAAGGCGCCGGCATAGGAGTCGTAGATGCGCCGCTGCTCAGGGGTGAGCGGGTGTTCGAGGATGTCGACCTCGATCCCGTCATAGGCCAAGGCTCTCGCCTGGTAGAGACCGAGCGCCTTCAGGTCCCTTGCAACGACTTCCATCGCGGCGACGCCGCCGGCCTCCATGGCGGAGACGAACTCGACGCGCTTCTCGAATGGCGTCTCGCCAGCGCCCCACAAGCCCAGACGACCCGCATACGCCAATCCCGGCACCGTCGTCGCGCCGGTGGCCGAGACATAGGCGATGCGGGCGTCCGGCAGGGCGTTCTGGAGCCGCAGGCCGGCGCGACCTTGCTGGGACGGCTTGGTCTCGCCGCGCTCGGACTTGGAGCCGGCGGCGTTCGCCATGGCGTGCGCCTCGTCGAAGACGATCACTCCGTCGAAGGCGTGGCGGTCCTCCTCGTCGAGCGAGCCGGCCAGCCATTCCACGATCTGCTCCAGCCGCGAGGGCTTGCCCTGGCGGGACGGCGAGCGCAGCGTGGCGTATGTCGCGAACAGGATGCCCGCATCGAGCGGGATCTCCATCCCCTGGCGGAAATTGCCCAGCGGGATGATGTCGCTGTCCAGCCCACCGAGCGCCGTCCAGTCGCGACGCGCGTCCTCCAGCAGCTTGTCCGACTGCGACAGCCAGAGGGCGCGCTTCCTGCCGCGCAGCCGGTTGTCGAGGATGATGGCGGCGACCTGCCTGCCCTTGCCGCATCCGGTGCCGTCGCCCAGCATCCAGCCCCGGCGGAAGCGCACCGGCTCCGACAGGGTCTCGTTCTCCTGGGTGACGAGGGAGGTATCGACCTCCTCGTCGTTGCCGTCCTCGCCGTCCTTCGAGCAGCGGTGGACTGTTTCCCACTGGGATCCGATCCGGTACTCCGCGGCGAGATGGCGGGAATGGGCTTCCCCCGCCAGCACGACGCTCTCGAGCTGGGCGTCGGACAGCATGCCGTCCGTCACCACGCGTTCCGGCAGCATCGGGCGCCAGGCCGGCGCGGGATGCGGGACGGCGGCCATGGCGGCGGACTGCACCAGCGGCGTCGGATGCTCGACCGCGCCCGGCACACGAACGACGCCCGGCCGCCAGGGTGCGTAGGGGCCGGCGTCGTTGGCAGTGGCATCTGCCGCGGCATCGACCGGCCCGGTCTCGACGACCAGCTCCGAAACCGCCCCCCAGTCATGGGCCTGCCGGGTCTCGGGGGTCGAGGCGGACTTGGGACCCCGCCGCTTCGCGGGGGCGACCGGTTTGCCGAACAGGTCGCGCGCAGGACCGGCCGGGACCGACGGCACAGTGATGGGTGACCGAGGCGGCACCCGCGAAATAACCGCGTCGAGCAGCTCGCCGGCGTTGGCCGCGCGGGCTGTCCCGTCCAGCTCCACGTCGGGTCCGTCGCCGCGCTCCAGCACGGTGAGACGGGTGTCAAAGGCGGTGCCCCGGCGGGCATAGGCGCTGCCGTCGATGGCCATGGTGAAGACGCAGCGGGCCGGGGGATCGAGACGGCCGACGGTGTCGCCGGGCGCGCAATGGGCGGATGTGATGGTCACCAGGCGCCCGCCGGGCGGCAGCATGGAGGCGGCCGAGCGGACATGCCGGAGGTCGGCGTCGCGGGTGATGCGATGCACCCCCGGCGTCGCCGAAAACGGCGGGTTCATCAGCACCACGGTGGGCCGGACATCGCGCAGCCAATCCGCGATGGTCTCGGCGTTGAACGCGGTGACCACCGCCTCGGGGAACAGCCGTGTCAGCAACCGTGCCCTGACGCGAGCGTATTCGTTGAGATGGAGATTGCCGGCGGCGGAATTGCCAAGCGCGCACTGCGCCATCACAGCCAGCATGCCGGTGCCGGCCGAGGGCTCCAGCACGATGTCGCCCGGCCGAATCGCGGCGGCCTGGAGCGCGGCATAGGCGAGCGGCAGCGGCGTCGAGAACTGCTGGAGCCGCACCTGCTCCTCGGAGCGCCTGGTGTGGGAGGGCTCCAGCGCCGCGAGGGCCTCCAGCATCGCCAGCATGCGGCGCGGCCCGCCGTCGCCGGCGGCCCGGCGCATGCCCCGGCCGTAACGCTGCATGAAGTTCACGACGGCTGCTTCGGCGGCCTCGTAGGCGTCCTTCCAGACCCAGGCGCCCTCGGAGTCGGACGCGCCGAAAGTGTCCGTCATGGCGTCCCGCAGCGTCGCGGCGTCGAGGGACCGGCCGGCCTCCAGCACCGGCAGCAGGGTTTGGGCCGCGGCGAACAGGGCATCGCCCACGACGGGGCGGGCCGGCGTTGCGGACGTGTCGGAGGCGATGGCGGGAGGAAGCGGACGCGCGAGAGCGTCCGGCGCCTGCGGGGCGTCGAGCATGGGGCGGTCTCCGTACGGCTGGGGCGGAAGACCGGCGGGATGCGCCGAGGGGAGGAATTCCTCCCGCCCAGCTCCACCGGACCGCCCACGGCCGGCTGGCCGTCCTGACGCCGGCGAGACGCACGGAGACGTGAAGATGAAGGGAATGAGCCGCTGGAACGGCGGACGGTCCGCCCAGGCGGTGCCAGCGGGATCCCGGAGAGCGTTCAGGCCTGAAGGCGGAAAAGTACAGCTGCGGGGTAATCGGCCGCAGCGTTGCCTGTGGCAGCTAGAATTCTCGAATCGTTTTCAGGCGATGGCTCAGCCGATGCACGAGATATCCGTCCGCCCGGTCTCGCGGGAGGACCTGCTGTTCACCGTCGAAATAGCGCCGCGCGAGGCGAGTAAGCGCCGGCCGGAGAAGCGGGTAACCGGCGACCGCGGCCGGCTGAAACTCGTCGCACCGGCCGAGGTCGCACTTGTCGAACTCTGCGGGATGCGCTGCTTCGGCAGTTCGCCGGGGCGCAGCCCGATGGTGGCATCCAACGGAGCGGCCGGCCGAGGAGGTTGAGAGATTTCGCTATTCCGGTTCGGTCGGCGCGATCCCGCTATCGAGCGCCCCCAGGCGCCGGGTAAGTCTCTCTTTGCTAAGCGTGCTGTCGCGCTCGACCGCGCGCCGGGCCGCGTGCAGCAGCTCCGGTTCGGGAGGGGCGTTCCGCGGCTCGTACATGCGCGGCATGACGGTGGCGAGGGCGTAGCCGACGCCGCCCATATGGGTGTAGGCGGGGCCGGCGACGGAGGCTGCTTCGGCGATGCGTATGGTGATATCGACCGTGCGTGCGCGGACGTCGGACAGGTCCTTGACTCCAACGTTCCGCTCGAACGCGACGGGAAGGTCCTCGTCGTCCCTATAGAGGTGCTCAAGGCGGGCGGAACCGTCTTCGGCGACGCTGAGCCACGCGCCGTGGCAGAGGGCGTTGCGCCAGGGCCGGAGTTCATCGAGACGCGCTACGAGATCCTCGCGAACGGCGCGGGGAACCAGGCCGGTCTCGGTCAGGACCCGGTCGAGCTCGCGGGTGAGAGGGCGCATGCTGTCGGTCTGGGAGCGCAGGAGTCGCTTGGTCCACCGGCGCATGGCTGCATGGTCGTTCGCCTCGAGAAGCGTGACGGCCCTCTCGCCCGTCGCGAGGAGCGCGTAGCAGGTGGAGGCCAGAATGTGCTCCAAGTATCCGAAGGTCGCGACCGTCTTGCCCAGTTCCTGCCAGAAGACGGCGGGACCCTGGTTCACCGGCCAGTCGGGCGGCAGCACGCCACGGTCGATGGGGAGACAGCGCCGGAGCCGATAGCGGGCGTCACGGATCGCGTCGGGGTCGCGGGACGCCGCGAGCCGACGAATGAACCATGCGCCGTTCTTCCGGTCTGGGCGCTGTTGCTGGCCTGCGATGCGTCCGGCGCGCAGCAATCTGCGCAGCGGCAGGCCGTTCTTGTAGTTTCGCAGAAGGCCGGCTTCGTCCAGCCAGCGCGCGGCCTCGGCGGCGCGAACTTC
Source organism: Alphaproteobacteria bacterium (assembly GCA_022826665.1). Taxonomy (GTDB): domain Bacteria; phylum Pseudomonadota; class Alphaproteobacteria; order UBA828; family UBA828; genus WTGU01. Next base: position 105,197 of record JAJDUK010000005.1, on the reverse strand, counting down.
CTCGCGCCAGTCCCGTTCGAGCCGTTCCTGAAGGTGAACGTTGATGGCGTAAAGGTCGGTCATGGGGATCGTTGGATTCATTGGGCGAGAGCGGCGATGGATTGCCCGACGGAGTACGGCGCTGTCAATGATCGGTCGGCGGCGGATTTGTGGGGAGCGAAGACCGCCAACGGCAAGATGAAAGTCCGGAATTGGCGGGGTGAACTTCGATCGATGCGCCTCGTCAGCCGAACCTGTTTCCCTCGGCGGTGAAGGTCCAGCCGTTGATCTCCATGGCCTCGTCGACGGCGCAGTCGGAGGTTTCGGCCTCGTAGGTGTCCCGGAGCTGCCGGTAGAGCCAGCGTGCCAGATCGCGCAACGCTTCGGTCACCGCGTCCTCGGCATCGTCCGTCGGCGGCTGCCAGGTTGGGCTTTCGCGCTCGACCTCGATCGTCATGGTGTATTCGTGGCAGTAACGGCCGCGCTGGCAAATGGACGCGTGTAGCTGCCAGATATTCCGACGTTGAACGGCCTGCAATGCGTCTGCGATACGGTGCAGCTCGTCATCCTTGGGCGCGTAGGCGCGAATGGCCCTGGCGGCGCCTTTGGCGTGGCTGTAGTGACCGGCAAACGAGGCGCCGTCGCCCTGTGAGCTGAAACCGGTCCAGAAAATTTGCTGCTTGTCCCGCGTGCCGCCGCCATAGAGGCGTACCGGGCTGGTGGCGAGCGTCACGCCGAGGATCCCGCAGATGGTCTGGAAATCCTCGTAGACGCAGTCGTACCACTCGTAGTCGAAACAGGACTCGCGATACCAGGCGCGGGCTTTCTCCTTCGCGGCATCTGAGAGCTCGTCGATGGTGAATACGGTGGTCTTGATGATCCTCGGCATGGCTCAGCTCCCTTCCGGGGTGGTGTCGGGCAGCGAAACCCGCACGAAGCGAACCGCCTCCTGGATGCGGCGCAGGACGACGCGGTCGTGGTCGGGGATCCGGTGGAGCATGGGCGGTCTCCAGGCTGGAATGGCGTAGTCGGGATTCCGGCGAGTCGCGCGTCCTCCCGCGCCGACCCGCCGGCCTGACCGGCTCCGGCTGACCGGACTCCGGACGGAGACACGCGTGAAGAAGGGGGATGGAACACCGACGCCGATCCCTGCCGCTGCCGTCGGCAGCGGGACGCTCAGGCCGCCGGGCGGCCGGGGATCAGTTCAGCGAAATCGGCTCGATGCAGCGCGGGTCGTCGTTGGCCGGCCGGTTGACGTGCGTCGAGACCGGATGAGCCGTAGTGTCGTCCGCCAAGTACGGGGCGAGCGAAACCTCCTCACCCGCGAGCCAGGCATCCCAGGCGTCCGGCGGCAGGATGACCGGCATGCGGCCGTGCACTGGCGCGACCGTCTCGTTGGCGGCGGTGGTGAGGATCGTGCAGGTCTCGACCGCATCGCCGGGGCTGCGCTCGGCGAGCGATCCGGTGAGGGCGGCACCCTCGGGAACAGTCCAGCGTTCCCACAAGCCTGCGAAGATCATGGGGGCGCCGTCCCGGAGGCCGAACCGCCAGGGCTGCCGGGTCCCGCCCCGGCGCTGCCACTCGTAGAAGCCGTCCGCGGGGATCAGGCAGCGCCGATGGCGGAAGGCCGATCGGAAGGACGGCTTCTCTGCGACCGTCTCGGACCGGGCGTTGATGAGCTTGTAGCCGATCGCCGGGTCCTTCGCCCAGGCGGGTATCAACCCCCAACGCAGCATGGAAAGGGTGCGGCCTTCCTGGGCGGCGCGCGCGACCGCCACGTCCTGGCTCGGCGCCACGTTGTAGCGGGGCCGCAGGTTGAGCGGGGTGCCGATGAGATCCATCCGCTCGTGCAGCTCTCTCCACGAGAGCCTCTGGGTAAACCGGCCACACATGCCAGCGACCTTAGCCGCACCGGCGGCAGATTACCACTCTTGTTCTGCTAATGTTCTCATGCGACCATGCGAGGCATGGAGAGAAAACACACCATCCCGGTGTCGCGGGAGGACCTGGTGTTCTCGGTCGACATGGCGCTGCGCAAGGTGGAGCGCTTCTGGCCGAAGAAGCGCGGGCCGGGCGACCATGACCGGCTCAGGCCGTTCGCCGAGAAGATCGTGGACCATCTCGAACTGAGCGGCATCAAGTGCTTCCGACGGCCCCTTGCCCGCGGCCACAGCACGCCCGACCCCTGGGGCGGGCAGCGGCAAGGCGAGGGGTCGGACGGCACGGACAGCTGAAGCCCGGCCGTGGCTGTCGGAGCAGGCGCGCTCAGTCGTCTTCGGGGAACATCACGGTCACGACCGGCTCTCCGGCGTCCCCGCCGCCGATCGCCACGATGGGGCAGTGCTTGCGGGGCGGCCGGTTGCTGTCGCGGAGGTCCTTGCGGATGTCGCGCACCAGCACGCACATGGTGACCCGGTTGCTGTTGGAGGCGCGGAGCGCGTAGTAGTGCGCCATCCAGAGAACGTCCCAGAGACGCCCGCGCTCGTCCTGGAAGCCCTGGTAGCCCTCGGGCAGGGCGACCAGGCGTTCCCAGACGGTGCGCGTGACCGCGACGGGGATCTTGAATCCCGCCTCGCACGCGGTTTCGGAGACGTCGACGAGGATGCCGTCCTCGATCGCCTGGGCGCGGGTGTAGGTGGAGATGACGGGATCGAATACGGTGGCGTTGCCGGGCATGGTGGGGTTCCTCGCGGGAAAGAGAGGGAGGGGATCGCTGCGGCCTGTCAGAGCAGCCCGCGCGATTGGAAGCTCACCGAGGCGGTCGGGGCGACAATCAGATGATCGAGCAGCGTGACCCCGATCGTCTTCAGCGCGTCGCGGAGGCGGTTCGTCATGTCGATGTCCGCTCTGGACGGATTCGGGTCCGAGCTGGGATGGTTGTGAACGGCGATGACCGCGCTGGCCTGAAGCTCCAGCGCGCGCACGCAGATCTCCCGGGGATAGACCGGCGTGTGGCAGACAGTGCCGCGCTGATGGCACTCGTCGGCGACAAGCACGTTCTTCCGATCGAGATACAAAACCCGGAACTCTTCGACCTCGCGGTGGCCCGCGAGCGCGCGGCAGTACTCGATCACCTTGTCGTAGCTGCCGAGGGACGGGCGCACCGTGTCGGGCACGTCCGACCTTGCCATGCGGATGCCGAGCGCCTCGGCGGCCTTGAGGGCGGCGAGGGCATCGTCCGGCAGGCCGGGCACGGTGCGCAGCCGGTCCGGCCGGGCCGCCAGCACGCGCGGCGCCGTGGCGAACAGGTCGAGCAGGCTTGCGGCAAGTGCGCTTGCATCGTCCACCGCGGGGCGTCCGGAGAGCAGCAGTTCCAGCAGATCGCGGTCGTCGACGGCTTCGCGCCCGGCGCGCAGGAAGCGGCGCTGGAGCCGGCGGCGGTCCGCGGCCTGCCGGATCGACGCGGGGCCGGCGGGTACGTCGTAGAGCGGCATCTCGTCGAAACCAGTTGCAGATTCGGGCATGGCGACGTCCTCCAAGGGAGTGGATCCGAAGCGCCCCGCCGGATCAGTGGGCCGGGAGCTCCGGCGCCGGGGTGGGCGGGCCGAGCTCGACCGCGACGTTGCCGCCGGTGACGGCGATCGTGACCGTGCGGTCGGGCGGCATGAGCCAGAGAAGGTCGGTCCAGACGGCATTGGCGATGGCGCGCTTCTGGGCCTCGTCGCCGGGCCGGGGCGGCGGGGCTGCGACCTCGGCGATCTCGGGGACTGCGGCAGGCTTCATGAGCTGGACCTCCTGTTTCCGGATGCAGGACATGCGGGACCGGGACGCTTCCGCGCCCCGGCCCCGCCTCGTCCGGACGCATGCCGGCCCCCGCTCCGGGCGGAGCGGGGACGGGCATCGGTGAGGAAGGATCGGCGGCGGCGACCGGCAGGCGGCCGGATCAGCCGTCGAGAATGTGCACCCTGGCGCTGCCGCCCTCGACCTCGACCCGGGGCTTGCCGTCGGGTCCGACGGAGACCGTGACCAGCGGCTTGTTTGTGGGCGGAAGGGGCGGGTCGCGCACTTCCGCCGTGATCGTGCCGGCTTCGGTCTCGAAGCGGAGCGTCGCCCTGCCGCCGGAGACCCGGACGGCGCCCGGCGGGAGGGGTCCGGCAAGGGTCACCACCGGCGGCTCGCCATGCTCGGAGAAGCGCGCCGGGACCGGCAGCGTGGCGTCGCGGTCCCACGGATCGGCATCGGAGCCTTCGCAGACGGCGTCGACGAACGAATCCGAGCAATGGTCAGTCGAGCGCCAGCCCGCAGCGTCCTCGTTGGCGGTTGCGATGGCCTTCTCGAGGGCTTCCTCGAGCGTGTCGGCCCCCACCGTGACGGTGTTGCAGTAGTGCGCGCTGTAGCCGACCTGAACGGTCCAGGGCCGGCTCACGACGCGGCCTCCGCGGCGCCGCCGAGGGTCACGGTCACGTCCGGCCGGCGGATGTGGATGTCGACGGCGCGGTCGCAGGGCGCGAGCCAGACCAGCTCACGCCGCACCGCCTCGGCGATGGACGCCCGGCAGGCCTCGTCGTCGGACAGCAGCAGCCGCGTCGCGAGGTGCAGCGCGTCGTCCTCGAAGCGGTTGCGCTGGGTCTCCCAGCTGTCCGAGTCGGCATCGTCGGAGGGCGAGAAGAACGCGGCCATGAGCAACGAGGCGAGCTGGTGCGGCTGGAGGGTGCTGTCTTCCGTCACCAGCGGCATGGCCTCGTCGATCCAGGACCAGGCCTCGCCGGCGAAGACCAGATCGGCGGGCACGTCGAGCGTCCGCATGGGACCCGACGCCGGACGGACGGCGAGGCCGATGCGGATCGCGGCGGGCCGGGCGGGCAACGGCGCGGCCGGGGCACGGGACGTCTCGGGCAGCGGGTACTGGTCGAGCGCCATCCAATCGTCCCCGGCGGCGACGCGGACGGTTATTTCCGCCACCCGGTCGAGCGCGTCGTACCAGCCGTAGCCTTGCAATCTCCGGTCGGCCTCGAACAGGCGCGTTGCGAAGCCGGCGCGTTCTGCGGCGCGCCAGAGCGCCTGCGCCTCGGGCGGCTCCGGGTCGCAATCCATGACCAGGGCGTCATGGCCGGCGTCCGCCAGCTTGCCCGGCTCCCGCCAGTCGTTGCAGTCGGCGACCGAGGGCCGCCAGGGTCGCAGCACGGCCGGCGGCGGCGCGACGTCGATGCCGGCCTCGCGCGCCCTCTCGCGGTCCTCGAAGGCAGGGCGCGGAGAGGGATCGGCGGCCATGGCCCGGTAGATCGCGAGACGGGCGGCTGCGCGCATCTCCTTGAGGAAGGCGTTCTCGACCGCTTCCTTGCGGGCCGGCAGGACCAGTTCGAGGTCGGGGCAGTCGTCCACTTCGGCGAGCACGGTCCAGGTCGCGCCGTGGACGGTCTCGACCGTGGGCAGGCGGAGTGCCAGGGGCAGCCCGAAGAAATTGAGGTCGGGGTCGTTGTAGCCGCTGCGGCGGTCCTTGAAGACGCCGAAGACGAGACCACGCCAGGGCTCGGCATGGACCGCGCCGTCGAGGAAGGCGCGGCGCGGCAGCTCCTCCCCGGCGACATATCCACCCTCCGAGCGGTCCTCGAACACGACCGGCAGCGGATAGTGGTGGGCGGCGTTCTCCGCGGCGTTACGGATAGACGCAATTGATTCGGTCGCCTCGAACGAAATCGACGTCCCATAGGGATAGGGCGCCTCGTCGTCGGCATGCACCTCGGCGTCGGCCTCCCCGAGAAAATGCTCGGGCTCGAGTTGGACCCACCAGCCGGGCAACGTCTCGCCGCCCCATGAACGCGGCCGCGAGGAGACGGCGCAGTTGCGCCGCGCCAGGCTGGCGAAGCCGAAGCCGGCGGCGTCTTCGCGGCGCACAAGCGCGTCGTCCCAGCCGTTCTCGCCGAAGCTGAGCAGCACGGCAGGATCGGCGATCCCGACGCCGTCGTCGGCGATTGTGACGGTGAGCGGCGTCTCGCCGATTTCGGGAGCGGTCCCCTCCGGCCGCGCGGTGGGAGCGGAAACCGAAATTCGCACTCGCGCGGCGCCGGCGCGGCGGCTGTTCTGCAGGGTCTCGGCAAAGATGTCGGCGAGGGTTGCGGCATAGATGCGGGTGACCCGCTTCACGGCGGTTTCGTGGATGCGGGCACGGATCGTGCGGTTCATGGACGGACCTCCATGGAATTGCGGAAGAAAAAACGCCCCGCCCGGCGGGAGGGTGCCGGGCGGGGCGCCTGTGCGATGCCGTCTACTGGACGCGGCGGAGGAACTCGGGGATGTCCATCGGGTCCGGCGGCGCGTCGTGGCCGTTGACCGGGCCGGTCGCCGCGATGCCGTCCGGCCCGCCTGCGACGGTCGGGTCGGGATCGGCCTCCCGGGTATCGCCGCGATCGGCGTCCGGGCCAGGGTCGATCGTGTCGGCGGCGCCGTTTCCGGCATTTGCCGTCACACCGTTCGACGGTTCCGGAGCGGCCTCCGTCGCATGGCCGTTGCCGGCCGGCGCCGCCTCCGCCGGATCGGTCCCGGAGTCGGCGGACGGATGCGCGAGTTCCGGGGGCGCGGTGTCCCCGGCCCGTGCGGTCGCGGCGGTGGGAGTCGCCGCATCCCCGGGATCACCGACCGTCCGGCCCGTGTCGAATGCCGCGAAGCCGGGCGGGACCCAGGCGAGCGCGGCGGCGTGCATCGCCCTGGTCACGCCGACCGGTGGGTCCCCGGCGGCGAAGGCGGCCTCCATCGCTTCGGCCAGTGCGGGCTTCTTGTACTTGGACCGCGCCGACGCCCAGGCCAGGCCGAACACCGTGCGGGCGATGTCGAGGACGCGGCTCTTGTTGATCCGCGACCACAGCATATCGGCAGTGGGCCGGACATGGGCCGCGAAGTCGATGTCGAGCCGGGCCACCGTGGCTTCGAGCTCGGGCCGGGCCTGGGGCTCGAAGGCGAGCTGGCCCTTCACCGTCCTCGCGACGCAGGCCGCGAAGAGCGCCTCCTTCTCGGCTTGGGGCAAGGCCCGCAGCGCCGCGAAGGATTCGCCGTCGTCCTCGATCTCCAGCCAGTCGAACGACAGGTGCGAGCGGTCCGCCAGCATCGCCTCGCCCTGCGACCAGTCCGCGAAGTCGGCGTCGTTCATCCGGGTATTGGGCCGGTCCGGGGTTTCCTTGACCGCGATGTCGAGGGCGTGGTCGTGATGGCCCGGCGTGAACACCGCGCGGCCCATCTGGAACAGCGCGAGGTCGAAGGCCGCCTCGAAGTCGCCGGCCAGCTTCGCCTTGACCAGTGCGGTACGGATCGAGCGCAGATCGTCGGCGAGGCCGATCCCGACGCCGGCCTCCTTGCGCGCCTCGGCCTCGGGGTCCTTCGGCGGCGCTATCGGCGTGGAGACGGACGGGGCGGCGGAGTGAACGGCATGACCGGCGGTGTGAACGCCGTGGGTCGAGGCATCCGGGGCGTGACCGTCGCCGGGTTCCGATCCGGTCTCGCCCGCCTCCGTCCGCTTCGGCATGTCCTCGGGCTTCACCAGGCCCTGAATGACCTGGAGCGAGCCGTCCTGGGCGACGGTGACTACGCAGCCCGCCATCGCGAGATCCTCGCGCCGGAAGACCGCGCGGGCCTCGATCCCGCCCTCGATCTCGTCGAGGCGGGTCTCGATGGCCTCGGCTTCCGAGACCAGCTCCGCGGTCCACTCGTCGTCGTCGAGCTCGGCGAGTTCGGCCTGCCGGGCTTCCAGCTTGCCGATTTCGGCCTCCTCCTCGGGAGTGCGCTCCGCCGGCTGCGGCTCGATGCGGCCGCAGCGGGCGGTGTCGTCCCAGGCGACCTCGATCATGGGGGCGGCCCACTTCCAGCGCGTCGTCAGCTCGTCGGCGGCCGCCTGAAGCTTGTCGGCCGCCAGCTTCTCCAGCAGCACCGGGTCCTCGAACCAGACGCCGTGCTCGTATTCGTCGGCGAACAGGTCGCGCATGATCTGGCCGCCGGCGGCCTCGTAGGCGTCCACGCCGACGAAGCGGGCGATCGCCGTGCCGCCGGGCACCCGCTCCTCGGTGAGCAGGCGTTTCACCTGCGCGGCCGAGGGCCGGTAGGGCTGGGCCGCGACCTGTTCCCAGACCGCCATCTGGCTCTCGCGGTCGGCGGTGACGGCGAAAGCCTTCAGGACTTCGAGGTCGATCTCGTTCGCCCGGTAGGCGTCCAGCAGCTCCGGGGCGGCGTTGCCGAGGCGCAGCCGCTGCTCGACGATGCGCTCGGAGGCGCCGAAACGCACCGCGATGGCGGAAACCGACTGGCCGGCGTCGGCGAGCTTCGTGAACGCGACCACCTGGTCGGCGGGATGCATGGCGATGCGCACGACGTTCTCGGCGAGCGAGACCTCGCCGGGCTCGACGTCGCCGGACCTGACCAAGCAGGGCACCGGATGGTCGGCATCCAGCACCTTGTCCTCGACCAGCGCCTGCATGGCCTTGAGTCGGCGCCCGCCGGCCACCACTGCAAAGCGCTCGTCAGCCGCCTGTCCCGGACCCGATCCGGGATTCTCGGCGGGCTCGTCAATGCGGACGATCAGATTCTCCAGCAGCCCGAGGGCGGTGATGGAGGCCTTGAGCTCCGCATCGGCCCGGGGATCGGGCGGGGTCTTGCGGACGTTCTCGGGGGCGAGCGCGAGCCGGCTCAGCGGGATCTCCCGGATGAGCGGCTCGGCCCTGGGGGCGATGTGGTTCATGCGAATCTCCCTGGAGGGTTGCGAACATGCGGCGCGGGCGGCTCTCTCCGGCCACCCCCGCGCCCGCCCGAACGGCCGCCCCGCTCCGTCTCCCGGCGGCGTTGCGGTCGGGGGCCGGGGTGCGGCGGCGGGACGGCGGTGAGGCGCGCGCCCCGAACGGACGCGATCAGGACTGGAGTGAGAGCAGGTCTATCGGGCGGGGCCGCCGGACGATCCGGTAGCCGCCCGCGCAAGGCTCGACCGCGACGGTCTCACGGGTGTGCGCATCGTGGCGCTCAAGAGCCGCGATACCGGCCGGCCGGTTGTGGTGAACCGGGATCGCCGCTTCGAGCCGGTCCGCGACCGCGCGCCACCACGCGATGATCTCGCTTACCAGGACCGGCGCAAAGGGCGGCTTGCCGAAGGCGAGCGCCCCGTCGCCGGCGCACATCCGCTCGCCGTGGCGGTTGCCCCAGATCTGCGGGTGGCGCTCCGCCCAGCCCTTGCACGCGGGGACATTCATGAAGCCGAGGTCGCGCGCGAGCATATGCGCGCCCTCGTGGTACATGAGATGGGTGACGGTCCCATCCCGCCTCAATGCCATCATGATCTCGCCGGGGTCCTTGTAGAAGGTTTCGTCGTGGCGCCAGCGGATTGCGGGGTGGTCCATCAGGCGGCCGAGCGCGTACCAGCCGCCGTGGCAGGCGGTGGTGCGGCACTCGTGACGGTGGACGATCCCCCAGTCCATAGGAGCCTCCCGGTCGCCGCCGTGGACTTCCATGGCGCGCTCGATCCGCGCCATGGCGAGGCGGATGGCTTCGGGAGACGGGTGAACGGTCTGCATGGCGGTTGCTCCTCGAACGGTGCGGCGGTGTCGTTGGGACGTCATGCGGCGATGTCGATGCGCTCGCCCCAGGGCTCGCGGTTCCAGTCGGACGGAGGCGGACCCCAGTTCACCCAGATCGTGTCGAATCCGGGCTCGGCCTCGGGGTAGTCGGAGCACTCCATGTCCGTGAAATAGAGGCACACGCTGGGCCGGATTCCCTGTTCGTCGAGCCACTGGAAGCCCGGGCGGAAGTCTGTGCCGCCCCGTCCCTTCAGCGCGATCTCGTCGGGGAGGTCGTCGGGCGCGTACTCCGCCGCGTCCTGCAGCGCGGCGTCGACCTGGAGCACGACGACGCTCTCGGGCCGGATCTCCGCCGCGACCTCGCGCAGCTCGGCCCAGAACTCGGCCAGTGTGTCCGCCGGCAGCGAGCCCGACGTGTCGATGATGACGGCGATCGTCTCCATCCCCTCCGAGCGGATCGAGGGCAGGTAGAGCCCCGAGTCGATGAAGCGCCGGTTGGGCAGGCTCCAGGAATAGTCGCTCTTCGCGGCATCGGTCATGTAGCGCCGCAGCAGGGTGCGCCAGTCGAGCCTGCTCGCATGAGCGCCCTTCACCGTTTCCTCGACCCGGCCCGGCACCTTGCCTTCGGCGCGGGCGATGTTGAGGGCCTGGTGCATCGCCTCGTCCCAGGCCTGCTCCTCGGCGGCGACGTCCACCGGCGTCTTGCCGGACTCATTGCCGTCCTCGCTCGCCCGCGTGCCGGCGTCCATGACCTCGCCGGTGCCGGAGGGATCGTGGCTGGGAGGTGCATCGGATCCGGCATCCCCGCCCTGGCCGTTCTCGTGGCCACCATCGTCGTGCGGCTTCCGGTCATCCCCGCCGTCATCTTCGGCGTCGCCGTCTTGACCGCTGCTTGGGTCCTGCGGGTCCCTGTCATCGGCGGGATCGGACGGCTGGTCCGCGTCATTGTCACCGCCATCCGACGAGGATTGGGCAGCGGCGGAAGAGCCAGCACCGGCAGCATTCGAGGGAGCGTTATGGTCCCCGGAATCGTCGTCCCCGGGTTGCGGCAGCCGGTCGTAGGCTTGCTCGACGCTCAGGTCGTCCCAGGCTTCGGCGTCGGGCGGCAGCGTGAACCCGGCGTCGCGGATGAGCGCATGGGTGACGAGCTGCGAGGCCATCTGCCAGCGTTCGGGGTCGCGCTCGCCCCGCCGCGTGTGATGCTTCAGGGCGCACGCCATCACCACCCGCGCCATCGCGGTCTCGATCAGGTGCGCCTCGGTCTCCGCCACCCAGCGGGGCGAATAGCGGATCTCGTGGCCGTCCGTCGCCAGCGTCTCGCGGGTGGGATCGGGCCGGAGCGGGAGCCGCAGAACGAGGCTCCCGAAGAAGGGCTGCTTGCGCAGCAGCTCCGTCACGCAGTCGCTGACCCGGATCGCGGACTCGTCGAGCACGCGGGCGGCCATCAGGCGGCCTCCCGCACCGGCTCGGCGGCGGGCTCTTCGGCACGCCCTCCGAAATACCCCGCGAACTTCTCCGCGAGCGCGTCCGCGTCGCGCTTGACCTGCGCGCGGGCTGCGGGATCGAAGGTCTTCGACGGTCTGAGCGCGTCCGGCTCGACGCTCGCGATCTTCTCCTTCACCTGCTCGCAGAGCTTCGCCAGCTCGTCGTCGCCGAAGATGTTGAGCCGCGGGACCACGTCCACCAGATCCCGGATGTTCGAGATCATCGTGTCCCGGAACACCAGCGGCTTGCCGTCGTCGTCCTCGCGCAGGCGCTCGGAGACCCGCTCGACGGCTTCGCCGAAGCGACGGTAGAGATCGCCCACCGCGCCGTGGAGCTGTTCCTCGACGTGGCGCTCGATGTCGCGCTTCACCCGCTCGGTGTCGTCGGGGGCGAGCTGGGCGATGAAGTGCTCGGCGTCCGGCACCGGCGTAATGCGGTAGCGGATCGCGAACTTGCCCTGGAGCGCTTCCTTCGAGGGGTAGTCCGCGATGCGGAACAGCTTGCCCAAATCGAGCCGGGCCTGGTCGATATAGTCGTCGTAATCCTCGACGAAGCGGGCGCGCTGGCGGACCACGCGCTCGCGCAGGCCGTCCATGAGCTCGGTGTAGTGCTCGTAGTTGGCGACGGTGAGCAGCCGCGCGCCCTTGTCGTCCCAGGGCAATGAGTTGGCATAGTGCTTGGTCCTCGCCTCGCTCATGGTGGCGGTCAGCGCGGCGAAGGCGGCCTTGGGCAGCAGGCGCTTGTTGTAGCGCCCGGCGCTGGTGTTCGCTTCGTGTGCGACGGCGACGTGGTCGCTCGCCTGGCGGTCGTAGAGCCGGCCGGACCAGGCGGCGATGTGCAGCCCGACCAGCATGGCGTCGCGGTTGAGGTCCATCGGGTTCTCCTCTCGGGTTAGCGGAGCGTCCACACGGGGACGTCGAGGAAGGCGGCGAGCTTCCGCCTGGCCGCGTCGAGGCTGGGCGCCCGCACGGCGTACTTGCGCGACGGGGCATCCCCCGCCGGGCGGTGCGTGACCGACCAGTGCATGGCGTTCTCCTTCACTGGGTTTTCGCCGCCGCCCAGCGGATGAAGGCGGGCGAGCGCTGGAGCGCGGGCTCGCGGCGCACGCAGGCGCCGACGAGCGACTCGCCCACCTCGCGCCGGAGCCGGGTGGCGTAGGTCACGATGGCGTCCAGGTTGACGTCGGAGGCCATGCGGTAGAGCGAGCCGCAGAGAGCCATCAGCGTGCTGGCGTTCTCCGGGATGTCGGCGTTGCCGGGATCGTCGAGGACGGCCCTCGGATGGGGCAGCTCGCGCCATACCTTCAGGAACGACGTAAACTCGACCGCCGCGGCCTCGCCCACCGTGCCCCGGAACAGCGCCCGCTCGACCTCGGCATCGAGCCCGTTGCGGTTCTTGACGATGTTGCTGGCAAACTCCCAGCTGCGGGGACTCGGGAAGGCGTGCTCCTTCGATTCCGGATGAAACTGGTGAAGCAGCTCCGGTTCGAGCTCGATGAAGAACAGCACTTCCGGGGCGATCCCGTTCGCCGCGCCCCAGGCGCACCAGTCTTTCGCGTCGACCCGGATTTCCAGATGGACGAAGCGGTTAGCGAGCGGGGTCGGCATCCGGTGGACGATGCCGCGGTCGTTCTCGCGGTTGCTGCAGGCGATGATCGAGGCGCCCTCGGGCAGCTCGTACTCGCCGCACTTGCGCTCCAGGCTGAGCTGGTAGAGCGCGGCCTGGACCATCGGCACGCAGGAGGCCAGCTCTTCCAGATTGAGCATCCACAATGCAGTGCTGGCGGTGGGCGGCAGGAACACCGGCGGCGCCCATCGCGTGCGGCCGTCCTCGTCGCGCCAGGGGATGCCCCTCAGGTCGACGGGATCGAGCAGCAGCGCGCGGATGTCGACGTAGTTGTAGCCATGGTCGCTGGCGACCTGCCGGGCGATCATCGACTTGGCCGCGCCGGGCGGTCCCCAGACCAGGGTGGGCTGGCGGGCCTTGACCAGGGTGGCGAGCACCTCGGCGAGCTCGCTCGGGCGCAGCGTGTAGTCGGCGGAGATGGTCTCGGGAAGCGTCATGGGCATGCTCCGGAATTGCGGGAAAGCGGCGCGGGCCACGCCCTCCGGGCGCCCGGCCTTCGCCCGGCCGGCAGCGCCGCTCCGCTCGTCGTGTCCGGAGGCATGGGGCGGAAGCCTGCTGCCGGGCGGCGGTGCGGCCCGGGGCGCCGGAATCAGATGCTGTTCAGGCCGGTCGGGTCGTCGTGGCGGGCGGTTGCCGGGGAGACGCCGGTCAGTTCCGGCAGGGGGATGCCCGACGGCGAGAGCGTGTGATCGATGCGCCGCTCAAGCTCCACATAGGTGCGGTAGAGCGCCGGGCGGAGCTCGGCCGCGCGGCGAAGGTCGGCGCGGGACGCCAGGATGCAGAAGCTGCAACTCAGCCGCGACATGCCGGCGGCGTAGGCCCAGTGCGGCGACTGGCCGGCGTCGTGGATGACGCGGAAGACGTCGTCCGTGGAGAGGTCGAAGACCGGCAGCCAGTCGAAGACCTCGCGGCCCGCGACGCTCATCCGGTCGTTGCGCCTCCACGGCGCCTTCCTGGCACGTGCCGGGCTTTCCTCCGCGCGCATGCCCATGGCGTTGACGAGGCGCCCGCCGAAGCGGGGATGAGCCTTCAGATAGCGGCGCAGTTCGCGCTCGATGGGTCCCCGTTTAAGGGCCGCCGTACACCATCTTTGGCGGGCTCCTGGAAACATGCCACGCTCCTCGACGTGGTCGAGCAGCGACTTGCCGGACGAAACCGGCGCCATGACGAGCGGCACGCCGGCGGGTAGCGTTGCCTCGATATGCTCGATCGTACCCGGCCACTCGACCTCGCCGAGCGGGGCGTGGACCGCCACGATCTGGTCGCGGGGAACGATCCGCGACAGCAGGATGGTCATCGCCTGTGAATCCTTGCCACCGCTGGTGTTGATGGCGATGAGCGCGCCGGCGCGGATCATCTCCCGGCATCGCGGCGGCACGAGAATGTCGGCGATGCGGCTGGACATGGGTCGGCCTCCCCGGCGGTGGCGCGAGGGCCACTTTCCGGTCCCCGAATTCGCCCGGAAGAGGCCGGCCGCTGCCTCCTGCCGGCGCGCCGCGGAAGGTCGGGAATGTTGCTGGCGACCGGCGAGCGGGCTACATGTGATCGGGGGTCCGAGAGCCGGAAATGCCGGCGACGAGGCGTTAATGGTGAAGATCGGCAGGAACCAACCTTGCCCTTGTGGCAGCGGCAGGAAGTACAAGCGCTGCTGCTGGGACCGCGACCGCGCCGCCTATGTGCCTACCGCGCCGGCGGCATCGCAACATGGATACCACTGGGCCGAGACCGACCTGGACCGGCTCTCGAACAGCGTCGTCAACCTGATCGATGAAGGCCGCCTCGACGAAGCGGACGCCGTGTGCGAGCAGCTGAGGACCCGCTATCCCGAGGTGCACGATTGGCTCATGCGTAAGGCGATGGTCTGCGAAGCGCGCGGCGAAACCGAACGGGCGATCGAATATTACGAGCGCACGATCGCCTGGATGGATTCGCATCCCGAGGACTTCGATGCGGAAAGCCGCGATCCCTTTCGCGAGGACATCGAGCGTCTTCGGGGTTCGGTTGGACGAGCCTGCTGAGCAGGCGAGGTCCGTGATGGTCGGCGCATCGTGCTAACTGTGGGGGCCCGGCTGGGCTAGGGGTATATGGGGCGGACCGGGCCCTGGGAAAGCATGGCGAGACTGGAAGAAATCCACGCGATTGAAACTGTTTCGTGAAAAGCTGGCGTTTGAAATTGCCGGTACTATGTCCCACAATCTAGAAGGGTAGGTCGCGATTACGCGCAGCTTACACTTTTTGATGAAGGTTTATATCTAACGCTAGACGGGGATCGATACTATCAGCAAGAATCTTGTAATTCTTTGAGACTATACGAGCTGGACTATCCTGATCATCTTCGCAGGAAGGACACATCACAATGCTCGTGTAGGGAGCAACGACTGTGCGTGTCGCCTCTCTCATGCATTCTATCTCCTCATCAGTCTCAGGCGACATGGGTACGTCCTCCCTAACAAGTCGCATCATTTCTGACTTGTCACCACTAGAGAGCCGCTCCAGCATAAGGTTAAAGCCTCTGTTCATCCTTTCAGCTTTGTAATAATGGTCTTTTACACAACATGTTGGATAACCAAGGATAGCTGACTCTTCCTCGATAGTAATACTTCTAGCATCCACAATTCTCCTAACACATTTAGAGATTGACTTTGATTTGCTAATATACACAACCGAATTCTCTGAGAGCTTCTTCTGGTCTATCAAAGCGAACCAATTTGGCAAGCCGCTGTATTCCGGAATCGCTTCCCACTTGGGACCTTCGATCACATGCAAGTGCATATCCTCAGCGAGATCTTGAACCCCCCTAATCCAATTCTGATCATCAAATCCCCGTCCAATAAGTACAACTGGTTTTAACCCAGAAATCATTGCGAGGAACTCCAACATCTCCACAGGTGCCGTTGCCAGATTGTAGGGATCCTCGCGATTAAATGGAATTCGCCTCAGTTTCTTGAGGGCGTTCCTGAGGCGTGGCTTACCGACAGACTTCAACATAACTGGTTACCTCAGCCTTATCGTCTGTTCTCGGGGGCTGGTTCAGTTGGAATGTTAGTGGATCGCTCATTCGCAGCCAAGCGTGACGAGCCCGAGGGTGCGAAGCTAGGCAGTCGCCTCCATCCGATAGTGATCTCTGATGTTAAGCCCTGTACCCATGTAGAGTTGGTGGTACGCAGCGAAAGGGGAATGACGATGCCAGCGCCGACAAACAAAGAGATCCTGCGGGTCCTGGAAAGCAACGTCACGCGGAGCCTGCCCGACGGCACCTTCGAGGTCGCTCTGGTGTTGGGCGGCACGGTCTCGGCCGGCGCCTACACGGCGGGATTCCTGGACAAGCTCATCGAGGCGCTGGACGCTTGGTACGTGGCGAAGACGAACGACGATGACGTGCCCGACCACGACGTGAAGATCCGTGTCGCGGCCGGCGCATCCGGCGGCGGCGTGTGCGCCGCCATCCTTGCCCGCGCGCTTGCCTTCGGTTTCCCGCACATCTCGCCCGCCTCGTCTGAGGTCGAGTGGGACCGCAATCCGTTCTACAAGACCTGGGTGCAGGAACTGGACATCGCCGGCTTCGTCGAGACCAACGACATCGCCGCTGGCCAACCGCTGAAGTCGCTGTTCAACGACAGGGCGATCGGCCAGGCGACGAAAGCGGCCGCAGCCTTCCAGGGCGGTCCGCTGCCGGCCGGCTGGCTGACCCGTCCCTACGTCGACAGCCCGTTCCGCGTCATCGTCACACTCACCAACCTCACCGGTGTGCCGTACGAAATCGACTTCGGCCACCTCGGTCGGCAGAGCTAACGTGCGGGCTGCACGGGTTCCAGTCCCAGTTTCGGGACTGGGCGGCGGAGTGCTCCGACGTACCCCGCGAAGTCTGCGAGCTCGCCTTGGCTCACGTGAATTCCGATCGGGTGGAGGCCGCTTATCGCCGGACGGATCTGTTCGAGCGGCGGCGGGTGCTGATGGAAGAATGGTCCGGTTTCGTCGCGCGATGAACTCAAGTATCAGGACAACTTCCAAGTGCAGTAAGGCAATTCGAATCACCCGGTTGGTGTCGACGTCGGCAACAAGTGGGCATGCGAGGCGATCAGCGCGATGCGTGGAGGGCCAGCAGAATCGGAGGAAAAATGCCCTCGGTGTCGGGTTCAAAATACGGTAGGGAGATCATTGTTGGTGTCGGGTTTCGAAGAGAGGCGTTTCGAATTCGCGGTCGTCGCCGTGTAGCCATTGGGCCACCACGTGGGATGTACGTTCCGCTCGATCCTTGCGCAGCGCACATTCCCAAATGATTGCCACTCGCCATCCAGCGGCCAGAAGCTGCTGTCGTGCGCGTTGGTCACGCTCCACGTTGGCCTGAAACTTGGCGTGCCAGAATTCCGGGCGTGTGGTGGGGTCTGTCGTACGGTGACAGCGGGGGTGGCGGTGCCAAAAGCAGCCGTGTACGAAACAGACGGCTCGGAAGCGAGGAAAGGTCAGATCGGGAGTGCCGGGGAGATTCCGACAATGGAGTCGGTATCTCAGGCCCAGCGCATGAAGTGCCCGACGCAGAGCGAGTTCCGGCGCCGTGTCCTTGCTGGAGACACTCGCCATCATGCGAGAACGGGTGTTGCGATCGACTGTGTCGGTCATCGGCGGAAGCCATATTGCACTAACCGGACACGGGAGTGCAGGATTTGAGCGGGGAGGATCACTACGGGCAAGAATCAGGCTAGGAAGCAAAAGGCCGGCATCAAGGCTGCTGAAATTGTGGCTGGAAGGCTGGAGCGTAGGCGGGATGGGGCGAATTCAGTGGAGATGTCGAGGGAGCCGAACCCAAGGCTCGTCGAACCGTGAGCGGTCTTCGCCTCCATATTGGGGCATCCTTAGTAGTATATGCTATATGTGGTGGCGTCGGCCTCATTCGGCTGTTGGTGCGGAGTCTGTTCGGCATTGAGCGGGCCGTCTGATCGGGTCGGCGACGGGCGCGGAACGAGGGCATGGTTCAAGGAATCGCATTTCAGACTCGGGCACGGACCGTAGACCACCTGGGTCGGGAGCAGATCGCGGATTGCCCGACGGCGATATCCGAGCTCTGGAAGAATGCGTATGACGCCTACGCGAGAATGGTCGAACTCCACCTCTTCAAGGACCCGGAGCCTGTCGCGGCGATCGTGGACGACGGGCATGGAATGAGCGGGGAGGAATTCCAGCGACACTGGCTGGTGGTGGGCACTGAGGCGAAGGCCACTGCAGATCCGAGAAGTCGAGCGGATCGCAACGGCCTGAAGCCTCGGCCACGCCAAGGCCAAAAGGGAATCGGGCGCCTTTCGTGTGCGAACTTGGGTCCCTTGTTGCTGCTGGTGTCCAAGAGAAAAGATTCGCCTTTCATCGCGGCGCTGATCGATTGGCGATTGTTTGAGAATCCCTTTCTCAATCTTTCTGACATTCAAATTCCTCTTGTGGATTTCAAAGACAGAGCTGATTTATTCGTAGAATTGCCGCTACTGGCCAAGACTCTGTCGGAAAATGTTAAGGGCGGGAGAGAACCCGGGCGATCTGCTCGAATATCCGAGGCTTGGTCGGAGATTGACGGACTGAAGGAAAGTGGAATACAGGTCGCTCGCTCCGAAGACATTATCGCCAACATTCTTGAGCTGCCTTTCCAACCGGAACACATTGAGCCTTGGCCTGTGTGGACAGATGCGTCGGATAGGGGTACGGCGCTACTGATATCCGGCCTCAACTATGATTTACGGGCACAGATCGAGCGGAACTACAGTGAGGTTGCGCAACAGGCGACGCGTGATCGTTTCTTCGAGACGCTTTCGAGTTTTGTGGACCCTTTCGTAGATCCCTCGGATAAGGCATTGTCGAACAGCGATCCGCAGTTTTCGTATGCCGTACGCGCCTGGACAAATGGAACAGCGGATTTAGTTGTCGGTTCCGAGAGACAGTTCGACAGACGGCAAATTGATGACATGGAGCATCGCATTGTGGGGCGGGTGGGAGAAGACGGCGTATTCACAGGCTCCATTAGAGCTTTCGGAAAAGACCTGACGGACGAATGCGTCATTCCGCCACCGCGCGATCTAACAATTCCGACCCGCGCGGACACCCGGGTGGGCCCATTCGGCCTCTATATCGCGTCAATGGAATTCACCGCCATAAACAGCACGCACACCGAAGCGGACTTCAACCGCTATCGCGATCTCGCGAACAAGTACTCTGGCTTCATGGTTTTTCGAGACGGTCTTCGTGTTCTTCCCTATGGCCGTACAGATAACGATTTTTTCGAAATCGAGTCACGCCGCAGCAAGAGTGCCGGTCGTGAATTCTGGAATCACAGACAAATGTTCGGGCGTCTCTCAATCGGACGCGAGACTAATCCGAACCTCAAGGACAAGGCGGGGAGAGAAGGGCTTCTAGACAACCATGCCGCAAAAACGTTTCGGGAAATCGTTGCGAATGTTTTGCAGAGATCCGCTAGGTTGTACTTTGGTTCCGAGTCCAGTTTTCGCGGAGACTTCTTACCGGACATCAGGGAGGACAATCGTCGTCAAAAGGCAAATAAAGAACGCGAGAAGCTTCACAAGAGGCAGGCGCGCGCGTTTCGCGCGAATTTGAAAGACTTTGCGGAAGAGCTACCGGCGGTCCTTCACGAGATTGAGAGCTATGTGGAATCACTTGATATAACGAGAGAAAGGCAAATTGGACCAGCAAAGGAAGACCTCGATGCGTTTGTAGGGCGCCTCTCTGACTTCACACTACCGGTGAAGCCGAAGAAGTTGAGCGCGCGCTTGGAGAGCCAATATGTCGAGTATCGACGGAACTATCGTGCTTTCCGAACCGCGGTCGCCGCGTTGCGAGAAAAGTTGGAAGAGCAGATCGAACGTGTCGACCCGGCAAGGCCAGAGGATTTACTCCTTGAACAATTGACCCGACAAGGCCGAGAACTCAAACGGCGATTGGATAATTGGGGTAAGGAAGCGGAGAGATTACAGCGCGCAGAGTACGAACGCGTCAGAGAACTGGTCAAGGAGAGGATGGACGCTTTCACTCGAGAAGCCGAACCGCTGCTGGATCGAGTGCGCGCGCAAGCGATGCCGTATTTGGAAGCTTCCGCCGCGATGGATAAATTGAAGGAGAGGTTTGACAAAGAGAACCGGGATATATTGCTGCCATATATAACAACGCTCGAGAGCTTGGGGGAAAGTGTAGACCTGCTGCATTTGGCGACGTTCGACGCGGACGAAGTGGGCGAATTGCGCGCGGAGCTGGACAGGCTGAATAGCTTGGCGCAGCTTGGCATAGCGGTGGAAATCGTCGCACATGATCTTCAAGCCTTCGACGACATTCTCGCTGATGGGTTGCGTCGTTTGCCGGGAGATATCCGGGAAAGCAAAGCCGCGAAGGATATCGAATTTGCATACGAAGGGCTTACCGACCAGCTGCGGTTCCTGTCACCTCTCCGATTAGCGGGCCAAAAGATTCAGAAATGGATCACAGGTGAAGACGTATTTCGATATACCTCGGACTTCTTTAAGCCGATTTTGGCGCGAAACCAAATTGCGTTGGAGGCCACCGATGAGTTTCTTCGTTTGCAGGTATTTGATCAGCAGTCCCGGCTTTATCCTGTGTTCATCAACTTAGTGAACAACAGCATCTATTGGCTGGCCAGCACTGAGGTAAAAAAGCGCCGGATCATTTTTGGCGTTATCGAAGATGATGTGGTTGTTTCTGACAATGGTCCCGGAGTGGATGAAGAAGATGTGAGCAACCTCTTCACCTTGTTTTTCACACGAAAGGCACGAGGGGGACGCGGAGTGGGACTGTATCTATGCCGGGCGAATTTGTCGGCAGGAGGTCACCGAATAAAGTACGAGGCCAACAAGGCGAGGATGCCTTTGGACGGAGCAAACTTTCTGATCACGTTTCGGGGAGCAAAGTTCGGTGATGTGTGAGTCCTACGATGCGTTCATAGGAAAAGCCTATGTTGATCCCATTCGTTCGGTTCTCATCGTAGATGATGACTATCCGACGTATAGCGACATATTGGCTGCTCCAGAATCGGACCAAGGTGTTGAAAAGAGATGGCGCGAATCGCCAGATCGGGTACGAGAGCTGATAAGGCAGTTTCGGGATAGAGATACGCCGCTCCTACTGGATATTCACGACGGACAGAACGTACCTGAGGAGGGCGCGAGGGAGGTTGCACGGCATTTGCATCAATCGGACTTGTTAGTCCTGGACTATGAGTTAGACCGGACTCGGCGAGAAGACGGCTCAAGAGCAATCGAAATTTTGCGCAATGTCGCCGGCAATCAGCACTTCAACTTGGTAATCATTTACACATCCCTAGAGCTGGATGAAGTGTTTCAGCAGGTACGCATCGGTCTTCTCTCGGCATCTCAGGACCTAACCCGCGGCGGTGCTGGCGCCGAAGCAGCCCAGCGTCTGTTGGATGAAGCGGAGCTCGAACGGGAGGGGTTCGAAGACGCGCTCTTGGCTAGCATTGGGACGGAGGCATATCTCGAATACCGTCGAGAGCCTGGTCAAGTGTTTGGCACGATGGAGGCGGCGGAGCAGCCCTTTGCGGAATTTCACGCACTTTGCGTCGACGTCGGCTTGGATGAGGATGATCGTCGCACGTTGCTAATCTACGCGCTTGTCATGCGGGAAAGGGCATTGGCGGAGAGCCTGCACAGCAACTATGTTGGAGAGTTTGCGTGGGCTCTATCCGACCCTTATTGGATTCAGAGTGGTTCCATTTTCATAGCGTTTGCTCGTAAGGGAGAGCACGACGATCTCTTGCAACGACTGAGTCAAGCGCTTTCGGGATGGAATCCAACGCCTTCTCGGCTGCTTTTGTCGCGGTTGCGGGCGGAGGTAGACGAACAAGGTGTTCCTGTTCAGGAGCACGTTCTTGCTCGACGCCGTGCACTTGCCTATTGGTACAGCAGGCTCTTGGACGCGAGCAGTGACGTGCGCCTTCAATACATTTCAGAAAGCGTGAAATGGCACGCAGAGCTGCTTATTGATGAGGTGATCCCAAGTGTCAGTGACTTCGCCGATGAACTGGTGCAATTTGAAAACTCAAACGGTGAGAACAGCAAACAAGTGTGCAATAGACGCTTTCAGGTTGATCTCACTGAACAATCGGAAAAAACGACAGCATTGATCGAGCACAACGTACTCGCATGCAGCAGACCCCCCGGAGGACGTCACTTAACTACTGGACATGTCTTTCAGAGTGGCGATGATTACTGGGTGTGTTTGAGCCCGGCCTGCGACTTGGTACCTGGTCAAGGCGGAGCTGAACGTCGTGACCGCTTCGGGGAGTGGCTGCCGTTCATCGCGGTAAAGCTGCACAGAGATACACGCGCGGTGCCAAGGCCAGATGAAATAAATGAAGGACGCTGTGTGTTCTTGAACCTGGACGGGCGCGAGAATAGGTCATATCTGTTTACCAGTCAAAGAAATGCCCAGCCCGTTTTGAGCTTTGTTTACGCCAAGAATAAGGGACTATTTTCTCTCGACCCTGCTAGCACAAGAATGTTGACCATAGGGTCGACGAGATCAGCGAACGGTAATCTTAGCTTTGTGGAACAAGAAGTGCGAGTTGTCGGTCAGCTGCGCTACGAGTATGCATTGAATCTGCTGCACAAACTGGGGGCTTCACTGTCTCGGGTGGGTTTGGACTTTGTGGGAAGGGTCGATTAATGCGATCGTTCCAATACGAGAAGGCGGAACGGCGAGCGGTAGATCTATTTGCAGGTTGTGGCGGGCTGTCGCTCGGTCTTCGTCGAGCTGGCTTCGACGTGGTGGCAGCGATCGATAACGATCCCTTGGCTGCGTCAACCTATCGTAAGAACCACCGAAACACCCGAATGTTCCAGTGTGACATTACGACAATCAAGCCGCGAAAACTGATGAAAGTACTTGGCATAAGAGCCGGGGAGATGGATCTCATAGCGGGTTGCCCTCCTTGCCAAGGATATTCGACCTTGCGCACTCTGAATGGAGCGAGGGACGCAAACGATCCACAAAACGAGCTGGTGTTCCAGTTTGTTCGGTTCGTTAGGGTATTTCGGCCGAAAGCCATTATGATGGAGAACGTACCTGCTCTCATGAGTGACGAGAGATTGGAGCGGCTAAGGAGCGAACTTCATTGTCTAGATTACCGTACTGGTGTGGATGTCTTTGATGCCGCACGGTACGGTGTACCGCAGCGGCGACGTCGCTTGCTTTTGTTGGGAGGCCTTAAGGGATTGCCTCCATTTGCTTGCCCCTCACGGCGCAGAACAGTGTCTGAAGCTATACGAAAGTTGCCAGCGCCAGAGAAATCGAATGATCCAGCGCACAATTACAAAGTGAGGCGAGCGCATAAGGTTTACGAATTGATTTGCCGCATACCCAAGGATGGGGGCAGTAGAGCGGACTTGCCCGTTGATGACCAGCTGGAATGTCACAAGAGGTTAGAGGGATTTTGGGATGTGTATGGTCGTATGGAATGGAGGAAGGAAGCACCGACTATAACTGGAGGATGCATTAATCCTTCGAAAGGGCGATTCTTACACCCGGAAAAAGATAGAGCTATTACATTGCGAGAAGCAGCTCTGCTTCAGGGTTTCCCTAAAAGCTATAGATTCGACCTTTCCCGGGGGAGATATCCAGCAGCACAAATGATTGGAAATGCGTTCCCGCCGAAGTTCGCAGAGCATCATGCACGGGCAATTCATCGCTATCTTGATGACCAAGGTGATGAGCGGTGAGAACGTATTGGAGCTGGCGCTGGGCGCGTAAGTATGGTGTGCCATCATCAACAGATGGGAGGTCACGGAGCAACTGCGATGATCGGAACAACAGCGACTGAGATGGTGGTAACGGGAATTGAGTCGATACGATTTTCGGTCGAGGTACGATGGCGACGCATCGGTCGCATCACATGGGACGACAAGGGCGACCCAGCGTTTCCAGAGACTACGCGTGAGACCGGTCTATACAGGTTCCACCTTTACGGTGAAGGGCGTACGAAGTGTTATGTAGGAGAAACGGTCGAGTTGCGGCCCAGGTTTAGTCAATTTCGCAAATCCGGGCGATCGCAAGATACTAACATTCGAATACGCAAGGCCCTTCAAGAACACCCGACGATCGGCGGCACGGTGGAGGTCGACATCGCAACTGGATCGGTGGATATGACGGTAGGTGATGACACAACTCACGTGGACTTAGCCGACAATGCGCAACGCAAATTTCTCGAGCATGTGGCCTTGGTCATGGAAACAGCCAGTGGCATGAACGTACTGAATACATAGAGCTCAGTTCTTGGACTGGATGTGTGATCATCTCCTCTACGCATGTAGAGCGGCTGAAGGCGGTGGAGTGCGCCTAGCACGGACTTCAAACTACATGTGAGTTCTTGAAGTCAAGCACGGGCCTTATGACCTGACGCCGTCCAAACCAGACAACTTTCGCCGGGTAATCGCAGTCAACAAAATCGATGAGGTCGGGCCATCGTTGATGTGGACGTCGGCGATGTGGAGTTGCATAATCGTTGCGCCACCACCGATTGTATACCGTAATCGGATAATCTGGAGGTTGTGCTCTTTTTTTCTCGTTGAGGGGTAGCTGTAGAAAGTAGATGTGCGCCCATTCAGCCAAGTCAAGCATTCTATCGGTAGCTTTTGTCTTCCTACCAGGCCGTCTATAACTGGCGATTTCCCCTAGCCATAGTTCCTGCTCTCGAGTGACCAGTGACAACTTATGATGGTCTCCGTTTAGTCTTGACGAAAGACTTGATGTTATTCCCAAATACTGAGGCCGTACGGCGCGCTGATACTTGCATGCTCCGGTGGCCATGTAGATGCCATCCCCAAAGTCTGGGGTGGCGGTTCGTGCCTCTTCAAGAGTGTATGGCCCATACCAATCGACAACGGCCACTGCTGGCTTCATGACACGTCCTCTTCGCGACTAGATCGCCTGAGGGTTTGTATAGAAGGAAATACCCCAGAACAAAAGGACTTGCGCCGAATAGCAGGTCCATGTCGTCGGGGGTCAGCGTGATTTCGATTCCACTGATTCAGGCTTCGTGGAGCCTTGCAAACGCGTTGGGACCGGACATGGCGCATCTTCCGGGCGTGACGAAGAATTGGGCCGCCCTGCCTCCTTGACCTTGCCGGCCGGCGGCGAGGCCGAAGGAAATTTGGCATCAATGATGGCCGCCGACTGTTGTTCGGCGTCGAAGTTTGACCCCTCGGAATCGAAGCAAATCAACGCTTTACTACGGCGATCGGCGCCCAACATGCGCGCCGAACAACAATCGTGCGAAGGAGCGAATTGGCGGCCGCCCTGGGGATGCCGGAATCGCGCCTTTCCAAACTTGACGAGGGAAACATCGAGAAGGTCATCAATCTGACGCGCGACGGTATTGCGTACATGTAGAGCCGTGTCCGACGCGGGGCCGTCCGGGACAAGCAGCCGATGCCGCGGCCCGAGACCAATCCGGTCAATGCGCGCCGCCGGTCAGGCGGTGGACGGAGCGACCGGGGGCGGGCCCAGGTCTTCCGCGAGGCTGTCCGCGACTGTGTCGGCGGCGGTCTTCACCGATTGCCGCACAAGGTGGGCGTAGCGGGCGGTCGTCTTGATCTGGCTGTGGCCTAGGAGCCTGGCGATCATCGGCAGGCTTTCTCCGAGGGCGAGCGCCGTGGACGCGAAGCTGTGTCTGAGGTCGTGCATCCGCACGTGCTCCAGCCCGGCCGCTGCCCGCACGGTCCGCCAGGCATGGTCGAGTCCGCCGCTGCTGTAGCGCCCGTAGCGGTCGTTGCCCGGAAACACCCAGGGGCTGTCCATCCGTCGCGGCAGCGCTTCCAACAGCGCCACCGCCGTCGGTGGCAGCAGGTCCGCGCGAGGGCCGGTCTAGGCTGCAGCGAGATGGAGCTCGCCGAATTCGAGATCGACCCCCACCAGCGCAGGGTCAGCATCTCGCTCTTGCAGCAGCCGGTCGGGAACAGCAGGCGGACCGCCTACGACCGGCTGCTGACGATCCTGCTGGTCCGACTGTGGCGGCGCGCCGCGCCGCTCTATCTTCTGCCGCTCGCGATGGCGGCGGCCGATGTGCTGGAGAACCTGACCCTGGCCGCGCTGGCACTGGGCCATGCCGGCGCGCCGTCGCCGCCCCGCCACACCGAAAAATCTCGCAGGAACATCGTTCGGGCCGAGTTTTTTTGACCCCCCTTTCGAACGAAACCTCCCACTTGGGAGGATAGCGGCGCGACCGGGTTTCCCCCTAGGTTGCGCCGGTCGATGGGCCTGTCGGGCGAGATGGGACAATCGAGACATGGGCGCTGACGACCATGTCCGTATTGCGGAGCGCTCTCCGGAGGCGGTGCTGGATTTCTGGCTCGGTCGCCTGCGCACGCCGGCCGATGCTTCCCGCGAGAACTGGCAGCAGGCGATGCGACGGTGGCGGGTCGGACCGTTCACCAGAAGCACCCTGGATCCGAACGATCTTCGGGTTCAGCGCGAATGGTGCGAGCAGATGCACCGAGAGGGGGTGGACCGTTTTTTCGGCGACCCGGTCTGGGACACTCCGAAGGGCATTCTGGCGAAGTTGATCGTCCTCGACCAATTCCCGCGAAGCGTCTATCGCGGCACGGCTCTGGCCTACGCGAACGATCCCGTGACCGCTTCGATTTCCCGGCAAGCCTGCGAGACCGATCGGGAGTTTGCGCACTACAACGTTATCGAGCGCATATGGATGTATTTTCCTCTGGGTCACGCGGAGGACTTGAAGCTGCAAGAGCTCTGCGTCGAGAAAACGGCGCGCATGAGTGCCGACCTCATCGCCGCTGCGCCGCCCGACCAGCGAAGGGTCAACCAGGTCGTCGGCTGGTCGTTCGTCAAGGCCGCGATAGAGCACGCCGAGACCCTGCTTCTGTTCGACCGCTTTCCCCACCGCAACGCCGCCCTGCTGCGCCCTCACCGGGGCGGCGAGCGGCGCTACCTGACCAACCCCACGCGACCGCTGTGGAGCTTCAGCCAGCCACTGAACTCGGGCTACTTCGCCGTGTTGGGCGCCTTGCACAGAACGGAAGACGGGTTCGAGGAAGACCGGATAACCCGCGGGGCGCTCGCCTGCCTGCTCCGGGCCGCGGGGCTCTCGCCGGAAGATCCGGCCTCGCCGATGGATATCTTCGACTTCGCCGGCGATGACGTCCTGTCCTATCAGATGCTCTGGCGGCACCTGTGCCTGCCGGAGCATGCGCAGACATTGGACACGCTGCAGCAGTTGGCTCTTGTGGCCGACTTGAGGAAAGCGGTCAGAAGCCTCGTCGTAAAGGCCGGGGACCGGAGCTGGCCACCCAAGTCGACTACACCGGCGATCGATGTCGCGGCGTTGAGCGCGTTGGTGCGAGCCGACGGGCCGTCCGATGCCCAGCGGCCAGGTGTCCGAACGGAAGGGGACCGCGAGGGGCCGTCGACAGCCGCGAGTGGCCGGGACGGATCCCCGGAAGCGGCCCCAGGCTTGAGCCTGGTCGTGCGCAACGGCCGCGGGGAACTGGAACGGGTCGCGAAGGCGATGGACGGTTTCGCCGACCGGCACGGGCTGCCGCAACAGGACCGGTTCCAGATACAACTCTGTTTGGAGGAGACACTGATGTACATGGTGGAGCATGGCCATGACGATGCCGACACGCAGCGGATCGACGTCCACCTTCAGATGAACGAGGAATCCCGCAGCCTCGCAATCCGCTTCGAGGATGACGGCCGGGAGCTGGATCCCGATACCCTCATGTTCCAGCCGGGTCCGGACACGATACAGGAAGAAACGGTGGTGGACGGCCTCGGCCTGCATCTGGTGCGCACGTATGTCGACGACTTGCGATACCGGCGCAAAGACGGTCGAAACTACCTGAGCCTGAGCAAGAGAATCGGGATTTAGCCGCAGGCGTCAGCTGCGCTCCGCAACGGCGCACTGGCGCATTCCGCCTTGAAGCGCGCCGGCCGGCGAATGACATGGGCTGCACGCAGTTGCCTGGTTCGCAAGTGAGCAGTCTTGAGATTTGACCGAAGCTGTGGCGGGGCTACGCTGACCGAAATCCGGAGTGCTGTTCTGCCATGGCGACAGTGACGCGCGCCGATCTGGCGAACGCCGTCCACCGCGAGACCGGCCTGCCGCGCCGCGCTGCGGCGGCGCGCGTGGACATGGCGGTCGTGGGGTGCGCCGAACGGCTGTCGGCGGGGGGGGCGGTGACGATCTCCGGGTTCGGCAGTTTCAGGGTTCGCCACAAACGGGCACGGGAGGGCCGCAACCCGAAGACCGGGGAGCCGGCGCCGATCCCGGCGCGCCGCGTCGTGACGTTTCGGCCGTCTCATGTTCTGAAGATGCGGATCGCGGAAGGCCGGGCCGATACCGGCAACGAGACATGGGCCGGCGGAAGCGGCGCTGCTATTGGTATCGGCTACAGGGGCATCGATTCGTTCAGCAGAAGAAGCCGGAAGAGGAACCGCGATGACAGAATTCGATGAGTCGACGTTGACGAAGGGGCAGCTCCGCAAACTCAACGCGCTCAGGAAATCGGTGGGGGACGAGGTAGGGACACGCGCGTTCGCGGAATGGCTGGCGTCGCAGGACACGGCAAAGGGGAAGCAGGACGGCAACGCGGCCATGATCGTCGACACGCTCTGGCCGATGGTGCAGGACGGTACTCTGGCGATCCCGCGCGGCGGCTACCGGATCAGGCGAGGGCGAGGCCGCATCATCGTGGAACCGGCTAAGCCGTAGAGGGCCGGATTGTCCGCCGGGTCTTGATGCGTTTACGTAGTTGCCGCGTCATGGCCCTGGCGAGGCGTCGAATCAGACGCTCGTGGGTACCCTTGTCGCGGGCGCGGTTGAGGGCGGCGATCAGTTCGGGGATCAGTGGGAAGTTCGGTCGCACGTGTTCGAATTTGAGCACGTGAGAGCACGCTTGGCACCGATGTGCCAAGCGCAGGATTTTCCCTAACTGAAGTTGTGGCCGCCACATCGGTACGAGCTTACCCTAGCCGCCATGAATCGCCTTGCCGGGACCTCGTAACCGGGAGGTATCGGCCATGACGAACGACAACGTTTGTTCCCGATCGAGACATCGGTGAGATCGCATGAACGGATCTGACAGGGAGAACGGCGCCGTGGACGTTGACGGGCGAGTACTGCGCCTGCCCGCGGTGATGGAACGCACCGGGCTTTCCAAGGCGTCGATCTACCGCCTCATCAAGGCCGGCGATTTTCCGGCCGCCATCCGGCTGACCTCGCGCGCGGTCGGGTGGCTTGCACGAGGGATCGACGAGTGGATCGCTTCGCGCGACAGCGTGTGCGGCGATTCCGCGCGTCACGGAGCGGGACGCCGGCGAATTCAACCCAGGTGAACGGGGCGCGTGCAGAGCGCCCGTACCGATGCCGAGTTCGTCGAGGACATCCGCGTGGTCACTTCGTCCGTTGGAGCGTCCCTCCATGAGCTTCCCGCAAGCGGGGCGCGACCAGCGGCGCCGGTTGCGGGGTGTGATGCGAGGGCGTTCGCGGTCCGATCGAGCCCATCGTGCCTGTGCCAGCAGCGGACCGGGATTTTCGACCCACGACGATCACCACCGCAAATCTCATGGACAGAGGTACGCCGCCCATTGCTCCATCAACACTCGGCGCCGCTCGAACAGGTCCGACCGCGCGTAGGCGGCCTCGGCCTTGTTGCGCACCACATGCGCAAGGGCGGCCTCGATCACCGCGTGCGGTGCGTCGGACTGCTCGCCACACCAATCACGAAACGCCGAGCGCATCCCGTGCGGCGTGGCCGCTTCCTCGTCCAGCCTGCGCATGGTGCGCAGCAGCGCCATCTGACTCAACTCCGCGCCGCCGGTGCCCGGAAACACCCACCGGGAGCCGTGGCGGGGAAGCCCGCGCGCTTCATCGAGAATTGCCACCGCGCGCTCGGCGAGCGGCACCCGATGCTCCCGCATCATCTTCATCCGCGCCGCGGGCACCGTCCATGTCCGGGCGTCCGTGTCCACCTCGTCCCAGGTCATCAGCCGCACTTCGCTCGTGCGCGCCGCGGTCAGGGTGAGAAACTCCAGTGCCAGCCGTCGCGGTAGCGGAACCGCCGCGTCTCGCAGGCGTACAAGAAACGCGCCGACCTGCACGTACGGCATCGCCTCATGGTGTCTCTCCTCACCCTTGTGCCTGGGCAGGACGCTCGTCACGTTCGCCGTCGGGTCGTCGTTGCGGTACCCCTCGGCGATCGCCCACCGGCACACCGAACTCATGCGTTGCAGCACCCGCTTGGCGGTGGGCGGCTTATCGTTCCACAGCGGCGTGAGCACCAGGAGCATGTCGCTGGTGGTGAGGGTGTCGACGCCCCGGCTTCCGATGTGCGGGAAGACGTAGAGGCGCATCGTCTGGCGCCATGAAACCTGCGAAGTCGGGCTCTTCCATGCCGGGGCCTTCACGGAGAGGACGGCCTCGAAGGCCTCCTCGAAGGTTGGCGCGGCGGCGGCGGGCCGTGCGCGCGGGTCTCCGCCGGAACGGGCAATGCGGCGGTTGTCCAGGGCGCGTTCGCGCGCATCGGCCAACCCGACGAGCGGATAGGCCCCGAGACCGAGGTCGCGGCGCCGGCCGTGGATGACGAGGCGCTGGACCCAGGATTTCGAGATCCATTGCTTGCGCTGGGAGAGGACGACACGCAGGATCAACCCATGCTCGTCGTGGTACTTGCCCGGGGTGTTGACGGTGCGCACGAAGGCGGCGGTGAGCTGCTTGGCCAAGTGTCTGTTCCACATTCTGTCCCACGTTATGAATGAGACTAGCGGAGCTTTCGGGTGACTGCAAGAATCGTCGTTTGGAGATATCCTACTGATTACGTTGGATATTATCTGCGGCAGGAGAGGACAGCAAACGCCACAGAAGGACTTGATGTGCGCTAGCCCGGAGTTCTCTCCCTGTCGGCGCCGCATGATAGCGCAGGTCCGGTTCCGCGCAGCCTCCTTTGGTGGCATCATGCGCGGCCTTTGAGTGGGACAGGGAGGCGCACGTGCAGATCGCCGAGCGCATGGGGCGGCTCGGGACCGAGACCGCCTTCGACGTATTGGCCCGCGCGGGCGCCTTGCAGGCGGCCGGGCGCAGCATCATCAATCTCGGGATCGGCCAGCCTGATTTCCGCACCCCCGACCATATCGTCGAGGCGGGCCGCAAAGCGCTGGCGGACGGCCACCACGGTTACACCCCGGCGAACGGCATCCCGGCCCTGCGCGAGGCGGTGGTCGCCGACATCGCCACGTACCGCCGCTGCGAGGTCGATCCCGACAACGTCGTGGTGGTGCCGGGCGGCAAGGTCACAATGTTCTTCGCCGCGCTGATGTTCGGCGAGCCGGGGGCCGAGATCCTCTATCCCAATCCGGGCTTCCCCATCTACGAGTCCGCGATCAAGTTCTCCGGCGCGACGCCGGTGCCGATCCCGCTCTACGAGGAGACCGGCTTCTCCTTCGATGCCGAGGAGGTGCTGGCCAAGATCACGCCCCGCACCCGGCTCGTCATGCTCAACAGCCCCGCCAACCCGACCGGCGGCGTGGTTCCGCGCGAAACCTTCGACCGGCTGGCCGAAGGGCTCGAGGCCCATCCCCACGTCGCGATCATGAGCGACGAAATATACAGCCGCCTGCTCTATGAGGGCCGGGAGCATGTCACGATGCTGGACTATCCGGTACTGCGCGACCGCGTGATCGTGCTCGACGGCTGGAGCAAGACCTATGCGATGACCGGCTGGCGCATCGGCTACGGGGTGTGGCCCGCACCGCTCGCGGCGCACGCCACGCGGCTCGCGATCAACTGCAACTCTTGCGTCAACGCGCCGACCCAGCACGCGGCGCTCGCGGCGCTCACCGGCCCGCAGGAGTCGGTCGACGTCATGCGCCGCACCTTCGACGAGCGGCGGAAGCTCATCGTCCCCGCGCTCAACCGGATCGAGGGCATCACCTGCGTCGATTCCGCCGGCGCCTTCTACGCCATGCCCAACATCACCGGCACCGGTCTCGACGCGCGCACGCTGCAGGACGGGCTGCTGGAGGAGGCCGGCGTCGCCACCATCGCCGGCACCAGCTTCGGCGCCTACGGCGAGGGCTACCTCCGCCTCTCCTACGCCGCGAGCACCGAGGAGATCGAGGAATCCATCGCCCGCATCGAGGCCTGGCTCACGGAGCGCGCAGCCGCGGCGTGAAGAGGGACCATCAAGAGAATTTGATGATTCCAGTGGGAACTGCAAGCTTCGGATGGTAACAGTCGGCAGAAACGAAACTTAAGATATTTTGTCAAAAGGGGACTTATTGAAGGCGCCGATCTGGCAGTGAGACTAAGAGCGGGACAGTGTAACTGAGCCGGTACCCCCATCGTAAATCATGGTGAAATATCGAAGAAAAGTCCGTCCAATAAGAGCGCTGTGAGGTTGGCCACCTGCGTGAAGGTGCACTCCCGAGAATCTCCCATGCGTCGTCAAATCTAGTGCAGGTACATAGATTTGCGCCAAGTGAACATTAACGTCTGCACTACCATGAACGCCTGCTACCTTTTGCTTGTCAACAATAGGCAATTGCAATGCCGCCGCCACAGTAGAATCAATGCAGCTACTCAGCGCCCCTGTATCAACGAGCGCGTGAAATTCTGTTGACGGCAAATTGGGAGGACTCCCAGGAGAATATCCTGTGTCAAAGCCAATTTGGACTGTGAGGGTGGGGCCAAATCGAATGAGGCTGTTTGGACCGCTAGATCCTGCGGGATCGACGAATCCACACTCAACCGACGGCATGATCCTGCACAGGATGATAAAGGACAGATGCCGGAAGCGTCATCGGCGCAGCGCCAATTTCGCGGATCAAGTAGGGGCCACGGCCAAATCGTTGCACAGCCTCAGCTGCTGCCTCCTCGAACGTCGCATAGACCTCCACCAGAACCTCGTCGTGCACGAGTGCCCATTTGCCTAGATGATCGGTCT
Source organism: Alphaproteobacteria bacterium (assembly GCA_022826665.1). Taxonomy (GTDB): domain Bacteria; phylum Pseudomonadota; class Alphaproteobacteria; order UBA828; family UBA828; genus WTGU01. Next base: position 72,637 of record JAJDUK010000005.1, on the reverse strand, counting down.
CAAGCTCGTTACGCATACGCTCGTAAGCGGCGATCTCCTTGGTCAGCTCCGACATGGTCGGCCTCCCTTGAGCTGGCACTCGGTGTTGCGTCGCGCAGGTGGGCACCCTCGGCTCGTATCCAACACCTGACAAGCACGCAATTGAGTGTTCTCCCGTTTGTCAAGAAAATAATGTAAGCTTCTCGGCGCCGGCGCACAAGGGCGCCTCACTACGATTCCCACCCTCGCCACCCCGTCCCAGCGCTCCATAGTCATGCCCACGTAGGGAGCGACGGTCAGTCTCACCTCTGCCCGGGGCCTTCGTCACCATCGCGTAGTTACGATACGCGGAGGTCGAGTTGTGGGCTAGTGCGAGCGCGGCCTGACTAGGCGAGGGACGGCACTTACCGTGTGCTGGGAAGGTCGATCACATTTGCGGCCGGTCGTGGTAGGAACGGGGTCGGCGCCCGTAGCTCAGCCGGATAGAGCACGAGCCTTCTAAGCTTGGGGTCGCAGGTTCGAGTCCTGCCGGGCGCGCCATGCCTCCACCGAACGCGCTAGAGATCAAGGGCAGCCACCGATGGCCAAGAGACACCCGTCCCTAGTGCCGGTGCATCCGGGAGAGATTCTGCGGGAGGACGTTCTGCCGGCGCTCGGCATGACCAAGACGGCCGTTGCCGGCGCCCTCGGAATCTCCCGGCAGACCCTCTACGACATCCTCAACGAGAAGCAGCCGGTCACGGCCGAGATGGCGGTTCGTTTCGGCAAGCTGTTCGGCAACGGCGCGGCCTTTTGGCTCAACCTGCAGCGGGCCCACGACCTGGCAATCGCGGAGCGCATGGTCGACGTGTCCGGAATTCCGACACTCGAAACACGGGCCGGCTGAGCGAATGATCCCCGCTCAAGAATGAGACGCGGCTGACGCTTCGTCCCGACTGTCGGCACCCGCCGCCCCGTGCCGCGCTTGTACTGCGAGCCACAGGGCCGCATACTTCCCGCTGAGCCATAAGGCGTGGAGAGGTGCTGCTCCAACGCGACGGGCGGCGCCGACGGGCGCCCTGCTCGTCGGCTCCCCCCCGATCGCATCGCGCGTGGTGCGGCACGAACGTCATAACGGGGAGGAGCAAGCTTATGGCGGATCTCAAGAAGACAGGAATTTCCAGGCGGTCCGTACTCAAGGGCTCGGCAGCGGCCGCCGGCGTGGCGGCCGGCGCAAGCCTCGGCGGTTTCCCGACGGTCTGGTCGCAGGACATCAAGGACATCGAGATCAGTATGATCGGCACGGCGGTGACGATCTCCAGCACCTACGAGGCGATGGCCGAAGAGGCGCTGGGCTTCCAGTTCAACATGTCGGCGGTCGATCTCAACACAATCGGCCAGCGTGCCCTCACGCAGCCGAGATCGGCCGACCTCTTCGAGCCGGATCTCGAGCAGTTCCCGCAGATCTTCCCGTCCGGCAACATGCAGGCGATCGACATCACCAAGCTCGAGCATTTCGACCAGCTGCTCGGAATCTACAAGAAGAGCGGCACGATCCATGCCGACGCCTGGTACGGGGACGGCATGAACCCGTCGCGCTACTGCTGGACCTCCGCCATCGACGGTAGAGACTTCGTCGAGCCGGAATCCAGCCAATGGATGACCATCGTGCCCGGCACCTTCAACGCCGATACCCTCGGCGCGCAGCCGGAAAAGATCGGCCGCCCGATCGAGACCTGGGCCGAGTTCGTCAACCCCGAGTTCAGCGGCAGGACGGCGCTGCAGAACTTCCCCGGCATCGGCATCATGGATATCGCCATGGCGCTCCAGGCCAATGGGGAGATCGAGTACGGCGACAAGGGCAACATGACGGTCGACGAGATCAACTACACCTTCGACCGGCTGATCCAGCTCAAGAAGGACGGGCACTTCCGCGCCTTCTGGAGCACCTTCAACGATTCGGTCAATCTGATGACCTCGGGCGAGGTGGTGCTGCAGTCCATGTGGTCGCCGGCGGTGGCGGCGGTGCGCGCACGCGGCGTGCCCTGCATCTACCTCGACCTCAAGGAAGGCTACCGGGCCTGGGCGCTCGGCGCGATGATCCCGCGCCACGTCGAGGGCAAGAAGCTCGGCGCCCTCTACGACTACTTCAACTGGTACCACTCGGGCCCGGCCGGCGCCTACTTCTCCAAGCAGGGTTACTACATGTGCACGCCCGAGAACTCGCGCGGCTTCATGGAGCCCTGGGAGTGGGATTACTGGTACGAGGGCAAGCCGGCGGAAGGCGAGGTCAAGGACCCGTTCGGCAACGTCATGGAACAGCCCGGCCACGTCCGCGACGGCGGCTCGTTCGCGAACCGCATGGGCCGGGTCGCCGTGTGGAACTCGATCATGGACGAGAACATCCTCGTCGTGAAACGCTGGAACGAGTTCCAGACCGCCTAGACTACGCTGTCATGGTTGCTGCGGCGCCCGCCTTGGGCGCCGCAGTTGTTTAGATCGCTATACGTGCTCGCCGCCGTTGACGTGCAGCTCGCCGCCGGTGATGTAGGCGGCCGTGTCCGAGCAGAGGAAATAGATTGCGGATGCCACCTCCGAGGGCTTGCCGAGGCGCGCCATTGGAATGGCCGGCAGCAGGTCGTTGGCCTGGGGCGAGAGGATGGGCGTGTCGATCTCGCCCGGCGCGATGGCGTTGACGCGGATGCCGAGCGGGCCGAAATCCGCCGCCATCTCGCGAGTGAGCGCCGCCAGCGCCGCCTTAGAGGTCGAGTAGGCGCTGCCAGCGAAGCGGTGAACCCGCCCGCCCGCGATCGAGGTCACGTTGACGACGCTGCCCTGGCCGCGCTTTAGCTCATCGAAGAGGCCCCGCGCCAGCGCCAGCGGCGCGTAGAAGTTGACCTGGAAGACCTCGCGCCAAAGGTCGAGGTCGGTGCTCAGGCTGTCGAGCCGGATGCCGTCCTCGCCCTTGGGCGAGATGCCCGCGTTGTTGACCAGTGCGGCGAGCGGCGCACCGCCCAAGCGCCCGCGCATCTCCTCGATGCCGCGCGCGACGTCCTCCGGGTCGGCTAGGTCGATCCTGATGTGGTCTTCGGGGCCGGCCTCCCACGGGCAATCCTCCGAGAAGGCCCGCCGCGAGGCGGTGATGACCCGCCAGCCCGCCGCGCTGAAGCGCTTGACCGTCGCGTGCCCGATCCCCTGACTCGCGCCGGTGAGGATCAGGGTCCTCCGTTCGTCAGTCATGGCCGCGCTCCCTATTCGTGGCCCTCCACCGGCATGGTGTAGTTGAGCCGCATGCGCCCCCCATCGGCGTAGATTACCTGTCCTGTGACGTATGAGGAATCGTCGCTTGCGAGGAAGACCGCGATGCCCGCGATCTCCTCCGGCTGGCCGACACGGCCCATGGGGGTGCGGGAGAGGACCCGCCGCCGCGCCGCCTCGTCGGTGAGCAGCGAGCCCGAGAGCTCGGTGAGGATCGTGCCCGGGCCGATCGCGTTCACGCGGATGCCCCTGGGCGCGAGCGCCAGCGACATGACCGAGGTGAGCTGGTTCACCCCGCCCTTGCTGACCACGTAGGCCGCGATGGAATCGATCGCCATCTCCGCGTTGACCGACGACATGTTGATGATGCTGCCGGAGCCTGCGTCTGCCATCGCCCGCGCCGCCGCCTGGCCCACCAGGAAATAGCCCCGCAGGTTGACGCGGAGCACGCGGTCGAAGTCCTCCTCGGTCACGTCGAGGAAGTCCGCGATGGTGAAGATGCCGGCGTTGTTCACCAGCACGTCGATGCGGCCGTGGCGCGTGAGCGTCTCCTCGATTAGGGCGCGCGCCTGCGGGCCGTCGCCCGTGTCGCAGGCGACGAAGGCGGCGCTGGCGCCTGTGTCGCGGATCGACTGAGCCGTCGCCTCGCCCTTCTCTTCGAGGATGTCGGCGATGACGACCGCCGCGCCCTCGGCGGCGAAGCGCCGGGCGCAGGCCGCGCCGATGCCGCGGGCAGCCCCGGTCACCACCGCGATCTTGCCTTCGAGCCTCATTTCGCCTCCGCCGCCGGCCGGAACAGGTTGACGATGTGGCGGGCGATCTCCTCGGCCGTGTCCTCGCCCGGCCTGTACCAGGCGATGGACCAGGCCATGGCGCCGATCAGCGCGAGCCGGAAATACTTGCGGCTGGTGCTCTCGGGCAGCGGCAGGTCGTCGATCAACGAGCGGAAGATGTTCTCGTAGTCGTCGCGCTCCTCGATCATGCGCGCGCGAAGCTTGGGCGAGTGCCGGCGCGGGAACTCGGTGGCGATGACCGAGCCGTAGTCCTTGCTCGCGTGCAGGGTCTCGACGTGGGCGGCGCAGGCGGCCTCCAGCCTGTCCCAGGGGTCGTCCGCGGTCTCGATGGCCGCGCGCACGCGCTCCTTGATCCGCTGGATGCCGGCGGCATGGACCGCGGCCAGCAGGTCTTCCTTGGAGGCGAAGTGGTAGTACATCGAGCCGGGCAGGATGCCGGCGGCGGCGGCGATGTCCCGCACCGAGGTGGCGCTGTAACCGGAGCGTGCGAATTCGACCGCGGCCGCGTCCAGAATGCGGCCCCGCCGGTTGTCCCTGCGCTTCCCGTCGGTTTCCGCCACCGCCAAGGATCATTCCGGACTATGCCGGTTTGGGCAAGCGTTTGTTCGATTGGGGCGTGTCGGGCCTTGAGCGCGCCCGCCGATTGTCGCCACGGTTGAAGGTGGCTACCATCGTCGGCGATGCGCTGGGCAAGGAGGCCGGCGCCCGGCCGCGCCGCGTCCGGCACGGACGGCAGGATGCACCGACACAGGGAGGCTATCGATGAGCAAAGTGAATCGTCGCACGTTCCTGAAGGCGGCCGGAATCGGTGGCGCGGCAATAGCTGCAGCGCCGACCGTGATCGTGAAACCCGCACGCGCCGACACCATCAGGGTCGGCGGGCTGCACGACCGCACCGGCGTGATCGGCATTTACGGTAACGAGATGGCCGACGCGCTCGTGTTCGCGGTGGAAGAGATCAACGCGGGCGGCGGCGTGCTGGGCCAGCAGCTCGAACTCATCGAGTACGACGCCCAGTCGACCATGGCCAACTACTCGCAGTACGCGCAGCGGCTGGCGACCAGCGACCAGGTCGACGTCGTCTTCGGCGGCATCACCAGCGCGTCGCGCGAATCCATCCGCCCGGTCTTCGACCGCTTCCGCAAGCTTTACTTCTACAGCACCTTCTACGAGGGCGGCGTCTGCGACCGAACGGTCTTCTGCAACGCCGAGACGCCGGCGCAGATCAACGGCCCGCTGCTCAAGTACGCGATGGACAAGTTCGGCGCGAAGACCGTCTACACCATCGCCGCCGACTATATCTACGGGCAGATCACCGCCGACTGGATCAAGAAGTACGCCAAGGATTTTGGGGGCGAGGTGATTGCCGAAGAGTTTTTCCCTCTCGATGTCGGCGACTTCGCGTCGACCATCACCAAGATCCAGCAGGCCGACCCCGACCTGGTGGTCTCGGCGCTGGTGGGCGGCAACCACATCGGCTTCTACCGGCAGTGGCCGGCGGCGGGGATGCAGGACAAGATCCCGGTGGCGTCCACCGTGTTCGGGCCGTGGGAGAACGCCTTCGTCTCGGCCGCTGAGTCCGAGGGTATCATGTGCTCCTACCACTACTTCCAGAGCATCGACTCGCCGGCCAACGCGGCGTTCCTGGAGAAGTGGCGCGGCCGTTACGGCGAAGATGCCCAGGAAATCGGCACCCTCGCGATCTGCACCTACAACTCGGTCAACATGTGGAAGAAGGCGGTGGAGCAAGCCGAAACCATCGACCGCATGGCGGTGATCGAGGCGCTGGAGACTGGGATCTCGGTCGAGGGGCCGGGCGGCACAGTGACGATGGATCCGCCCACCCACCACACGATCATGAGCGCGGCGATTGCCGAGCTGAACGGCGGCAACTTCAACATCGTCGAGGTGGCCGAGAACCGGACGCCGGACGACACCGCCACGGTCTGCGACCTGATCGCCAATCCGAATCAGGCGACCCAGTACCGGATCGAGGTCGACTGACCTCTTTCTAGTCGTCGTTACCGATCATGGACCTCGCCGGCATCATCGCCGTCCAGATCGGCTATACCGTGGCCAGCCTCGCGCTCATCAGCGCGGGGCTGGCCGTCATTTTCGGCATGATGCGGGTCATCAACCTGGCCCACGGCGAATTCCTGATGCTCGGCGCCTACGCTGTGGTCGTCTCGACCAAGGCCGGCATCAACTTCTGGGTCTCGATGCTGGTGATCGCGCCCCTCTTCGTCGGCATCGTCGGCGTGATCGTCGAGCGCTTCATCGTCCGCTTCCTCTACGGCCGCATGATGGACACCCTGATCGCGACCTGGGGGCTCTCGCTGCTCTTCATCGGCGTCATCACCACCATCTTCGGCAATGCGACCGAGAGCGTGGTCTCGCCGCTCGGCAGCTTCGAGATCGGCGAGTTCGTCGAGAGCCAGTACCGGCTCTTCATCATCTTCCTCGGTGTGCTGGTAATCGCGGTGATCTTCGTCGTGCTGCGCTATTCGCGCGCAGGGCTGATCGCGCGCGGCACCATGCAGAACGCCGACATGGCAGCCGCGCTCGGCATCAGCCCCCAGCACGTCTACACCATCACCTTCGGTGTGGGCGCCGCGTTGACCGGGCTTGCGGGCGCCGCGCTCGCCCCGGTGACCGGCCTGCTGCCCACAATGGGCGCGGCCTTCATCGCCAAGGCCTTCATCACCGTGATCGGCGGCGGCGAGGCCATCGTCACCGGCACCTCGTCCGCGTCGGCGTTCTTCGGCACCGTGAACCAGGTCACCACCTTCCTCTGGACGCCGGTCATGGGCGACGTCGCGCTGCTGATCGCCGCGGTCATTCTGCTCAGGCTGCTGCCGCAGGGCATCACCGGCCGGTTCTTCCGCCGATGGCTCTGAACGTCAATCTCAACGCCGAAGGGCTCACGGTGGGGCGGCTTTCGCCGACGCTCACGGGACCGATCGCGGCCGTGGTCATTATCGCGCTGGTCATCGGCATCCTGCCGCTGGTGGTCTCCGACATCTTCATCCTGCTCCAGCTCACGCTCTTCATGGCCTACGGCATCCTTGCCATGAGCCTCGGCTGGGTCTGGGGCTACGGCGGCATCTTCAGCTTCGGCCAGGCCGCGTTCTATGGCCTCGGCGGCTACACCTATGCCGTGGTCTCGATCAACATGGGGGGCAGCACCACCGCGCTCTTTGCGGGCGTCGCCGTGCCCGCGGCCTTCGCGCTCTTCCTCGGCTACTTCATGTTCTACGGCCGCATCAGCACGGTCTACGTGGCGGTCATCACCCTCGTCGTGTCGCTGATCTTCTACAAGTTCCTGGGCCACACGGCGGGTTACGAATACACCATCGGCACCGCCCATCTCGGCGGCTTTAACGGCATGCCCGCGCTTCCCCCGATCAACACGCCGGGCAATCCCATGAGCATCATCTGGCCCGAGGACATGTTCGTCATCACCGGGATCTGCCTGTTGCTGGTCTATGTCGGCCTGCGATTCGCGATGCACTCCAGCTTTGGGCGCGCGGTCGCCGCGATGCGGGAGAACGAGCTCCGGGCCGAACTGTTGGGCTACGACACGCGGCTCTACAAGATGGCCGTCTTCGGGATCGGCGGCGCCGTGGCCGGCCTCGCGGGCGTGCTCTACGCCAACTGGAACTCCTACGTAAGCCCCACCGTGTTCGACCTCGGCTTCAGCGCGCAGATCATCATCTGGGTGGTGGTCGGCGGGCTCGGCACCCTGGTGGGGCCGCTGATCGGCGCCATGGCGCTCGGTTTCGTCACCATCGAGCTCGGCACGCAGCAGACCGTGGACGTCAACCTGATCCTCGGCGTCATTCTTGTGGTCTTCGTGCTTGCGGTGCCGGAGGGCGTTACCGCCCAGGCCCGCGCCCTCTACGCCCGCCTGATGGACCGGGTCCAGGCAAGGGCCTGAGTAGCTCTATTCCGCCGCCTGCGTGGCGGGGCCGGCCTCCAGCCGGGCGATGGCGCGGGCATAGACGCCAGGGTCCACGTTGCCGCCCGAGAGGATCAGCCCGACCTTCTTGCCCGCCATCATGTCACGCTCCTGCATCAGCGCCGCGAGCGGGGACGCCCCCGCGCCCTCGGCGAGGTTGTGCGTGTCGGCGTGGTAGGCGGCAATGGCGTCGAGCATCTCGTCGTCGGAGACGCTGACGATGCGCGCGCAGCCCGCAAGGATCAGGTCGAGGCCCTCGGGCGAAGGCTCGCGGGTCGCGATGCCGTCGCCCACCACGGTCGTGGACCGGTTGATCGAGACCGGCCGCCGCGCCTCGAAGCTGAGCGCGTAGCAGTTGGCGCCTTCCGCAACCACGCCGATGATCTCGGTCTTGAGTCCGAGCGCATCGCGCACGCCCATCAGCCCGCAGATGCCGGAGCCGAGCCCGACCGGCACATAGACCGCGTCGAGATCGGGCACCGCGGTGAAGAGCTCCAGCGCGTAGGTGCCGACGCCCCGGATGAGGCGCTCGTCGAAGGAGGGAACCATGACCAGGTCCCGCTCGGCCGCGAGCGCCTGGGCGTGCTCGTAGGCGGCTTCGAAGTCCGTGCCGTGCACCACCAGCTCGCCGCCGAAGGCGCGCATCGCCGCGTTCTTGCCTGCCGCGTTGCCCTCCGGCACCACCAGCGTCGCGGCAAGGCCGAGGCGGGTCGCGGCGTAAGCGATGCTCTGGCCGTGATTGCCCCTGGTGGCGGCGATCACGCCCGCGACCGAACCGTGCCGGCGCAGATTGTCCATGTAGACAAGGCCGCCCCTAACCTTGAAGGCGCAGATTGGGGTGTGGTTCTCGTGCTTGACCCAGACCTCGGCCCCGGTGCGCTGCGCCAGCAGCGGCCAGGGGATCTGCGGCGTGGGGTCGAGGGTCTCGTGAACGAAGGCGGCGGCCTCTTGGAATTCGGCCAGCGTGGGCAGGCGCATGGCGATGCTCCCCTGGGTCGGTGGCGGCGCACTATAGCAGGCGCGCACGACCTTTCAGGCGTGCGCGACGGCAGGTGTGCAACAGCAGGTGCGCGATCCTGACGGGATGGCAGGCCCCGGCCGCCGCCCTGCATCGCGTTCGCCCGCCTCACCCTGGCCCTCTCCGATCGCCGGGGCGGAGAGCTGCCGCGGCCGGGTTCTGTGGCCGGCCTCGTGTTCGCAGGCTATTGTTCTTACGTGAGACAGGGAAGGTATGGCGATGGAGGTGACCAGCGAAAGGCGGGACGGTGTCCTGTGGTTCTCCGTGAGCGGGCGCATCACTATCCTCAATGCCGCGCAGTTCGAGGAGACGGTCGCAGACGCTATCGAGGATGGCGACCGGGCGGTGATTATCGACCTTGAGAACCTGGTCTACATCAGCAGTGCCGGTCTCTACGCCGTCCTCAGGGTCGCAAAGAGCTTGTGGCAACGCGATGCGGCGTTCGCCCTATGCGCACTGTCGGATTCCGTCCATCTGGTTTTCGAGAGAGTAGGGTTCGCCAAAATTATGGCAATCCATTCGACCAGGGCCGAGGCACTGGCATCCCTCGAAGGCTGAAGCAGCAGCCCGGCCCCGTCTCACGCGGCTCCGAGGGAGGCACCGCCGCGCCTCAATCTGCCGTACCCGCGACCCTTCGGGCGCGGGCGACCGGTTGCATCACAGGCGACCGGATGTACCTTGACGCGGCCGACTGGAGGGGAGGCGATGGAGGTTCTGCGCTCGACGGTCGATCCGGCCTCGGACAAATTCAGGAGCAACGAGGCGGCCATGCGGGCGCTTGTGGACGACCTCGCCAGCCGCCACGCGCGGGTGCTGGAAGGCGGGCCTCCCCAGGCGCGCGAGCGGCACCGGGAGCGGGGCAAGATGCTGCCGCGCGAGCGGGTCACGGCGCTGATCGACCAAGGCTCGCCGTTCCTGGAGCTTTCGGCGCTGGCGGCGGACGGCCTCTACGGCGCGGACGTTCCGGCCGCCGGCATCATCACCGGTATCGGGCGCATCCAGGGGCGCGAGTGCGTCGTGATCGCCAACGATGCGACGGTCAAGGGCGGCACCTACTACCCGATGACCGTGAAGAAGCACATCCGCGCCCAGGAGATCGCCGAGGAGAACCGGCTGCCCTGCGTCTACCTGGTGGATTCCGGCGGGGCCAACCTGCCGCACCAGGACGAGGTGTTCCCCGACCGCGAGCACTTCGGGCGCATCTTCTACAACCAGGCGCGCATGTCGGCGAAGGGCATCGCGCAGGTCGCCGTGGTGATGGGCTCGTGCACGGCGGGCGGGGCCTACGTGCCGGCGATGTCCGACGAGACCGTCATCGTCAAGGAGCAGGGCACGATCTTCCTAGGCGGCCCGCCCCTGGTGAAGGCCGCGACCGGGGAGGAGGTGAGCGCCGAGGAGCTGGGCGGCGCCGACGTGCACACGCGGCTCTCGGGCGTCGCCGACCACATGGCGGCGGACGATGCCGACGCGATCCGCCGGGCGCGGGCCATCGTTGCGCGCCTCGATGCCGCGCCGCCGGAGGCCGCGCCGCAGCCGGCGCCCGAGCCCGCCTACGACCCGGCAGAGATCTACGGCGTCGTGCCGCAATCGCTGCGCACCATGTTCAACGTGCGCGAGGTCATCGCGCGCATCGCGGACGGCAGCGCCTTCGACGAGTTCAAGGCCCGCTACGGCGCTACTCTGGTGACCGGCTTCGCGCACATCGGCGGGCACCTGGTCGGCATCCTCGCCAACAACGGCATCCTCTTCTCGGAGTCCTCGCTCAAGGGGGCGCACTTCATCGAGCTCTGCTGCCAGCGCGGCATTCCGCTGCTCTTCCTGCAGAACATCGTGGGCTTCATGGTGGGCAAGCGCTACGAGCAGGGCGGCATCGCCAAGGATGGCGCGAAGCTGGTGACCGCAGTCTCGTGCGCGGCCGTGCCCAAGCTCACGGTCATCATCGGCGGCAGCTACGGCGCCGGGAACTACGGCATGTGCGGGCGCGCCTACGGGCCGCGCTTCCTCTGGATGTGGCCCAACGCGCGCATCTCGGTGATGGGGGGCGAGCAGGCGGCGAGCGTGCTGGCCCGCATCCGGCGCGACCGGATCGAGGCCGGCGGCGGCGCATGGAGCGAGGACGAGGAGGCGGCGTTCAAGGCGCCGATCCTCTCGCAGTACGAGGAGCAAGGGAATCCCTACTACGCCGCAGCCCGGCTCTGGCACGACGGGGTGATCGACCCGGCGGAGACGCGGCAGGTGCTGGCGCGGGCTCTGGGTATCGTCGCGGGCGGGCCGGCCGAGGCCACGCGCTTCGGCGTCTTCAGGATGTAGCGGGGGCGCAGGGCCATGGCCGACGATACCGTGCTGGTCGGATTCGAGGGCGCCGTCGCCACGGTCACGCTCAACCGACCCAAGGCGCACAACGCCTTCGACGACGCGCTGGTCGCCCTGCTCACCAGCACGCTGGAGGGGCTGGGCGCGCGCTACGACGTGCGCGTGGTGGTCCTCACCGGGCGCGGCAAGTCCTTCAGTGCCGGTGCCGACCTGGCCTACATGAAAAGGGCCGCGGGCTTCTCGGAGGCGGAGAACATCGTCGACGCCCGCGCGGTCGCGCGCCTCCTCATGGTGCTGGGCGGCCTGCCCAAGCCCACCGTGGCGCTGGTGCAGGGGCCGGCCTACGGCGGCGGCGTCGGGCTGGTCAGCGCCTGTGATATCGCCATCGCGGCGGAGGGCGCGGCCTTCGCATTGACCGAGGTGCGCCTCGGGCTGATCCCCGCCGTGATCAGCCCGTTCGTGGTCCGCGCCATCGGCGACTCCCACAGCCGGCGCTACATGCTCACGGGCGAGCGCTTCGATGCGGAGACCGCACTTCGGATCGGGCTGGTGCACGAGGTGGTGCCTGCCAAGGCTCTGGAAGCGCGCGGTGCGGAGATCGTGCAGACCCTGCTGAAGTGCTCGCCGGACGCGCAACGCCGGGCGAAGTCGCTGATCGACGCGGTCTCGGGCCGGCCGATCGACGATGCGCTGGCCGACGACGTCGCGCGCCGCATCGCCGCCGCCCGCGCCTCGGAGGACGGGAAGGAGGGGATCGCCGCCTTCCTCGAGAAGCGGCCGCCCAGGTGGTGGGACTGAACCTGCAAGAGCTAGATTCCGCGCGCGTCAGGCTTCGCGGACGCGCGACGTGGCACTGCACCTGCTGAAGCTCGCCGTCGGTATCGACGGGGTGGACCATCTGCGTGCGGTCCAGGCGGCGCGGCTCGAGCGGCTCGGCCGGCTGATTCACGTCACCCGCTTCACGCCGCGCCGGGCCGAGGAGATCCTGGCCGGCGGCTCCATGTATTGGGTCATCCGGCACCGCATCCGGGTGCGCCAGCGCATCCTGGCGTTCGACCGGCACGAGACGAAGGCCGGCGGCAAGCCCAAGTGCGCCATCGTGCTCGATCCCGAGCTGATCGCGACCGATCCGGTGCATCGCCGCCCGCACCAGGGCTGGCGCTATCTGGAGGGTTCCGCCGCACCACGCGACCTCGGCCCTGTGGGAACGGTCGAGATACCCGAGGACGCCTTCCCGCCGGACATGGCGGCCGAGCTCCGCGCCCTCGGACTTCTCTGAGCGCGTCCGGCACGGGGCGTGCTAAGCTGGCGCGGAAGAGAGACGGAGGATGCAGCCATGAGCGGGGCGGACTGGCACATCAGGGGCGACTACTTCGAGACCTGCAGCTGCGACTACCTCTGTCCCTGCATCTTCACCAACATGACCGCGATGCCGACCGACGGCGTCTGCGAGGTCGCGATCGTGCTGGACATTGCAGAGGGGCACTACGGCGACACCCGCCTCGACGGCGTGGCCTTCGTCACCGCCGCGATGGTGGCAGGGCCCATGGGCGACGGCAACTGGACCGTGGGCCTGATCATCGACGAAGCCGCGAGCGACGCGCAGGTGGACGCCATCGGCCGCATCTGCTCCGGCGACGAGGGCGGCCCGATGGCGCTGATGGCACCACTCATCGGCACCTTCGCCGGCGTGGCGCGGGCGCCGATCAAGATCGAACGGCGGAAGATGGGCTTCTCGGTCACCGCCGGCGACCTGCTCAGCCACGGGGCCGAGGGCGTTCCCAGCCTGCCCGACCCCTCCGAGACCATCATGATCGACAACACCGGCCACCCCGCCAATAAGCGCCTGCACCTCGCCATCGGCACCCACAGCCACCTGAACGCCTTCGGCATCGAGTGGAACGACGCGGAGGGCGGCCACAACGGCCACTACGCCCCGTTCGACTGGCGTCCGTCCTAGTCTTCGGACCGTAGTCGGTCCCTAATTTTGGTGCCGCGGCCCGGCCATAGACAGCCGGGCCCAAACGCCTTGGCGCCGGCGTGACTGAGGCAGACATCATTGTCGTGGGCGCCGGATCGGCAGGCTGCGTGCTTGCCGCGAGGCTTACCGAGCGGCCAGACCTCCGCGTTCTCTTGCTGGAGGCGGGTGGGGAACCTGAGAACCCCGACATCTTCGATCCCGCCGCCTGGCCAATTCTACAAGGCTCCGAGATCGACTGGAATTTCGAGACCGTGCCGCAGCGCTCCATGGCAGGACGCGCACATCCCTGGCCGCGCGGGCGCGTGGTGGGCGGGACGAGCGCGATGAATGCCATGGGTCATGTGCGCGGCCATCCGAGAGACTTCGACAGGTGGGCCGAGGCCGGCGCTACGGGATGGAACTGGGCCGCGCTCCGGCCCTACTTCACTCGTTCGGAAACCTCGCCCTTCGCCCCCGAAGAGGGTTATGGCGGAGGGGGTCCCGTGCGACTTTGCCAGCCCGCCAAGCCGCACCCGCTCACCCGTGCTCACTGCTCGGCCGGAAGGGAGCTCGGGCTCCATCCCGTCCGCGACCACAACGGGCGGGACTTGGCGGGGCCGACGCTCAATACGCTCACGATTGTAGATGGTCAGCGGCAGAGCGTGGCCGATGCCTACTTGACCCAGGCCGTTCGCGCGAGAGCGAACCTCGATCTGCGCTCAGGCCTCCTCGTCGACCGGCTGGCCTTCGACGGCAGCGGACGCGCAATCGGGGTTCATGTACTGGAGGGCGGCACGCGCCACCGCCTCGATGCCCGGCGCTCCGTTGTTCTGGCCGCGGGGGTCATCGGAACGCCTGCAATACTGATGCGATCCGGTCTGGGTCCGGGCGCCCGGCTGGCGGCACTCGGCATTGACCTTCGGCGCGACATGCCCGACGTAGGGCAGAACCTGCAGGACCACCTGCTTGCCGCGGGCAATGTTTATCGCGCCCGCAGGCCGATTCCGCCGACCACAACGCAACATTCGGAGGCGCTCACCTACATCCACGCACGCGGGCAGAAGCCCGAAGACGCGCCGGAGCTTGTGGTGGCGTGCGTCACGCTTCCCGTGGTCTCCGAGGCGCTTGCGGGCAGGATTCGCGTGCCCACCCCCGGTGAGGGATACACCTTGATGTTCGGCATCACGCACCCGCGCAGCCGGGGTCACCTGACCATCGCCTCCGCAGACCCGCACGCGAAGCCGGTCATCGATCCCGCCTATCTCAGCGCAGCGGAGGACCGCTCGCTATTCCTCGAAGCGCTCGACTGGGCGCGGCGGCTGGGCGGAGCTGACGCCTACGCGCCGTGGTGCGGCGAAGAACTATTGCCGCAGCCCGGCGATCTCGCGAGCCAGGATGCGCGATCGGCATTCATCGAGCGCGCCGCCTTCACGCATCACCATCCGGTCGGAACCTGCAGGATGGGAACGGACCCTGATGCCGTTGTCCGCCCCGACCTTTCAGCCGCAGGCGTGCCGGGGCTCTATATCGTTGATGGTTCTGTCCTCCCGAGCCTGACGACAGGACCGGTCAACGCGGCCATCGTCGCGGTCGCGGAACGGGCCAGCGATCTACTTTCGGCTCGTTGACCGGACCTGCGGGAGCCTGCATGGGGAGCGCGGAGACTTTCCCGTCAAGCGACGGCCAGTCCAGTCCCCTTGGCGGCGCCCGCCATGGCCGCCAGCGTGACATGCTAGGCGTTCCATATAGACTTCGCCGCGCAACGGCGCAGCAGGAGGGACGGCGATGAAGGCGGCCTATTTCGAGCAGCATGGCGGACCCGAGGTCATCCGCTGCGGCGACCTGCCGGACCCGCTAGCCGGGCCGGGCGAGATCGTCGTCGACGTCCACGCCGCCAGCGTCAACGGCGCGGACTGCAAGGTGCTGTCAGGTCGCTACAGCCGGATCACCGACTTCCCCTATGTGCTCGGGCGCGATTTCTCGGGCGTGGTCGCATCGCTCGGAGACGGCGTGAACGAGTGCGCGCCGGGCGCTCCGGTATTCGGCGTCTGCGAGGTGGGCCAGGAAGGCACCTACGCCGAGAAGATCGCGATTAAGGCGGCGCTGGTCGCACCGAAGCCGGACAGTCTGTCCCATGTGGATGCCGCAGCGCTCGCGCTGGTCGGCCTGACGGCGGTGATCTCGATCGAGGACACGCTCGCCTTGCAGCCGGGCGAAAGAATCCTGATTCAGGGTGGGGCCGGCGGGGTCGCCGGTTTCGGCATCCAGCTTGCCAAGCACATCGGCGCCCATGTCATCGCCACGTGCAGCGCCCGCAACATCGACTATGTGCAGGGCCTCGGTGCGGACGAGGTGATCGACTACAACGCGCGGGACTTTGCGGAAGCGGTCTCCGACTGCGATGCCATGTTCGAGACCGTGGGCGGCGACGTGGCTGAGCGTTCCTTTGCTGTGCTCAAGCCAGGGGGCCGCGCGGCGTTCATCGCCTCGGGCCCGACCGCGCCGCAGCCCGCGCGTGGCGACGTGACCGCGCTCCGCCCCAGAGTTGGGCGCGACCGGACGCATCTGCTGCGCATCCTCGAGCTGGTCGAGATAGGCGCCGTTGGCGTGCCCGAGATTCGCACCTTCCCGCTCGCAGATGCCGCCTCCGCGCTCGCCACCAGCGCGGCCCGCCACCTTAGAGGCAAGCTCGTCTTGAAAACCCGCTGATGCCCTGATCCGGACGTCACTCGCGATCGCGCCGCCAAGCCTCGAAGGCGGCAAGAGTCGCCTCGTTCGGCGGGTAGGTGCCGGGCACGGGCGCGCCGTCCCGGATGCGTTCCAGGATAAACTCCTCGATCTGTTCCTGCTCGCCGGCGGCGCGGGCCACGTCGTCGGCGATGCCGCGCGGAATGACGCACACACCGTCTGGGTCGCCGATCAGCACGTCGCCGGGGAACACCGCGACGCCGCCGCAGGCGATCGGATCCTGCACGGCGGCGGCGAAATGGGCGGCCAGGCTGGCGGGCGCGGCACTGCCGGTGCAAAAGGTCGGAAACGCGATGGCGGCGATCGCCGCCGCATCGCGCATCGGGCCGTCGGTCACGAATGCCGCAACCCCGCGCACCATGAGCCGGGTGATCAGGATGTCTCCGAGCATCCCCGCACGCTGCTCTCCCCGGCCGTCGCAAACCAGCACCTGGCCGGGCGGGCAGGCCTCGATGGCCTTGCGTTGGGGATATTCCGGATCGGCCAGAACCTCCGGCGTGCTGAGGTCCTCGCGCATGGGAATGGTGCGCAGTGTGTAGGCCTCCGCCGCGAAGCGGGCGTGCTGCGGATTGAGCGGGCGGGCAGCCTGGATGAAGGTGTGACGCAGGCCGCGTTTGAGCAGCTGCATAGTGACCGTGGCGACGCTCACGGCGCGCAATCGCTCAAGGGTGTCGTCGGCCAGCGGCTTGTTTGATGTCGGTGGCATTCGGTTGCCTTCCCTCTGTGATCTTGCGACCGGGGATTTCCCTTGTTGAGCGCCCGATTGCAGGGGATGATGAGATCGTGCCCTCCAGCGTGCTGTCAACTCGGCTTGGAGAACACGGCGATGCCCCTGGAGAACCTCAACCACGTGCTCGTGCTGACCGGGGACCTTGAGGCGACGCGGGACTTCTATGTCGAGGTCCTGGGCCTCGAGGATGGCTACCGGCCACCCTTCCCGTTCGACGGGCATTGGATCTACCTGGGCGACCGTGCGGTGGTCCATGTGGCCGAGAACAGGGACTATCTCGAAAAGCGCGATCGCGTGCAGGGCGGCTCGGCGGACAACGCCACCGGCTCGATCGATCACATCGCCTTCGAGGCCACCGGGCTCAAGGCCATGATCGCGAGGCTGGAGAAACGCGGCATCACCGCACACCACCGCAAGGTGCCGGACCTCGACCTGCACCAGGTCTTCGTCCACGACCCGAACGGCGTTCGCATCGAATTGAACTACCCCGCAATTGAAGGAGCGGAGGTGGAGCTATCGGGCTAGGTCGGCCCGGTAATCATGGTCTCGAGACACGACCGGCTACAGCCGCTTCGGCTGTCCGGAGTGAGTGGATCGGATTTGTGACGAGTGTACAGGTGGAAGAACAGGGGAGGCGCTTATGAAAAGGAAACCAGCACTCTGTACCCTTCGCACATGTTGGAAAAAGGGAGATCGAACCATGACACTACGACGTAAACTGCTTGCAGCGGCCTTTGTCGCGATTCTTGCGGTGCCGGGAGTCGCCAAGGCCGAAGACAATTACCATCTCACATATCATGCAGCCTTCGGCATAGCGGCACTCAACGAGGCGTCCCGCGTGTGGATGGACGAAATCGAAGCCCGCACCGATGGAAGGGTGACATTCACCCGGCTCTTCGGTGGGGCGCTCGGCAAGTTTGCAGGACAGCCAGACGGTCTCAGGGCGCGTTCGTTCGACATCGGGCAGCTCTCGGCCGTGTACAATCCCGGTCTCTACCCGCGCGCGACGACGACAGTCATAACGTTTCTGACCGACAACGCAGAAGCGCACAATCTGGCGTCACACGAGTTCTTCAATACGCCGGAAGTCCAAGCAGAATTCGATGCGCTCAACCAGAAATTCATGTTCGTCGGTCAGTGGGCCAGGATCGAGATGCTGTCGTATGAACATTACAATACCATGGAGGAACTCAGCCAAGCCAAGATTCGTGCTCACGGTGGCGCAGGCGATGCACTCGAGGCCGCCGGCATCGCGGGCTACGCGATCCCCTGGGGTGAGCTTCCGGCAGCGGCGGAGAGAAGGGTTGTCGACGCCGCCATCATGGGCGCTCCGGCAGCAGCATACGACTTCGGATTCGGCGACATCTTCGAATACTGGTACGCCTATATGCCGTTCTACTACTTCCCCATGACGCTGGTCATGAACAAGGAGGCCTGGGAAGAGCTGCCGGCAGATATCCAGCAGATCATCGAAGAGCTCAACGAGGAAATGGTTCCCCGAGCCCAGGCGCTGACCGTATTGCGGGACGGGGAGGCCGAAGCAAAACTGACGGAAGAGCTCGGTGTAAAGAAGGTCAGGTTCGGCGAACGCGACAAACTGGAAGCAGCCGCAGCCGGCGCCAGGGAAAACTGGAAGGCGGAAATGGCTGACAAGGGGATCGACGGTGAAGCTCTCCTCAACAAATACTTCGAGCTGCTGAAGAAGCACGGCGGGTAACCGAGAGAAGCGGATGCCGGCTTCACAGGCTGAGTAGCATGTCGTTCAACACGTACGGGAAGCATTCGGCTCTGGGGCGTGACGAAGCGCCGTCGAATGCTTCCCATTTTTTCGAGCAGAATTCGCACGATCGGGGCGGCGCATGGTCGACCGATCGAAGATCTTCGTGACTGGACCACGTCTGCTGCGGCACGGATCGACAAGAAGAAACAATGGGCTCTAGCTTGAAAAGAGTGCTATTGAGTGCCCAGAGGCACATCGAGGACATATTAACTTATGTCTCGGCGGCGGCCGTTGCAGCCATGATGGTGATTACCGTAGCTGACGTGATAGTCCGATACCTCACGCCCACGAATGTGCCAGGATCGTACGAATACGTTAGTCTATTGTTCGTATTGGTTATTTACCTCGGCCTTGCGTATGCACAGCGCGAGAATTCTCATATCGCGATCGACGCGCTTTATAGCAGGTTGCCAAGACGCTACCGGAAATTGCTCCAGCTGTTTCAGCTGGGTGTTTTTTTGATCTTCGCCGCGGCATTGACCTGGTATACCGCGGCCGTAACCTGGGATAACTATGTCTTTGGGGATACGATCTTGGGGGCAATTTCAGTCGTAACGTGGCCGTCACGACTGACGATTTCGATAGGCTTTCTGTTCCTGTCGTTTCGCTTCCTGATTCAGTTGTTGAATTTGATAATTCTAGACAAGCTCATCGAAGAAGAGGCGCCGACTACGCTCGTCGAAGAATCTTGATCGATCCAATCACCCCAATTCTCATCATCGCAGGAGTCGCGGCTCTCCTGGCACTAAGGGTGCCGGTCGGATTTACGTTGCTCTTCATGGGTGCAATCGGTTTCGCATCCAGCCGCGGCCTCGACTCAACCCTGAACACGCTTGGCGGGCGCCTCTTCGATATCGGTTCGGGCTACTCGTTGAGTGCCGTACCGCTGTTCCTGCTGATGGGCCACATGGCCATCGCGTCCAGGGTGACGGAAGACATGTTCGGCGCCGCGCGCGCATGGGTCGGGCATTTGAGAGGCAGTCTGGTGCTGGCAACAACCTTTGCCGCCACCGGATTTGCCGCATGCTCGGGCTCGACGACGTCCACGACCGCGGTCTTCGGTCGGGTCGCTCTACCCGAAATGCTCAAGAACAACATCGATCGTCGGCTCGCGGCGGGATGCATCGCGACCGTGGGCACGCTCGCAGGCATGATCCCTCCCAGCGTCGTTCTGATCGTCTTCGGCATCATCGCGCGGGAATCCATCCCGCGGCTCTTTATCGCCGGTATTGTCCCCGGACTTCTCACCGCGTTCTGTTTCTCCGTGATGATCTACGTACGCGTGCTCCGCAATCCCAAACTGGCGCCTCCATTGCCGCCAGCCCCGAGGTCCGAAAAACTTCGCTCTCTCAAGGACGTCTGGGCTGCTCTGCTGCTGGCCGTCGTGGTGGTTGGCGGCATCTATGCGGGCATCTTTACGCCGACTGAAGCTGGCGCCATGGGAGCGGGAGGGGCATTCCTCATCGCGCTTTTCAGAGGGCGTCTGAGCTTCCAGGTTCTTCGTTCCGTTTTCACCGAGACGGCAAAAACGACCTCCGTGATCTTCATAATTCTGGTGGGCGCTCTGATCTTTACGTCCTACCTCGCCGTCAGTGGAACATCCTCGGCGATTACCGAAGGCATCGTCGGCATGGACGTGCACCCACGGGTGCTGTTGCTGTTGTATCTGCTTCTCATGCTCGTGCTGGGTCTCTTCATCGACCCGATCTCGGTCATGTTCTTGACAGTGCCGATCTTCCTGCCGCCCTTGGCAAGGCTCGGCATGGACCCGATCTGGATCGGCGTTCTCGTCACCAAGTCGCTCGAAATCGGCTTGATCACGCCGCCCGTTGGGCTGAACGCATTCGTTCTGAAGAGTGTGTCTCCCGGCTTTAATTTCAAAGAAATTTACCACGGCATCTGGTGGTTCCTGCAGGTCGAACTCGTTGTGCTCGGGATCATATTCGCGTTCCCGGAGTTGGCCCTGTGGCTTCCGAACCTCATGTACAGGTGAGCGGCGAGCCCAGCGAGCGCCCGGCGCCTGAGAGATCAGATAAAGGGGTGGAGACGATAAGCGGGAGTCAGCGCGTCGTCTCGGACTGCGGAGTCAGGGTCTCGTCACGTTCCAGGTCGCGTTAATCTTTGTGCCGGCCTGGGTGAGGATGACCGTCACCGGGCAACGCTTCTCCAAGTCTTCGCGGAGCCGCGCGATCTCGGCGTCCGAGGCCGACGTGGTGATGTTCATCGTGAGATCGATCTCCGGGAACGGGAGCGCTGTCGGCGTCGTGTTGCGGATGCCATCGGTGTCGAAGGTGGCGTCGAGGGACATGGAGAGATCGTCGATCTTGATTTCCATCTCGTCGGCGATCAGGTGCGAAATGACGTTGAGGCAGGCGAGGAAGGAGGAGAGCATCGTCTCCAGCGGTGTGGCGCCGCTGTCGGTCCCGCCGCGCACCTCCGGCTCGTCGATGATCACGGTGTGCTGGCGTGTGTTGGCCTCGAGCCGGCAGCGGCTGGTGGCCTTGGCGTCGATGACGAAGTGATGGGTGGGCGGCAGGTCGAAGGTCACAGGGTCCTCCCATAAGTCACGGCACGATTGCCGAGTTCCGGGCCATGTCACCACGGCGCGCCCGGTTCGGACAAGGGGTGACCCGGGCCGATCAGGCCGCGTGCGTGGACTAACGCGCGCAGGCCTCGATCAGCGAGCGGAAGATACGTGCGTCGCCGGGGTCGATCGCGTACTCCGGGTGCCACTGCACGCCGATAAACCAGCGGTGCGTCGGGTCCTCGATGCCCTCGATCACGCCGTCCGGCGCGAGCGCGTTGACGACCAGGCCGGGGGCCGCCTCAGCGACGGCCTGGTGATGGGCGCTGTTCACCTGCATGGCATCGCCGCCAACGATGGTCCTGAGCACGCTGCCCGCCGCCAGCGAGACCGCGTGGCCCGCCTCAGTGCGGGGGTTGGGCTGCTCGTGGGCCAATGCATCGGGCACCGCGTCCGGGATGTGCTGGATGAGGGTGCCGCCGAGCGCCACGTTCATCAGCTGCTGGCCGCCGCAGATACCGAGGGAGGGCACCGCGCGCGCGTGCGCGGCGCGGGTGATGGCAAGCTCGAAGGCGGTGCGCCGGTCCTTGGTGGTAACAGTCTCGTGCCGTGTGGCGGCGCCGAAGAGGGCGGGATCCACGTCGAAGGCGCCGCCGGTGACGATCAGGCCATCAACGATTTCGAGATAGCGCTCCGCGAGCTCCGGCTCGTGCGGCAGCGCAATCGGAATCCCGCCCGCCGCCGCGACCGCGGTGCAGTAGTTCTCGCGGATCGCGTACCAGGGCTCGCCCGAATAACCGCCGGGCGGCTCGGAATCGAGGGTAAGGCCGATGACGGGCTGCGCCATGCACCGAGTCTAGCGTGAACGTGTGATCGAAGGGAGGCGCGCTCCCGCAGTTTGGCGCGTCGCGTCCACATCTCTGGTGGTAAAGACAAACCAATTAGCCTATGTTTTCAAGGTAGACTTTAGTTGGAGAGTTGACATGGCTAGCATTCGCGTCGCGGACGAGGTGTGGATCGCAACCGCGCTGCTGCATCGCCAACACCCGCAGCAAGACGACTTCACAGTCGGAGAAATTGTCCAGAGAGCAGAGGCGGAAAAGGTCACCGGTGCGGGGCGCTTGCGGCCCGGCGTGCAGGTCCACGCATACCTGCATTGCGTCGCCAACAAGGCGCCCAATCCCGGGCGCTATCGGATGCTGGTCGAGACGACGAAGGGGCGACGACGGCTCTTCAGGCCGGGTGATCCATGCCACCCGCTGCGCGCTTCGGGCAAGGATGTCCCCGACGCACGCGAGATTCCGCCGGCCTATGGGGCGCTGCTGGATTGGTATCGCCGGAACTACGTCGGTGCGGATGGCGGAAGCGATGCTGATCCAATCCTTTCCCTGCGCGGGATGGGCAAGGCGATCTGGGCGCAGGAGGATGCGGATGCTTACGTGAACCGGCTCCGCCAGGGCTGGCAGTGAGCAGGGTTTTCTGGGACACCAACCTCTTCGTGTACCTGGTGGAGGATCGCGGCGCGCGCGCCGAGCAGGTGGTGGCGTTGCGCGGGTGGATGATGGAGCGCGAGGACGAGCTACTGACCTCCGCGCTCACCCTCGGCGAGGTTCTGGTAAAGCCCATGGAGGAGGGGGACGAGACGCTGATGCGGCGCTACGAGCACGCGATCGGGGCAGGGGCAACCGTGCTGCCCTTCGACGAGCGTGCTGCGCGGCGCTTTGCGGACATTCGCCGGGACCGTTCGATAAAAGCGCCGGACGCTATCCAGCTTGCGTGCGCCGCGGCGGCGAACGTGGACCTGTTCGTCACCAATGACGACCGTCTCAGCCGAAAGCATGTTCAAGGCATCCAGTTCATCCAGTCGCTGGACAAGGCGACACCGTGAACGCATCGCGCTCCCCCATGGACCTCGCCATCGCCGAAGCCGAGGCGGCGGCCGCGCGCGGCGAGGTGCCGGTGGGCGCCGTCGTGGTCGACGGACGCACCGGCGAAGTGCTGGCGTGGGCCGGCAACGAGGTCGAAGCGAGGCACGACCCGACGGCGCATGCCGAGATGCTGGCCATTCGTGCCGCAGCGGCTGCGCGGGGCACGGCGCGGCTCGTCGATTGCGACATCTACGTCACGCTGGAGCCCTGCGCGATGTGCGCGCAGGCGATCGCCTTCGCCCGCCTGCGCCGGCTCTACTTCGGCGCCGCCGACCCCAAGGGCGGCGGGGTGGAGCACGGCGCCCGCATCTTTCAGCAGCGCACCTGCCACCACCGGCCCGAGGTCATCGGCGGCATACAGGAGAGCCGCGCCGCTGCCTTGCTTCGCGAATTCTTCGAGGCCCGCCGGTAGAGAGAGCCCGTCAATTGCCGCCGTTGCCGGGCGGGTGCCCAAACTCTATAAGGGCCCGCCGTCACAGCACGGGGGAGAACCCATGGCGACCCAGCGCACCCTTTCAATCATCAAGCCCGATGCCACCCGCCGCAACCTCACGGGTGCCATCAACCAGCGCTTCGAGGAGTCCGGACTTTCCATCATCGCCCAGCGCCGGGTCAGGCTGACGGCGGAGCAGGCACGCGCCTTCTATGCGGTCCACAAGGAGCGCGCGTTCTACGACGACCTCTGCGCCTACATGACCTCCGGCCCCGTGGTGGTTCAGGTGCTGCAGGGCGAGAACGCGGTCGAGGCCAATCGCACGATCATGGGGGCGACCAATCCCGCCAACGCAGACGACGGCACCATCCGCAAGGAGTTCGGCGAGTCGGTGGAGGCCAACTCCGTGCACGGCTCGGATTCGCCAGAAAACGCGGCCATCGAGATTGCATTCTTCTTCGCGGAGACCGATATCGTCGGCTGAGGCGGCGGCATCTGTGCGCGCGGGCCTCCGTGGTATAGTGCGGGCCGGC
Source organism: Alphaproteobacteria bacterium (assembly GCA_022826665.1). Taxonomy (GTDB): domain Bacteria; phylum Pseudomonadota; class Alphaproteobacteria; order UBA828; family UBA828; genus WTGU01. The sequence continues at coordinate 48,702 of JAJDUK010000005.1, read as the reverse complement.
ACACGCGGCGTGCGCGGGGTGTGATGAGCGATGTCGGATCAACGGACAACCGGTCGGCCCGGCGACGATTCCTCGGTCATCACCAAGTCGCGCAGCGAGACCAAGAAGCCCTCGATGTACAAGGTCTTGCTGCTGAATGACGACTACACGCCGATGGAGTTCGTGGTCATCGTGCTGATGCGGTTCTTCGGGATGGACGAGCAGCGGGCGACGACAATCATGCTCCACGTGCACAGGCGGGGTGTCGGGGTCTGCGGCGTCTACTCCTACGAGGTCGCCGAGACCAAGGTGAAGCAGGTCTGCGAATTCGCGCGGCGCAACGAGCATCCGCTACAGTGCACGATGGAAAAGGAGTAGCGGACGCATGCTCTCGCGCGATCTCGAAAAGAGCCTGCACCGGGCGCTCGCGCATGCGGTCGAGCGGCGGCACGAGTTCGCGACCCTCGAGCACCTGCTCTACGCGCTGTTGGAAGACCCCGACGCCATCGCGGTGCTGAAGGCCTGCGGCGTCGATCTTGAGCGGCTCGAACGCGAGCTCGAGACCTTCATCGACGAGGAGCTGGAGAGCCTGGCCACCGAGGAGGCGGTCGAGGCCAAGCCCACGACCGGATTCCAGCGCGTGGTGCAGCGCGCGGTGCTCCACGTGCAGTCGTCCGGCCGGTCCGAGGTCACCGGCGCCAACATCCTGGTGGCGATCTTCTCCGAGCGCGAGTCCCACGCGGTCTACTTCCTGCAAGAGCAGGACATGTCGCGCTACGACGCGGTCAACTACATCTCGCACCGGATCGCCAAGGTGCCGGGACAATCGGCGCAGGGCGGCAGCGTCTCCGGCACCGACGAGGATGCCAGCGAGGAGAACATCGTCAAGGAGGGGCCGGCGGCGCTGGACGCCTATTGCGTCAACCTGAACGCCAAGGCCCAGGCCGGGCGGATCGACCCGCTCATCGGCCGCGATGCCGAGATCGAGCGCACCATCCAGGTGCTGTGCCGGCGTACCAAGAACAACCCCCTCTATGTCGGCGATGCGGGCGTGGGCAAGACGGCGCTTGCCGAAGGGCTGGCGCGGCGGATCGAGAACGACGAGGTGCCGCAGGTGCTCGAAGGGGCCACGATCTTCGCGCTGGACATGGGCGCGCTGCTCGCCGGCACGCGCTACCGCGGCGACTTCGAGGAGCGGATCAAGGCGGTGCTCGCCGAGATCGAGGCGCACGAAAGCGCGATCCTCTTCATCGACGAGATTCACACGGTGATCGGCGCGGGCGCCACCAGCGGCGGCGCGATGGATGCCTCGAACCTGCTGAAGCCTGCGCTACAGAGCGGCACGCTGCGCTGCATCGGGTCCACCACCTACAAGGAATACCGGAACTACTTCGAGAAGGACCGCGCGCTGGTGCGACGCTTCCAGAAGATCGACGTGAACGAGCCAAGCGTCGACGAGGCGGTGAAGATCCTGCGCGGGCTCAAGCCCTACTACGAGGCGCACCACGGCGTGCGCTACACGGCGGAGGCGATCCGCACCGCCGTCGAGCTCGCGAGCCGCTACATCAACGACCGCAGGCTCCCCGACAAGGCCATCGACGTGATCGACGAGGTGGGCGCGTCGCAGCGCCTGCTGCCGGAATCGAAGCGGCGCAAGACCGTGGGCGTGAAGGATGTCGAAGGCGTGGTGGCGAAGATCGCCCGAATCCCGCCCAAGAATGTGAGCCGGGGCGACAAGACCATCCTGGAGAGCCTGGAGCGCGACCTGAAGACGGTGGTCTTCGGCCAGGACGAGGCCATTGCCGCGGTGGCGACCGCGATCAAGATGTCCCGCGCCGGCCTGCGCGAGCCCGGCAAGCCGGTCGGCTGCTACCTCTTCAGCGGGCCGACGGGGGTCGGCAAGACCGAGGTCGCGCGCCAGCTCGCCCACGTGATGGGCGTGGAGCTCGTCCGCTTCGACATGAGCGAGTACATGGAGCGGCACTCGGTCTCGCGGCTGATCGGCGCACCGCCCGGCTACGTCGGCTTCGACCAGGGCGGCCTGCTCACCGATGCGGCCGACCAGAACCCGCACATGGTGCTGCTGCTGGACGAGATTGAGAAGGCGCATCCCGATCTCTTCAACATCCTCCTGCAGATCATGGACTACGGGAAGCTCACCGATCACAACGGCAAGACCGTCGACTTCAGCAACGTCATCCTGATCATGACCACCAACGCGGGCGCCGCCGAGCTCGCCAAGCCGCCGATCGGCTTCGCCCGGACGGAGCGCGAGGGCGACGACGAGGAGGCGATCAAGCGGATGTTCGCGCCGGAGTTCCGCAACCGCCTCGATGCCGTGATCCGCTTCGCCGCGCTCACGCCGGAGGTGATCGTGCGCGTGGTGGACAAGTTCATCATCCAGTTGGAGGAGCAGCTCGCCGACCGCAACGTCGGGATCGAGCTGAGCCCGGCAGCGCGGACCTGGCTCGCCGAGAACGGCTACGATCCCACCTACGGTGCCCGGCCGCTCGCGCGGCTGATCCAGGAGGAGATCAAGAAGCCGCTCGCCGACGAACTGCTGTTCGGCAAGCTGGCGAAGGGCGGGCGCGTGCAGGTCGGCCTCAAGGACGGCAAGCTCACCTTCAGCTTCCCGGCATCGGATGCGCCCGGCCGCAAGGGCGGCGGCGGGTCCGGCCGGCGCGGCGGCTCCGGCAAGCGCCCCCGCGTGCCCGAATACGCGTCCTGACCGACTGCACTCGGCGCGGTGCCCATCCCCTTCCTCACCGGGTTGAGGGTCCTCGACCTCAGCCAGTACATCCCTGGGCCGTACGGGAGCCTGATTCTCGCGGACCTTGGCGCGGAGGTGATCAAGGTCGAGCCGCCCGGCGGGGAGCCGATGCGGGGCGTGGGGCCGAAGGACGAGGCCGGCGTCTCGGTCTGGTATCGGATGGTGAACGGCGGCAAGACCGTGGTCGAAATCGACCTCAAGTCGGAGGAGGGCAAGCGCGACTTCCGCTCCCTGGTGGAGCAGTCGGACGCCTTTCTCGAATCCTACCGGCCGGGCGTGCTCGACCGCCTCGGCTTTGGCCACGAGGCGCTGCACGAGATGAACCCCGGCATCGTCTCCTGCTCGCTCTCGGGCTGGGGGCTTGAGGGGCCCTATCGCCTGCGGGGCGGGCACGACATCAACTACATGGGGCTGATGGGCGGGCTTGAGCGCTCAGGCGTGCCCGAGCGGCCGATCGTCGCCTTCCCGCCCACCGCCGATTTCGCGAGCGGGATGCAGGCCGCGCTCAGCATCATGGGCGGGCTGCTCGGCCGCAGCCGCAACGCAGACGGGCGGGGTGCCACCATCGACGTCAGCATCGCCGAGACCGTGCTGCCCTGGCAGGTGTGGGTGCTGAACGGGCTGTTCCACGCGGAATGGGACGCCGCGCGGGGCGCGCAGTTCCCGAACGGGGGCGCGGCCTTCTACAACGTCTACGAGACCCTCGACGGCCGCTTCATCACGCTCGGAGCGCTCGAAGACAAGTTTTGGGCCAACTTCTGCACCGCCTGCGACCGGCCGGAGTGGATCAAGCGCCAGTGGGAATCCCGGCCGCAGGAAGCGCTGATCAGAGAGGTCGCCGCCTTCGTCAAGGCGCGGACGCTCGACGAGATGAACGGGCTGATGGAGGGCGTCGACTGCTGCTACGAGCCGGTCCATCGCCTGGAGGACGTGCCGGAGCACCCGCAGATCAAGGCGCGGCAGATGCTGCGCCGGCACGACGACCCGACGCCGGCCTACGAGATTCTCTTCCCCGGCTGGATCGACGGCGAGCCACCGCCGCCACGCCCGCCGGTCGAATATATGAGCGCTCCGGACGTGCTCGCCCGTTGGCAGGCCTGAACGCGGGCGGTGCAGCCATGAGCATCGACAAGGACACCGTGGTGCGGATCGCGCGCCTCTCGCGCATCGCCATGGAGGACGACGCACTGGAGCCCATGGCGGAGGAGCTGAACGGCATCCTCGCCTGGGTCGAGCAATTGAGCGAGGTGGATACCGAGGGCGTCGAGCCGATGACCGGCGCCATCGCCGCCACGCTGCCGCAGCGAGACGACGACGCGGAGGCGGGGACCGCCACCGACGATCTGCTGGCGAACGCGCCGGAGGCCGACGACGGCTTTTTCGTCGTGCCCAAGGTGGTCGAGTGAGCGATCTCACCGCGCTCACCATCGCAGACGCCCGAGCCGGGCTGGCTGCGCGCGAGTTCTCGGCGCGCGAGTTGACGGACGCACACATTGCGGCGGTCGAGTGCGCGCGCGACCTCAACGCCTTCGTCGCCGAGACATTCGACGCCGCGCGCGCCGCGGCGGACGACGCCGATGCGCGCCTCGCGGCGGGCGAGGGGCGGCTGCTCGAAGGCATCCCGCTCGCAGTCAAGGATCTCTTCTGTACACGCGGGGTGCGCAGCCAGGCGTGCTCGAACATTCTCGACGGCTTCGCGCCGCCCTATGAGTCGACCGTCACCGCCAATCTCTGGGCCGTCGGCGCGCTCATGCTGGGCAAGACCAACATGGATGAGTTCGCCATGGGCTCGGCCAACGTCACCAGCGCCGACGGCCCGGTGATCAACCCCTGGCGCCGGCGGGGCGAGGACAAGCCGCTGGTGCCGGGCGGCAGCTCCGGCGGCTCGGCGGCGGCGGTGGCCGCAGGTCTCTGCCTCGGCGCCACCGGGACCGATACCGGCGGCTCGATCCGCCAGCCGGGGGCCTTCTGCGGCATCGTCGGCATGAAGCCGACGTATGGGCGCTGCTCGCGCTGGGGCATGATCGCCTTCGCCTCCTCGCTGGACCAGGCCGGGCCGCTCACGCGGACGGTCGAGGACGCGGCGCTCATGCTGCAGGCGATGGCCGGCCACGACTCCAAGGATTCCACTTCCATCGACCGCCCGGTGCCCGACTACGCGGCGAGCCTCACGGGCGACGTGCGCGACCTCACCATCGGCGTGCCGGCGGAATACCGGATGGAGGGCATGCCGGCGGAGATCGAGGCGCTCTGGGCCGAGGGCGTGCGCTGGTTCCGCGATGCGGGCGCGACGGTGGTCGATATCTCGCTGCCGCTCACCAAGTACGCGCTGCCCACGTACTACATCGTGGCGCCGGCGGAGGCGTCGTCCAACCTCGCGCGCTACGACGGGGTGCGCTACGGGCTGCGCGTCGAGGGCAACGACCCGACCGAGATGTACGCCAGGACGCGCGCGGCGGGGTTCGGGCGCGAGGTCAGGCGGCGCATCCTGATCGGCACCTACGTGCTGTCCGCCGGCTACTACGACGCCTACTACCTGAAGGCGCAGAAGGTGCGGACGCTGATCGCGCGCGATTTCGAGAGCGCGTTCGAGACCGTGGACGCGGTGCTGACGCCGACCGCGCCCTTCGCCGCCTTCGCCATCGGCGAGAAGATGGACGATCCCATCGCCATGTACCTGAACGACGTGTTCACGGTGCCGGCGAGCCTGGCGGGCCTGCCTGCAATCTCGGTGCCGGCCGGGCTCACGGGCGACGGGTTGCCACTCGGCCTGCACCTGATCGCGCGGCCCTTCGACGAGCCGACGCTGTTCCGCGCGGCCGGGCTGCTGGAGAGCGCGGCCGGCTTCAGCCACCGCCCCGACCAGAGCGGGGCCGGAAGGGCGGTGTGAGCGCGGACGGCTACCGGGTCAGGGGCCGCGACGGCGAGTGGGAGATCGCGGTCGGGCTGGAGGTCCACGCCCAGGTGATCTCGGAGGCGAAGCTCTTCTCGTCCGCGCCCACCGCCTTCGGCGCCGAGCCCAACACCCAGGTCTCCCTCGTCGATGCCGCCATGCCCGGCATGCTGCCGGTGATCAACCGCCATTGCGTGACGCAGGCCGTGCGCACCGGGCTCGCGCTGGAGGCCGAGATCAACCTGACCTCGGTGTTCGACCGCAAGAACTATTTCTATCCCGACCTGCCGCCCGGCTATCAGATCTCGCAGTATTCGCGGCCCATCGTGGGCGAGGGGCGGGTCGTGCTCGACCTGGAGGACGGCTCACAGCGGACCATCGGCATCACCCGGCTGCACTTAGAGATGGACGCCGGCAAGAGCATCCACGACCGGCGCGCAGACGCCACCTGTGTGGACCTCAACCGCGCCGGCGTCGCGCTGATGGAGATCGTCTCCGAGCCTGACATCAGGAGCCCGGAGGAAGCCGGCATTTATCTGCGCAAGCTGCGCTCCATCCTGCGCTACATCGGCACCTGCGACGGCAACATGGAGCAGGGCTCGCTGCGCGCCGACGTCAACGTCTCGGTGCGCCGGCCGGGGGATGAGCTGGGGACGCGCTGCGAGGTCAAGAACCTGAACTCGGTCCGCTTCGTCATGAGGGCGATCGAGGTGGAGGCGGAGCGCCAGGTCGCGGTGCGCGAAGACGGCGGCGAGATAGAACTGGAGACGCGGCTCTTCGATGCGGAGCGGGGCGAGACGCGCTCCATGCGCTCCAAGGAGGAGGCGCACGACTACCGCTACTTCCCCGACCCCGACCTGCTTCCGCTCACCCTCGACCCCGCCTGGGTGGAGGCCGAGCGCGCCCGGCTGCCCGAGCTGCCCGACGCCAGGAAGGCGCGGTTCATGGCCGACTACGGGCTCTCCGCCTACGACGCCGGCGTACTGGTGGCGGAGCGCGAGATCGCGGAGTATTTCGAGGCGGTGACCGCCGGCCGGGACGGCAAGCAGGCCGCGAACTGGGTCACGGGCACGCTCTTCGGCGCGTTGAACCGCGCCGGAATCGGGATCGAGCAGAGCCCGGTCTCGGCGGCGGCCCTCGGCGCACTGATCGACCGGGTGGCGGACGGCACGGTCTCCAATCGCGCGGCCAAGGACGTGTTCGAGGCCATGGTCTCGACCGGGAAGGACGCCGACGCCATCATCGAGGAGCAGGCGCTCCGGCAGGTGAGCGACGAGGGCGCGATCGAGGCGCTGGTGAACCAGGTGATTGCCGACAACCCCGACAAGGTGGCCGACTTTCGCGGCGGCAAGACGAAGCTCATGGGCTGGTTCGTCGGCCAGGTAATGAAGGCGTCTGGCGGCAAGGCCAACCCGAAGGCGGTCAACCAGGCGCTCAGGGCCAAGCTCGACGGCTGAACGCCGGGCGCGGGCCAAAGGCGTGGCCCTGGTAATGCTGTAGACTCCGGTGCGGCCTCCGCGCGAGGGCCGGCCCCGCTGCCGGGGCAGGAGCTGACCGATGTTTCTGCCGCTCAGGGACGACAACCCGGTCAACCGGATCGGCTTCCAGTTCGTGACGGTGGGGCTGATCGCCGCCTGCACCATCATCTGGGTCGTCCAGTGGCTGGGCGGCGATCAGTTCGATGCCGAGCTGGTCTTCCGCCTCGGCATGATCCCCGTGACCGTGCTGGGCGAGCTCCGGCGCGAGCCCGATATGGTGACCGTGACCCCCTGGCTCACCATCGTCACCTCCATGTTCCTGCACGGGGGCTTCATGCACCTGTTCGGCAACATGCTCTATCTCTGGATTTTCGGGGACAATGTCGAAGACGCGATGGGCCACTGGCGCTTCGCGGTCTTCTATCTGCTCTGCGGCGTGGTGGCGGCGCTCACGCACGCCGCCGTGGAGCCCGCCTCGCAGGTCCCCACCATCGGGGCGAGCGGTGCGGTCTCGGGCGTGCTCGGGGCCTACTTCATGCTTCACCCGAAGCGAGGGGTCTGGATTCTGGTCTTCTTCATGCCGATCCGCTTCCCCGCCTGGGGCGTGCTCGGGCTCTGGATCGGCTATCAGGTGTTCAACGCGCTGGTCGCCGGGCCGGCCGGAGGCGGCGTCGCCTGGTACGCCCATATCGGCGGCTTTGCCGCCGGCGCGCTGCTGGTGGTGCCGCTGCGCAAGCGCGGCGTGCCGCTCTTCGACCGGGGTTACGTGCGGCACCGGAGACGGACGCCGTATACACCGCCGCCTGAGGCCGAGACCCCCGGCGCGGGGCCGTGGGAGGAGCCGCCCACGGATCCGACCGTCAATCCAGAAGCCGACGGGGATGCCCCGTGGCAGGAGCCGCCTCCCAGCCGGCCCAACGGCGGCGATCCGCAGGATCATCGCAGCGGCCCGTGGGGGCGGCGGCCCCGGGGCCCTTGGTCGCGGAGGGAATAGGCTATGGGCGCGGGAAAAAAGAGTGACTACTTCGCCGACCGCATCCGCGCGGAGCTTGCGTTCGCGCGCTCACGCGGCGCCCGCGATCCGGACGCGCTGGCGGCGCACCTCAACGCCCGCGGCTTCCTCACCCGCGACGGCCGGCGCTGGACCGCTGCCGACGTCGAGGCCGCGACCCGCCGGCATCCCAAGGTGAAGCCGGAGTCGTAGTTCCACTATTTCGCAGCCTGAAACCCCCCACCTCACCCCGGCCCTCTCCGCCCCCAGGGGCGGAGAGGGAGAGTAGGCGGCGCCGTCTACGTTCCCCCTCCGCCTTCGGGGGAGGGGGACAGGGGGAGGTGGCAAGCGTTGGAGCCAATGGGATCCGGTTAGGTCGGATCGAGTCCTACTCCGCTGCGGCGGCGTGGCCGTAGCGCTCGGCGGCGGCGGACCGCGAGACGAAGCCTTCGCGCACGTCTTCGTCAACCATTTCTTGCGGCCGCTCCGCCACTGGGCCGTAGCCCCCGCCGCCGCCCGAGAGCAGGCGGACCCGATCGCCCCGGTGCACCGAGACGTTGCCGAACTTGCTGGGCGAGACCTTGCCGTGACCCTCGCAGACGTCCTTCCAGTCGTTCTCGTTCGCCTTCTTGATGAGCAGCGCGGCCGATCCCCCGGAACCGCCGCCGAGCAGGCCCCACGGGGCCTTCCGGTGGCGGTCGCCCATGTAGCTGAGGATGATTTCGTCGGCCGTGCATTCCAGCGTCTTGGTTGAGCCGAGGCCGCCCCGGTACTTGCCGGCGCCGCCCGAATCCTCGGTGAGCGAGAGGTTCTCGACGAGCCAGGGGTAGCGGCTCTCGTAGACCTCGACCGGGACGGTGCGGCAGTTGCCGTTGATGCAGTTGCAGGTGTCGTTGCCGTCGGCGAAGGGGCGCCCGCCCCAGCCCGCGACCATGAAGTCGTAGCAGACATAGAACTCGTCGTTCTCGGGGTCGTGGCCGCCGAAGAGGAAGTTGCCGTGGGTGCCGGCGTCGGTGGCGAAGGCACGCTCCGGCAGGCAGCGGGACATCGCCCCGATCACCGTGAAGCAGATGCGGACGTGGGTCTCCGTGTTGCCGCCCACCTCCGGCGCCGGGTAGTCCACGTTGACCACGGTCGCCGGCCGCGCGAGCACGCGGATCGGCCGGTAACAGCCCGCATTGCGCGGGATCGACGGATCGGTCAGGTGCAGCATGGCGTTGTAGGTGGCGGAGCAAGTGACGCCGAGGGTCGCGTTGATCGCGCCCTTCGCCTGGGCGTCGCTGCGGCGCCAATCGGCGATGATCTCGTCGCCCTGCACCACCATGTCGACAGCAATCTTGTAGGGCCGGGCGTCGATCCCGTCGTCCTCCATGTAGTCCTCGAAGGAGTACTGGCCGTCGGGGATCGCCGCGATCTCGGCCCGCATCCGGGCTTCGGAGTAGTCCATGAGGTCGGCGACGGTCTGCTGGAAGAGCGGCACGCCGTACTTCCGGATCAGCGCGGCCATGCGCTCGGCGCCCAGCTCGCAGGCGCTGATCATGGCCCGGTAGTCGCCGTAGTTGTAGCGAGGGGTGCGGACGTTCGCGAGCAAAAGCTTCCAGACCTCGTCCACGTCCTTGCCCTGCTTCTTGATCTTGACCGGAGGGACGCGCAAGCCCTCGTGGAAGATCTCCGTGGCTTCGCTGGCGAAGCCGCCGGGCACCATGCCGCCGACCTCGGCGACATGTCCGATCGCCGCCGCATAGCCCATGAATTTGCCGTCGACGAAAATGGGCGTGAAGAAGGTGTGTTCCGGTGTGTGCAGCCCGCCCCGGTACGGGTCGTTGTGCATGATGACGTCGCCCTCGTGCACCGGCTCGTTCGCCATCTCGCGGATGCAGGTCTTGATCAGGAGCGACATGCCGCCGATCTGCGCCGGGCAGTAATCGGCGACCGCGATCATGTCGCCGTTGGCGTCGGCGATGGCGCAGCTGAAGTCGAGCGATTCGTTGAAGATCGTCGAATATGACGTCTTCATCATGGTGATCCCCATCTCCCGGCAGATGGAGAGCATCGTCGATTCGACAATGTTCATCGTGACGACGTCCATGGCTCCCTCCTCGGTCCCGCGCCTATTCTAGCGGGCGCTGATCGCGGCGCCCAAGAGCGGGAGTTCCGCCAACAAGTGTGCGGCCTGTACAGCGCCGTCGCCCGCGGGGCATGCTGAGCAAAGAATTCAATATCGCGGCGGGGGAGTCGATGAATGATCGCCGCCTGAGCGCCGACGAGGTGGCCCGGTTCCACGACGACGGCTATCTGCTCAAGCCGGCGCTCTTCGATGCCGAAGAGGTCGCGCTGATGCGCCAGGCGCTCGCGAACGACGCGGGCATCGCCGACCAGCGCAACACCATGGCGATGCACGACGCCGATGGCAGCGTCACCACGACCGTGCTGTGGACCGACCCCGGCGACGACCTGTTCGGGGCGATCGCGCGCTGCGAGCGGGTAGTGGGCGCCGCCGAGCGGCTGCTGGGCGGCGAGGTCTATCACTACCACTCCAAGCTGACCCTGAAGGCGCCCGAGACCGGCGGCGCCTGGAACTGGCACCAGGACTACGGCTACTGGTACTTCAACGGCAATCTGTTCCCCGACATGCTCAGCCTCTTCATCGCCATCGACCCGGCGACGCAGGAGAACGGGTGCCTCCAGGTCCTCCGGGGCTCGGCCCGGATGGGCCGGCTCGACCACGAGTTGGTAGGGGGCCAGCTCACGGCCGAGCCGGAGCGGGTGGAGCACGCGTTGGAGCGGCTTGAGGCGGTCTCCTGCGAGATGGCGGCCGGCGACGCGCTCTTCCTGCACTGCAACACCCTGCACGGCTCGTCCAAGAACACCTCTGAGCAGAGCCGCAACGTGCTGCTCTGCTGTTACAACGCCGCCCGCAACGATCCTTACAAGGACCATCACATGCCGCGCTACACGCCGCTGGAGAAGCTGCCGGACAGTGCGGTCAAGGAGCGCGGCGGCATTCACGCCGGCATCGCCCGGCGCTTCATGCGCCCCGAAGATCATCCCGACGATCAGGCCTCGCTCACGACGCCCGACACGCCCGACACACCCTGAGAGGCCGAGGCTCGTCCTCCCGGCTGGCGGACCACGCGGCGGCCTATCGCGCGCGAAGTATCTGTGTGAAGTCGCGGCGAAATTGGGTACTCAAGGCCGCGACCGGGCCAGTGTGATGGAATACGAGAGGCAGCAAGGCTAATTCCGATGCCGCAGAGCGCACGAAATACCGCCGCGGCAGGCAGTTCGGACGCCTCTTCCGATACCCCGAAGGAGAAGGACCGGCTGCGGTTCGTGATTTGCGGCGCCGCGGGCGGCGGCAAATCGACCCTGCTCAAGTGTCTTCTGGACGAGTCGCGGACCGCGCTCGAGGACAGCCCGCAGTCGGATCGGGAACTGGGCATCGCCGTCGATGTCACCTGGCGCCATTTCGAGACAGATAAGCGCAAGTTCATGGCAGCGGACGCGCCCGGTCACGAGCAAGACACGGGAACCGTGGCGATGGGCGCGGCGTCGGCGGACCTGGCGGTCATCCTGGTGGACGCGCGCACGGGCATTCCGACCCAGACCCGGTTCCACAGCCAAATCGTCGCCCTCATGGGCGTGCCGCAGGTTGTTCTCGCGGTCAACAAGATGGACCTGGCGGGCTATGCACAGTCGGTCTTCGAGGCCATCGCGGAGGAATACGCGGCCTTCGCCCATGAACTCGGGATCGAGAACGTCCACGCGATCCCGCTTTCCGCCTTGACCGGCGAGAACGTGCGCGCGGGCAGGGGTGCCATGTCCTGGTATGCTGGCCCGACGCTCATGGAGGCGCTGGAAGGTGCCGACCCGGAAAGCGACCCCGCCCGCGGTTCCTTCCGCCTGCCGGTGCAGCGGGTGGACCGCTCCGATCCGGACTCGCGCGGTCTAGTTGGCACCATCGCCTCGGGGCGCGGCGACGTCATCGCCGACCGGAACCAGCCGCCGGCCGCCGCCGACCAGTTTGCAGCCCATCTGCTCTGGCTGGACAAATCCGCGATGCTGCCCGGAAGGACCTACGCCATCCGGATCGGCACCGCGTCGGGGACGGCACAAATCACCGACCTGGTCCACAGGGTGGACGTGGACTCGCTGAGGCACCTCGCGGCGAAGACGCTCGAGCGCGACGAGGTCGGCTATTGCAAGCTCGCACTCGACCAACGAGTAGCCTTCGACCCCCATACCGAGAACCGCCGCACCGGCGCTTTCGTGCTGATCGACAAGTTCACCGGTGCCACGGCCGGTGTCGGCGTCATCCACTTCCCGCTGCGCCGCGCCACCAATGTCGTCTGGCAGCCCACGAGGGTCGATCGGGCAGCGCGAGCGTATGCCAAGGGCCAGATGCCCCGTTTGCTGTGGATTACGGGCCTGCCGGCCGCGGGGAAATCGACGGTCGCCGACCGGCTGGAGCAGAAGCTGCACGCTGCCGGCGTCCACACTTACCTGCTGGATGGCGACAATGTGCGGCATGGCCTGAACCGGGATCTCGGCTTCACGGAGCAAGACCGCGTGGAGAACGTCCGGCGCGTTGCCGAGGTCGCAAAACTGATGGTGGACGCGGGACTTGTCGTCATCGTCTCCATGATCTCGCCGTTCAGGTCCGAACGTCGGATGGCGCGGGACCTTGTGAGCGAAGGCGAGTTTGTCGAAATCTTCGTCGATACGCCGCTTGCAGTTTGCGAATCGCGCGACCCGAAGGGGCTCTACAAGCGGGCGCGCGCGGCTGAGCTCATCAACTTCACCGGCATCGATTCGCCCTATGAGCCCCCCGAGGCCGCTGAGATTGTCCTGAAGGGCGGGGAAGAGGACCCCGACACCCTTGCAGACCGGGTCGTCGACTACCTGAACGTCAATCGGACCATCCCGCCCGACGCATCCTGAAGGGCTGCTTTGCATGGCAGCCCCTACCCATAGGTATACGCACAACTGTTGCCCGCCTCTTGGTCATAGGCGTATACAGGGCCGGCCACGGGCCACGCGCCAGGGGTGGCAATGTCAGACCAGCGAATTGCCATTGCTTCCGATCACGCAGGCGTCAGCCTCAAGGCGGTGCTGCGCGCCGAGCTTGAAGCTGCGGGACGCAAGGTCGTCGACCTGGGGCCCGACGGCGACGGCCCGGTCGACTATCCCGACTATGCGCAGGCGCTGGCGAGTGAAATCGAGAGCGGACGTGCCGACCGGGGCGTCCTGATCTGCGGGAGCGGCATCGGCATGAGCATCGCAGTCAACCGCAGCTGTGCGGTGCGCGGCGCGCTCTGCCACGACGCAGACGAGGCGCGGCTCGCGCGCGCCCACAACGACGCCAACGTTCTCGCGCTGGGGGCGCGGCGCGTGTCGGAGGAGACAGCGCGCCGCTGCCTGCAGGCGTTCCTGGACACCGAATTCGAGGGCGGCCGCCACCAAGCGCGCGTCGCCAAGCTCTCCTGAGCGAACAAGAAAGGAATACGATCTTGGCTGCTTCCACGCGCCCCGAGAGCGGGGCCGGGACTTCGTTCTTCACCAGCGGACTGCAGGAGGCCGATGCGGCGGTGTACGCGGCGGTCTCCGGCGAGGTCGAGCGCCTGCAGACCACCATTGAGCTGATCGCGTCGGAGAACATCGTGAGCCGCGCGGTGCTGGAGGCGCAGGGCTCGGTGCTCACCAACAAGTATGCCGAGGGCTATCCCGGCCGGCGCTACTACGGCGGCTGCGAGAACGTCGATATCGGGGAGAGCCTGGCCATCGAGCGCGCGCTCGCGATCTTCGGCTGCGGCTTCGCCAACGTGCAGCCGCATTCCGGCGCGCAGGCGAACCAGGCGGCCTTTCTCGCGACGCTTGAGCCCGGCGACGCCTTTCTCGGGCTCTCGCTCGCTGCCGGCGGGCACCTCACCCACGGCGCGCCGCCCAACCTCTCCGGCAAGTGGTTCAGGGCGATCCAGTACGGCGTGGGCCGCGAGGACGGCCTGATCGATTTCGACGAGGTGGAGGCGCTGGCGCAGGCCGAGAGGCCCAAGCTGATTCTCGCCGGGGGGTCGGCCTATCCGCGCATCATCGACTTCGCGCGCTTCCGCAAGATCGCGGATTCGGTGAATGCGATCTTCATGGTCGATATGGCCCATTTCGCAGGGCTGGTCGCGGCCGGGATTCATCCGAACCCCTTCCCCCACGCCCATATCGTCACGACCACGACCCACAAGACCCTGCGCGGCCCGCGCGGCGGCATGATCCTGACCGACGACGAGGCGCTGGCGAAGCGGATCAACTCGGCGGTCTTCCCCGGCCTCCAGGGCGGGCCGCTGGAGCATGTCATTGCGGCCAAGGCGGTGGCGCTGGGCGAGGCGATGACGCCCGCGTTCAAGGACTACGCCCGGCAGGTGGTGGACAACGCCGAGGTGCTGGCGAGCGCGCTGATGGAGCGCGGCTACGACATCGTCTCCGGCGGGACCGACACGCACCTGATGCTGGTGGACCTGCGCGCCAAGGAGCTCACCGGCAAGGTGGCGGAGGCGGTGCTGGAGCACGCAGGCATCACCTGCAACAAGAACGGTGTCCCCTTCGACCCGCAGAAGCCGTGGATTACCTCCGGCATCAGGCTCGGCACCCCGGCGGCGACGAGCCGTGGCTTCGGCGCGGCCGAGTTCCGGCGGATCGCCGGCTGGATCGCCGACCTGCTCGACTGCGAGGCCGAGGCAGAGGGCAGCAGCGAGAGCCTCGCGGCAGAGATTCGCGAGGAGGTCCGCGCGCTCTGCGCCGCCTTCCCGGTCTACCCCGGTCACGCCTGAGAGGAGGCCCGCCGTGCGCTGTCCCTTCTGTGGCAACGAAGACACGCAGGTGAAGGATTCGCGGCCGACGGAAGACAACACCGCGATCCGCCGCCGCCGGCAATGCACCAACTGTGCCGGCCGCTTCACCACCTTCGAGAGGATCCAGCTGCGCGAGCTCTCGGTCATCAAGAGCAACGGCCAGCGGGTGCCTTTCGAGCGCGAGAAGATGGCGCGCTCGATGCAGATCGCGCTGCGCAAGCGGCCGGTCGAGCCCGACCGGGTCGATCACATC
This sequence comes from Alphaproteobacteria bacterium, assembly GCA_022826665.1. Classification (GTDB taxonomy): domain Bacteria; phylum Pseudomonadota; class Alphaproteobacteria; order UBA828; family UBA828; genus WTGU01. The sequence goes on along the minus strand of JAJDUK010000005.1, from coordinate 33,496 downwards.
GTGACCGGCATCGTGCGCCGGCTGGAGAGCCTGGGCGAGACCGAGATTCCGAGCACGGTGATCGGGGAGATGGTGATGGAGGCGCTTTCGGGCCTGGATCAGGTCGCATACGTGCGCTTCGCCTCGGTCTACAGGAACTTCGGCGAGAAGAAGGACTTCGAGGAGTTCATCGGCGGCCTCGCCGACGAACGGGACTAAGTGCATGGCGGCGGCAGATCCGTCACTCGACCGCCGCTTCATGGCGCTGGCGCTGGCGCTGGCTGGCCGGGGTCTCGGCAACGTGTGGCCCAACCCGGCGGTGGGTTGTGTGCTCGTGCGAGACGGGCACATCCTCGGCCGCGGCTGGACCCAGCCCGGCGGCCGGCCCCATGCGGAGACCGAGGCGCTCGCCCGCGCGGGCGACGGCGCGCAAGGCGCCACCTGCTACACGACCCTGGAGCCCTGCGCCCACCACGGCGAGACCGGCCCCTGCGCCGACGCGCTGATCGAGGCCGGGATCGCGCGCGCCGTGGTCGCGACCGAAGACCCGGACCCGCGCGTCGCGGGCCGCGGAAGCGTCATGCTCGAAACCGCGGGCATCGAGGTCGCGCGCGGCTGCATGGAGGATGAGGCGCGGGCACTCAACGCGGGCTTCCTCTCGCGCGTGGAGAAGGGCAGGCCCCACGTGACGCTCAAGCTCGCGAGCACGCTGGACGGGCGGATCGGGACGCATAAGGGCGACAGCCGCTGGATCACCGGCCCGCTGGCTCGGGCGCGCGGGCACCTGATGCGGGCAAGCCATGACGCCGTGATGGTGGGGGCGGCGAGTGCGGTGGCGGACGACCCGGCGCTCACCTGCCGGCTGCCGGGCCTGGATGGCCGGAGCCCGATCCGCATCGTGATCGACGGCAGCGCCCGGTTGCCGACGAGCCACGCGCTGATCGCCGGCGCCGGCGATTCGCCGACGTGGATCGTTTCAACGCAGAAACTCGGCGGCGACGGGCGGCACGCGGGCTGGCGAGAGGCGGGCGCAAACGTCATCTCGGTGGCGGCGGAGGCGGACGGGCGGCCGGCGCTCAAGGCCGCGCTGGAAGCGCTGGCGGGACGTGGCTTGACCCGTGTGCTGGTGGAAGGGGGCGGCCGGGTCGCGGCGGCGTTGCTAGGCGCCGGCCTGGTCGATCGCATCGAATGGTTCCGCGCGCCCGGCGCCATCGGCGGCGACGGCGTGCCGGCGCTGGCCGCGCTCGGCGTCGACCGCGCCGACGACATGCCGCGTTTCCACCGAGTCTCCTCGGCCGCGCTCGGCGAGGACGTGCTGGACACCCTGGTGCCGGCGGACTAACGAACGCGCCATGTTCTCAGGGATCGTCACTGACGTGGGCCGCGTGCGGTCGGTCGCCGAAAGCGCCGGCGGCGGGTACAGGCTGGAGATCGGCACTGCCTACGACACGGACACCATCGCGCTCGGCGCCTCCATCGCCTGCTCGGGCCCCTGCCTCACCGTGGTGGACAGGGGGCCGGGGTGGTTCGCGGTGGACGTGTCGCGCGAGACCGCGGACCGGACCACCCTCGGCGACTGGCGCGCGGGCTCAGGCGTCAACCTGGAACGCGCGCTCGCGCTTGGCGACGAGCTCGGCGGCCACCTGGTGACCGGCCATATCGACGGCGTCGCGGTGGTCGAGAGCGCCGAGCGGGAAGGGGAGTCGCTCCGCCTCACGATTCGTTGCCCCACAGAATTCTCGCGTTTCGTTGCTTCCAAGGGATCGGTGGCGCTGGACGGCGTCTCGCTCACGGTGAACGAGGTGGCGGGCGACGTGTTCGGCATCAATCTCATCCCCCATACGCTGGCGGAGACCACCTTCCAAGGGTGCGCCGCCGGCCGCAGGCTCAATCTTGAGGTGGACCTGATCGCGCGCTACCTTGCGCGCCTTCATTCCGAGCGCTGAAAGGTCGAGATGTCGCGCACCGCGTCGTCCTGCAAGCTCATGTCCGTCGAGGAGACGGTCGAGGAGTTTCGAAACGGACGAATGGTCATCCTCGCCGACGACGAGGAACGGGAGAACGAGGGCGATCTGGTCATTCCGGCCCAGATGGCCACGCCCGAGGCCATCAACTTCATGGCCCGCTATGGCCGCGGGCTGATCTGCCTCGCGCTCGGCAGCGATCGGGTGCGCGACCTGGGCCTCGAGCTGATGCCCAAGCGTAACGAATCCCGCCACGACACGGCGTTCACGGTCTCCATCGAGGCACGCGAGGGGATCACCACCGGCATCTCGGCCTCCGACCGCGCGCGCACCATCGCGGTCGCCATCGACCCGCGTCGCGGGCCGGACGACCTGACCTCGCCGGGCCACGTCTTCCCCCTCGTCGCGCGCGACGGCGGCGTGCTGGTGCGCACAGGCCACACCGAGGCGAGCGTGGACCTGGCACGGCTCGCGGGCCTCAACCCCTCCGCCGTGATCTGCGAGATCATGAACGACGACGGGACCATGGCGCGGATGCCCGATCTCGAGGCCTTCTCCCAGCGCCATAACGTCAGGATCGCGACCATCGCGGACCTGATCGCCTACCGGCTGCGCCACGACAGCATCATCCGCCGCGTGCGGGAGACCACGTTCAGCTCCCATCACGGCGGCGCCTTCCGCATGTACGTCTACGCCGACACCGTGCAGAAGGCCGAGCACATCGCGCTGGTGAAAGGCGACGTCTGGGACAACGAGCCGGTGCCCGTGCGAGCACACGCCTTCAGCATTTTGGACGACGGGCTCGCCGACACGGCAAGCGAGAACACCGGCAAGCTCCAGGCCGCGCTCAGGATGATCGGCGAGCTCGGACGCGGCGTCGTGGTCGTCGTGCGCAATCCCTTCCCCGTGCGGCTCTCCGAACCGGCGGAGTCAGACGCGGACCACGAGGACACCGAGGGCCTCAGGGACTACGGCGTGGCCGCCCAAATCCTCATCGACCTGGGCGTGCGCGACATGATCCTGCTCCACAACACGCACTGGACCATCGTCGGGCTCGACGGCTACGGGCTCCGGGTGGTCGATCAGCGTCCGATCTCGGACGAGGCGCGGCGGGCGTGGATGGTCAGCAGCCATGACTGAGGGGCGGCGGGTCCTCATCCTGGAGGCGCGCTTCTACGAAGACATCGCCGACCAGCTGGTGGCGGGCGCTGTGGGCGCACTCGACGGGGCCGGCGTGGGCCACGAGCGGTTGAGCGTGCCCGGCGCCTTCGAGCTGCCGGCGGCGCTCGCCATGGCGATCGCGAGCGGCCGCTACGACGGCTTCGTCGCGCTCGGCTGCGTGATCCGGGGCGAGACCAGCCATTACGACCACGTTTGCGGCGAATGTGCGCGCGGGCTGGCCATGCTGGCCGAACGCCACCGCATCGCGCTGGGCTTCGGCGTGGTGACCGCCGAGAACCGCGAGCAGGCCTGGGAGCGGGCGGCGACGGACCGCAAGAACAAGGGCGCCGCCGCCGCCGGGGCGTGCCTCGCGATGATGGCGATTCGCGCCTCCCTCGGCGCGGACTCTCAAGGCTAGGCGCGATGACCGCCGCCCCCGGCGCGGCCCAGGCCCCGGCGCCACGGGGGCAGGGGCGGAGCAGCGCGCGGCTCGCCTGCGTCCAGGCGCTCTACCAGATCGAGATGTCCGGCCAGTCGGCGGACGAGGTAATCGAGGAGTTTCTGAGCCACCGCGCCGGCCACGAGATCGACGGCGAGCGCTACGCGGCGCCGCACCGCCGCCACTTCGAGCGCACGGTGCGCGAGGCGGCCGCGCGGGCGGACGAGTTCGACGCCCTGGTGGCGGCGACGCTCGCGCAGCACTGGAGCATGGAGCGGCTGGGCACCGTGGTGCGCGCTCTGATGCGCGCCGCCACCTGCGAGCTCGCGGCCTGCCCGGACGTGCCGGCGCGCGTGGTGATCGACGAGTACGTCGAGCTTGCGCGCGCCTTCTTCTCCGAGCGTGAGCCGGCCTTCGTCAACGGCGCGCTCGACAGCCTGGCGCGCAGGCTGCGCGCGGCGGAGATGGCGGACGGAGCGGACCATGACCAGCCGGCCCAAGAGCGGTGAATTCGACCTCATCGCCCGCTTCTTCGAGCCTCTGAGCCGCGCCGCGCCGGGCGCGTTCGCGCTCGGCAACGACGGCGCACTGCTGACCCCGCCTGAAGGCGCCAGCCTCGTCGTCACCAAGGATCTGATGGTGGCCGGCGTGCACTACCCGGAGGGTGAAGATCCCGCGATTCTCGCCCGCCGGCTGCTGCGCGTGAACCTCTCGGACCTCGCGGCCATGGGGGCGGTCGCCAGATCTTACGCGCTGGGTCTCGCGCTGCCTGCCGACTTTGACGACGCCTGGGTGGAAGCCTTTGCCGCGGGCCTCGCCCGCGACCAGGAGGCGTTCGGCGTCGCGCTGATCGGCGGCGACACGGTGGCGACTGCGGGGCCGACGGTGCTCTCGCTCACGGCCTTCGGCACGGTGGCGGGCGATGCCTGCCTCACTCGCGCGGGCGGGCGCGCGGGCGACGACATCTACGTTTCGGGCACCGTCGGCGATGCGACGCTCGGCCTGCGCGCGGTGCAGGGCGGTCTCGCCGCGCTTTCGCCCGAGGACCGAGGGGCGCTTGCCGCGCGCTTCCGCCTGCCGGAGCCCCGGCTTGCGCTGGGGGCGGCGCTCGTGGATATCGCCTCTTGCGCCATCGACGTCTCGGACGGGCTGGTGGCGGACCTGGGCCACCTCTGCGCCGAGTCCGGGGTCGCGGCGCGTATCGGGGTGGATGCCGTGCCGCTGTCGGATGCAGCGCGGCGCACGCTCGACGGGGGCGAGGTCGAAATCGCCGATGTCGTCACCGGTGGGGACGATTACGAGCTGCTGTTCTGCACGCCGCCGTCGGCGCGGGAGGCGCTGGATACTCTCGGCCACCGCCTCGGCTTGGCGCTCACCCGCATCGGTGCAGTCGAGCCGGGACGAGGTGTCACGGTCGTGGGCGCCGACGGTCAGCCGCTCGCGCTCGGGCGGACCGGCTACCAGCACTTCTGAGCGCAACAGCGCCCTGAACAGACCCCCCGGGCCATGGTGCGGTACCCTCGACGGGCGATCACGTCAGATTCGGAGCATGTACCGATCATATTCTTGCAAGCATCCGAGGGATGCGGCGTAAGAGGGGAGTGACAGCAAGTGTAGCATCTTACGTGCCTTTCACGTGACCCGAGCTCGCGGCCTGGAAGTTGTGCCGGCAGTGACCAACCTGATTGGCTTACACAAGACCCACGGGCCCTTCACGTATTGTGAGAGAGGGGGCAATAAGTTATTGTTATTAAACTATGCCTGATTGGTATAGTGGCTTGACGTCCATTCCCAGGGAGGAGCGTGTCATGCAAATTCGCAAGATTGCGTGTGTTTTCGCGTTTCTGCTCGGAGCAAGTGTTTTGGCGTCGGAAAGTGCGAAAGCGAGCGATTGCTCCGAACTTCCAGCCGATGTCAAGATCGAGTGTTCAGATTCTGCCAGCCTCTCGACCACCCAGGCCGCCTTTTGCGGAATTTGGGGAGAAAGTAAGTGGAGCAATGTTTTGCCGCACTGCTTGGCCGTTGAGAAGATTAAGTCTAGCGGCGGTGCCCGAATCGTTTACGCTTGGGGAAAGGCAACCCAGTGGAGAATAAATGAGGGCGGATTTGTCCGTGCCAAAGCTGTCATAAAAGAGGGTACGCTCAAATCCAAGTTACCAAACGGCGCGTTCGTCAAGTATCAACTGAAAGGCGACAAGTTACGTGGCGAGTATCGGTGGAAGCAATCTCAGCATCGAATTATTTTGAAGCGCTTCAAAAAGTGAGAGGTTAGGCAGCGCCCAAGACCGTTTACTTTCGTGTAGGCGACGCGGCCAGACCGTATCGGAACTTTCGACGGCCGCTGGTCGAGCTGACCTGAGTTGACCCGGACCATGGTGCGGTGCACCGCGCGCGGCGGGTGCGCCGTCATCGCGCCATGGGATGAACGGACAGCAAGGAGGTCAACCCCCAAGTAGATAGAGAACACGGAGCCTCGCAGCAGGAGCGACAGGCGCTTTCGGTAGGCGCCGTTGCCGCCGCCGCTAAAGACGACTGCCGCCGTCGGCTCCGCGGAATCCCGGCGAGTCCCGCATTCCCCCGCTGCACGCCCGCGCCCGTCCCTGCCGCGCGCAAGACCACGCGGGTTCGGGCGACGTTGACCGGCCGGGGCCGGCTGGTCATAAGAGGGTCGGGCTGAACTCCGGCCCAAAGCGGCGAGGGAGAAGGGCGCCATGATCGATCTCTACTACTGGCCGACGCCGAACGGGTGGAAGCTTACCATCCTCTTCGAGGAGCTCGGCATCCCGTACAACGTGATTCCCGTGGACATCAACAAGGGCGAGCAGTTCGAGGCGGACTTCCTCGCCATCGCCCCCAACAACCGGATGCCGGCGGTGGTCGACCCCGAGGGGGCGGACGGCAAGCCGCTCTCGCTCTTCGAATCTGGTGCGATCATGCTGCACTACGCCGACAAGCACGGCCGCTTCATCCCCGCCGACGAGCGCGGCCGGGCCGAGGTGCTGCAGTGGCTCTTCTTCCAGATGGGCAACGTCGGGCCGATGCTCGGCCAGTGCCACCACTTCCGCAACTACGCGCCGGAGCAGCTCCCCTACGCGGTGGAGCGCTACACCAACGAGGCGAGCCGGCTCTACCGGGTGGTGAACAAGCGGCTTGAGGACCGCGAGTGGGTCGCGGGCGAGTACTCCATCGCCGACATGGCGATCTTTCCGTGGATGCGGCTTTGGTACAACCAGGGGCAGGAGATCGAGAACTATCCCCACCTCGGCGCCTGGTTGGAGCGCAACAAGGAGCGCCCGGCGGTGCGGCGCGGCCTCGATGTGATGGCCGACCAGATCCGCAAGAAGCCCGTGTTCACCGAGGAAGAGCGCTCGATCATGTTCGGCGCCAAGCAGTTCGAAGCGCGGTAGGGAGCGAAGCGATGATCGACCTCTACACCTTCGGCACGCCCAACGGCGTGAAGGTCTCCATCATGCTCGAGGAGGTCGGGCTCCCCTACCGGGCACACACGGTCAACATCCTGGAGGACGAGCAGTTCGATCCCGAGTTCCTCAAGATCAGCCCCAACAACAAGATCCCCGCGATCGTCGATTCCGACGGGCCGGACGGCGAGCCCATTTCGCTCTTCGAGTCCGGCGCCATCCTGCTCTATCTCGCGGACAAGACCGGCCAGCTGATCCCCGAGGACGCGCGCGGGCGCTGGCGGGTGATGGAGTGGCTGATGTTCCAGATGGGAGGTGTCGGCCCGATGTTCGGCCAGGCCAACCACTTTCGGCGCTTCGCCAAGGAGGAGGTGCCCTACGCCATCGAGCGCTACACCACCGAGGCGCACCGGCTCTACGGCGTGATGGATCGCAGGCTGGCGGAGCACGACTTCCTCGCGAGCGACTATTCCATCGCCGATATCGCCTGCGTCGGCTGGGTCGGGCGCTGGGAGTGGCACGGCATCGACTGGGCCGACTACCCGAACCTGCACCGCTGGTTCGAGACCATCGGGGCGAGGCCCGCGGTGCAGCGGGGGCTCAAGGTTCCACAGTAGGTAGCCGGGGATGGCTGACCCGATTGCCCATCCGGCGGTGCGCCGGGTGCAGGCGGAGCTCGCCGAAGCTGGGTCGCAGGCGCAGGTGATCGCGCTCGCCAGCACCGCGCGGAGCGCCGAGGATGCCGCCCAAAGCATCGGCACGCCCTTGGGCAGCATCGTGAAGTCGCTGGTCTTCACCGTCGCCGGCGCGCCGGTGATGGCGCTGGTCGCGGGTGATCGGCGCTGCGACCCGAAGGCGCTAGGGCGGGCGCTCGGCCGCGAGGGAAAGGTCCGCCGCGCCGATGCCGATACTGTCCGCGCCGCCACGGGGTTTTCCATTGGCGGGGTTGCGCCGCTGGCTCACGAGACGCCGCTTCCGATCGCGATCGACGCGAGCCTCGGGCGCTTCGAGACCGTCTACGCCGCAGCCGGCCACCCGCACTGCGTCTTCGCCACCACGATCGACGAGCTTCAGCACCTCACCGACGGGACGGTCACAGCGGAGATCGCCGTCTCACAGTAGAGCGCGATCCGACTTCACCGGATTACGGTGTACACACCCCGCAGCGCATCTTCGGTTCTAACACATTGATATGGCGTTTCTTATTTCCTCCTGATTCGACCGGCAACGGCGAATTCGCTCCTTGTTCTCGCCCCGGCTGCAACAGATCACAGGAGGCATTTTCATGGCGACGCTTCGCCTCAACGACCGCCGCGTCACGGCTCTCAAGCCCCGCAAGTCCGCCTACGACATCCACGACCGCGACCTCAAGGGCTTCGGCGTCAGGGTCCTATCCTCGGGCGCAAAGCGCTACTTCATCCATAGCCAGCACCAGGGGCGGCGAGTCTGGAAGATCGTCGGCCGCGCCGGAACTATCGGCGCCGACGAGGCGCGCGAGCGGGCTAGGACACTCGTCGCCGCGATCCGGAAGGGAAACGAAGACGAAGCTGCCGCGCCGCCCGATACCCCGTTCGAGACGGTCGCCGAGAAAGTCTTCAGGTGATACGAAGCCGTCGACGCTCAGCGTCAACCGGGGCTACTATAAGAACCAGATCCTCCCCTGGTTCGGGGGACGTCCGATCGTCGGCATCACCGCCCAAGACGTTCGGCGGTGGTTCGCGTCCTTGCACAATACCCCGTCGCGATCGACCGCTCCGCCCCATCCTTTCGGTCATCATGCGCCAGGCCGTTCTGCAAGGCGTCCCGCTCCCGGTCGTCCCCTCTCTACTCGGCCACAAGCGCCCGAGCATGACGCTGCGCTCATGTGGTCGACCGGGAGACCGATGCGGTAGCGGAACGCATCGGCGTCGCTACCGACCGAGCTCTGGAAGGTTAGTGGCAGGCAAGAGAAACTCGGTAAATCGCTGACGTACGATGGACTTCTCTCAATCCAGAAACCTATCTTGAGGCTCATTCTTCGGAAAGCCGAACTCCAAAAGCACCGACCATCTCGTACTCCAGGTGTTGGAAAACGCCGCCGGCTTCCGCATGATTGGGACCATAGAACCACCCCTCTATAGACCAATTAGGGTTATTCCGATCGGGCCAAGTGCGGCCAAATCCGTTGGCCTCTGTTAAGGGAAGGTCAGGGAAATTAATGACCAGAGCCTCACTAGGGCTAGTCTCGGGGAGCAAAGCGGGTCGAGTGAGTTGGGTCCTCGTCTCTAAATCAAAAATTCTAGAAAATGTAACATCTACAGTCGAATACGGGCGGTTCATTTCTACCGCAAGTGTGGCATCTCCTTGGATTGGATGATCGAAAACCGTGTCAATACCGGTCATGACACCCTTCCAAGTTGCCGATTCAGACGCATCATCTATTGCTTCCTCGGTTCGATTGCCAAAGGAGAATGCTCCCGTTCGCGGAATGTATTCGCCACCCTGCTGCGCCCCGGAATAAAATGCTGCCAATGTGGCCACGCTGAAACCGTCATCTCTCACTCTTGTATGGAATGGGCCAGCAAGTGTAGCAAAGGCACTGTGCTTAAGCCAAGCTCCGTAACCAACGGTGGCAGGAACGTCATTGCGTCCACCTTGTGAGTTCGAAGTGCTGCGTGAATTCGAAGTGCTGCCAGAAACTGCAATAAAGCTGGCGAGACCACTGGCATCTCTTTTCTGAAAATATATTACCGGAATATCATGGCGTGTCATAAGATTTTGGTACTCGGCTGCGCGGAACTCAAAGTCCGTTAGCCGTACTCTGCCATCTGGTGTGATGCAAACGGTGCTACGACAGTTTATCGGGTCTAGGGGTTGGTCAACATGCTCGAAGGGCTCTTGGAATACTGTAACAAGAAGTGTGCCAGTATGAGGATGGTCGACAGCTATGTCCTTTATTCGGTCAAGTTGGCCACCAATGTCCTCCGATCCTGAATTGGACGGCGGTTCACGATCAGCGAGCGCTTGGAGTTCCTCTGGGTCCTGAATTAACAAAGTTTGTGATGAAGATGATAGACCACTCAAACCTCCGCCGCAACCGGACAAGCTCACTACAATTATAATGGTCGTTGAGATGAATGCTGACCTTTTGAACATGTCTAGTCCCTGCTATCATCTGTTCAGAATATGCGTTTCGTACACCATCAAGAGACGTTAGACAATTCAGTATAACTAAAGTATCGCAATTAAAGTTGAACATTTGAGCAATGCTCAACGAAGAATTCCAAAAACCTCAGGTGCTTATAAAATAGTGGCGACAGATTCCAAGAACTCAGGTGCCGCTCGCAAATCGCAGCCTCGTTGTCGGAATTCATTTATGAGGTCAGTCAGATGGATCGCGAGCGATTGCGGGTCCGGTCCATGCACGTGCACCATCCGACGTCCGCGCGGCTCCTGGACGACTTGGCGCTTGAAGGCGATGCTGTGGATTCGGTGGGTTCGGCGCTCAGCCATGGGCGTCGATCCTTCGAATGCCCGGCGCACCGGTCAAATCATTTCAATCCAACTGTCCGACACCAGGAGTCCACTCCAATAGGGGATCACTCTTCCACGCCGATCAACAATCTTCCGGCGGATTTCTCATCAGGTGGGCAAGCGAGGCGGCCTCTTGCCCCAAGCCGTCGCTCTCGACGTGCCCCGCGGCCCGCAGACGAACTTGGTCGTCCTTGTTCTGATTGAGCTTCCAGGTGCCGTCCACGCTCTCCACGGAGAGCTCGACCGGCATGATCGAGCGCATCAGCTCGGAAAGCCGGTCTGGCGACACCTTGGCCGGCGTCCAAGGAGGCTTGGGCCGAAGCTCGTTCTCGAACCGGGCCGACAGTGCGTCCAGGTGGGCGCGGAGCGTCTCATCCGGGCGGCGCCGGAGCGTGCCCCAGATGTGCACGGCCACATAGTTCCACGTCGGGACCTGATCCACCGCATCGGCGCCGTACCAGTCCGGCGAGACGTAGCTGTCCGGTCCACTGATCGCCAGCAAGGCCGCGCATTCCTTCTCACTCAAGTGCCGCGCGATCGGATTCCCACGAACGAGATGGGCATGAACCACCGCGCCGTCTTCGGCCAGAATGAACGGAATGTGGCTGACGAGCGGGCCCGCGCCGTCGACGGCCAGGACGCCGAACCCGCGTTGCGCGGCGAACCTCAGGTTTCGGTCCCGGGAGATTCGCCGGAAGGCGGGATTGCTGTGCATCGAACTCCGGTTGCCCCCGCCTCAAGATCGCCGACGCGCGGCCGAGAGCATGCCGACTGCTAATCCAGCACCGGAATAGCGGTGAGGTAGTCGAACAGCGCCTTGGCGATGCGCTGGCGCTCGTCCTCGGCCAGGCGGTCGGAGAGGGGCGGCATCGTCGTCTCCTCGAACACGGAGAGCGGCGCCAGGACCACGCTCACGAACACCGCCTCTTCGTAGTCCTTGGTGATCTCCGCGAGGTTGCCCTCGTGCTTCTCGCCGCCGAAACCGTTCACCAAGTGGCATCTCAGGCAGTGCTCTTTCGCGAGCGCCGCGCCCTCGTGAAAGCGGGCGTCGAGCCCTTCGGGCAACAGCGCTGTGTCCGAAAGCGTGACGAGATTGGCCTCGGCTATCTGATAGATCCATGTGCCCGGACCCTCCTCGATCAGGGCCGGGTTCCCGATATTGTCCCAGACCAGGTAGTAGGGCCCGAGTGGCACGTCGGTCTGGTTCTGCAAGAGATTGTCGACCGTGAACGGCGATCCGTCTCCCAGCGCGAAGACGAAGAAGGCGTCCACCGCCAGGAAGCGGTCGGCGGCAACGCGCAGGACGTAGCCGTCCAGGGCGCGGAGTTCGACGGTTTCGGCCTGGCTCGCCCAGTCCGCACCGAAAAGCCGTGCCAGGACATCGACGGCCGGGTAGCCCACGTAGTCGACGGTGACATGCTCATCGCCCACGCTCAGATGCGGCTCATAGACCGTGACTGTCTCGGCCGGGGCGCCCATCTGGGCCTCAAGGTCGTCGACGGATGGCATCTCCGCCGCACGAAGGGGGAAAGCCGCCAGCAGCGCCGACCCGAGCACGGCGGTGAGCAATGTGAGCCTTAGACGCATCGCATTCTCTTCCTGTCCAAGAAAGCGCCCGTCTAGACGCTGGACGGGCCGGCCCGCATCGTAGGGGGCGCGCCGTCCCCGCTTCAACCGCCTCTCTGCCCTTCCATCCGACCCCCGATCTGCTATGTCTCCCAGGCGCAGTGCACGGCGGGAGGAGGCGATGGCGGCAAAGGCGGCAGTCGAGATGCTGCGGAATCGGGAATTCCCCCAGGCCAGCCGGCCCTGGGACGACCTCAAGGCCGAAATGCTGGCGGCGCACGCGGACGACAACCCCTGGTGCCACGAGCGAAGCTTCGCCGCCGCCTACTTCGCGGGCGAGGACCTGTTGCGTTGCGCGCACGAGGCCTACGACATCCACCGGGACGAGAACGGCCTCTTCGCCGCGAGCGCCTATCCGAGCCTCGCCGCCTGCGAGCGCGCGCTGATCGCGGGCGTGCTCGACCTCCTGCACGCGCCTGAGGGCGCCGGCGGCTCCACCACCGCCGGCGGCACCGAGAGCATCCTCATGGCCATGAAGGCCGCGCGGGACTGGGCGCGGGAGAACCGCCCGGTTGCCGGCGTGCCCGAGGTGGTGGTGCCGAAGACGGCGCACGCGGCCTTCGACAAGGGCGCCGCCTGGCTCGGCATGAAGGTCGTGCGCATGGGCCGGAGCGAGGATTGGCGCGCCGATGTCGCCGGCATGGCCGCCGCCATCACAGAGAACACGGTCATGATCGCGGGCTCCGCGCCGCCCTATCCCTACGGCGAGACCGACCCCATCGAGGAGATCGCGCAGCTCGCTCGAGACCACGACCTCTGGATGCACTCGGACGGCTGCATCGGGGGCATGATCCTGCCCTTCATGACGATGCTGGGCGAGCCGATCCCGCCGTTCGACTTCGCCGTCCCCGGCGTTACCTCGATGTCAGTGGACATGCACAAGTTCGGCTACGCCCACAAGGGCATCTCGCTCTGCCTACTGCGCGATCAGGCGCTGGAGCGCTACCACCGCACCACCTTCGAGGGTTGGCCCGCCGGCACCTACTCCACGCCGACTATCACCGGCACCCGCTCGGGCGGCGGGGTCGCGAGCGCCTGGGCGGTGATGACCCATCTGGGGGAGGAGGGCTATCTCCGCATCTACGAGGTGCAGCGGCGCATCCGCGAGCGTTTGATCGAGGGCATCGGCGCGATCGAGGGGCTCGCCGTGCTCGGCCGTCCCCACGCGCTTCACGTCACGTTCTACGCCGAGGGCTTCGACATCTTCGCGGTGGAGGAGGGGACGGCGGCGCGGGGCTGGCGCTCGATCCGCATGCGCGAGCCGGATTCGATCCTGCTCTGGCTCAACATGAAGCATGCCGAGAGCATCGACGCCTATCTCGCCGACCTTGCCGAGGTCACGGCGGACGTGCGCTCCGGCGGCCTCACCGCGACAACGCGCGGCGCCTCCAACTATGCGACCTGATAACGGCCGACGGCGGGGCCGGCCGTGAGCCGCACCATCGACTGCAACTTCGACGGCGGCAACATCCGCTGCCTCGCCCTGCCCAAGACCGGCCCGATCAGGCTCGAGATCGTGCCCGATGAAGGCGGCGCGTTCTTCCAGTGGTTCTACTTCCGGCTGTGCGGCGGGGCGGGTGAGGACTGCGTGCTCCGGATCGAGAACGCCAGTGGCGCCACCTACCCCGAGGGCTGGAAGGGCTATCGGGCGGTCGCATCGGAGGATGGCGAGGATTGGCTCCGCGTCGCGACCGAGTACGACGGCACGGTGCTGACCATTCGGCACCGCCCCGCCGGCGACGAGGTGCGCTTCGCCTACTTCGCGCCCTACCCGATGGCGCGCCATGCGTCGCTTATCGCCCGCGTCGGGCGCTCGCCCCTGGTCGCAGTGCGCCGGCTCGGCACCACCCTCGACGGCGCGCCGCTCGACCTGCTGGAGATCGGTGGGGCACGGGAGCGGACTTGCTGGATCATCGGGCGTCAGCATCCAGGCGAGACCATGGCCGAGTGGTGGATGGAGGGGTTTCTCGATGGGCTGCTGGATCCCTTCGATGCTGCCGCCCGCACGCTGCTTGAGAAGGCGCGCATCTGCGTGGTGCCCAACATGAACCCCGACGGCAGCAGCCGCGGCCATCTCAGGACCAACGCGGCGGGCGTCAACCTCAACCGCGCCTGGGCCGAGCCCAGCATGAAGGAGAGCCCGGAGGTCTACCTCGTCGGTGCCGAGATGGCGCGCACCGGCGTCGACTTCTGCCTCGACGTGCACGGCGACGAGGCGCTCCCCTACGCCTTCATCGCCGGGCCCGAGGGCATCCCGTCCTACACGCACGCGCTGGCGCAGAAGCAGGCGCGCTTCCAAGATGCACTCGCGGCGGCGAGCCCGGACTTCCAGACCGAGTACGGCTATCCGCCGACGCCGCCCGGCAAGGCCAATCTCGGCATCTGCGCCAACTACGTGGCGGAGACCTACGGCTGCCTCGCCATGACCCTGGAGCAGCCCTTCAAGGACGCGGCCAACGCGCCCGATGCCCGCCACGGCTGGTCGCCGGCGCACTGCCGCAGGCTCGGCCACGGCTGCGTGGAAGCGCTCGCCGCCGTCATCGACACGCTACGTTGAGGCGGCTGGCCGGGCGGGCTCCGTGGCGAAGCCTGCGCTCGGCTTCGCGTCCGGCAGCCGCAGGTAGGCGAGGCACGCCACCGCGACCAGGGCGGCGAGGAAGGCGAAGAATGCCTGGTAGGCGATGGCCGGCGCCGCGCCGTTCGTCGCAGGAAAGGCGCCGACGATGACGCCGCTCACGCTCTGCAGCACCGCAGGCCCGCCCATGAAGGCGATGGCCATCAGTGCCATGCCGCGCCCGGCGAGCCGGTCGGGCAGCAGCGAGCGCGCGTGGCCCGCGAGGATGATGTTGTAGGAGCCGCAGGCGCCGACGAGAGCGAGGAGGAGGATCACCGCCCAGGTGGGCAGCGCCGGCAGCGCGGCGAGCAATCCCAAGGCCGCGACGACGACAGCGGCAAGGACGAGAATGAGCCACTTGCGCATATCCAGCCGGCGCTCCAGGGGGCCGAGTACGAGGTTCGCCACGATCAGCGTGGCTGCCATCACGAGGAGCGCGTTGCCGGCTTCCACCGGCTCGAGACCGTGCCGGTCCGCGAGAAAGGGCCCGCCCCAGAGGCCGAGGACGGTGATGACCACGGGATAGGACGCAAATCCCATCAGGATGAGCGTGGGGAAGCCCGGCGTCGCCAGCGCAGCGGGGACGCCGCGCAGGCTCTCGCGAATCCCCTCTGCCGGCGCCGCGCCACCAAGGTCGGCCGACGGGCGGTCGCGGGCCATCGCGTAGATAGCGATGGCGCCCGCCGCCGTCAGCGCAGCCGCGCCCCAGAAGGCGGTGCGCCAGCCGAGCGTCTCCGCAATGGCGGCGAGCGGCGTGGTGGAGAGCAGCCCGCCGGCGCCGCCGATGGCGATCATCCGCCCCATCCAGGTGCTGAAGGCGGCGGCGGGGGCCCACTGGCCGAAGAGGAAGAGCGAGCCCATCAGCACCACCGAGCAGCCGATGCCGAGCAGCAGGCGGCCCGCAATCAGCATCGCTTCGCCGTCCGCGAGGCCGTAGAGGATCGAGCCTGCGATGGCGGCGGTGAGCACCACCGGCGCCGTGCGGCGCGCGCCGAAGCGGTCGAACAGCATGCCCACCGGGATTTGCGCCGCGCCGAAGGAAAGGAAGAACATGCCGGTGAGCAGCCCGAGGGCTTCCGGCGAGAGGCCGAACTCGGCGCTCAGCGTCTTGGCGATGACGGCGTTCGACGCGCGGAAGAACTGGCTCAGCACGAACACCGCGCCGAAGCAGACGACGACCGCGACCAGCGGATGCAGCAGGCCGGGGCGCGATTCGCCGCCTCCCCGCAGGTTGTCAGCCGACGAGTTCACTAATCCCCCAACCGGCCAGCGCGCCCAGGATCACCACGGCCCAGGGCGGCACCTTCCAGAACGCGAGCAGCACGAAGGCGGCGAGCCCGAGCGCGAGATCGGCGGTCGTGCGGATGCCGCCGATCCAGATCGGGTCGTAGAAGGCGGCGCCCAGCAGGCCCACCACCGCCGCGTTGACGCCGAGCATCGCGCGCTCCGCCAGCGCGAAGCGCCGCAGCCGCTCCCAGAAGGGGAGCGCGCCCACCACCAGGAGGAACGACGGCAGGAAGACCGCCGCCAGGCAGAGCAGGCCGCCCAGCACGCCGCCCGGCCCGATGCCGGCGACGGCGCCGAGATAGGCGGCGAAGGTGAAGAGCGGCCCCGGCACCGCCTGGGCTGCGCCGTAACCCACGATAAACGTCTCGTTCGTGACCCAGCCGGGCGGCACCACCTCCGCCTGAAGCAGTGGCAGCAGCACGTGGCCGCCGCCGAAGACCAGCGAGGCGGAGCGGTAGAAGCCGTCTACCAGCCGGAGCGCCTCCGCCGGCCAGGCAGCGGCGAGGATCGGCAGCGCGACCAGCAGCGCGATGAAGAGGGCGATCAGAAGGACCGCCAAGCGGCGATCCACGGCGATGCCGAGCGATGCGTCGTGGTCACTCTCGGCGGGCCGAAGGATGAACAGCCCTGCGAGCGCGCCGGCGGCGATGATAGCGACGTGCGTCACCACCGAGGGCGCCAGCACGGCGGCGATCGCGGCGAGCACCGCCACCGTGGCACGCGGCGCATCCGGGCAGAGGGTGCGCGCCATGCCCCAGACGGCCTGCGCCACCACGGCGGCGGCGACCACCTTCAACCCCTGCAGGGCGCCGGCGGGGATCACGTCCTCATAGGCCGCGACGCCGTAGCCGAAGGCCACCATGAGGATCGCCGAGGGCAGCGTGAAGCCGACCCACGCCGCCACCGCGCCGGGGAGCCCCGCCTTCGCGAGCCCGATGCCGATCCCCACCTGGCTGGAGGTCGGCCCCGGCAGCATCTGGCAGAGCGCGACGAGGTCGGCGTAGGCGCGGTCATCGACCCAGCGCCGGCGCGCGACGAAGGTCTCGCGGAAGTAGCCGATATGGGCGACAGGCCCGCCGAACGAGGTCAGCCCCAGCAGGAGAAAGGCCACGAAGACGCGCGCCGCAGGCTCTCGCCCCGCGCCGCTCCCGCCGCCTGTACCGCTCCTGCCCTCGCTCATGGAGACCGGAAATACGCCATTTCGCTGGTGCTGACACGTCAAGCCGCCGTCGCGGGCGGGACGCGCCCTCAAACTTTGCCGGGCCGGGTGATACGCTCCGCGCGACGGACGACGCGACGGCGGAAAGGCAGCTCATGACAGGCGAAGATGTGCAGGCCGCCCCTTTCGAGGCGGCGCACTGGGACCTCGTGCCGGGGCGGACGGCGCTCGTCGTCATCGACGCACAGAATGATTTTCTGCACGCGGACGGCTGGTATTCCGCGCAGGGCATCGACATCGGCCACATGCAGCGCTGCATCGAGCCGCTGAAGGCGCTGCTCGCGGCTGTGCGCGCGACGGGCATCCCCGTCGTCTGGACCCGCCACGGCATCCGGGGCGTCGGGGACGGCGGGCCGTTCATGCAACTCCGCCCCTTCCTCAAGGAGGGCGGGCTCAGGCGCGAGACCTGGGGCTGGGAGGTGCTGGCGGACCTCGCGCCCGCGCCGGAGGACTGGTATGTGGCGAAGACGCGGCTCAGCGCCTTCTACGGCACGGATCTGGAGGTGGTATTGCGGGGGCTTAGGGCGGAGACGGTGCTGATGACGGGCGTGCTCACCAATCAATGCGTCGCGGCGACCTCGAAGGACGCGATGTTCCGAGACTTCAAGCCCATCGTGATCGAGGAATGCACAGGTACGACCATGCCGCATCTGCATGAGCCCGCGATCGAGATGATGCGGGTGGGCTGGGCCGAGGTCCGCGACCTGGAGTCCGCGCTGAGCGAGATCAGGCAGCTCGCGCCGTCACGCGCAGCGGGGGCTTCCTGATGGCTGCCGATCTGCCGCGCTCGGCCCGTGTCGTCATCGTCGGCGGCGGGGTGGTGGGCTGCTCCGTGGCCTATCACCTGGCGCGCGCAGGTGTCTCCGACGTGGTGCTGCTGGAGCGCCGCGAGCTCACCTGCGGCACCACCTGGCACGCAGCCGGCCTCATCGGCCAGCTGCGCCCGTCGAAGCGCATGACCGAGCTCGCCAAGTACACCGCCGAGCTTTACACCGGCCTCGAAGCAGAGACCGGCCAGGCGACCGGCTTCAAGCAGAGCGGCTCGATCTCGCTCGCCACCCACGAGGGCCGCTTCGAGGAGCTGAAGCGCAGCGCCTCGATGGCCAAGGTGTTCGACCTCCGAGTCGACGTGCTCGGCCCGGACGAGATCAAGGAGCGCTACCCGCTGATCAGCGTCGACGACGTGGTGGGCGGGATCTTCATCCCCTCCGACGGCCAGACCAACCCCATCGACGTGAGCCGCGCGCTCGCCAACGGGGCGCGGGACGGCGGGGTGCTGATTCGCGAAAACACACCTGTCACCGGCATCAGTCACGACGGCGAGCGGGTCACGGGCGTGGAAACGCCGGAAGGCCCCATCGCGGCGGAGACGGTGGTGCTGTCCGCCGGCATGTGGACCCGCGAGCTTGCGGCCACCATCGGCGTCCACGTGCCGCTGCATGCCTGCGAACACTTCTACATCATGACCGATCCGTTCGAGGGCGTGACCCCGGACCTGCCCGTGCTGCGCGATTACGACGGCTGCGCCTACTACAAGGAGGACGCCGGCAAGATCCTGCTCGGCGCCTTCGAGCCCGACGCCAAGCCCTGGGGCATGGACGGCATCCCCGAGGACTTCTGCTTCGACCAGCTGCCCGACGACTTCGAGCACTTCGAGCCGGTGCTGATGCACGCGCTGAAGCGTATGCCGGCGCTGGCGGACGCGGGCATCCAGACCTTCTTCTGCGGGCCCGAGAGCTTCACGCCGGACGATCGCTACCATCTCGGCGAGGCGCCGGGGCTCTCGGGCTGCTACATCGCGGCCGGGTTCAACTCCATCGGCATCCAGTCGGCCGGCGGCGCGGGGAAGGTGCTGGCGGAGTGCATCAAGACCGGCCGGCCGCTCCTCGACATGTGGGACGTGGATATCCGCCGCAACCTGCCCTTCCAGACCAACCGGCGCTATTTGCGGGAGCGGGTGAGCGAGACCCTCGGCCTGCTCTACGACGACCACTGGCCCTTCCGCCAATTCGCGACCGCGCGGGGCGTGCGCCGCTCGCCCTTCCACGATCGCCTTGTGGCGCGCGGTGCCTGCCATGGCGAGGCCTTCGGCTGGGAGCGGCCCAATTGGTACGCGGCGGACGGCATGGAGCCCCGCTACGAATACAGTTTTGGCCGGCAGAACTGGTTCGATGCGTCCGCCGCGGAGCACCGCGCGGTGCGGGAGGGTGTGGGCCTGTTCGACCAGACCTCCTTCGCCAAGTTCCGCCTCCAGGGCCGCGATGCCGCGAAGGTGCTGGGCCGCGTTTGCGCCAACGAGGTGGACGTGGCGCCCGGCCGTATCGTCTACACCCAGTGGCTCAACGACGATGGCGGCATCGAGGCCGACCTCACCGTCACCCGGCTCGCAGAGGATGACTACCTGATCGTGACCTCCGGCGAGTTCCAGGTGCGGGATGCCCTCTGGCTCCAGCGCCACACGCCGGACGGCGCGCACGCGGTGCTCACCGATGTGACCTCGGGGATCGCCGTGCTCGGCGTCATGGGCCCGCTGGCGCGCGATCTGTTGCAGTTGCTGAGTCCCGACGACCTCGGCAACGAGGCCTTCCCCTTCGGCACCAGCCGCGAAATCGAGCTCGGCTATGCCCGCGTCCGCGCCTCGCGCATCACCTACGTGGGCGAGCTCGGCTGGGAGCTCTACGTCCTCACCGAGTTCGCGGCCGGCATCTACGACGCGCTGGTGGAGGCGGGGGAGGATGTGGGGCTCTGCCACATCGGCATGCACGCCATGAACTCACTCAGGATCGAGAAGGCCTACCGGCATTACGGCCACGACATTAGCGACGCCGACACGCCGCTGGAGGCGGGGCTCGGCTTCGCGGTCAAGCTCGACAAGCCCGGAGGTTTCATCGGCCGCGACGCGCTGCAGCGCCAGCGGGAGCAAGGCGTGGCGCAGCGGCTGGTCCAGTTCCTCCTGGAAGACCCGGAGCCGCTGCTCTACCACAACGAGCCGATCTGGCGGGACGATGCGATCTGCGGCTACGTGCGCTCAGGCATGTACGGCCATACCCTGGGTGGCGCGGTCGGCCTCGGCTACGTGGAGAACGCGGATGGCGTCGACGCCGACTACGTGACCGCCGGCCGCTACGAGATCGAGGTCGCGGGCGTCCGCTACCCGGCGAAGGCCTCCCTCCGCCCCCTCTACGACCCCACGTCGAGCCGCATCAAGGCCTGACGTTCCGGGCCGTGGTGTGATGGAAAGAGCACCGGCGGCACTATGCGGCCAGTGCCCACTCCGCCTTAGGGCCGCTGGAGAGCGCGAAGGTCAGTTCCTGCTTGCGGTCCAACGCGTCCTCACGCTCGGCGATGCTGCGTAAAGCATCCCGGAGCGTTTCATCGGCGGCATTGCCATGCTCGAGATAGAGCCTCCTGATGAGGGCTTCCGCCGCTCTCGGGCAGCTTGTCTTCTCGGCCTCCCACCTGTGGACGGTCTGCTCGCTCACGTCCAGCAGGTGCGCGAGCGTCGCCTGGGACATGAGCATCTCCTGACGCAGGAACCTCAGCTCCTTGCCGCTCAGGGCCTTCTTGTGGCGGCTCACGTGCTCGCCGATGGCCCGATGCAGTGCATCGATGTCCCTGATCGCGATGGTTCTGCCGCGCGGGGACGAGTTCCGCTCGAAGCCGTTCAGCAGAAAGACATGGTCCAGACCGCATTCCGTGTAATGGTATCGTCTGTCAGGCATGGACCTCCATCCGGTCTTCGTCGTCACCATGCGGTGATGCATTCGACGTGATCCGCGCACACGGCCACGACCACGTTGACACGCTGGCCTGCAACCTTGCGGCGCATGTGGATCCGCCAATCTCCGAACTCGTCGAGCTCCGGGCGACCGACCGCTCTTCCCGATTTCAGCACCTCCATCACTAGCCGCACGGCGATACCCCGCTCTCTCATACGCTGCCTGAAGTGTGGCTCGCTCATGCGAACGTTCAGGCTGTCCGCCAAAGCGAGCGAATGAACCCGGCTCACCAGTTGATCTGCCGATGGGGCCTCTGCCCCTGACCTGGAAAAGGGGACAAACGGTGAGTCCGACACAACCTACCAATATGGTAGGTTGGGCAGGCCGTCAAGACTTCTGCAGCCGTCGCCCAATCCGCCCAGCACTGGGCAGCTTTGCCCGCGCGCAGATGGCAGGCGAGACTAAGCACGCGACTCGTTCGAGGGGAGAGAGGGATGGCGTGGGATTACATCATCGTCGGCGCGGGCTCGGCCGGGTGCGTGCTGGCGCATCGGCTCTCCGCCAAGCCGGGAAACAAGGTCCTGCTGCTGGAAGGTGGCGGCAACGATACGTCCCCGCTCGTTCGGATTCCCGCCGGCGAGATCAAGGCCATCCTCAATCCCCGCTTCAACTGGATGTACATTAGCGAGCCCGACCCCACGCTTAACGGGCGCGACGCCATGTGGCCGGGCGGCAAGGTGCTCGGCGGGTCGAGCTCCATCAACGGCATGATCTACCTGCGCGGCCAGCACGAGGACTACGACGACTGGGCCCGCCTCATCGGCAACACCGGCGCGTGGAGCTACCGCGACGTGCTGCCCTACTTCAAGCGCATGGAGACCAACCCGCTCGGCCCGAGCGAGTATCACGGGGACAGCGGCCCGCTCGTCGTTTCCGACGTGCCGACGCCCCATCCGCTGGTCCGCACCTTCATCGAGGCAGCCAAGGAGCTCGGCATCCCCTTCAATCCGGATGTGAACGGCGAGCGCCAGGAAGGCGCCGGCCCGCATCAGGGGACGATTCGCTTTGGCCGCCGCAACAGCACGGCGCGCGCGTATCTGAGGCCGGTGATGGACAGGCTCAATCTCAGCGTCGAGACCGAGGCGCGGGTGGACAAGGTGCTGTTCGAAGAGGGGCGCGCCTGCGCGGTCGTCTACAGCCGGGGCGGCGAAAAGCGCGAGGCAAGGGCGGACGGCGAGATCATCCTTTCCGCCGGCGCCATCGCCTCGCCGGCGATCCTGCTGCGCTCAGGCATCGGGCCCGCAGCCGATCTCTCCGATTTCGGCATCCCCGTGGTCGCTGATTCACCGGGGGTGGGCCGCAACCTGCAGGAGCATCCGGTCGCTTGGGTGGCAGGTTACGTCGACATCAGCACCTACAACACCGAGGTCACGGCCGCCGGCTGGGTGAAGCACGGCCTCAACTGGCTGCTGCGCGGCAAGGGGCCGGCGGCGAGCCCCATCTCCCAGGCGGTGGCCTTCGTCCGCACCCGGCCGGAGGAGGAGGACCGCCCGGACATCCAGCTCCACTTCACGCCGACCGGCTACGAGTTCGGCCCGGACGGAATCAAGCTGCTGAACCGCCCCGGAGTCACCATTCCGGCCAACGTCTGCCGGCCCAAGAGCCGCAGCAGGCTCACGCTCCGCTCGGCCGACCCCAACGAGCCGCCGCGCATCTTCTCCAAGCTGCTCGACGACGAGGACGACGTGCGGCGCATGGTGGATGGCTGCAAGGTTTCGCGCGGCATCTTCGAGAGCGCGGCCTTCAAGCCGCACTTCCAGGGCCTGTTCCTGCCCGCGCCCGACGTGCGGAGCGACGACGAACTCGAAGCTTACGTCCGGCAATACACGCTGCCCGCCTATCACCCCGTCGGCACCTGCAAGATGGGCATCGACGACATGGCGGTGGTCGACCCCGAGCTCCGGGTTCGGGGCGTGCAGGGGCTTCGCGTGATCGACGCCTCGATCATGCCGGTCGTGCCGAGCGCCAACACCAATGCGCCGTCCATCATGGTCGGCGAGAAGGGCTCGGACCTGGTGCTGGGCGGTTAGACGGCCTGTGCAATCCGGGCCGGATCGCCGATGTCGAGGGTGGTGACGCGGCGCATCTCGCGCCGGTGCCGGGTGTCCTCGAACGGGCGGGCACGGTGCATCGTGGCGCGGTTGTCCCAGATCACGAAGTCCCCGCGGCGCCACGAGTGCCGGTAGACGAACTCGGGCGCTGTCGCGTGCTCCATGAGGTCGCGGAGCAGGAGCCGGCCGTCCGGGATCGGTCGGTCGAGGATCCGCGACGCGTGTGAGGCAAGGTAGAGGGAGCGCCGCCCGGTGCGCGGGTTCTCCAGCACCATGGGCTGGATGGCCCCCTTGAGTTGGTCGCTCTCCTCCTCCGAGAAGTCGAAGCCGAGCGTGATGCGCGAATAGGCGATCGAATGGTGCACGCGGAGGCCTTCGAGCTTCGCCTTCGTCTCGTCGGCTAGCGCATCGTAGGCGGCCCGCATGTCCGCGAACTCCGTGTCGGCCGCGACCGGCGGCAGTGCGACGGCGGCCAGCATCGAATAGCGGCCGCGCGGGTCCTGAAACGACGCATCGGTGTGCCAGAGGCGGTTCGCGAGGCCGTACAGGCGCTTCCGGCTGTCCGATTCCAGGACTTCTCCGCTCGCATCGACGTTCGAGACATCGGTGATGGCCTCGTCGCCGAAGCGGCTCTTCTGCAGGACGCTGATGCCGGTCTTGCGGTGAAGCTCGCCGTCGAGCCGGGTGGCGAAGTCGCGCTGCTCCTCGCTGGAGAACGCCTGGTCCCGGAACACGAGCACCGCGTGCTCGTCCATGCCGGCCCGGATGCGCTCCAGGTTCCCCTCGTCGTGCACGTCGCGCAGATCGAGCGCGCTCACTTCGGCGGCGAAGAGCGGGTGGAGCTTGCGGAACTCGAGTGTCATCAGCTCGTGCTCTCTTGAGGACCCGTCTCGATCGGCAAGTCGGAGTCGTGCGCCCACTCGCCCATCGACCCGTCGTAGAGGGTGAGGTCAGTGTAGCCGAGTTGGTGAAGGAGGAAGAGGCTCACGGTGGCGGAGATGCCGCCGCCGCAATAGGCGACGACGTGGCGGTCCGGGGTAATCCCAGCGTCTTCGTGAAGGCGCCGCGCCTCGTCCAGCGGCACGAATGCCCCGTCCGACGGATCGAGGAGCGTCGCGGCAGGCACGTTGACGCTCCCCGGAATCCGGCCCGGACGACCGTAGCGGCTCGGGCCTTCGCCGAGATGGAACTCGGGCGCGAGCGCATTCACCGCGACGGTGTCGGTATCGCCGAGCCGGGAGAGCACGTAGTCGCTGTCCACGAATTGACCCGGCTTGAGCCGAGCGGTGAAGCGCGCCGGCGGGTACCGGCCCGGCGTGGAGGAGACGGGGCGTTCCTCCGCCTGCCACTTCTCCCAGCCGCCATCGAGCACCGCCGCACGGTCGAAGCCGAAGGCACGCAGCATCCACCAGACCCGCGTCGCCCACATGATGCTGCCGGCGGAATAGAGCACGACGCGGGAATCGTCGCCGATGCCAAGCCCACCCATGGCCTCTGCGAAGCGCGCGGCCGACGGCGCCATGAATTTGAGACGCGTGTCCGGGTCGGAAATCGTTCCCTGGATGTCGAGGAAGACGGCGCCGGGGATATGCGCCGCGTCGTACTCGGCCCGGCCTGGAACGACGCGGTAGGGGGCGTCGTCGCCGGGCTCGGCCGGCTTGAGCCACGTGGTGCAGTCCACGATGCGAAGCTCGGGTGCACCGAGGCTCGCCTCGAGCGCGGCGGTCTCGATGAGTGCGCCCGGCTCGCGCCAATGCGAGAGGTCGGCTCGGCCATCGGTCATCGACGGTCTCCCTTGTCTTCTGGTTGGCGCGGCTAACCCGGCGGCAGCCCGGCGGTGAGCCCGCCGTCGATCACGAGCGCCGTGCCGGTGACCCAGCGGGCCTCGTCGGAGGCGAGATAGAGGAACGCCGCCGCGATCTCGTCGGGTTGGCCCATGCGGCCCAGAGGATGCGCGGCATTGACCGCCGCGCGGCTCGCCGCCGGGTCGTCCTGCGCGTCGAAGTACTCATTGACCATCGGCGTCTCGACGAAGCCGGGACAGACACAGTTCGCGCGGATGCCGTGGGCGGCGCCGTCGAGGGCTATGCACTTGGTCAGCATCACCACCCCCGCCTTGGCGGCGGAATAGCCGTGTTGACCGGCCATGCCGATGACCCCGGCGACCGACGCCGTATTCAGAATGGTTCCGCCGCCGGCCTCGACGAAGCGCGGCCATATCGCCCGGCTGGCCCGGTAGATGCTCGACAGGTCGAGGTCGATGACGCGATCCCATTCGTCGGCGGCGAGGGTCTCGACGGTGCCGATTGTCGGAATCGCCGCGTTGTTGACGAGGATGTCGACGCCTCCCAGCGTCTCCCACGCGCGCTCCGTCATGGCGGCGACGGAGGCGTCGTCTCCCACGTCAGCGGTGAGGCCGACGGCCGTTCCTCCCTGAGCGCGGATCGCGGCTGCGTGCTCGTCCGCGCCGGCGCCGTTGAGATCGGCGATCACAACGGCCGCGCCCTCCGCCGCGAAGCGCTCGGCAGTCGCAGCGCCGATGCCCGAAGCAGCGCCGGTCACCAGCGCGCGTTTGCCTGCCAAACGCATCGACGCCTCCTCATCCACTTCAAGCAGGTTGACACCGTCATATGGTCAGCGCGCATTCAAATCGCCTCGCGACAACAGGACAAGAGCATGGTGACGCTGGAAGGGGAAACCCCACGACATGACAATGTCATATCCTACCCAACAGGGTATAGAGGTGCAGTTACCGTGATCACTTCTTCCTATGAGTAGCTACATACCGCCTAAGCCCCTCTGCCCAGGAGCATCGTATTAGCCTCTTATCTATGACCGCAAGAACGTGGCCCCACTCGCGGTCTCCCTCGTTTGGTAAGGTCTGTGTGTCAGCAGGAACATTTATCATTGCGAGATATTTTCCTAGAATTCCAACCGCAACTGTTAGACGAGATGTGCTGGGTATGAGAACGATTACGGATCCTTGCAGCCCATCACAAAACGCCCGAATACATCGAAGTCTCCAATCTTCCGGCGAGGGTTTGTCGCTAAGGTAATCATCTGCTAACGCGGTAAAACGGTCTTCACCTAGCTTATGTGCAGTATCTGTTTGGTTGAGACTCGCAAGATCAATTCGCATAATTTCGCGCAGCTGTTGATGATCCACATGGCTACGAAATTTGTTACCGTAAACGAAATAGCCTGCGGCTAGGGCTACCTTTGCTGCAAAGCGAATCGGCAGATTCATATCCAAGTTGGTCTGAATATGGAGGGTTACAGAGCCCTTTACCGATTTCTGATCTTTTGCGTCCCACAGTTCGAGTCCGTGTTGACGGTGAATACGCACTTGCGCCGGCCGATCCTCATCGCCATAAGTTGCTCTCTTGACCTTCAACCAAGGGTCTTTGCGGCTGTGCCCGCGCGCGCCAAATTCTGTCCGGCGAAGCGCCACAAAGAAGTCGTTCGCTAGCGCACCATCAAGTTCACTGCCGAGCATTGAATTGAAAGTTTTATCAACGTCAATTTCTAATCCTCCTGTTCCTCCAAGAGAGAGCGGAATAATATGTTCTGAATTAGCTTTATCTTCTGAAATCTCCTGATCAGTATAAGGGCAGTAAATCAAATTCAATTCATCCTATGGTAGCGGTTGTTCTCACTGCTCATCTTTTACAACAATACTCACAAGAATTTGCTGAGAAAATCATGTCCTGTACTGGTCTGTTCCATTGCTAAAAGTCGGTTTACATGAGCTGGTCCGGCGTGGGGCTCAATCCCTAGGCTGTATCTCTCTACCCCCACAGCCGCTCGGTGGCGAGCGCGGCGCCGTCTGCGAGCATGCGGAGCTTAGCCCAGGCCACGTCGTCGGCCACGAACTGGTAGCTCGCGAAGGTGCTGAAGCCGCAGTCGGTGCCGGCGATCACGCGCCGCTTGTCGCCCATCACCTCGGCATAGAGGCAGATGCGGTCGGCCACCACCTCCGGGTGCTCCAGATAGTTGGTGGTCACGTCGATGACGCCCGGAATCAGGATCATGGGCTCGGGCGGCGGGTTCGCCTTGAGCACCTTCCACTCGTGCTGATGGCGCGGGTTGGAGCAGGCGAGGCTGAGCGCGCCGACCCTGGCCTCGTAGAGGAGCGGCAGCAGCGGCGCGAGGTCGCAGTCGTCGATGTGGGGGCCGTCCCAGTTGCCGAAGCAGACGTGGAGGCGGCTCTTCTCCGCCGGGATGTCGGCGACGGCCACGTTGAGCGCCCTGATGTGCAGTTCCACCCGCTCCAGGAACTCGTCGAGCGGGCGGTCCTGGAACATGAATTGGCGCTCCATGGCGAGGTCGGGCGCGTCGATCTGCAGCAGGTGGCCCGATCCCACGATCGCGTCGTACTCCTTCTTGAGCTCGTGGCCGAGCGCCATGACGTAATCCTCGTCGCTCGGATAATCGGGATTGTCCTCGGCGCGCAGCATGGTGGTGGAGACGATGCCGGGCGAGGCGGCGGTCATGAAGGTCTCGGCGAAGCTTTCTGCGGAGCGTTCCAGCGACGCCGCGAAGTGGTCGAGCTCGAAGGTCACATCGGCGAGATCGGGCTCGTACTCGACGGCGGTCTGCGCCTGCGGCGCGTTCCAGACCTTCGGTCGCTCCTTGTCCCGGCTCCAGGTGCGCTCGCTGAACATCTGCGCGTAGCCAGGGAACTTGACCATATCGGTGAGCATCTTGCGCTGGGATTCGCCGCCGAAGCCCGACATGCGCTGCGGCACGTAGGTCTGGAAGCCGACGCGGGACTCCTCACCGTCGTTGCCGATATCGACGCCGCTCTCGATCTGCTTGGCGACGACCCAGTCGATGCCGTTGGCGACTGCCTGCGCGAAGGCCGCCTGGTCGATGGCCTCGCCCCGCTCGCGCTTGATGAGCAGCGTCTCAAGGGTCGGCGGGCGGGGCAAGCTGCCGGCGTGGGTGGTGAGCATGCGGTCTTCGCTGGTCAACATAGGTGCGCCTCCCGTCGGTTCCGCCACGTCTGCGGAGTGTCGCGGGCCGCTCGCGGGGACGCAACCGGCACATTCCCGTTCATTCCGCCCTTGTGGCCGCGCGCGAATTCTTTCTAATGGAGCGCTCTCCAGGGGTGCGAAGGGGACGATGATGAGCAGGCCTTACGCGCTGGTGATCCGCGGCGGCACGGTCGTGGACGGCTCGGGCGGCGAGCCTCGTGACGCGGACGTCGGGATTGCCGACGGGCTGGTGGCAGCGGTCGGACCCAATCTCGCCGCCGGCGACGAGGAGATCGACGCGCGCGGCAAGATCGTCACGCCCGGCTTCATCGACCCCCACACCCATTACGATGCGCAGGCCACCTGGAGCAGCCAGATCACGCCGTCCTCCTGGAACGGCGTCACCACCGCGATGATGGGCAACTGCGGCGTCGGCTTCGCGCCGTGCCGGCCCGACCAGCGAGACACGCTGGTGGAGTTCATGGAAGGCGTCGAGGACATCCCCGGCGCGGTGCTGGACGAGGGCTTGCCCTGGACCTGGCAGAGCTTCGAGCAGTTCATGGATGCGCTGGACGCCCGGCCCTACGACCTCGACATCGCGGCGCAGGTGCCGCACTCGCCGGTGCGGGTCTTCGTCATGGGCCAGCGGGGCGTGGAGCGCGAGCCCGCGACGGCTGAGGACAACGCGGCCATGGCGGCGCTCGCGGCGGCGGGCATCCGCGCCGGCGCCTTGGGTTTCTCGACCTCGCGCACGCTCAATCACAAGACGCTGGACGGCCGCCCGATCCCGACTCTGACCGCGGCCGAGGACGAGCTCACGGCCATCGGTGCCGCCATGGGGAGTGTCGGCGCCGGCTGGTTGCAGGTGATCTCCGATTTCGTCGACCTGGACGAGGAGTTCGCCATGCTGCGGCGGGTGGTCGAGCGCTGCCGTCGGCCCCTGGCGATCACGATCCTGCAGGTCGATCGCGCGCCCGACGGCTGGCGCCGCATTCTCGACCATATCGCCGAGGCGAACC
The DNA here is from genome assembly GCA_022826665.1 of Alphaproteobacteria bacterium. GTDB lineage: Bacteria > Pseudomonadota > Alphaproteobacteria > UBA828 > UBA828 > WTGU01. The sequence goes on along the minus strand of JAJDUK010000005.1, from coordinate 4,450 downwards.
GCGACGGCCTGCCCATCATCGGCCAGACGCTCACTCGCGCGACCGGCGTCCTGCTCGGCTTCGAGATTTCCATCAATCCGTTCTCCGGGCGGCCGAGCTGGGAGGCGATCGCCCACCTGCCGCTCGCGAAGAAATTGGAGACCCTGCGGCAGCCGGCGTTCCGCGCCCGCCTCTTCGCCGAGGAATGTGCGAACGCGTCCCTCGCCCGTCGCGTCTCCAGCTGGGACCGGCTCTACCCGCTCGGCACGCCGCCGAACTACGAGCCGTCCGACGAGCAGAGCGTCGCCGCCATCGCCGCGCGCGAAGGGAAGACGCCCGAGGATGTCGCCTACGATTACCTGCTGGAACGCGACGGCAAGGCGATGCTCTACCGGCCGGTCAGCAACTACTCGGAAGGCTCGCTCGACGCGGTGGGGGAGATGCTGCGGCACCCGAACACGCTGGTGAGCCTGGGCGACGGCGGCGCCCACGTGGGCATGCTGTGCGACGCGAGTGCGTTCACCTACATGCTGATCCACTGGGTGCGCGACCGGGCGACGGGTGAACGGATGTCGCTCCCCTGGGCGGTCAGGCGCATGACGCGTGACAACGCGCTGGCTTTGGGTCTCGAAGACCGCGGGCTGCTGCAGGCCGGCTACAAGGCCGACCTCAACGTGATCGATTACGACCGGCTCACGCTGCACTGCCCGGAGCCGGTCTACGACCTGCCGGCCGGCGGCCGGCGCCTGATCCAGCGGGCCGAAGGTTACGTGGCGACCGTGGTCGCCGGCGCCCCGGTCTATCGCGACGGCGAGGCGACCGGCGCGCTGCCCGGCCGCCTGCTGCGGGGTCCGCAGCCCGGCCCCAGCGCCGCCGCTTAAGGGCAGCACTCCTCGGTCGACGATTATTGCGGGAGCGCGTCCGTCGATGACGGACGCGCGACAGGCCGCGACCGCGGGCCCGCCGCCGGCCCCCCGCGCCGCCTCTTCTGGCCACACCTCCTGGGTCGACGTTTTTGGGGGGCGCGCGTCCGGCTTTGCGGTCCGCGCGACAGGCCGCGACCGCGGCCCGCCGCGTCAGCGGCGCCATCGCGCGCCCGCGCGCGTGGACGCGCGACGCGGAGGCGCCGGCCGCAGGCCGGCTGCCGTGAGCGAATAATGCTCTATGCGGCAGCGCTCGCGACCGTGTCCGTGAACTGATCCGTCTCGGTTGAGCCCGCCATCGCGGCGGTCGAGACCGCTCCGCCTGAAATCGCCATGCTCACGGCGTCGAAGTAGGCCGCACCCACCTCGTGCTGGTGCCGGGTCGCCGTGTAGCCCGCGGCCTCGGACGCGAACTCCGCCTCCTGCAGCACCGTGTAGGCAGCCATGCCGCGGTCGCGGTAGCCCCGCGCCAGCTCGAACATGCCGTGGTTCAGGCTGTGGAAGCCCGCGAGCGTGACGAACTGGAACTTGTAGCCCATGGCGCCGAGCTCGCGCTGGAAGCGGGCGATGGTGCGCTCGTCGATATTGCCCCGCCAGTTGAACGAGGGCGAGCAGTTGTAGGCGAGCATCTTGCCGGGGAAGTGGCGGTGAATGGCCTCGGCGAATGTCCGCGCCTGGCCGAGATCGGGGGTCGAGGTCTCCATCCACAGCAGGTCGGCATAGGGCGCGAAGGCGAGGCCGCGGGCGATGCAGCGCGCCATGCCCTCGCCGTCGCGCAAACGGTGGAAGCCCTCCGGCGTGCGCTCCCCGGTGATGAACGGCCGGTCGCGCTCGTCGATGTCGCTGGTGATGAGCTTGGCGCTGTCCGCGTCCGTCCGCGCGACGATCACCGTGGCCGTGCCGCAGACGTCGGCCGCGAGCCGCGCCGCGCTGAGGTTGCGGATGTGCGCCTGGGTCGGGATCAGCACCTTGCCGCCCATGTGCCCGCACTTCTTCTCGGACGCGAGCTGGTCCTCGAAGTGAATGCCGCCGACGCCGGCTTCGATGTAGGCTCTCGCGATTTCGAAGGCGTTGAGGGGCCCACCGAAGCCGGCCTCGGCGTCCGCGACGATCGGTGCGAACCAGTCCGTGTTGCCGAAGCCGTCGACGCTGTCGATCTGGTCGGCGCGCTGTAGCGCGCGGTTGATGCGCTTGGCCAGCGCCGGCCCGCTGTCGGCCGGGTAGAGGCTCTGGTCGGGATAGGTCTGCCCGGCGCCGTTGGCGTCCGCCGCCACCTGCCAGCCGGAGAGGTAGATCGCCTTGAGTCCGGCCTGCACCATCTGCACGGCCTGGCCCCCGGTCATCGCGCCCAGCGCATGGACGTAGTCCTCGGTGGCGAGCAGATGCCAGAGCCGGTTGGCGGCGTGCTCGGCGAGTGAGTATCGGACCGGCAGAGTCCCGCGCAGCGCTACCACCTGGTCGACGCCATAGTCGCGGCGAATGCCTGCGAAGCGTCCGTCAGGGGCGTCGTTGATCAGGGACTCCATCGATCTCGCACTCATCTCATCCTCCTCAATCGGCGCTCTCGCCGTCATGGATGGTGTTCAACACTTTGTAAGCAGGAAGCGTCAGGAAGTCGGGGAAGCCATTCCCTGTCCCGACCTGGGTGAAGAGGGCGACCGCATCGTCGAAGTGCCCCTCCTCGTAACGGGCCTCGCCGAGCACATCCCTGAGGGCTGCGACCTCCTCGGCGACCAGCCGGTCAACCAGCGCCCAGTCGACCGCGCGGCCGTCCGTGAGCCGCGCGCCGTGGCGCAGGCACTGCCAGAGCTGGGCCCGGCTGATCTCGGCGGTGGCCGCGTCTTCCATCAGGTTGTAGAGGGGCACGGCGCCGCGGCCTGCGAGCCACGCCTCGATGTACTGGATGGCCACGCGGATGTTGTTGCGCAGCCCCTCCTCGGTAAGCTCGCCTTCCGGGACGGCGAGCAGATCGGCCTCTGTCACGGTCACGTTGCCGAGCTGCCGGGGCACCTGATTTGCCTCCGGCATCGACCGGTCGAAGACTTCGCGCGCGACCGGCACCAGCCCCGGATGGGCGACCCAGGTGCCGTCGTGACCGTCTCCGGCCTCGCGCTCCTTGTCCGCGCGGACCTTGCCGAAGGCCTGCTCGTTCGCCGCATCGTCGCCCTTGATGGGGATCTGCGCCGCCATGCCGCCCATCGCGTGCGCGCCGCGCCGGTGGCAGGTCTTGATCAGGAGCCGGCTGTAGGCGCGCATGAAGGGCTGGGTCATGGTGACGAGGCCGCGATCCGGCAGCACCCAGCCGGGACGGTTCCGGAAGGTCTTGATGACGCTGAAGATGTAGTCCCAGCGGCCGCAATTGAGGCCGACGATGTGGTCCTTCAGCGCGTGCAGGATCTCGTCCATCTCGAAGGCTGCGGTGATGGTCTCGATCAGCACGGTGGCCTTGATCGTGCCGACGGGAAGCCCCAGCTCCTCCTGCGCCGCGATAAAGACGTCGTTCCAGAGCGCCGCTTCTTCGTAGTGCTCCAGCTTGGGCAGGTAGAAGTAGGGGCCAGAGCCCCGCGCCCGCAGCTCCGCCGCGTTGTGGAAGAAATAGAGCCCGAAATCGAACAGGCTGGCGGAGGCCGGGCGGCCGTCGACGACGAGATGCGCCTCCTCCAGATGCCAGCCGCGCGGGCGGACGATCAGCGTCGCCGTCTCGTCGCCCAACGCATAGGACTTGCCGGAGTTGGGGTCGGTCATGGCGATGGTGCGGCGGGACGCATCGCGCAGGTTGACCTGGCCCGCGATCATCGCCTCCCAGGTGGGCGAGGCGGCGTCCTCGAAATCGGCCATGAAGCAGGACGCACCGCAGTTGAGCGCGTTGATGATCATCTTGCGATCGACCGGGCCGGTGATCTCCACCCGCCGGTCGGTGAGGTCCGCCGGCGTGCCCGCGATGGTCCAGTCGCCCTCGCGGATCGCCTTGGTGTCGGGCCGGAAGGCCGGGTCTTCGCCGGCGTCGATGCGGGCCTGGAACGCCGCGCGGGCCTCGAGGAGACGCCGTCGCTCGTCGCCGAAGCGGCGCTCCAGCATGGCGACGAAGGCGCAGGCCTCGTCGGTCAGGATTTCGGCGAGGCCGGGGACGGCGGGCCCGTTGATCTCGATTCCAGCGTTCATGGGCGCTTGGTCGTCCCCATTACGGCTCTCCGGCATTGCGAGCTACTCCTTGCGTGTTGCATCGCAATACGACATGAATGTCGCGCGACGCGGTGGAAATGTCTATAACTTGTTGTAAAAAAACGTGTATTTCATTCACATTTAGTATGTGAATTGTTGTGGTAATGTGAATTCGGTAAAATTGCGTGGCCGCGCACGGGGCGCGGCCGCCGCTACAATACGGAGAAGGCCATGCAAGGCAAGGTCATGGGTGTACGTCGGGATTGTGAGATTTGAACGAAGTGTGTGGTCTTCGGTCGTTTTCGGGTATTGTTCTGACAGTGTATTTTGCTGTCAGCACGGAGGCCCCGATGACACCGCTCCCCGAGTTGTCCGAACTCGGCCTC
>JAJDUK010000102.1 GCA_022826665.1 Alphaproteobacteria bacterium | reverse complement strand
CACCTGGAACGACCCAGGGATTGCCGGGGACGCGCGGCAGGGCCTCCAGCACGCCGACCGCCGACGGCGACAGGTGGACGGTGCGGCTGCCCGTCTTGCCGCCGACGATGCGCATCTCGGCCCTGTCGAGATCGACATGCTCCCACGGCAGCGTCATGATCTCGCTCTTGCGGCAGCCCGTCAGCATCAGCAGGCGGATCGTCGTCACCGCGCCGGCCGAAATCTGGCTTCCGTTGCTTGAGACCTCGTCCAGCACCTGCCCGAGGCGGGTGAACTCGGCGTCGGTGAGGAACCGCTCGCGCTTGCGCTCGGGGTTCGCCGGGATGGCCTGGCAGGGATTGTCGAAGTCCTCGGGCGTCATCTCCCAATCGCCGGCAAGCCCGTACATATGGCTGAGGGTGGCGACCACCATGTTCGCCATCGCGGGGGTCTCGCACAGGCTCTCGTGCAGCGCCATGACGTGGCGCCGTTCGACCGCCTGGAGCGGCAGCCTGCCCAGCGCCGGCACGATGTGGCGGTTGACGACGCTGCGGGTGGTGCGCTGCGTCTTCGGCTTGCAGCGCACCGCTACGTGCCGTTCGAGATAGCGCGCGGCGAGGTCGGCCACCGTCGGGCCGCCGTGGTGCTTCGCCGGCAGCGGCAGCGGCACCGGGTCTTCGCCGGCCTTGATGCGCGCGATGATGAGCGCGGCCCGCTGGCGCGCCTCCTCGGCCCCCAGCACCGGGTGGCGGCCGACGGTGATCCGCCGCGCCTTGCGCCGCCCGCCCGGCCCGTCCGGGCCGCGCGCCTGGGCGAGGTAGAGCTTGCCGCCGGTGGGATAGACCCGGACCCCGAAGCCCTTCAGCTCGCGGTCCCAGAACACCGTGTCGCGCTCGACCGCGAGCGCCGTCACCGTGCGGTTGGAGATCGTCCTGTATTGCAGCACCGCCATCGTCCGTGCCTCCCCCTACGCCGCCGCTGCGCCGTTCGCAGCGAGATGGGCGCCGATGCTTTCGCCGGTGCGCGCGGCGGCGGCCTTCTCGGCGTCCTGCACCAGATGCGCATAGCGGGCGGTGGTGCCGACCTTCGAATGCCCGAGGAGCTTGCCGATCATGCTCAGGCTCTCGCCCAGCGCGAGGGCCTCCGAGGCGTGGCTGTGGCGGAGGTCGTGAATGCGCACGTCCTCCAGCCCGGCGCGGTCCCGGATGCGGTTCCAGTAGTAGCCGAGGCCCGGCAGATGCGCGCCGGGCTTCTTGCTGCGGATGACCCAGGGATTGCCCTCGACCCGCTCGATGCCGTCGAGCACCTTCAGGACGGGCGTGGTCAGCGGCACCATGCGCGGCCCCCGCTTGCCGTCGCGGAGCCGGAACTCGCCCGCCGTGCGGTCCACGTCGTCCCATTGCAGGGTGAGGATCTCGGACTTCCGGCAGCCGGTCAGCATCAGCAGCCGGATCGCCGCGATCGCGGGCGGCCACAGCGAGCCGTCCGCCTCGGCTTTCCTGAGCGCGGCGCCGACGCTGCGGTACTCGTCCGGCGACAGGAAGCGCTCGCGGGGCTCCTCGCGGTAGTGCCTCACCCGCTTGCAGGGATTGCGGCCGTGGGGCACGAGCTCCCACGTCGCGGCCAACGAATACATCTTCGAGAGCATGCTGACGACGTGGTTGGCCATCGACGGCGTGTCGCACAGGCGGTCGTGGAGCTCGATGACGTGACTGGACCGCACGTCCTTCACGAGCATGGTTCCGAGTGCGGGAACGATGTGCCTGTCGATGGCGGTGCGGTAGAGCGCCTGGGTCTTCGGCTTGCACTGCACCTTGACGTAGGAACGCATGCACCGCTCGGCGAGATCGGCGACGGTGGGGTCCGGCTCGGGCTCCGGCGCGATCGGGTCGAGGCCGCGCTTGATGCGGTCGATGATGCCGGCCGCCTCGCGCCGTCGCTGGTCGAGCGCCTCGCCTGCGACGGGTCCGAGGGTGACGCGCTTCAGGCCGGCGGGTCCCCTGGACTGCACGACATAGACCTTGCGGCCGTTGCGCTGGACGCGCACGCCGAAGCCGGCGAGGTCGCGGTCCCAGTGGAAGGCGTCGCTGCCGGTGGCCGGCAGGGCGGCGATGCTGCGGATGGTGAGGCGGAGGGTGCTTCTCTTCGGCATGGCGTTCTCCGGCGACGATTTCGGGCTCGACGGCGAAGCCCGAAATTCGTGGTATCAAGGCGCACTCAAGTGGCATCACCTCGACGGGATATCCTAGAGCCCGCGTGTCCCCGATGCAAGGGGGCGGGAACGCCGAAGAGACGAAAAATGCTAATCACTACGGTAAGTTAGGCACCGCATGGCCCTGCACGGACCCGGCTGGCATCGGGATGGAATAATCGCCTGTCTTTCTGTCCGTGAGATGCAGCTCCTGCGCCTCCAGTCGCACATCCTCCCAGCGCAGCGTCAGGATCTCGTTGCGCCGACAGCCGGTGAGCATGAGCAGACGCAGCGCCGCCGCCGCATGGAGAGAGATGCGCCCCTCCCCCTCCATCTCGTCCAGCACGCGGCCCAGACGCTGGAACTCCGCGTCCGTGAGGAAGCGCTCGCGCCGGCGCGTCCGATACTTTGGGGCAGAGCGGCAGGGGTTGCTCATCTCCCCCGCCACGCCCCAGGCCATCGCCTGCTCGATCATGCGCGAGAGGGTCGCGACCACCAGGTTGGCCATGGCAGGCCGGTCACTGAGTGCGTGCTGCAGGTCGGCCACCTGCGCACGGCCGAGAGAGGAGACGGAACGGATGCCGAGGGCGGGCACGATGTAGCGCTCGATGGCGAGCCGGTACTGGGCGGCCGTCGTCGGCTTGCAGCGCACCGCCACGTGCTCGCGCAGGTAGCGCTGGGCGAGGGTGGCGACGGTAATGCTCTCGGTCTTCTGTGCCTCGGGGACGGGCTCATCGCCCGCGCGGATGCGGGCGATGATGAGGGCGGCGCGCCGGCGGGCTTCCTGAGCCCCGATCACCCCGTGGCGGCCCACGGTGATGCGCTTCGTGCCTTGGGGCCCGCGCGCCTGCACCACGTAGACCTTGGCGCCGGAGGGATAGACCCGGACGCCGAAGCCGGTGAGCGCCCGGTCCCACACCACCGTGTCCCTGGCGGCAGACAGCGCCGCCACGGTGTGGTCCGTGATCGTCCCCTGCGCGGGAAGTGCCGAGGGCACTGCCACGTTCATGTTGATCTGCTGTCCTTATCGGCAGTGCCATCGGCACTGCCCTCGGCACCGATGTCGGCGCCGATGCTGCCGCCGACGCGGGCGGCGGAGAGGCGCTCGGTCTCGCGCGCGAGATGGGCGTAGCGGGCAGTGCTCTGGATGTCGGCATGGCCCAACAGCTTGCCGATCATGCTCAGGCTCTCGCCCGCCGCGAGCGCGCGGGAGGCGTAGGAGTGACGGAGGTCGTGGATTCGGACGTCGTCGAGGCCCGCGTGGGCGCGGAGGCAATACCAGTCTGCGGTGATGGTGGAGAGGTGGGTGCCGGGCTTCTTGCCGACGATGACCCAGGGGTTGTTGGGCACACGTTGGATCCCTGCCAGCACGATCTCTGCCGTGGGCGTCAGCGGTACCATGCGGGCGCCGGTCTTGCCGTCGCGCAGCCTGGACTCGCCTGCGGTGCGGTCGATATCGTCCCAGCGGAGCGTGAGGATCTCGTTGAGCCGGCAGCCTGTGAGCATGAGCAGGCGGAGCGCCGCGACGGCGTAGAGGGAGACCGCGCCCTCCACGCCGGCCTCTGCCTCAAGCTCGGCCTCGGCCAGCGCCTGACCCAACCTGCGGTACTCGTCTCGGCTGAGGAAGCGCTCGCGCTTCTTCTCCTTGTACTTGCGCACGCCTTTGCAGGGGTTGGTGCCGTCCGCCACCAGGCCCCAGGCGCAGGCGAGCGAGAACATCTTGGAGAGGACCGAGAGCGCGCGGTTGGCGGCGCGGGGCGTGGAGCGGAGCCGGTAGTGGAGCGCCGCCACATGCGCCGTCTCGACCATGGCGAGCGGCATCATGCCCAGCGCAGGCAGGATGTGGTTCTCCAGCGAGCCCCGGTAGATGCCGGCGGTATGGGCGTTGCAGTTCTGGGCCACGTGAGCGCTCAGGTAGCGGGCGGCGAGGTCGGCGATGGTGGCGCCGGCCTGGGCAGGCGGTGCTGCGGGTTCCTCGCCCCGCTTGATGCGGTCGATGGCCTGGGCTGCGCGGAGGCGGGCTTGGGTCGTCGTAAGCTCGCCGTGGGTTCCCAGCGTCACCCGCCTGGGCCCGCCCTGGGCCCGGCTCTGGACGACGTAGACCTTCCGCCCCGAGGGATAGACGCGCACCCCGAAGCCGGCCAGCTCGCGGTCCCAGAAGATCCGGTCCCCGCCCTCGACCGAGAGACGGTCCACCGCCCGCCCGCTCAGCGTCAGCTCACTACGGCGCGGCACGGCCGTCACGTCCCAAGCGAGCGGGGCCGCAGAGGCGCACGAATGCCGTCATCACGACGCGCCGTGTCGGCTTCACCGCGTAACGCGCCGGAATCACAACAACGCGCGCGTAAGCACCCGCCCGTCGGTTCGCGAAACAGGGCAGATGAAGGGCGGCTCCAAAACTGAAGGAAATGAAAGGCGTTATCGTCGTATCGCGCGGCTGCTCGTCCGGTTGTTGCCACGTTGTGACGCGGTGAAGCGTCTCCTTGAGGCTTCCCGACGAGGCCTCTTCATTACCGCGCGTAAGGGGCGTCGATAACGGCGGATCGAGTGACGCCGCCGCGCGCCCGAACGCGCGGACATCCCTCGGTTCCTCTCCCGTAACGATCGTGTCTGACGGAGCGCCGTAAGCGCGCTGCGCGCCCGGCCGCGCCAGGCCCGCCAGCCCTGAGTTGCGCCAGTGGACGCGATATATAGCGCGACCGTACCTGCCGGAACTACCCAGGCAAGCGCGCGCTCGCCTTGGCGACCCTTCCAGAAAACCAATCAACCACACAGCAACAACAAGTACGACTACCCTAATACCGACAATTGACGAGAAATCTCGACATTTATATGCCGTTATCGTCACAAAACATTGAGTATAAATCTCGACAATGTCAACATGAAATCACCCACACCGTCTCCGCCTTGTACGGCTTATTAACTCTTCATGACATGGCGATCTGTTGATGCATAATGGTCGCAGTCGCGGAGAGTATGATCCGTAACACCACGGCGCAAATGAAGGACGTGAGTCCGAAAACCTGAACGATCGTTCGGCTCTCTTTTGAGCCACCTTCGGAGACGCGCACGGACAACGTTGGCCGGGCACGCGCCGCTCAATCGTTTTCTGCCCCACACCCGTCAGGGCAGCGTAACGAGGCCGCCGGAGGCGACGCAGGTCTGGCCCGTGATGAAGCTCGCGGCATCGCTCAGCAGGAAGTAGGTGAGCTCGGCAATGTCGTCCGGCGTGCCGGTCCGGCCGGCGGGTGTGCTCGCGACGATGCGCGCGCGCATCTCCTCGCTCATGCCGCTGGTCATGTCCGTGTCGACCAGCCCCGGTGCCACGCAGTTGACGCGGATCGCGGGCCCGAACGCGACCGCGCAGTTGCGCGAGAACCCGATGATGGCGGACTTCGACGTGCCGTAGGCGATCAGCCTGTCCGAGCGCATCGTGGTCGGCGCCAGCCCGTTGATCGAAGAGATGCAGACGATGCGCCCGTCGCCCCGCGCCAGCATGCCCGCCCTGGCGCGCCACACGCAATGAAAGGTGCCGTCCAGGTTCACCGCGAGGATGCGGCGCCAGAGATCGACCGGCATGTCGACATCGTCCTGGAACGAGGCGATCCCTGCGTTGGTGACCAGGAGGTCGACCGGGCCACGGTCGGCCTCGATGCGGCGGAACATTGCATCGGTCGCCTCGAACGACGAGACGTCGGCCTTGTAGACGCCGCCCGCGCCGCCGTCGGCCTCGATTCCGGCCAGGGTTTCCGCCGCGGCCTCATCGCTCGCAGAGTGGTTGATCGCCACCCACGCGCCGGCCCGCGCAAGCCGCCGGCAGATCGCGCGGCCGATGCCTCGCGAGCCGCCGGTGACTAGAGCGATGCGCCCTGAGAGGTCTCTTTCGCTCACCCCTGCCTCCGCTCCAGCTTCAGGCGAGAGGGGCCGGTGGGCCGGCCGCCGGGTTCAGGCCGCCTCGGACGCTACAAACCCCTCGCCCACATGCGTGGCCTTCCACCAGGGCTGCGGCTCGATCCCCTCCGTCATCCAGCGGACAACGTTGGGGTGATCGTCGAGCGGCAGCTTGGCCCAGCCGTGCAGGTGCATCGGCGACGCCACCGCCACGTCCGCGATGGTCGGCTGATCGCTGCAGAGGTAGGCGCTCCCGGCGAGCCGCGCGTCCATGATGCCGGCGAGCTTGTGGAAGTTCGGCGCCTCGCCGTCGAGCACCGATTGGTCCGCCTGATCGCCCAGGAGCGGCTTGACGCAGTTCTCGACCAGATGGACGTAGCAGGTCGGGAACCAGGCGCCGCATTCCCAGAGCAGCCAGCGGTTCACGTCGGCCCTGGTCTCAAGGTCGGTGGGATAGGCGCTCGCATTGCCCACCTTGTCGGCGGCGTACTGCAGGATCGAGTTCGATTCCCAGAGGACCAGGTCGCCATCGCGCATGACCGGGATCGTGGCGTTCGGATTGATCGCCACGACTTCGGGGCTCTTCTGCTCGCCCTTGAAGTAGTCGACCTTGGTCAGCGTGTAGTCCGCACCGATCAGCTTGAGGCCGGCGAGGACCTTGCGGCAGTTCACGGTGATCGGATCGGCGATAATTTCCATCGATGTCTCCCTTGCTGAGTCGGGCCGCGGGGACGCCCGCACCCCGAGCGGATCTGTTTCCTTCGCTGCGCTCCTCATAGCCGAAGCACCGTTCTCGGTCCAACGGCTGCGCGCGACAGCGCGGGTTGACGCGGCGGCTTCGGCCCGCCACCAGGCCTTGCCGCTATCGCGCCTCTAGACATCAACTCTATCGGTATCAAGATGTCATCCATGCGAACCACACTGACCATCGACTCCGATGTCGAGCAGCTTCTGCGGCGGGAGATGCAGCGGACCAACAGGAGCATGGAGGCCGTCGTGAACGATGCGCTCCGCGCCGGTCTTGGGATGCAGGGCAAGCCCCCGCGCGCGCGTCGCTTCAAGGTGGAGCCCCATGACTTCGGCTTCAAGCCGGGAGTGGACGTCGACGGGCTCAATCAGCTCACCGATGAAATGGAGACGGAAGAGATCGCGCGAAAGCTCGCGCAGTGATCGCTCCTGACGACAACCTCCTACCACTTGCGTGCCGTTGCCACCTTTTCCCACGGTTTCAACGCGGCCTAGAGGTGAGGACAAGCCGGGAATAGGGTGGCCGCACTCAAGGCGATCAAGTCGGCGCGTCGCGACTCCTGAGGAAGGCGATGAAGATCAGCGCGCTCCCGAACATGATCAGGCTGTAGGTCGCCGCTGGCACGACGGTAAGCCCGCCGCCGAACAGAAGCGTCGCCACGGCGATGGCAAGCGTGCCATTCTGCACCCCGCATTCCATAGAGATGGAGATGCGCTGGCGCGGGCCGGTCGCGAGGAAGTGCGCAAGCAGGTAGGCCAGGGCCATCATCACCACGTTCAGCACGGCCGTCACCGGCCCGGCCTGACCCATGTACTCGAGCGCGTTCTCGTGCTCCTGGTAGATGGCAGCCGCCAGAACCAGCACGAAAAGCAGTGCCGAGATCCGGCGTGCGGTGGGCTGGACCCGCGTGGCGAAGCGCTCGGCCCAGCGCCGGATCGCCACTCCGATCAGCACGGGCAAAGCGACGATCAGGAAGACGCCGAGCGCGGTTTCGGCAACCGAGACGTCGCCGACACCGCCGCCCACGAAGTGGGCGTGGGCAAAGACGACGATGAACGGGATCGTGACCACGCCGAGCAGGCTGATGATGGCGGTGAGCGAGATGGAGAGCGCCACGTCGCCGCGCCCGAAGGCGGTGAGCAGGTTGGAGGTCACCCCGCCAGGCGCGGCAGCGATGATCATGACGCCCAAAGCGAGTTCCGGCGCGAGCGGCCAGATGCTGACCAGGCCGAAGGCCACCGCAGGCAAGAGCACCACCTGCGCCACGGCGCCCACGAGGAAATCGCGCGGCTGCTTCGCGACCCGGACGAAGTCGCCGACGGTGAGCCCGAGGCCGAGCGCGAGCATGATGAACGCAAGCGCGATCGGCAGCACGATGTCCGTGACGATCCCCATGCCCGCGTCCCCCTCGCTGATGGAACTGAACCGGGGTTCATTAAGGGTGCGTCATGCCGGCTCGGGACACAAGGACGACCGGTTCGCGCGAGGACTGTCGCACTGGCCCCGAAATCTCACCGGTGTCACAGTCGGCGGCGCGCCCGCATGTTTGATCCGCCGAGAGAGCGAGAGCGTTGACCGAGGTTCATGTCGAGATCGAGGACACCCCCCACGGCGGTCATGTCGCGACCGTCTGCTACGACAACGCGGAGAAGCTCAATGCCATCGACGGTGCGGGCGCCGACGCGCTGAGCGCCGCCATCCGGCAGGCGGGTGAGAGCCCGGAAGTCCGGGCCATCCTCCTGCGCGGCGCGGGCGAGCGCGCCTTCATCGGTGGGGCGGACATCCGCGTCATGGTCGACTTGACGCGCGAGACGGCGCGCCCCTTCGTCACCGCGTTGCACGGTGTGCGCACCGCGCTTCGCGACGTGCCGGTTCCGGTGGTGGCGCGTGTTTCCGGATACTGTCTCGGGGCGGGGGTGGGAATTGCGGCGTCGTGCGATCTCCGGGTGGCCGACACGACCGCAAAGTTCGCCGTGCCCGAAGTGGTGGTCGGCATCCCCTCCGTCATCGCGTCGACGCTGCTGCCGCGCCTGGTGGGTTGGGGGCGCGCTGCCCGCATCGTCTACACCGGCGAGACGATCGGGGCGGAACAGGCCTACGACTGGGGCCTCGTCGAAGCCCTCGTCCCCGAAGGCGAGCTCGACGACGAACTCGTGCGCACGGTGGACATGATCTGCGCAGCCGGACCCACGGCGATCCGCCTGCAGAAGGCGTTCCTGCGCGAATGGGAGGAGCTGCCGGCGCCTGAAGGGGTCCAGCGGAGCATGGACTATTTTGCCGAGGGCTTCGCGAGCGGCGAGCCAGGCCAGCGCATGCGAGCCTTCCTCGACCGCAGGCGTTAGACCGGAATTCGCACCAGCCGAGGCGTGACGATGCGAAACGCGCGGTGCGAACATACATAAGGAGTCGGAGGCAAGCCCCGCCTCATCCGCTGCGGGAGGACCGCGTGGAGTCATCGACCGAAAGCAATTTCCAGGCCAGCGTGCGCGGGATGTTCGACCGGGCCGCCTGCGCCCTCGGTGTCCCGGACGATCTCGTGGCGACCATCCGCGAGTGCAAGTCCGTCATCCAGCTGCAGTTCCCGGTGCGGCTCAGGGGGCGCTACCAGACCTTCTGCGGCTGGCGCGCGGTGCACAGCGAGCACCGGCTGCCGGTGAAGGGCGGCATCCGCTACGCACCCTTCGTCGACCAGCAGGAGGTCGAGGCGCTGGCGGCGCTGATGACCTTCAAGTGCGCGCTGGTCGACGTGCCTTTCGGCGGCGCCAAGGGCGGGCTCGTCATCCGGCCCGAAGACTACACGGAGGAGGAGCTCGAGCAGATCACGCGGCGCTTCACGCAGGAGCTTGCCGATCGTGGCTACATCAGCCCGAGCCGGGACGTGCCCGCGCCCGACATCGGCACCGGCGCGCGCGAGATGGCCTGGATGGCGGACGAGTATCGGCAGCTCTACCCGTCTGATATCGATGCGCTGGCCTGCGTCACGGGAAAGCCGGTGACCCAGGGCGGTATTCCGGGCCGCGTGGAGGCGACCGGCCGCGGCGTCCACTACGTGCTGCGCGAATTCTTCAGCCACCGGGACGACGTGGCCCGCAGCGGTTTGGACGGCGGCCTCGAGGGCAAGCGAGTCATCGTCCAGGGGCTCGGCAACGTGGGCTTTCACGCCGCCAGATGTCTCATCGAGGAAGCGGGCGTGCGCCTCATAGGCGTCATCGAGCACGACGGCGCCGTTCTCTCCGATGCAGGCCTTGCGCCCGAGGCACTTGCCGAGCACCGGGCCCGCTCAGGCGGCGTGAAGGGATTCCCCGGCGCGCGCTTCGTCGCCGACAGCGCATCCGTCCTCGAGGCGGACTGCGACATCCTGATTCCCGCCGCCATCGAGAGCCAGATCACCGAGGCCAACGCCCCGCGCATCCGCGCGCCGCTCATCGTCGAGGCCGCCAACGGCCCCGTGACGCTCGCGGCCGAGCGGCAGTTGCTCGCGCGCGGCACGGTCATCCTCCCGGACCTTCTGGTTAATGCCGGTGGCGTGACGGTCAGTTACTTCGAGTGGGTCTCCAACGTCTCGCACATGCGCTTCGGCCGGCTGTCGCGCCAGCTCGACATCCAGCGCGGCCGGCGCATCATCGACATGATCGAGACCGCGTCCGGCCGGCAGGTGCCCGACGAGCTCAAGGCGCCGCTGCTGCGCGGCGTTGACGAGCTCGACCTGGTGCAATCGGGCCTCGAGGACACCATGCGCGAGGCCTACGGCGCGATGCGGGAGGCGATGCGGTCGTCGGAGACGATCGAAGATCTGCGCACGGCCGCCTTCGCCGTCGGGCTGGAGAAGGTCGTGCGCTCCTACCGCCAGATGGGCCTTGCCTGACGATAGAGACCGTCGGTCGTTACGGTGGGCCGACGGTCGCCGCTTCGCAATGTCGCCGCGGAAGAACGATATGCCAGGAAGGCCGGGGTGACGTGGGGTCGCTTGCGCCTCTCCGGTATCATGGGTAAGGAATCGAGACTGCCGTGATGCCGGAGTATCTGCGACCCACCGCCCTCGACGACGCGCTCGCGGCGCTGAGTAGCCGTCCGCTCACGGTGCTGGCCGGCGGCACCGACTTTTACCCAGCGCGGGTCGGCGCACCGCTCGACGACGACGTGCTCGACATCACCGCGCTGCAATGGATGCGCACGATCGAGGAGCACGCCGACCATTGGCGCATCCCTGCGCTCGCGACCTGGACCGATATCGTCGAGGCCGACCTGCCGCCCTGGTTCGACGGCCTCAAGCTTGCCGCGCGCGAGATCGGCGGCCGGCAAGTGCAGAACGCCGGCACCCTCTGCGGCAACCTGTGCAACGCCTCGCCCGCCGCCGACGGGGTCCCGGTGCTGCTCAGCCTCGATGCCGAGGTGGAGCTGGCCTCGCTGGAACGGCGGGAGACCATGCCGCTCGCCGAGTTCATTCGCGGCAATCGGCAGACGGCGCTCGCGCCCGACCAGCTCATGGTGGCGGTGCGCGTGCCCAAGCCCCATGCCGAGCGAGCACGCGGACACTTCCTCAAGTTGGGCGCGCGGCGCTACCTGGTGATCTCCATCGTCATGGTGGCGGCAGCGCTGGAGGCCGACGCGGCGGGCCGGGTCGTCCGCGCTGCGGTCTCGGTCGGCGCCTGCTCGCCGGTCGCGCGCCGCCTGCCCGCGCTGGAACAGGCGCTCGCCGGCCGCCCCTGCGACGCGGCGCTGGGCGAGACCGTGACGGACGCGCACATGGCGCCGCTCGCACCGGTAGATGATGCGCGGGGCTCGGCCGACTACCGCCTCGATGCGGCGCGCACGCTGACCGCGCGCACGCTCGCCGGGCTCGGGAGCATGATGTGAACGCGGGCGGTCCGGACGGTACCACCGCATTCCTGGTCAACGGCCGGCCGGTGACGGTGAACGCGCCGCCGCTCCGCCGCCTCGCCGACGCGCTCCGCGACGATCTCGGCCTCACCGGGACAAAGGTGGGCTGCAACGCCGGCGACTGTGGCGCCTGCACGGTGCTGCTCGACGGTGCCCAGGTGTGCAGCTGCATGGTGTCGCTGGCCCAGGCGGCGGGGCGCCACGTGGAGACCGTGGAGGGCCTTGCCGCCAAAGGACGGCTGAACCGACTGCAGCGGGCTTTCCTGCGCCACGGCGCGGCCCAATGCGGCGCCTGCACGCCGGGCATGCTGGTCGCCGCGACCGAGCTGCTGCGCGCCTCCCCACGCCCCCGTGCGGCGGAAGTGCTGGACGGCCTCGGCGGCGTGCTCTGCCGCTGCACCGGCTATCGCAAGATCGTGGCGGCGGTGCTCGACGCGGCGGGCGATGCACCGCAACCCCTGGCAACGCCGCCTGCCGGTGCCGCCGTGGGCGCCCGGCTCGCCAAGCTCGACGGCGTGCCCAAGCTCACGGGCGCCGAGCGCTACGGCGCCGATGCCGTACCGGAGGACGCGCTCTGGCTCCGCATCGTCCGCTCGCCCCATGACTCGGCGCGGGTCGTGCTAGGCAACCTGATGGAAGACGCCGCCCGGCCCGGCCTGGAGCGGGTGCTCACCGCCGCCGACGTGCCTTACAACCGCACCGGCATCTATCCCGACCTGCGCGATCAGCCGGTGCTGGCCGAGGGGGTGGTGCGCTACCGGGGCGATCCGGTGGTGGCGCTCGTCGGCACACGCGAAGCCGTCACGGCGGTGCGCGACGAAGACCTGCCGATCCGCTACGAGCCGCTCACGCCGGTGCACGGCCTGGCGGACGCCCGCACGCTGGGCGCCCCCCTGGTCCACGAAGAGACCGAGGGCAACAAGCTCGTCGAGGGTGGGGTCGAGCGCGGCGATGCCGAGGCGGCGCTCGCGGACTGCGCCGCCACGGCGCGCGGGCGCTTCGAGACCGCCTTCGTCGAGCACGCCTATATCGAGCCCGAGGCCGGCTGGGCGCGCCGGGTCGGCGAGCGGGTCGAGCTCTTCGTCTCGACCCAGACTCCAGTGATGGACCGGGACACGACCGCCGAGGTGCTGGGCCTCGCGCCGACGCAGGTGCGCATCGTGCCGAGCGCCTGCGGCGGCGGCTTCGGCGGCAAGCTCGACGTCTCGATCCAGCCGCTCGCGGCGCTCGCCGCCTGGCTCACCGGCGCCCCGGTCGCCTGCGTCTACGAGCGGCCCGAGAGCATGATGGCGAGCCCCAAGCGCCACCCCGCGGTGATCGAGGCGCGCATGGGCTGCGACGCCGAGGGCAGGCTGCAGGCGGTCGACTTCGACGCGACCTTCGATACCGGC
Organism: Alphaproteobacteria bacterium; assembly: GCA_022826665.1. Classification (GTDB taxonomy): domain Bacteria; phylum Pseudomonadota; class Alphaproteobacteria; order UBA828; family UBA828; genus WTGU01. The sequence continues at coordinate 48,061 of JAJDUK010000102.1, read as the reverse complement.
GCCTACGCCTCCTGGGGGCCGACCGTGGCGGGCCGCGTGCCTGTTCACGCCTCGGGCCCCTACGTCGTGCCCCACGTCTCGGCGCGCGGCCGGGCCTTCTACACCAACGGGCCGCCGGCGGGCGCCTTTCGCGGCTTCGGCGTGCCGCAGGCCGCCATCGTCCACGAGGCGCTGATGGACGACCTAGCGGCACAGCTGGGCATGGATCGGCTGGCGTTCCGCCTGAAGAACGCGCTCCGCGCCGGCGACGCCACGGCAACCGGCCAGGTGCTGGAAGCGAGCGCCGGCCTCGTGCCCTGCCTGGAGGCGCTGGCCCCGCGCTGGCAGCGCGCGCTGGAAGACGCCGCCCGCGTCAACGCCGACGACGGCCGGGTGCGGCGCGGCGTCGGCATCAGCTGCATGTGGTACGGCATCGGCAACACCGCGCTCAGCAACCCGTCCGCCATGCGCATCACGCTCGACCGCGAAGGCCGGCTCATCCTCTACAACGGCGCGGTCGATATTGGCCAGGGCTCGACCACGATCCTCGCCCAGATCTGCGCGGACGCGCTGGGCGTCGCCGCGGACCGGATCGCCCAAGTCATCGGCGACACGGACTGGACCGAGGATGCGGGCAAGACCTCCGCCTCACGCCAGACCTTCGTCTCGGGCAAGGCGGCCGAGCTGGCGGGCGCCGCGCTCCGCGCCGCGATCCTGCGCGAGGCCAATGCCGCCGACGACGCCACGCTCGAATTCGCTGGCGCGCAGGTCGTGGTCCGCGACGGCGGCCGCCGGGTGGAGATCGACCTCACCCGGCTCAAGGCCGACGCGGCGGGTGTCGTGCTCGAAGGCACCGGCCGCTTCGACCCGCCGACCACGACGCTCGACGCCAGGGGTCAGGGTTCGCCCTACGCGGCCTACGCCTTCGGCGCCCAGGTCGCAGTGGTGGACGTGGACACCGAACTCGGGACCGTGACGCCCGTCCGCATCCACGCTGCCCACGACGTCGGCCGCGCCATCAACCCGACCCAGGTGGAAGGCCAGATCGAGGGCGGCATCGCCCAGGGCATCGGGCTCGCGCTGATGGAGGAATACCTGCCGGGCAAGACCGAGAACCTGCACGACTACCTGATCCCCACCATCGGCGACGTACCGGAGATCGAGGTGATCATCGTGGAGGACCCGGAGCCCCTGGGCCCCTTCGGCGCCAAGGGCGTGGGCGAGCCCGGCCTGGTCCCCACGGCGCCGGCGATCCTAGGCGCCATCCGCCACGCGACGGGCGTGCGCGTCACCCAAGTCCCTGCCCTGCCCCACCGCCTGCGCCGGGCGCTCCTTGAGCGGGAGGCCCGCCCGTGAGCGAGCCCAAGGCCAATCGCCGCGCCAAGGACGAGGGTTCGATCATCCGCTGCGACGCCTGCCCGGTGCTATGCCGCATCCGGGAGGGCAAGGTCGGCGCCTGCGATCGCTACGCCAACGTCGGCGGCACGCTCACCCGCGTGGACCCGCTGCTGGTCACCGAGCGCGCCGAGACCCTGGTGCCCTTCCTGGATGGCGCCGAGGACTGGGACGGCGGCATGGTCGCGCAGCCTGAACGCTTCGTCACCGGGATCGGCTCCGGCACCACCTATCCCGACTACAAGCCCGCACCCTTCATCATCGCGAGCGAGGCGGCGGGCGTGGACATGGTGACCGTCGTCTCGGAAGGGATCTTCAGCTACTGCGGCGTCAAGGTGAAGATCGACACCGACCGCCACGTGGGCCCCGAGCAGGCTTCGGTGCGGGCCGACGGCGAGCCCATCGGCCACGTCACCACGGCGGAATACGGCTCGCAGATGCTCTCCCTCGGCGGCGTGCGCCACTTCACCGGCGGCTCCAAGCGCGAGGGCACGGTCACCTGCGCCACCCTGCTCGACCTCTGCAACGGCAAGCCCGCGACCCTCACCGTGGACGACGGCGCGGAGCTGGTGGTGCAGGCGGGGGAGGCGCCGGTGGTTGACGGCCAGCACGAGGAGCGCATGCGGGCCGGCTGCGGCTCGGCCGCCATGGGCATGTTCGCCCGCCAGTGGCACGGCCATGCCGACGAGGTGATCGTCGTCGACGACCAGATCACCGGCGTGCTCACTGAGCACCAGGCCGGGCGCTTCCTCGACATGCCGCCGGCGGGCATCCGCATCCGTGGCCGGCGCTCGACGCCGGGGCGCTACTTCCAGGTGGCGCGCAAGGGGCGCGGCTGGGCCGCCACCGACATCGCCGACCCGCTGGAGATCATCGAGCGCATCGATCCGAAGAAGGCCTGGCCCGGCCTCCGCCTCCACATGGTCTCGACCACCGGCGAGGACGCCGCCTGGTTCGAGCTGGACGAGACGCTGACGCCCCGGCCTGCCCCCATGCCCGCCGAGATCGAGACCGTGGTGGACCGCATCGCGGAGAACTGCGAGCCCGCGCTTTGCACAGTGCTCTTCATGGCGGGCGCGGGCGGCAGCTTGCGCGCGGGCGTGACCGAGAACCCGGTGCGCCTGACCCGCTCGATCAAGGACGCGCTCACCCGCGTCACCGCCGGCGGCGCGCCGGTGCACGTCTGGCCTGGCGGCGGCATCACCTTCATGGTGGACGTGACCAGCATGCCGGCGGACGCCTTCGGCTACGTGCCGACGCCGGCGCTGGTCGCACCCATCGAATTCACGCTGAGTCGTGCCGAGTTCGCGGCGCTGGGCGGCCACGTGGACCGCATCGTGCCGCTGGAGCAGGCGCTGGACGACGCCGAGCACAGGGCGGAGCCGTGGCCCCGCGCCAATCCCTGGCCGCTGGCGGAGGGGAAATCCTGATGGCCGGCGAAGCTCGCATGGCGCTGCTGCCCGACGGCCGCCGGCTGCACCTGCAGCACGGCCCCATCGACATCGTGGCCGAGGCTTTCGGCGCGACGGCGGAGTTGGACGCCGCCTACCGCCAGGCCGGCGCCTGCTTCGCGACCGTTCTCGACGATCTGGTGGCCGAGCTTGAGATGCTACGGCGTCCCCTCGCTGACATCCGGCCCGCGCTGGCGGGGCCGGTGGCGCGGCGCATGCTCGCCGCCTGCTGGCCGCACCGGGCGCGCTTCATCACGCCGATGGCGACGGTGGCAGGCTCCGTCGCCGACGAGGTGCTGGCGGCCATGACGGCGGGGCGCAGGCTCGCGCGGGCCTACGTCAACAACGGCGGTGACATTGCGGTGCATCTCAGCCCCGGCACCTCGGTCTCGGCCGGGGTGGTGAACGATCCCGACCGACCGGGTCTCGACGACCGCATTGTCCTCAGCGCCGACCGGCCCGCACGGGGCATGGCGACCTCGGGCTGGCGCGGGCGCTCGCTCTCGTTCGGGATCGCCGATGCAGTCACGGTTCTGGCCGAGAGCGCGGCCGCAGCCGACGCGGCGGCGACACTGATCGCCAACGCGATCACCGTCGACCATCCGGCGGTCGAGCGCGCGCCGGCCGTCTCGCTCCGCGAGGAGAGCGACCTGGGCGCGCGTCCGGTGACCGTCGCCGTGGGGCCGCTGCCCGCGCACGCGAGAGTTGCGGCGCTCGACGCCGGGCTTGCGGAGGCGCGAACGATGCAGCGGGCCGGGCTGATCGACTCCGCCCGCCTCGCGCTGCAGGGCGAGACCCGCGCCCTCGCGCCGGTGGAAGCCGCCGGCGCCGCTGCCGCATGAGCGTTCCGTGAGCGGCGCGGTCGTCGGCGTCGATGTCGGCGGAACCTTCACCGACCTGATCCTCATGGAGCCGGAGACTGGCGCCGTCCGGCTCGCCAAGGTGCCGTCCACGCCCGCGAACCAGGCGGCGGGCGTGCTCGCGGCGCTAGACGGCGCGGCGGCGTCCCTCGCCGAGGTCGGGGCCATCATCCACGGCACCACGGTCACCACCAACGCGCTGCTGGAACGCAAGCTCAGCCGCACGGGTCTCATCACCACCAGGGGCTTCCGCGACATCCTGGAGCTCGGCCGGCGCACGAGACCCCGGCCCTACGGCCTCACCGGCAGCTTCACGCCGCTAATCCCGCGCGAGCTTCGCATCGAGGTACCGGAGCGCATGGATGCCGCCGGCGAGGTGCTGGTGCCGCTGGACGAAGCGGCGGTGCGCGCCGCGCTGGAACAACTGCACACCGCCGGCTGCGATTCGCTCGTGATCCACTTCCTCCACAGCTACAAGAACCCGGCGCACGAGGAGCGCGCATTGGCGATCGCCCGCGAGGCCTGGCCGGAGGGCCACGTCACAGCGGGGCACGCGATCCTTGCCGAGTTCCGCGAGTTCGAGCGCGGCGTCGCGGCGGCGGTGAACGCCTGCGTCCAGCCGCTGCTGCACCGCTATCTCGACCGCCTGCAGGGCAGGCTTTCGGAGCGCGGATACGGACGCGAGCTGCTGGTGATCCAGGGCAACGGCGGCAGCGTCTCCGCCCGCTCGGCGGCGGCGAAGGCGGTCAACACGGTGCTCTCGGGTCCGGCCTCGGGCGTCATGGCCGCCGCCGCCATCGGCCGCGCCGCCGGCGCCGAGCGCCTGATTACCTTCGACACCGGCGGCACCAGCGCCGATGTGGGCCTCGTGCTGGAGGGCGTGCCGGCGGTCAGCGCCGAGATGGAGCTTGAGCACGGCATGCCCATCCACGTGCCCATGGTGGACGTGCACACGGTCGGCGCCGGCGGCGGCTCGCTCGCGCGCATCGACGAGGCCGGGCTGCTCCAGGTGGGGCCGGAGAGCGCGGGCGCCCAGCCGGGCCCGATCTGCTACGGCCGGGGCGGTGAGCGGCCGACCCTCACCGACGCCAACCTGATCCTCGGCCGGCTCGACGCGGGCGCCCTGCTCGCGGTCGAGAACCCGGTCGCGCCGGGCGACGTGCGGGCGGCGTTCGCGAAGGCCGTCGGCGCCGCCCTCGGCCTCGATGCGGACGATGCGGCGGCGGCGGTGATCCGCATCGCCAACGACCGCATGGCGGGCGCGATCCGCATGGCGACGCTCGCCCGCGGCCACGACCCGCGCGACTTCGTGCTCTTCGCCTTCGGTGGTGCCGGCCCCATGCACGCCGCAGCGCTCGCCGCCGAGCTCGGCATCCCGCGCGTGATGATCCCGGCCCGGCCGGGGATCACCAGTGCCGTCGGCTGCATCACCGCCGACCTGCGCCACGACTACGTCAACACGTTGAACGCCCCGCTGGCGGAAGCGGACATGGGCGCGGTACGCGCGATCCTCGAACGCCAGGCGGCGGACGGGCGCGCGACCATCGAGCAGGAGGGCGTCGCGGTCGGCGAGATCGCCTGCCTGCACGCCGCCGACATGCAGTTCGAGGGCCAGACCCACCTGCTCACCGTACCCGTCGAGAACCCGGACGTGACGCGCGAGGAACTCCAGCAGGCGTTCGAGAAGGCCTACTGGGAGCGCTTCGCGGTCGCGCTCGACACGATCCGCCCGGTGCTGGTCAACCTCCACACCGCCGTGATCGGCGCCCGCCCGGCCGTGCCGCTCGCGGCGCTTGCCGGCGTCGCGCGGGCCTCGTCCCTCGACGGCGCGCTGATCGCGATGCGCCGCGTCTGGTTCCCCGACGGCTGGCAGGCGACTCCGGTCTACGATCGTGACCGGCTGCCGGCGGGCGCGTCCTTCCCCGGCCCTGCGATTGTGCAACAGACCGACTGCACCAGCGTGGTCGAGCCCGGCAACCGGGCCTCCCTCGATGTCATCGGTAACCTGATCCTGGACGTGAGCGAATGAGCGCGCTCGACCCCATCACCCTCGGCGTGGTGCAGAGCGGCCTGCAGCAGGTCTGCAACGAGATGGACCTCGCCTTCGTCCGCTCTGCCTTCAGCCCGGTCATCTCAGAGGGCCTCGACCGCTCGGACGGCATCTACGCCAAGGAGGATGGCAAGCTGATCGCGCAGGGGGAGCTGGGTCTGCCGGTCTTCGTCGGCACCATGCAGTTCTCCACCGAGCACCTGATCGCCACCAGGCCCACGGTGCGCGAGGGCGACATCTTCGCGGTCAACGACCCCTACCTCGGCGGCACCCACCTGATGGACGTGCGCTTCGCGCTCCCCTTCTTCTACAAGGGCGCGCACTTCGCCTGGCTCTCGAACACCGGGCATTGGCCGGACACCGGCGGCATGGTGCCGGGCGGCTTCTCGGCGCGCGCCACCGAGGTGGTGCAGGAGGGCCTGCGCTTCCCGCCGGTCAAGCTCTACAAGGAGGGGCGGATCGACGAGGAGATTCTCTCGATCATCCTCTCCAACATCCGCGTGCCCGAGCAGCGCATTGGCGACATCGAGGCGCAGTCGGCGGCGCTGCTGGTGGGCGCCCGGCGGATGACCGCGCTGCTCGACAAGTACGGCCAATCGTTAGTCGAGGATGTCATCAAGGATATGCGCCAGCGCGCCGCGCGGCAGATGCGGGCCAAGATCGAGACCATCCCGGACGGCCACTACCGCGGCCTCGCCCAGGTCGATTCCGACGGCGTGGTGAACGAGCCGCTCACCATCGACATGCGCATCCGCGTGGAGGGCACCGAGCTCCACTTCGACATGGCGCACTCCAGCCCGCCCTGCCTGGGGCCGATGAACAGCGTGGCGGCCACCACCAAGTCCGCGATCTACCTCGCGATCCGCCACATCTTCCCCGACGTGCCGATCAACGCCGGCATGTTCGAGCCGCTGCACATCACCGAGCCCAGGGGCACCTTCCTCCACGCCGAATACCCGCGCCCGGTCTCGGGCTGCGCGGCGGAGGTGAGCCAGCGCATCGCCGAGGCCGTGTTCGATGCGCTCGCCCAGGCGATTCCGGATCGCCTCTTCGCCGCGCCCGCCGGCACCTCGGGCAACTTCGCCGTGGGCGGGGCCGACCCCGCGCGCGGGCGCGACTACGTGATGTACCTCTTCACCGGCGGCGGCTACGGCGGCTCGCCCGAGGGCGACGGGCTCACCAACGGCTGCTCGACCATCGGCATCTCCAAGTCGCAGCCGATCGAGGTGATGGAGCAGAAGTACCCGGTGCTGTTCCAGGAGTATTCGCTGCACGAGGGCTCGGGGGGCGCCGGGCGCTGGCGCGGCGGCTTCGGCGTGACCTACGCCTGCACGCTCAGGCGCGGCGCAGCCTCGGCCTCGATGGTGATGGACCACGGCCGCACCGGGCCCAACGGCGCGCTCGGCGGGGCACCCGGCGGCGTCAACACCGTGGACGTGATCCGCGCCGACGGCTCCCGCTACCGGCCGCCGCATCTCTCCAAGGACCAGGAAATCCCGCTTCGTCCCGGCGATACCGTGCGGGTTTCGACGCCGGGCGGCGGCGGCTACGGCGCGGCGTTCGAGCGCGAGCCTGCGCTGGTGCTGCAGGACGTGCTGCGGGGCTACTACACGGCGGACGAGGCGGAGCAACGCTTCGGCGTGGTTCTCAGCGGCGACCCGCTTCAGGTGGACGAGGCCGCGACCGCAGCGCGGCGTAGCGCCGGGCCCTGCGGGAAGGCCGGCTAACCGCCGCCTTCGCCCACCAACAGCCCCTCGAAGCGCTCGCGCAGGGCCGACTTGAGGAACTTGCCGGTAGACGTGCGGGGAATCTCGTCCACGAACAGGTAGTCGTCTGGCAGCCACCACTTGGCGAAATCGCCGGCGAGGTGGCCCTGGAGCGCGTCCGCGTCCGCCTCGGCCCCCTCCTTCAGGACGATGACGGCGAGCGGTCGCTCGTCCCACTTCTCGTGCCGCGCCGCGATCACAGCGGCCTCGCTCACTGCGGGGTGGCCCATGAGCGCGTTCTCCAGATCGACCGAGCTGATCCACTCGCCGCCGGACTTGATCAGGTCCTTGGTGCGGTCGGTGATCTTCATGTAGCCCTCGGAGTCGATGGTGGCGACGTCGCCGGTGCGCAGCCAGCCGTCCTCGGTCCACTTGTCGCCGAGCTCGCCGGAATTGTGGTATGCGGCGGCGATCCAGGGCCCGCGCACCTGCACCTCGCCCATGGTCTCGCCGTCCCAGGGCGCGGTGCCGGCGTCGTTTATCAACCGCATGTCGACGAAGGGCATGGCGATCCCCTGCTTCGCCCGGTAGTCGTACTGGGCGTCCTCGCCGAGCTCTCCCATGGTCGCCTTGATGACCCCGGCGCTGCCGAGCGGTGTCATCTCGGTCATGCCCCAGGCGTGGATGGTGCGGACGCCGTGACGGTCAAAGCCGCGGATCATCGCCTCGCTCGCCGCCGAGCCGCCGACCGCGGTGCGGAGCCGCGGGTCGAGGGACCAGCGGTCGGGCTCGGCATCGAGCGCCTGGAGGATTCCGTTCCAGATCGTCGGCACGCCGGCGGCGAATGTGACCCGCTCGACCTGGCAGAGATCGAGCAGACTCACCGGGTCGAGATGAGGCCCAGGCAGCACGACACGGGCGCCGGTTGCGACGGCGCCGTAGGGCAGGCCCCAGCCGTTGGCGTGGAACATCGGCACCACCGGCATGATGGTGTCGTGCTGGCTGACGCCGAAAGGCTCGGTCATGCACATCGCCATGGTGTGCAGCACCATGGCCCGGTGCGAGTAGACGACGCCCTTGGGCCTGCCGGTCGTGCCAGAGGTGTAGCAGACGCCGCAGGCGTCTCGCTCGTCGAGGGCGGGCAGGTCGTCGTCGGGATCGCCCGACGCCAACAGGTCCTCGTAGTTCTCGTAGCCCTCCGGCACCGGCTGGCCCGAAAGCGCCACCACGAACACCCGTTCCGGCGCGATCTCGGGCCGGACCTTTTCGAACAGCGGCAGCAGCACGTCGTCCACGATCACGAAGCGGTCGCCGGCGTGGTTCGCGATGTAGGCGATGTCGTTCGGGTGCAGGCGGAAGTTGAGCGTGTGCAGCACGCAGCCGGCTGCGGGGACGCCGAAATAGCACTCCTCGTGCGGATAGTTGTTCCACATCATGGTGCCCACCGGGTCTCCCCGCTCCAGCCCCGCCCTCCTGAGCGCGGAGGCGAGCTGGCGGGCGCGCCGGTGGAAGTCGCCGTAGCGGTAGCGGTGCAGCGACTTGTCCGGCAGCCGGGTGACGATCTCGCTGTCCTTGAGCAGCGTGCCGGCCCGCTCCAGGTACTGCGTGAGGGTGAGCGGGTAGTCCATCATCGTCGCGCGCATCAGTCTCCTCCGCGTGGCGCCCGTGGGCGCATGATGCCGAACCCCCGGCCGGCCTTCAATCGACTGCCGCGCCCTCCCTTGCCCGCACCGGGAATGGCCGTAAGCTGCCCGCCATGCTGCGGCTCACCCGCATCCTCGGCAACGCGACCGAGCCCGAATTCGCCGAGCGCCTGCACGCGCTGGAGCACGACGGCCGGGTCGAGACCATCACGCTGGATGCGGCCGACACCGCGCGCAAGCGGCTCCGGGTCGCGACCGACAAGGGCACCGACTGCGCCGTGGCCATCGCGCGCTCCGACCGCCTCGCCAACGGTGCGGTCCTCCTGCTGGAGGACGACCGCGCCGTCGTGGTCCGCATGCGCGAGACCGTGTGGCTCGCGCTCGGCCCCCGCGACCTGGCGGCGGCGCTGGACCTCGGCTATTTCTGCGGCAATCTGCACTGGCGGGTGCGCTTCGAGGGCGAAGTCCTCAAGGTGGCTTTGGACGGCCCGCGCGAGACCTATACCGCGCGGCTCGCCCAGCATCTTGCCGACGGCCGGGCGCGCATCATCGAGGAGCAGGACGCGTAGTGGCGGTGGAGACAGCGCAAGACCTGGCTGGGGCAACGGCGGCGGCGAGCGCGGCGCGGGTCGGCATCGGCGGGCCGGTGGGCTCCGGCAAGACCGCGCTGATCGAGGGGCTGCTGCCGCTTTTCGCAGCGCGCGGCACCTCTTTGGCTATCGTCACCAACGACCTGGTGACGCAGGAGGACGCCGAGCGGCTGCAGCGGAGCGGCCTGATCTCGCCGGAGCGCGTGGTGGGCGTCGAGGCCGGCGCCTGCCCCCACACCGTGATCCGCGAGGACCCGACCCTCAACATCGAGGCCGCCGACCTCCTGGAAGATCAGCTCCGCCCCCTCGACCTGATCCTGATCGAGAGTGGCGGCGACAATCTCGCCTCCACCTTCTCCCTCGACCTGGTGGACTACTGGCTCTTCGTGATCGACGTCTCGGGCGGCGGCGATATCCCGCGCAAGCGGGGGCCGGGGATCGTCCGGGCCGACCTGCTCATCGTCAACAAGTCCGACCTCGCGCCGCACGTGGGGGTCGATCTCGCGCTGATGCAGCGGGAGGCGGAAGAGGTGCGGAACGGCCGGCCCGTGCTGCTCACCAACTGCCGCACCGGCGAGGGTCTTGATCGGGTCGCCGACCACCTTGCCCACGATGTGTTGATGGAAGGTTGAAACGCCATGAACGAGGCGGCGGCGTCAGACGCGGCGGCGGTGAGGACTCGCGAAAACCTGCTCGCGCGTGCCAGGGGGCTCACGGAGACGATCCGCGAGCGGTCGGACGAGACCGAGGAGACCCGTCGGCTCGCGCCCGAGACCATGCAGGCGATGCGCGAGGCCGGCATCCACCGCATCCTGCAGCCCGCCCGGCACGGCGGGGCCGAGGCGCATTATTCCGGCATGGTCGATATCGTGGAGGCCATCTCCATCGCCTGCAGCGCCGCCGGCTGGTGCCTGGTCCAGTATTCCTCCCACAACTGCCTGCTGGGCTACTGGCCGCCGGAGGGGCAGGACGAGATTTGGGGCACGACGCCGGACGCCATGGTGGCGGGCGTTCTGATCCCGGCCTGCGGCCGGGCGGTGCGGGTGGATGGCGGCTGGCGCATCAGCGGACGCTGGCCGTTCGCGAGCGGAGTCTACGGCGCCGACTGGTTCATCGCCGCCGCCTTCACCGAAGACGGCGACGAGCCCAGGCTCGCCCAGATGCACGCGATCCCGCAAGGCGAGTACGAGATCATCGACACCTGGCACACCGCGGGCCTGCGCGGCACCGGCAGCGCCGACGTCGCCGTGGATGACGTCTTCGTGCCGGACTGCCGCGCGCTTACCATCGACGCCACCAAGGGCGGCGGCACCGCACCGGGATGCGCCGTGAACGACGCGGCGCTCTACAAGCTGCCGGCCTATGCCATGTTCTCCATCAACCAGAGCGTCCCTGCGCTCGGCGTGGCCCAGGCGGTCTACGACGATTTCGTCGCGCGCACCCGCGACCGCGTCGCGCGGATGTCCGGCAAGAGCATGGCCGACTACTCCACCGCGCAGGTCAAGGTGGCCGAGGCCCACACCAAGATCGAGACGGCGCGCCTGCTGCTGCACCACTGCTGCGACAAGGGCATGGCGATCGCCGAGAGCGGCGGGACCGCGCCGATGCCGAAGAAATCCGAGCTGCGCGCCCAGGCGACCATGGCGGGCAAGCTCGCGGCCGAGGCGGTGGACCTGCTGTTCCACCTCTCGGGCGGCGCCGGGCTCTACGACAGCAACCCGCTCTCGCGCGCCATGCGCGATGTCAATTGCATCCGCGGGCACATCACCCAGAACTGGGACGTGAACGCGTCGAACCACGGCGGCGTCCTGCTTGGCCTCCCCTCCGCCGACCCGGGGCTCTGAAGCTGCACTTCCGCTTAGACTGGTAACACACGGGAAGCTCCGTGCCTCGCTCAGCGCAAGCGCGAAAATCCAGGAAGAAACAGCGTGTCCGGGAAGGCAATTCTGTCAGTCGCTCTAAGGCGCGTGAGCCCGCGCGAACGGCGTTTTCCATCCACATTCAAAATTTCGATTTTTCTTTCACCTGCGAGCGTGAGCAGAGTCTTGTCGAGATCAGAAAACCGGGCTGCGGTCTCATTGGCCACCGCATATCGCAGAGCCTCCACTGAAATTGGCTCCTCCGATGCCAACCCGAACAGCCTTTTCGGCATTGATTCCAAAAGTTGGCGTTGCATCTGTTGCGCCTCTAAATCCTCAAAATTAAACAGAGGTATGTCATTGGGTCTCAATGCGTCCCATCCAAGCATTCCGAAGTCGCCTGGGCCGTAGTGCTCGAATGTATTGTGCGTCTCCCAATGGAGTCGGACCATCACATCTCTTGCTGTCGGATGCCGCGACAAGTGCAAAAACCATAGCGCGCGTCGCGATTGCACCGGCCGGATAAAAAACGGCGTGTCGAAGGTAGCACCGGTCATCAAACGCACATGGCCTCGAAGAGTTCGTTGAACCAGTGCTCGTCCACCGCTTCCGTCTCGTTGTTCGATCAAGTCTCGTATCTGCGCCTCCGTCATTTGGAGAGGGGCGACCGACTTGATTATCTGTGGTGTTTCGGCAAGATGATTAGTGAGCACATCAGCAGCAAACGTCAGAATTACCTCCGCGGCTGGCAGTTCGGACAGAATTCGAGCAACAAGCGTAAGCTCCACTCGCGAGAATCCGGTTTGATCAAGCAGGAAGATCGCGCGACCCGCACGCGGTTGCCGGTGACGAATGCTAGTGGAAATATCATCGACAACATTCTCGAATGCTTCATTGAGAACGACAATTTCCGTGCTATCAACAACATGGTCTCGTTCAATCAATGTCCTTCGCAAATGATCTGTATGCGCCTGCTCAACATCCACAAAGTAACACTTACAATCGACGCGCAACGGTTTGTTACGCTTCCGATTGAGACGCCCTCTGGCTGTTTCCACTTCTTCCAACATGACTAGCGGTGAACCAGACACGATATCATCGCCGTCGCGGAAGGTGCCACCGCCGGCAAATCCATCAACCAAGTCAAGTTTGAACTCCTCTCGATTCGGATTGACATTTAGTCTATCGAAATAGGCGCGAAGACATTTGCGCAATACGAGGAGTTTTGCCTTGCTATGTTCCTCGATGATGGGAGGAGGTTCTTCAGGATGCCACTTGAAGGGCATGAACACGGTCCTTTTTCAAGAGAGTTGGCATTGAATTGTGCTCAACTCCTTCAAGTCTCCGTCCACCGGATTTGGGCCTCAAACCACCCCACTGCTTGAAGAAAAAATGGACACCTTGCTCTTTGCACATGTCTCGGATATCGAGAACCCACTCTTCATTCATTGGTCGAGCTTTGGGACCACTCTCTCCCCCGACTATGACCCAAGAAATACCCTCCAAATCAATTTCACCTACAGGGCCCAAGAGTGGTTCGATGGACAGAAAGCGAACTGATGCTGGTGCACCCTTTAGATGCCGGATTCTCGCGGTTGCCATATGGTCTTCGACCGATACGCCGCACCAAATATGTATGGGTGCAACACCACTACCATACCGATAACGCAAGTAGTTCCTCATCAAGGAACTTCGTTTCGTGAGCACCTGGAACACATGTCTATCCGCTGATTCCATAGTGTCGAATACTCTGTCAATGAAGCTCCGCGGTATTTTCTTATGAAATAAATCGCTCATTGAATTGACAAAAATTCTGCGAGGTCGCTTCCATGAAAATGGTTGGGAAAGTCGATCGGGGCGAAGTGTAAGATCGAAACCGTTCTCGAATGGATGACCGGGTGTTCCGCGGAAACGCTCAGAGAACCGCTCGGCGTAGCAATGGTCGCAGCCACGAGTGATTTTGGTGCAACCCGTCACCGGGTTCCAAGTCGCGTCCGTCCACTCAATCGAGGAGCTATCACCCATTTCGATAATCCGCGCGATATCAGTTGCCGATTGCGTTGCATCGGCAACAGCAGAAAAGAGAGTGTATCACTGTCATTGCCGCTCCTTCGATAGTTTCGCCGTTGAGGCATGGTCTGGCCCCGATGGTGTTCGACTGAATGTTCATTATTTGTTCTATATGAGCACTCGTCAAGGGGCAAAATGATGATGACCGCGGCCGCTAGGCCGCCACGAATGTCCCGTGCAGGCCGAGGGGGAGCGGGTAGGGCAGGAGACCCTGCCAGAGCGGCCCGTCGGCGAGGTGCCGGGCCTCGAAGACGCTGAGCCCGGCGGCGCTGCGCTCCAGATCGAGGAAGGGGCCTACCAGCCAGCCGTCACCCTCCGCCGTCCCGCGCGGCACGAACACGTGCTCCTCCGGGATCAGGTGGCGCGGGTAGGTCCAGCCATCGACCACACCGTGATCGGGATCGATCCGACCGACCCGTGAGAGCGGCCAGCCGCCGTCCCGCGCGCCGGTGAGCGCGAAGAGCGCGCGGTGCCGGAGCCCGGTGCGGCGCGGGTCGATGCGCGGAAAATCCGCCACGGCCGTAGCCACCTGTTCTATCGCGGCAGCCCCGCCGGGCCGCAGCACCATGCGGCGGTAGTGTGGGTGGGCGGAGGGGAAGCCCCAGTCGCCCTCCATGACCGCGCGCAGGTCGTGGATGGCGAACATCGGGTCCGCCGCCTGGCAGAGATCGAGGTGGATGGTGCCGTCCGCCTCCTCCCAGCCGTTGCCGTGGTGGAAGTGGAAGCCCGGCGGCAGGTCGTAGCGGCGGACCGGGGCGAGCGTCTCTTTGTCCACCACGATCACGCGGGTGCCGAGCTCGGGCCGCCAGACATGGGCATCGAGAAAGCTGATAGGGCCGGCGGCGAAGCGCTCTGGCTCGATCACGAAGGGCGGCACGACAAGCACCAGATGGCGCTTGGTCACGACGTAGTCGTGGACCATGCCGAGTGGGTCAACCGGCAGGGCGTTGAACGCGGCGAGCCGGCCTTGCGGGTCGATGCGGTAGAACAGCAGCATCAGCCGGGGGAAGGTGACGCAGCCGATGTTCCAGCAGGTGCCGTCCGCCTCGACCTTGGGATGGGCTGAGAAGGGCGCGCCGGCGAGGTCCGGTCGCCAGGAGACGAAGTCGCCGGCTTCCAGGGTCTCGGAATCGAATTCCAGCGCCGAGCCCCCCTCCCAGAGCGCCATGAGCCGCCCGCCGTGGGCGAGCACGGAGGTGTTGGCGGCGTTCATGTCGTCGGGCGCCATGATCGGCGCGACCTCGGGGGGTAAGGTGCTGAAGGCTGGCAGGAGGCGCTTGCCTGCCGCCGTCTCCCGCCTTCGTTTCGGCGTGTCCAGGATGCGGGCGCGGTGACTCACGCTGGCCCCCGTGAAGGTGAAAGCCTGCACCATGCCGTCGCCATCGAACCAGTGGCCGTAGCGGTGGCCGAAGCGTTCGTGCTCCGCCGGGCCATTGCGCCAGAGCACGCCGGTGAGGTCGGGCGGCAGGCCGCCGGCAAGCGTGGTGAGCGGCGCGGCGAGTGTTTCGGCCGGTGCCGTGGCGAACGCGAGCCGGCGCTGATCGGCCGTGAGCGCGGGCGCGGCATCGGCGGCATCGGCCGCCGCTGCCCCTGCCCCGCCGGCCGCCATGACGACCGGCAGGGTGCCCAGCGCGCGCAGCACCGCGCGGCGGGAGGGTGCGGCCGTCATTGCCCGGCCCCATGCCCACCAGCGTCGGAATAGGCGATCGGCACCGAGACTGAAGGCATGGCCTCTCCCTCGCCCACGGTCACCGCGGCGTCCGCGAAGCTGGGCGGGCCCATGAAGCCCACCGCGCCGTTGGAGAAGCCGTAGCCTTCGGTCGGCATCCCCAAGAAGTTCTGGGCGAGCTCGCCGTCGCCGTCGGCGTCGTGGAAGGCCGCGACGGCATACGCGCCGGGCGCTACGTCGGCGAAGATCACGCGCACGGTGCCGGAGGCGGCAGGGCGCATGATCGCGCCGACCACGCCGGCATCGCCGGGGAACTTCGCGTCCTCCATGTGCCGGTGCAGCGCGATGCGCACGTCACCATCGGCCGAGCGCAGGCCCTCGATATGGACCTCGAGGTCCGCCGCCTGGGCCCCGAACGCGAGCGAGGCGACACAGGCGAGCGTGGCCGCCAGCGCGGCGCCCTTGATGGATGCGGTTCGAATGGTCATCACATATCCTCCAAAGCGTTGGGTTGGCTGACCGGGGCAGGGTGAGCAGGTCCGCGCCGCGCGTCACCGTCCGATACGCGAGAGCCACGGGATTATTCGCGAATTGCAGGATTCGCCGTTCACGCTTCGCGAAATGCGCCGCTCGCTGGCCGGTCAGGCGGTGGCGCTCGTCGCTCTGGTAGCGCTGTTCGCCTTCATCGGCCCGTTCGGCACCTACGACTCGCTCGGCGTCTCCGGCCGCATCGGCTACTGGGCGGTGGCGATGGGTGGCAACTGGCTCGTCTGTGGCAGCATCATGATGCTGGCCCTGGTCACCGCAGGCGGCCACTCGGTACGAAGGCGCGTGCTGGTGGCGGCAGCAACGGCCCCGGTCGCCGCCGCGCCCGGCACCGGCGTCGTGTTCGCCGCCGAAGCGCTGTTCCGGCCCGGCTATGCCGAGCCGGTCGGCGTACCGATGATCTATCTCTCGGTCGCCGTGCTGATGCTGGTGATCGGGCTCGCGGTGGTCGCCGTCATGGAAATCCGTCGCGGTTTGGCGGAGCGGAGCGGAGCGATAACCGCTTCAGAAGAGGCAGGCGAGTCAGGCACCCATGCCGGCCCTGCGCCGGGCGCGCGCTTCCTCGACCGCCTGCCCGAAAAACTCGGCCGCGACCTCGTCTACCTCAAGACCGCCGACCACTACGTCGAGGCCTTCACCACGGCAGGCTCCACCCTGGTACTGATGCGCTTCGTCGACGCCGTCGCCGAGCTCGACGGCGCGGGCGGGCTCAGGGTGCACCGCTCCTACTGGGTCGCACGCCGCCATGTGGAAGGTGCCGCGCGCCAGGAAGGCCGCACCACGCTGTGCCTCACCGGCGGCCACGAGGTGCCGGTGAGCCGCACCTACATGGCCGCCGTCCGCGCCGCCGGCCTGGTGTGAGCGGAGCGTCTGCCGATGAAGCAGCGGTGCGACGCCCCCCTCCTCACCCCGGCCCTCTCCTCCCCCGAGGGGAGGAGAGGGAGAGTAGACGGGCGCCATCTGCGTCCCCTCTCCGCCCCTGGGGGCGGAGAGGGACAGGGAGAGGTGGGGGAAACCGGTGCCGGCTGAGCGCGTGCATCGCAACAACGCGGCGGCCGGCGCCGAGCAGCGGTGGGAAGCGCGGGTCCGCGACGGCCTCGATGCGTTTCATGGAGGCCGCGTGGACGAGGCCTATGCCGCATGGCGTTCCGCCGCCGCGATCGCCAGGGCGTTCGCCGCAGACGACCCGCGCCGCGCCGCAAGCCGGACACATCTCGCCCTTTGCCATTCTGCTTCTGGCAATGCCGCGGCGGCGCGACGAGCCTTCCGCCGGGCGCTGCGGGCCTGGGAGGCGTCGGACGCTTGGATCGCGCACATGGCGCTACCGCAGCGCGCACGCAGCTCGGGCTTCCACCTGCGCCTGCAGGCCAAACACCCCGGCGGGTACGACGCCGTCGCCCGCGCCGAGTTGACCAAGCTGCTGGGCGCCGGGCGGGCGGCAGCGCTCACCGGTGGCGCCCACCTCGCACGCAGCCCGGCGGCCGCGCTCGAGGCTGCCCAGGCGAAGCGGGCGGCGGGCCTCAGCTGGCGCGAAGCGGACCAAGTGACGATCTGGCGCGCGCTCGCGGTGCTCAGGGAGGAGGCGGGCGACGGTGCGGCGGCGCTTGACGCCCGGCACCGGGCCGAGGCAATCGAGCGCGATCCGGTGCGCTTCGGCCCCGAGCGCCTGGGCCCGCTTGCGGAAGGCGAGGCGTCCAGTGATCTCAGGCGTCTTGAGGCGGCGGTCTATCTGACTCCGGTGGTTCTTCGTCGTCGCTGACCGGCGGTTGGCGCCTGTGCCGCGCCCATTCCCACCACTCCCTGGCGCGTCGCGGCAGGCTCTCCAGCCCATGGGGAAGGAACATCACGGTCAGAATCAGGATCGCGCCGTAGAACAGCGGCCGCCATTCGTCGAGGCTGCGCAGCCCCTGATCGACGACCGTCAGCACCACGACGCCGATGATGGGGCCGGCGATGGTCCGCGTGCCGCCGACGATCACCCACACCAGCACGAAGAGCATGATGTGCAGGTTGAACTGGGTCGGGTTGACTGTGCCGAGGTAGTGGCCGAGGAGCCCGCCAGCGAGCCCGGCGAAGGCCGACGCCAACACCAGAGCAAAGGTCTTGTACCACCAGATGTGCACGCCGACCGATTCGGCCAGCACGTCCTGCCAGTGGATCGCGTGCAGCGTGAGCCCGAAGCGAGAACGCTCCAGCCGGTAGAAGACGACGATGGTGATGACGACGATCGCGAGCGTGAAGAAGTAGTAGGCGATCGGGTCCGCCGCGATATCGACCATGCCGAGGACGGGGAGGGGAATCTCCGGCGAGGGAATGAACACGATGCCACCCGGCCCACCGAAGGGGTCGCGGAAGCGGTTCCAGGAGAGGCGAATCGCCTCGCCCGCCGCAAACGAGCCGATCAGGAAGTAGAAGCCCTTCATGCGGAACAGCGGGAAGGCCAGCAGCAGCGCGAGGAGGCCCGTGAACGCAGCCGCCAGCGGCGCCGCGAGCCAGACCGATAGCCCCGCCTCCTTGGTGGCGAGCGCGCTGCCGTAGGCGCCGACGCCCATCATCACCACATGACCGAGGGAGAACTCGCCGGCCAGCGTGAGGAAGCGATAGCTCACCGCGAGGATCACGTTGATGAGCATGAAGATCAGGATGTCGAGGCGATAGAGCGCGACCAGGAAGGGCAGCGCGCAAAAGACCGCCAGCAGCGCCGTCAGCCCGCCGCCCGTCACCAGGAGCTGGTTAGACCTTCTCACCTTTACCCAGCAGGCCGGCGGGCCGCACGGTCAGGACGAGCAGCATCAGGAGGAGGCCGAGGATGCTCGCGATGGTCCCGTCGAGGTAGGTGGCCACGAATGTGTGGAAGAAGGTGTAGAGCACGGCGGCCAGCACCGCGCCTTCGAGGCTGCCGATACCGCCCACGATGATGACGATGAAGGCGGTCACGATCACCGGGCCGCCGATATAGGGGTAGACCCGGACCAGCGGCGCCATGATCGCACCGGCGGCGCCCGCCATGCCGGCGCCGAGCCCCATCGCGAGCAGCGCCAGTTTGTTGATCGACATGCCCTGGAGCGCCGCCGCCTCGCGGTCCTGCGCACAGGCGCGGAGCGCCCAGCCGAGCCGTGTGCGCTTGAGAAAGAGCCAGAACCCGATCAGCAGCACGACCGCAATGCCGAAGGCGACGAGCCGCTGCCACGGCACCGAGACGCCGTCCATGCCGAAGAGCGGCGTTGCCCCGGGATAGAGCGGCGGGATGTGCTTCATCAGGCCGACGCCGAAAATGACCGCGGCGAGCACCTGGAGGATGAAGAGCACGCCGATGGACATGATCAGCCCGCCGAGCGGGTTTTCCCGCATCGGCTTGAACAGAAGCTGCTCGATGATCAGTCCGATGATGCCGACGATGATCATGGCCGCGACCACGGCAGCGAAGAAGGGCAGCTCGTGCTGGGCGTAGAGCCAGAACACGACGTAGGCGCCGGCCATGTAGAACTCGCCGTGGGCGAAGTTGATGACCCGCATGACGCCGAAGATGAGAACCAGACCCACCGCCATCAGCGCGACGAAGCTGCTCTGCATCAGAGCGTTCACCAGCGTCTGAACGACAGTATCCACGGTCCCTCGTGCGGGTCAGGTGCGTCTCAGGCGCGGCGCATGCCCCACCATCCCGGCGGCGCGGCCAGTGCGCCGGGCCCGACGGTGCGTCCGCTTGTCCGGAGACGAATCCTACAACGGAAGAGCCGGGGCTGCACCGCCCCGGCTCGCCTGTGCGGCGGTCCGTGCTGACGACGGACCCGCCGCGTCATAACGTGGTGGTTACCGCAGGCTGCAGGGTCAGCCTTGCTCCGCGGTATGCTTCTTCAACAGCTCGCCGTGCTTGTTCCACCAGTCGATGATGTTGCGGTACTCGACGATCGTGGCCTTGCCGTTCTGGATCTGCACCACCGGCCAGTTGCCGACCAGGGCGTTGTCGATGCCCCACAGCTCTTCGCCCCACCAGTCGGCGTCGCCGAAGACATGGGGGCCGCGCCCGCCTTCCTTCAGCGACGCGAACACGGCCATCGGCTCGACGCTGCCGGCCTTCTCGGCCGCCAGTCTCCACATCTCGGCGATGGCGGGATATTCCCAGGTCACCGCGCTCCAGGCGTCGGGGAAGCGCTCGTTGTAGTTGACGAAGAACTCGTTGGGGTTTTCGAAGTTGATGTGCGGCTCGTTCATCGCCGGGTCGTCGAAATCCGGGAACTGGAAGATCAGACCCTCGAGGAACTCCGTGCTCGTTTTCTCGATAATCCGCCCGTAGAAATCGAGGGTGCAGGAGATGATTTGCCCCTTGTAGTCCTGCAGGAACAGTTGCTCGCAGAGCAGGTTGACGAAGTCCGGATAGGCCGTGTCGAGGCAGACGATGTCAGGATTCTCGGCCAGCATCGCGGTCACCACAGGCGCGAAGTCGGTGGTCGCGATGTCGAAGTACTTGTTGTAGACGACGTCGATGCCTGCCGCCTCGAACGCAGCGAGATAGGTCGCGACCGAGGGCCACCCGAGCTCGTCGTCCTGGGCACAGATCGCAGCGGTCTTGAGCTCCGGCCGGTTCTCGGCGAGCCACTCGACGCCGGTCACGTTGTAGAGCGGATGCACCTCGGCGGGCGCCAGGTGATAGAGCGTGTCGGGGGTGAGATCGCTCGGCAGCAGGGTGGTCGACAGCATCTTCTGCTTGGTGAAGAACTGCACGGCCGCCGGCGCGTCGGTGCCGCCCAGCATCAAGACCAACTTGACGTCGTCCTCGAGCACCAGCTTCTTCGCACCGATCAACGACTTGTCCGCCAGGTACTCGTTGTCGTAGGAGACGATCTCGACCATGTAGTTGTCGTCGCCGATCTTGATGCCGCCGCCCGCGTTGACCTGGTCGGCCCAGATCAGGCAAGCATTGCGGCCCGGCAGGGCCCAGCCCGCCACTTCGCCGGTGAGCGGCCCCAGAAAGCCGAGCTTGACGACCTTCTCGGCGCCCTGTGCAACATAGGGGGCGCCGAACGACGACGCAGCGACAGCGCCGGCTGCAGCCGCGGCCGTGCCCGTGAACTGCCTGCGTGTAAGTCCCTTCTTGCCCATGGCTAGTCTCCCTGTTGGGTGCGGCCGCGCGGAGGCCCGGATCGGGCATCGCCAGCGGGGCAGCACGGTGGATTGCGCTCTTCCTGCGCAATCATCTGCTAAAACCGTATTCGGTATCATTGATCGGAGTCAAGACCGGCCGACAATGGATACATGAAATTGAATAGTTGGTTGGACCAATCATAGTGCGAATAGTTGGTTGGACCAATCGCGATGCAAGTATTTGGTACTACCAATCAAATGTTTGTTGTAGTGAATGTGCAAGTGGCAGTCGAGCGTCTACCGGCGCCGTATTCACTATGCTATTCTGCGCCGCAGTTGGCATGGATTAATTGGCCATGTGCCGCTTCCTGTCGGCCGGCGAACGGTAGCGGGCAGGCATGGAGAGCGAAGGCGTGACGAAGACGAGGGGGAAACCAGATGGCGCGTGATCCGAAGTATGACTGCTTGTTCGAGCCGATTCGGATCGGTCCGAAGACCATGAAGAACCGCTTCTATCAGGTTCCCCACTGCAACGGCGCGGGCTCCGAGCGGCCGGGCGCGCAGGCCGCCTTCCGCGGCATGAAGGCCGAGGGCGGCTGGGGCGGCATCTGCACAGAGTACGCCTCGATCCATCCCGAATCCGACGACGTGCACCGGGTCTCGGCCCGCATCTGGGACGATGGCGACGTCATCAACCTCGGCCATATGTGCGACGAAATTCACAGGCACGGCGCACTCGCCGGAATCGAGATGTGGTACGGCGGCCCCCACGCGCCCTGCATGGAGAGCCGCGCCGTGCCGCGCGGCCCGAGCCAGATCGCATCGGAGTTTGAGTCACGCACCTACCCGCGCGAGGCCGACGAAGATGACATCAAGGACCTGATCCAGATGTACGTCGACGCCGCGATCCGAGCCGAGCGCGCGGGCTTCGACATCATCTACGTCTACGGCGCGCACAGCTATCTGCCGCTCCAGTTCCTGTCGAAGTTCTACAACAAGCGCACCGACCGCTACGGCGGCAGCTTCGAGAACCGGGCGCGCTTCTGGATCGAAGGGCTGGCCGGGGTGAAGCAGGCCGTGGGCGACAACTGCGCGGTCGCGACCCGCTTCGCCATCGATACGCTTTATGGCGCAGAAGGCGTCGAGGTCGGAGATGACGGATTCAAGTTCGTCGAGCTCGCGACCAAGGAAGGCGTGGTCGACCTCTGGGACGTCAACATCGGCGACATCGCCGAGTGGGGCGAGGACGCGGGCCCGTCCCGCTTCTACAAGGCCAACCACCAGAAACCCTGGGTCAAGGACGTGAAGAGCATCGCCAACGTGCCGGTGCTCGGCGTCGGCCGGGTCACCAGCCCGGACGACATGGCGCAGATCGTGACCTCCGGCCAGGCGGACATCATCGGCGCCGCCCGGCCCTCGATCGCGGACCCCTTCCTGCCCAACAAGATCGACGAAGGCCGCCTCGACGACATCCGCGAGTGCATCGGCTGCAACATGTGCATCTCGCGCTGGGAGATCGGCGGGCCGCCGCTGATCTGCACCCAGAACGCCACCTCGATGGAGGAGTACCGGCGCGGCTGGCACCCGGAGAGGTTTGAGAAGGCGCCGGATCCGGGCTCGGTGCTCGTGGTCGGCGCCGGGCCTGCGGGCATGGAGTGTGCCCGCGTGCTGGGCGAGCGCGGCTACGACGTGCATCTGCGCGAGGCCGATGGCGAAATCGGCGGCTGTGTGCGCTACATCCAGCGCTTCCCCGGCCTCGCCGAGTGGGGCCGGGTGACCAGCTACCGCCAGATTCAGCTCGACAAGCTGAAGTCGGTCGAGGTGCACACCGGCGTGGGTGAGATGAGCGCCGACGACGTTCTCACCTACGGCGCCGACCGGGTGGTGGTCGCGGTCGGCTCGCACTGGGCGACGGACGGGCTGAGCAGCACCACCCACGCGCCGATCCCCGGCGTCGACGCGAGCCTCGCCCAGGTGTGCACGCCCGAGCAGGTCATGGCCGGCAAGGACGTGGGCGACCGGGTGATCGTGCTGGAGGCCGAGGGCTACTACACCGGCGCGAGCCTCGCCGAGTATCTCGTCGACCAGGGCAAGCAGGTGACCATCATCACCCAGTTGGGTTCATCGGTGCACTACACCCACTTCACCCTCGAAGCCCCCAACCTGCACCGGATGATGCACGAGAAGGGGATCAAGGAGCTGAGCTCCACCTGGGTGCATTCCATCGATACCGGCAACGAGGTGACGGTGCGCGCCTACCCGATCTTCGGCGACGGCTACCGGCGCTCCGCCGACCCGCGCACTGGCGAGCTGCCGCGCACGGCCAACACCCATATCGACGAGCTCACCTGCGACACGTTGGTGGTCGCCACGGCGCGGGTCTCCAACAGCGGGCTCTTCACCGAGCTGAAGGCGCGCAAGGACGAATGGGCCGCCGAGGAGATCGACAATATCTTCCACATCGGCGATTGCTACGCGCCCCGGATGATCGCGGATGCGGTGTTCGACGGCCACCGGCTCGCCCGTGAGTTCGAGTCCGAGAACCCGCAGTATCCCCTGCCGTGGATCAGGGAGCGGCAGATCTGGGGCGACCAGACCTATCCGTCCCTGCCGGCCAACGGCGGTGCGTAGCGCCACGCGAGTTGCGTGTAGGGGCAGGCGATCTGAGCGGAGCGAGCGCCCGGCGACTGAGGGGAAAGAAAGAGTCAGGGAGAGTTCTCTATGAGTGAACGCGAATCGGCGCTGGCCGCGCACCACCGGGCGCTCGGCTCCAACCTCGAGGACTGGAACGGCATGGGGGCGCCGTGGACCTACAACTCGGACCCCTGCGACGAGCACGACGCGGTGCGGGAGCGCGCGGGCCTCTTCGATGTCTCCGGGCTCAAGAAGGTTCACGTGCGCGGGCGCGACGCCGCGGCGGTCTGCGATCACGTCATCACCCGCAACATGTCGCGGATCCCGATCGGGCGGTCGGCCTACGGGCCGGTGTTGCAGGACGATGGTGGCATCTGCGACGACGCCATCATCTTCACCCTCGCCGATGACCACTATTTGGTGGTCCACGGCGCGGGCGCCTGCCTGGAGATGCTGCAGCAGAGCGCCGAGGGCAAAGAGGTGAGCATCGCCTTCGACGACGATCTGCACGACATTTCGCTGCAGGGGCCGGCATCGGTGGACTTCCTCGATGCGCACACGCCGATCGACCTGCCGGCGCTCGGCTACTTTCATCAGGCCGAGACCACGCTCTTCGGCCGGCCGGCGCTGATTTCGCGGACCGGCTATTCAGGTGAACGCGGCTACGAAATCTTCGCGACCGCCGAGCACGTGGTGCCGCTCTGGGAGGAGATCCTGAGCGCGGGCGCGAGCGCCGGCATCGTCCCCTGCTCCTTCACCTGCCTGGACAAGATCCGGGTGGAGGCGGCGCTGCTCTTCTATCCCTACGACATGACCGAGGCCAACACGCCCTGGGAGGTCACCATGGGCTGGTCGGTCTCGCGCAAGAAGGGCGATTTTCGCGGCAAGGACGCGGTGTTCGCCCGCGAGGGTCAGGAGAAGATCCTCATGGTGGGCATCGTGGCCGATCACGACGATGCCGTCGACGCCGACGCCGCGCTTACCCTCGACGGCGAGAAGGTCGGCGTCGTCAACAGCCCAGGCTGGTCGCACCGGATGCAGAAATCCCTCGCGCTTTGCCACGTGGCGCCCCACGCGGCGGCCGAGGGCACGCGGCTCGATGTCGAGGGCGAGAGCGGGCGCTGCTCCGCGACGGTCTCGCGCATCCCCTTCTACGATCCGGACAAGACCCGCACCCACGCCTGATCGTGGGGCCGGCCAGAATCGAAACGCCCGGCCGGGCCAGTGGCCGCGCCGGGCGTGGAGGGTGGCTGGGGGACCAGGATTCGAACCTGGACCTACGGAGTCAGAGTCCGCTGTCCTACCGTTAGACGATCCCCCAGCAGGGTCCGGCCTGACAATTATTGCATGGGGCGGCCGTGTCAACCGATCGTCGCGCGGCCTCTACCATGAGGCGTAAGTCACCACGGCCTCCGCGCGTTGCCAGTCGGGGGCGCACGCGCTGTAATGGTGCCCAAGCCGGCGTCGGGCAGCGGGCGCCCCGGCAATCGGAGCAAGCACAGTGAGCGATCGGCCCGGCCCTTCATTCGGCGCGCTCGACCTCGGCACGAACAACTGCCGGCTCCTCGTCGCGCGGCCGAAGGGCGCGGGCTTCCGCGTCGTCGACGCCTTCTCCCGGATCGTGCGGCTCGGCGAAGGCGTGGCGCAATCGGGCCGACTCTCGGAGCAGGCGATCGGGCGAACAATCGGGGCGCTCAGGGTCTGCGCCGGCAAGCTTCGGCGGGGCGGTGTCGAGCGCTACTGGGCGGTGGCGACCGAGGCCTGCCGGCGCGCCGAGAATCGCCAGGCGTTCATCGACCGCGTCAGCGACGAGACCGGGCTCTCCATGGAGATCATCTCGCCGGCCGAGGAAGTCCAACTGGCCCTCGACGGCTGCACGCCTCTGTTCGACCGGACGATGCGGCACGTGCTGCTGCTCGATATCGGCGGCGGCAGCACCGAGCTCATCTGGGTGCGCCTGGATGACGGCAAGCCGCCGGTGCTGGCGGCGTGGGCCTCGATCGGCCATGGGGTGGTGACGCTCGCCGAACGTTACGGCGGCGACCGGGTCGCCCGTGCGTCCTACGCCGCGATGGTCGGCGAGATCGAGACGGCGATCGGCCCGTTCGCCGCGACCCACGGCATCCCGGCGGGTGCCGCCGACGGCACGGTCCAGCTTCTCGGCACCTCGGGCACTGTCACCACCATTGCCGGCATTCACCTCGGGCTCCCGCGCTACGACCGGGACCGGGTGGATGGTCTCAGACTGCAATTCGGCGATGTGCGCGCAGTGATCGACACGGTCATCGACCAGGACTACGAGGCCCGCGCGGCGCAGCCCTGCATCGGCCCCGGACGGGGCGACGTGATGATCGCAGGTTGCGCCATCCTGGATGCGGTCATGGTCGCCTGCCCGGCGGGGCAGCTGGATGTCGCCGACCGGGGACTCCGCGAGGGGATGCTGCTGCGCATGATGCGGGCGGCCCGCGCCGATCGCCGGGAGCGCGCGCACTCGTGACCGCGCGCGACGAGAACGGTCCCCGGAAGCGCCGTGCGCCGGTCAAGCTCAAGCGCGCGCGTCGCCGCAAGGCGTCGTCGACCCGCTGGCTCGAACGCCAGCTCAACGACCCCTACGTCCGCGCGGCGCGGGAGGCGGGCTATCGTTCCCGCGCCGCCTACAAGCTGATCGGCCTCGCCGAGAGCGCGGACATCCTGAAGCCGGGGCAGCGGGTGGTCGATCTCGGCGCGGCACCCGGCGGCTGGAGCCAGGTGGCGGCCGAGCGGGTGGGCAAGCGCGGCCACGTGGTCGCGGTCGACACCACCGAGATCGAGCCGATCGACGGCGTCGCCGTGCTGACGATGGATGCCTGCGGCGCGGACGCGCTCGACGCAATTCGCGCCGCGCTCGGCGGCCCGGCGGATCTGGTGATGAGCGACATGGCGGCGCCGACCACCGGCCACGCTTCGACCGACCGGCTGCGGGTCTCGGCACTCTGCGAGACCGCGCTGGATATCGCGGAGCCGCTGCTCGCGCCGGGCGGATGCTTCCTCGCCAAGTTGCGCCAGGGCGGTGACGGCGAGCTTCAGGTCCGGCTGCGCCAGGCCTTCGCGCGGGTGCGCAACGCCAAGCCGCCAGCGAGCCGTTCCGATTCCGCCGAGAGCTACGTGCTCGCCACCGGCTACCGGGGCGCGTCCCAGACCACGGACTAAGTAACCCTCCTAATACCCCTTGGGCGGTGCGGCGATGTCGGTTTCCTGCCGCGCGGCCGTGGTGATGGCCGCATCGACCGCTTCGTCCATGAGATCGAGGCTCATCGACGGCCACTCGTGCTCGGGGTAGGAGGCCTGCGCGACGTAGCCCGGCGAGCAGGGCACGTGGATGAAACCCGCGCGCGTCTCCATCCCCTTCTCCTGCACGAGGTGGAGCGCGGTATACATGATCTGATTGCAGAGATAGGTGGACGCCGTGTTCGAGACCTTGGCCGGGACGCCGCGCTCGTTCATCGCCGCCACCATGGCCTTGATCGGCAGCGTGGACCGATAGGCGAAGGGGCCGTCCGCGTACACGGGCTCGTCCACCGGCTGGACCTCGACATTGTCCGGCACCGGGAAGTCCATGACGTTAGCGGCGGTGCGCTCGACCGCGACGACCGGGCTGCCGGGGAAGAGCCCGAGGCTGATCCATATGTCGGGCTTGTGGGTCTCCAGGGCCTCGTCCACGAGAGGCCCCAGGCGCTCGCTCTCCACCGGCACGCGGAGCGTGATCAGCTCGATGTCGGCGAAGTTGCGCTCGCGCGCCTTGTCGAGCAGGTCGAGGGTGGGGTTCTCGCTCGCGTGAGACCAGGGCTCGTAGCCGGTCAACACCACACGTTTCGCCGCCATGACTTTGCCTCCCGAAGACCGTTGCTCGCCGCAGGCTCGCGCGGATCGGCCGCCCGCGCAACCGCTGGGGCGCCTGAGCGCGACGCAGCCCGTGACCTTCGTGAGAATTGCGGGCAAGAGCGCGTCCGACTTTGACGGATGCGCGACAGGCCGCGACTGCGGCCCGCCGCTTTCGCGGCGCCATCGCGCGCCCGCGCGCGTGGACGCGCGACGCGGAGGCGCCGGCCGTAGGCCGGCTGCCGTGAGCGACAAAATGCGAGAGCGTTTCCGTGGGAAGCGGAAACGCTCTAGTCTCGGTCGCAGGCAACGAACAACCGACAGCGGGAGGCTGCGATGGCGACCGACGATCTCTGCTACTTGACCGCAAACGAGGCGATCGAGCGGTTCCGGGCGAAGACGCTTTCGCCGGTCGAGCTGATGTCCGCCGTGATCGCGCGTTCCGAGGCGGTGAACCCCAAGGTCAACGCCTACACCTACACCTTCTACGAGCGCGCGCTGGAGCAGGCGCAGGCTGCCGAGCAGGCCTATGCCTCCGGCGCCGAGACGCGGCCGCTGGAAGGGGTGCCGGTGGTCATCAAGGACTTCCACGCGCTCGAGGGCGAGATCACCACCTTCGGCTCGCGCATCTTTGCGGACCACGTGCCCGAGTTCTCGGCGCCGACGGTGGAGCGACTGCTCGATGCGGGCGCGATCATGCACGCGCGGACCACCACGCCTGAGATGGCCCACGCGCCGCACACGCACAGCGAGCTCTGGGGTATCACGCGCAACCCGTGGAACCTGGAATTCGCACCCGGCGGCTCCTCTGGCGGCGCCGGCGCCGCCATCGCGACCGGCATGACCACGCTGGCCGACGGCACCGACGGCGGCGGCTCGATCCGCATCCCCGCCGGCGCGTGCGGGATCTTCGGCTTCAAGCCGCCTTTCGGCCGCAACCCGACCGACCGAGACCACCCGCGCGAATCCCTGCTGCACTACGGCCCGCTCACCCGCAGCGTCGCCGACGGTGCGCTGATGCAGAACGTGACGGCGGGTCCCCACCCGGACGACATCTGCTCGCTCCGCCCCAAGCTGGAAATCCCGGAGACGCTGGAGCCGATCAAGGGCTGGAAGATCGCGTACTCCATGGACCTCGGCTTCATCGAGGTGGACGAGGAGGTGCAGAAGAACACGCGCGACGCGCTCCAGACCTTCCGCGACCTCGGCTGCACCGTCGAGGAGGTGGACGTCGGCTGGAACCTGAGCACGCTCGACGCCTGGACCGTGATCTGGGAGGGGCTGTTCTGGGCCACGGTGGAGCCCGACTTCCCGCGCTGGAAGTACGAAGTCGAGAGCTTCGTGCGCGACATCCTGGAGCGAGGCTCGCGGCACAGCCTCGCACACTTCTACCGCACCAACAAGGTGCGCGGCGACATGTACCGCTCGCTCGCGGCGATCTTCGAGACTCACGACATCCTGGTCTGCCCGACCAACGCGATCCCGGCGCTTCGGGCGGATCAGGACCTGAGCGACACCTCGCTGCGCATCAACGGCAAGCCGGTCACCACCTCCAACCACCCCGGCGACCTCTACGTGCAATGGCAGCTCAACTACCCGTTCAACCTGATGTCGGAGTGCCCGGTGGCGAGCGTGCCGAGCGGCTTTGCATCCAACGGGGTGCCAACCGGGATTCAGCTCGTCGGCCGCACCTACGACGATGTCTCGGTGTTCCGCGCCGCAGCCGACTACGAGCGCGCGCGGCCCTGGGCGCAGCACCGCCCGTCGCTCTGATGCGGGCGGTGGGCTGAACCGACAAGCGCGTTTGGAGAGGAGGGCGCCAGTCCGGCCCGCGCCTACTCCCGATAGTCGGGTTCGATGCGGTCGAGAATCCGCTTGATCGCACCGAAGTGCTCGGTCGCGTAGCGGTGCCTGTTGTCCCGCGACAGCTGGCGCACCGCTTCCGCCTCCATCTCGGGCGGGATCGGCTTGAGCGGGCGGCCGGTGCTCATGGCGAGGATCTGCACCATCGCCGCGCGCTCCAGGTAGTAGAGGTCGTCGTAAGTCTTGGCGACGTCGCCGCCCCCCACCATCACGCCGTGATTACCCATGAAGAGGATGTCTTTGCCGTCCATCGCGCGGGCCACGCGCTCGCCCTCGCTCTCGGCCAAGGCGACGCCGCCGTATTCCCGGTCGTAGGCGACGCGGCGGCTGAAGCGGAGCGCGTTCTGGCTCGCGGGCTCCAGCTTGCCGTCCTCGATCATGGCGAGCGCCAGCACCTGGGGTTGATGGGTGTGCATCAGGCAGCGCAGGTCCGGCCGCGCCTTGTGGAGGGGGGCGTGAAGGCAGACGGCGGTCTCCTCCACGTCGCCCTCGCCCTCGAGCACGTTGCCGTCCATGTCGACGACCAGGAGCGTGCTGGCGCGCACCTCGCTCCAATGCGTGCCGTAGGAGATCAGCAGAAAGCGATCGTCGCTCCCCGGCAGCATGAGAGAGAAGTGGTTGCAGACGCCCTCGTTGAGCCCGTGGTGGCAGGCGATCCTGTAGGCCGCCGCCAGGTCGATCCGCGCCTCGCGCTCCGTCTCGCTCATGGTCCCTCCGCCATTTCCACTCGCCGGGCTCCCGCTCTCCCTCGCTCAGACGGGCCAGACCGGGCACAATCGTCCGGCAAGCCGTATCACTGAGCGCAAAGGACGGGCCGATGCCGGCCGCAGACTGGTACTTCGATTTTCTCTCTCCCTTTTCCTATCTGCAACTCGCCCAGTTCGACCGGCTGCCGCCGGACCTGGAGGTGACCTACCGGCCGGTGCTCTTCGCCGGGCTCCTCGCCCACTGGGAGCACAAGGGGCCGGCGGAGATCCCGGCCAAGCGCGTGCAGACCTACCGCTGGTGCCATTGGTACGCGGCGCGACACGGCATCCCCTTCCGCATGCCGCCGGCGCACCCCTTCAACCCGCTGCGCCCGCTCCGCCTTGCCGTCGCCCAGGGCGCCGATCCTCAGCTGATACGCGCGGTCTTCGACGCCATATGGGCCGAGGGGCGCGATCCCTCGGACGACGAGGAATGGCGGGCGATGACCGGGCGTCTCGGCATCGCGGACGCCGACGCGTTGATCGCGGCACCGCAAGTCAAGGAGGCGCTCAGGCGGGGCACGGAGGAGGCCGCGGAGCGCGGAGTCTTCGGAATCCCGACGTTCGTCATCGGCGACGAGATATTCTGGGGTCTCGATACCACCGATCTGGTGCTGGATTACCTGAACGATCCGGCGTTTTTCGCGGCCGGCGAGTACGCCCGGATCTCCGACCTCCCCATCGCCCAGGCGCGCAGGCTCTAAGAATTTGGCCGCCGCTTAGATCGCTTCGTCCAGGGCGCGGATCAGGCGTTCGACCTCGTCCGCCGTGTTGTAATGGACCATGCTGGCGCGAACCACGCCGCCCTGGGTTGCGAGGCCCAGGGCCTCGATGCAGCGGGCGGCGTAGAAGTCGCCGGCGCCGATGGCCACCCGGTGCGCGGCGACGGCGCGGGCGATCTCGCCGGCATCGCGCCCCTCCACTGCGAAGGCGACCGTGGGCGCGCGCGCGTGGCGGTCGGCGGTCGGATTGCCGATCAGGCGGACTCCGGGCTTGGCTGCGAGGAACTCCAGCAGCGGCGCGACCAGCGCCTCCTCATACGCCGCGATGCGCTCGAAGATCGCGGCGAGGCGGCCGTGGAGCGGGAGATTGGATTCACCCTCGTGGTGGGCGTGGAGCGCGTCGAGATAGGCGGTGACGCCGGCAAGGCCCGCACTCAGCTCATGGTTGGGGCCGCCTGGATTCAGCTTCAGCGGCAGCTCGTCGTCCAGGAAGACATGATTGAGCGGTGCCGCCCGCTCGAAGTGCGCGCGCTTGCCGTAGAGGAGTGCCAAGTGCGGCCCGTAGAGCTTGTAGGTGGAGCAGAGGTAGAAATCGACGTCCCACGCCTTCACGTCGATCGCACGATGCGGCGCGTAGGCGACGCCGTCCACGCAAGCCAGCGCGCCGGCGTCGTGGATCGTGCGCACCAGTGCCGGCACGTCGGTGAAGCCGCCGGTGATGTTGGAGCAGTGGCCGAAGCAGACCAGGCGCGTGCGCTCGTTCAGCAGCGCCGCGAGCCCCGCCGGCTCCAGCGCGAAGCTCTCCCGATCGAAGCGCCACTCGCGTACCGTGATCCCTTCGCCTGAGAGCTTGCGCCAGGCGCCGACGTTCGCCTCGTGGTCGAGATTGGTGACGACGACCTCGTCGCCTTCGCCGAGGCCGGGCTTGAGCGCCTGGGCCAGGAGGAACACGTTCATGGAGGTGGAGGGCCCGATCATCACCTCTTCGGGCTGGGCGTTGATCATCGCGGCCATCGCCCGGTGGCTCTCCGCGATCATCTCGGCCGCGCGGGCGGACGCCGGATAGGCCGCGCCCGGCTGCACCTGGTACTCGGCCATGTAGGTGCGGATGCGGTCGAGCACCTGCTCCGCGGCGAGGGTGCCGCCCGCGTTCTCGAACAGCGCCCAGGGGCCCGCGAGCGCCGGGAAGTGCGCGCGGGCGAAGGCGGTATCGAGCGGCGGCGACATGCCGCCAGCCGCTCCTTCCGTCATTCGGTGGGGCCGCCGACCTCGGTCCAGGCCTGGAAGCCGCCGGTGAGGTTCGCGACCCCCGAATAGCCCATGTCTTGCAGGGTCTTGGTCGCGAGCGCGGAGCGGCCGCCGGAGGCGCAGTAGATCACCAGCCGCTTGCCGGAGGAGAGCGACGCGTTGTGCATCGGCGAGGTCGGGTCGGCGATGAACTCCAGGAAGCCGCGCGGGGCGGCCACGGCGCCGGCGATGGCGCCGGCATCGTGCTCGGCCCGCTCGCGCACGTCGACGAAGACCGCATCGCCGCCGTCAACCAGCGCCAGCGCCTCGTCCACCGAGATGCTGGCGACCTCGGCCAGCGCCTCGCCGATCAATTGCATGGATGGAGTCACCATGGTCCCTCTCCTCCCGCTGCGGTCACCGGGTGGGCGAAGCGCCCGCTCAGTCCACTTTCGAGGCCACCGCCTCGATCTCGACCAACCACTCCGGCAGCGCGAGCGCCGGCACGATGATCCCGGTGGATGCCGGGCGGATACCGCCGAGCGCCTTCTTCCGTGCCGCCGCGTAGGCCGGGAAGTTCTCAGAGCCCACGATGTAGCCGGTGATCTTGACGATGTCCTCGACGCCCATGCCGCCCTCGGCGAGCAAAGCCAAAACGTTGGCCCAGGTCTGATCGGCCTGGGCGGCGAAGCCGTCGGCCGTGGTGCCGTCGGGCGCCACGCCCACCTGGCCTGCGGTGAACATGAGCCGGGCGCCCGCCGGGATCTCCAGCGCCTGGCTGTAGCCGCCGCCATAGGCCTCGACGACGGTGGCGGGATTGTGCCGCTTCAGCATGGTGAGTCCTCCCCAATTCGGTCTGTATCCTTGGTCCGCGCACTCTAGCCCGGAGGTCGTGCCAGGGTCACGGCCCGCCGGCGAGCTACGCGGCTGCGGTGGCGAGTTCGTGCGCGGTCTCGACCAGCCGATCAACCTCGGCCGGGTCGGTGTCGTGCCGGGTGACGAGGCGGATCGTCGTGGTCGCGGGATCGGTCTCCGGCCACGGGTAGAAGAGGACGCCGGCCTCGGCGAGCCCGTCGATCACCGGGCGGGGCAGCGTGACGAAGAGCTCGTTGGCCTCGATGGGCGCCGCGAGCGAGGCGCCGGGCACCGCCTCCAGGCCCCGGGCGAGCCGACGCGCTTGGCTGTTCGCCTGCTCCGCCAGCCTGAGCCAGAGGCCGTCCGCGATGTAGGCCGCGAGCTGGGCCGAGACGAAGCGCATCTTGGAGAGGAGCTGTCCCGCCCGCTTGTGGCGGAAGGCGAGCTCGCCTGCGCGCTTATCGCCGAAGAGCACGATGGCCTCGGCCGCCAGCGCGCCGTTCTTGGTCGCGCCGAAGGAGAGCGCGTCGACGCCGGCCCGCCACGTGAGCGCCGCCGGGCTCTCCCCGCTGGCAGCCACAGCATTGGCGAAGCGGGCGCCATCCATATGGACGGCAAGCGCGTGGCGGCGCGCGATCCCGGTCAGCACCGCAAGCTCGCCCGGCGTGTAGATCTGGCCCATCTCGGTCGGCTGGGTGAGGCTGAGGCATGCCGGCTGCGACCAGTGCACCTCGCCCGTGCCGGCGGCATCGAGCGCCGCCTCCAGCGCTTGGGGCTGGATCTTGCCGAAGCGCTCGTCGATGCCGGTGACCTTGGCGCCGCCGGTCATGAACTCGGGCGCGCCGCACTCGTCGTTCTCGACGTGAGCGGCGCGGCCCGCGTAGATCACGCCCCAGGGCGGGGTCAGCGTCGCGACCGTGACGGAGTTCGCGGCGGTCCCGGTCACCACCGGGAAGACCTTCACCTTGGTTTCGAAAAGCTCGGAGAACGCGGGCTCCAGGCCCTCGGTCCAGGGATCGCCGCCATAGGGAGTGGCGCTTCCGCGCGCGGCCTCCGCCACGGCATCCACGATCTCCGGCGCGGCGGAGGCCACGTTATCGCTGCGAAAATCCATCTGCTCCGTGCCTCCTACCGGCTCACGCCTCTTCGCCGCCGAGGTCAAGCCCGAGCGGCTGGAAGGCCGCGCCGTCCTCGCTCGGCTTGTAAGCCTTGGTCGCACCCGCCCTGCCGTCTGTGACGGCGGTGATCAGCCAGACCATGTCGGGCTCGAAGATCATCGAGACGTCCGTCTCCGAAGGTTTGGCGCTGCCGTTGGGATGAGAGTGGTAGACGCCGACGACCGAATCAGGGCTCTCCCGAAGCTCGCGCTCCAGCCTGAGCCGGAGCTTGGGATCGACCTCGAAGCGTCGTGTGCGCGGCGGCTCCGCGACGTTTGCGCTCTCCTCCACCGCGCTTACCTGCCAAGCCCCGCCCGGCTCGGAGTGACCAACCAGCAGGCCGCAGGCCTCCTCGGGGTAAGCCGCCTCCGCCGCCCGCTCGATGGCTTGCAACTGCGCCGTCGAGAGCCGGACCCGCGCGATACTCACCGCACGCGTTCCCGCGCGACGCTCACGGCGCGCTCTCGAGCCCGATATTCGCGACCATGCCGCCGTTGCGCAGGTCGACAATCACGATCCGCTCGCCCGCATCCGGCACGGCCACCACGAGGATGAGCCGATGGCCCGCGGCGGTCATCCGCCGCACCTGCGAGCCCGCGGACAGCCCCAGGTCGGCGGGCGTGGGCAAGGGGGCCGCGGCCTCCGACAGGGCGCTGGCGCCCCAATCATCCGCCGCCGTCTCGCCGTCATCCTCGCTGAGTTCGGCCAGCTCGTCGCCCTTCTCGACAAGCTTGATGCCGATGACGACGAGCCCCGCCGCAATCATCACCCCGAGAACGATGACGATGATCTTGAGATAGGTGATCATGGCCCGTACCGGATATGAGCACCGTCGCCGAAACGCGCCGCCGGTTCACCGTCGCTCGGGCGGACGCTCGCGCGCGGCTCGACCGACTCCTGGCGGACCGCGTGCCGGCGCTGTCACGCTCCCGGCTTAAGAACTTGATCGAGACCGGCCGGGTCTCGATCGCGGGCGCGACGATAACGGAGCCCGGATATCGGGTCAAACCGGGCCAGGCGGTGACGCTGGTCATCCCGCCGCCGGTGGACGAGACGCCCCGCGCGCAGGCGATTCCGCTCCAGGTCGCTTACGAGGACGAGCATCTGATCGTGGTGGACAAGCCCGCCGGGCTGGTGGTTCACCCGGCGCCGGGCAACCCCGACCGCACGCTGGTCAACGCGCTGCTCGCCCATTGCGGCGCGAGCCTGTCCGGCATCGGCGGCGTGCGGCGGCCCGGCATCGTCCACCGCCTCGACAAGGACACGAGCGGCCTCATGGTGGCGGCCAAGCACGACGCCGCCCATCAGGGGCTGTCTGAGCGGTTCGCGACGCGACGGCTGAGCCGCACCTATCGGGCGGTGGTCTGGGGGGTACCGCGGCCTGCCGAGGGGCGGATCGAGGGCGCCATCGGCCGTGATCCGCGCAATCGCAAGCGGATGGCGGTGCGCGCAAGCGGCGGCAAGGCTGCGGTTACGCACTATCGCGTGCTGAAGCTGCTGGAGCCGCTCTGGAGCCTCGTCGAATGCCGGCTGGAGACCGGGCGCACCCACCAGATCAGGGTCCACATGGCGCACCGGGACCATCCGCTGGTGGGCGATGCGCTCTATGGCGGCGCGAGGCGACGGGGTCTCGACGAGCGTTGGCACAAAACGCTTGCGCTTTGCCCCCGCCAGGCGCTACATGCCGCCGCTTTGAGCTTCGTCCACCCCGTGAGCGGCGCGGCGCTTGCCTTCGAGAGCCCGCTGCCCGCCGACATGAACGCTCTGATCGCGGCGGCAAATGCGGGCGATGACATAAGCATCACAAAGGCTTGATATAAGACGAATTGCCTTGAAAACGCCTAATTTGAGCGCAAATTCCATATACGGCTTCGCAGACGCAGCATAACGCGGCGCGGGGCCGGCGGGGCGCCGGGGCGTCTCGGTTTAGAGGAGGGATGGAACAATGGCAGCGCGTGCCGTTCCGATACCGGCGACACCGGAGGGGAGCAGCGTCTCCCGCTATCTCCGCGAGATCCGCCAATTTCCGCTCCTCACGCCCGAGGAGGAGTTCATGCTGGCCAAGCGCTGGCGCGAGCACGATGACGCCGAGGCGGCGCACCGGCTCGTAACCAGCCACCTGCGCCTGGTGGCCAAGATCGCGATGGGCTATCGCGGCTACGGCCTCCCGGTGGGCGAGCTGATTTCCGAGGGCAACATCGGCCTCATGCAGGCGGTCAAGCGCTTCGATCCGGACCGCGGCTTCCGCCTCGCCACTTACGCCATGTGGTGGATTCGCGCCTCGATGCAGGAATACATCCTGCACTCCTGGTCGCTGGTGAAGATGGGCACCACGGCCGCGCAGAAGAAGCTCTTCTTCAACCTGCGCAAGCTGAAAGGCGAGATCGAGGCGATCGACGACGGCGACCTGACGCCGGAACAGGTCGAGCATATCGCGACCGCGCTCAACGTCTCTGAAAACGACGTGATCTCCATGAACCGGAGGATGACCGGCCCCGATCAGTCGCTCAACGCGCCGATCCGCGAGGAAGGCGGCGGCGAGTGGCAGGACTGGCTCGAAGATTCCACCGAGAGCCAGGAGACCACTGTCCTCGAAGCGAACGAGCTCGACCACCGCAGGCAGCTCTTCCGCGATTCGCTGGAGGTGCTCACCGACCGCGAGCAGCACATCCTGGCCGAGAGGCGCCTGAGAGAAGAGCCTTTGACGCTGGAAGAGCTCAGCAAGGAATACGGCGTCTCTCGCGAGCGCATCCGCCAGATCGAGGAGCGGGCCTTCAAGAAGCTGCAGAAGGCCATGCGCGCCGCGCACCGCAAACAGCGGGAGGAAGCGGCGTCAGCCGCGCACGCCTAGCCCGGAAAGAACATCGCCAAGCGAAAGGGCCTGTCCCGTCAGGGGGCAGGCCCTTGGCGCGTCGTCAGCGCCCCATCTCGTAATACTCTCGGTTGGGGCGCATATCGATGGCGGCGGCCAGCCGGTTGGTCATGTTGTAGAAGCCCGCGACCTCGGCGATGTCGAAGATATCCTCGTCGCTGAAGCCCGCCTTCTTCAGCGCGGTGCGGTCGGCGGTGCCTACGGAATCCGGGCTCTCGCTGAGCTTCCAGGTGAAGTCCAGCATGGCGCGCTGGCGGCGGGAGAGCGGCGCCGCGCGGTAGTTGGCGACGAGCTGGTCGCCCAGGACCGGATCGCCCGAGAGGACGCGCACCTGCGCGCCATGCGCCACCAGGCAGTAGTGGCAGTGGTTCACGCAGGAAACGACGACCGCGATCATCTCCCGCTCCAGCGCCGAGAGGCCGGACTCGCCCAGCATCAGCTCGTTGTTGTAGCGGCGGAACAGCTCGAACTTGCGCGGGCGGAGCGTGTAGGAGCGGAGCACGTTGGGCACGAAGCCGATCTTCTCCAGGCAGCGCTCGAAGACGGCGCGGATCTCGGGCGGATTCTTGCGCTGATCGGGCAGACGCAGCGCGTGGACACGCTCCGCCTTGCGTGCCGTTCGCTTGGCCGGCATGGCTCTCTCCCCTCGGCGGTGGACGTCGTGCGGCGCTTCAACCGCACTGGGCGCGGTGGCGCAGCAGGTGGTCGGCGAGCACGCAGGCCATCATTGCTTCGCCCACCGGCACCGCGCGAATGCCGACGCAGGGGTCGTGCCGGCCCTCGGTCGAAACCTCGGTCTCGTCGCCCTTGGCTGTGATGGTGCGGCGCGGCGTGCGGATCGAGCTCGTGGACTTGACCACGAAGCGCACCACGACCGGCTGCCCTGTGGTGATGCCGCCGAGCACGCCGCCGGCATTGTTGGTGAGGAAGCGCGGCTGCCCGCCTTCCATGCGTATCTCGTCGCCGCTCATGGCGGCTGCGGCGAAACCGGCGCCGATCTCGACCCCTTTGACCGCGTTGATGCCGACCATGGCGGCGGCGAGGTCGGCGTCGATCTTGCCGTAGACCGGTGCGCCCAGGCCCGCCGGCACACCGTCCGCCTCAACCTCGATGATGGCGCCGAGGGACGTGCCGGCCTTGCGGGCGGTATCCAGCGCCTCCTCCCAAGCCGGCACGATGGCGGCGTCGGGGCAGAAGAAGGGGTTCTCCGCCGTCTCCGCCCAGTCCCAGCGTGCGCGGTCCACGGCGTGCTCGCCCACCTGGACGACCGCACCCCGGATTGTCACCTCGTCGCCCAGAATCTTCTGCGCGATGGCGCCGGCGGCGACGCGCATCGCGGTCTCCCGTGCGCTGGCCCGTCCGCCGCCACGATAGTCGCGGATGCCGTACTTCGCGTCGTAGGTGAAGTCGGCGTGGCCGGGGCGGTAGGTCTCCTTGATCGGGCCGTAGTCGCGGCTGCGCGCGTCCTCGTTCTCGATCACGAGCGCGATGGGCGTGCCGGTGGTCTGGCCCTCGAAGACGCCGGAGAGGATGCGCACGGTGTCGGACTCGCGCCGCTGGGTGACGAAGCGGGAGGTGCCAGGCCGGCGCCGGTCGAGCGCGGGCTGGATGTCGGACTCGGCCAGCGCCAGGCGCGGCGGTACGCCATCGACGACGCAGCCAATGGCGGGCCCATGGCTCTCGCCCCAGGTCGTGACCCGGAAGAGCAGGCCGAAGCTGTTGCTGGCCATGGCAGAAGGGGGCGGCCCTAGACCACCGAGATGTCGGGTGCGTCCGGCCGCTTCATGCCGACGATGTGATAGCCGCAGTCCACGTGGTGGACCTCGCCGGTGACGCCGCGGCCCAGATCGCTCAACAGATAGGTGGCGGCGCCGCCCACCTCCTCGATGGTGACGTTGCGCTTGAGCGGGGCGTTCAGCTCGTTCCACTTCATGATGTAGCGGAAGTCGCCGATGCCGGAGGCGGCCAGGGTCTTGATCGGGCCGGCGGAAATCGCGTTGACCCGAATGTTCTGGTCGCCCAGGTCGGCCGCGAGGTAGCGCACGCTCGCCTCCAGCGCAGCCTTGGCGACGCCCATCACGTTGTAGTGCGGCACCCAGCGCTCGGCGCCCATGTAGGTGAGGGTGAGCAGGCTGCCGCCGTTCCCGTCCATCAGCGGCACGGCGCGGCGGCTCAGCGCGGTGAAGGAATAGCAGGAGACCTGAAGCGTGTTCTGGAAGTTCTCGAGCGTAGTGTCGAGATAACGCCCCTTCAGCTCCTCCTTGTCGGAGTAAGCGATGGCATGGACCAGGAAGTCGAGGCTACCCCAGCGCCGGGCGATGGCCTCGAAGGTGGCGTCGACGCTCGCCTCGTCGGTCACGTCGCAGGGAAGGACGAAATCGGAGCCAACGGATTCGGCGAGCGGCCTGAGCCGCTTCTCGATGGCGTCACCCTGAAAGGTGAAGGCCAGCTCCGCGCCGTGATCGGCGAGTGAATGGGCCACGCCCCAAGCCAGCGAACGCGCGTTCGCGACACCCATCACGATGCCCCGCTTGCCCGCCATCAGAGGCGAAGCATCCGCCATCGAAGCCTCGTTTTTCCTTGATTTCCCGCGTGTTGCCGCATCCTACACGAAACCCGCGGTCTCGCAACTTACATGTCCCTCAAGCGCCGGGCGCTCGCTCCGCTCGCTTGGCTACGCGCTACGCGCGCGGCGCAGTCGCGCCGTCCGGGCCTGACGGCCCGGCACAAACCGTTCCACACCCCGACGGGTGCTGTCATACGGATATCGACCGCGGCCGTGCTATAAGCAGCCGGCGTGAAACCCGAAATCCCGAGCGGCCCCCAGGTCGAGCCCGAGCGCGCGCGCCGGCTGATGCGCCGCGCGACCAATTTCGCGGTCGCCGCCGCCGCCCTGATGATCGCTGCCAAGCTCGGCGCCTGGCTTGCCACGGATTCGGTGAGCCTGCTCTCGTCGCTGGCCGATTCGGTGATGGACGTGCTCGCCTCGCTCATCAACCTGTTCGCCGTGCGCCACGCGCTCCAGCCGGCGGACCGCGAACACCGCTTCGGCCACGGCAAGGCGGAGCCGCTGGCGGGGCTCGGCCAGGCGGTCTTCATCACGGCGTCCGCGATCTTCCTCATCGTCGAGGCGGTCGGCCGCATCATCGAGCCAGAGCCGATCGAGCGGGCGCCGGTGGGGATCGGGGTGATGGTCTTCGCCATCCTCGTCACTACGGCGCTGGTGGCCTATCAGCGCCGGGTCGTGCGGCTCACGGGCTCGACCGCGATTAAGGCCGATTCCCTGCACTATGCCTCCGACATCCTGACCAACGTCGGCGTGATCGCGGCGCTGGCTCTGGCGATGACCGTGGGCTGGGGGCTCGCCGACCCGATCATCGCGATCGTGATCGCGGGCGTCATCATCCATGCCGCGTACCAGGTCGCGCGGAGCGCGATCGAGCAGCTGATGGACCACGAACTCCCCGAGGCAGACCGGGAACGCATTCGGCAGATCGTGCTTGAGCACCCGGAGGTGCTGGATTGCCACGACCTCAGAACCCGCCGCTCCGGCATCAATTCCTTCATCCAGGTCCATGTCGAGATGAATCGCTCGCTTACACTGCTCCGCGCGCACGAGATTTCCGATTCCGTGGAAGCCCGGATCCGCGAGGCCTTCCCCCACGCGGAGGTTTTCATCCACGCCGACCCCGAGGGCATCGAGGAGCCGATGCCGAGCTTCGCCCGGCGCTGACTCGGGCTGCGGGAACGAGGAGAACGGGCGTCATGCCGCGATGGGCGAGCGGGCCGGTGGGGCAGCCGGCGTATTGGCAGGAGGCGCGGGCCGCGCTCGCCGCCACCGACCCGGCGATGGCTGCGCTCGTGGCGCGCTACGAGGGCGAAGGCCTGGTGGGCCAGGGGGACCTCTTCCTCACTCTCGCGCGCGCCATCGTGGCCCAGCAGATCTCGGTGCGCGCGGCGGACAGCATCTGGGCGCGGCTCGAGGCCTGCGTCGGCACCGTCGCACCGCCCGAGGTCGCGGCACGCACGCAAGCCGAGCTGCGCGGCGCCGGCCTCACCCGCCAGAAGTCGGGCTACCTGCGCGACATCGCGATCGGTTTCGTCTCCGGCGCCATCGACCCGGAGCGCTGGCAGGGCGCCGACGACGAAGCGGTGATCGACGACCTGCTCGCGCTCAGGGGCGTGGGCCGATGGACCGCCGAGATGGTGCTGATCTTCTACCTGCAGCGGCCGGACGTGCTGCCGCTCGCCGACATCGGCGTGCGCCGGGCCATGGGCAAGCACTACGGCGACGGCGGCTCGATGGACCCCGACGCGATCGAGGCCCATGCGGCGTGCTGGCGGCCCTGGCGCTCGGTGGCGGTCTGGCATCTGTGGCGGAGCCTGGACCCGCTCCCGGTCGCCTACTGATGCGATGCAGGCCTCGGCTGGGCGCACGGCCCGAGTGTTCGGACGATGCCTGTGAGGTCACAACGTATGGCTTATGAACTGCGCCTTTACGAGGACATCCTGTTCGGCGGCGAAAAGGTCGGCTTCGAGGAACCCGCGCCGAGGGCGCTCTACGTCTCGGCCGGCAGCATCACCGTGGACGGAGAGGATGTGCCGCTGGATGACGGAGCCGTCCTGACGGACGCGGCGGTGGTACGCGCCAGCGGTGGCGGCGCCACGGTCTGGCGTTGGGAGGTCGGGATGCCCGACGCAGACGCCGACGCTTACGCTCATCGGACGAGCCTTCGACTTGCCGGCCCTATCGATCCGGGCGCGATCGCCGATGAGCTTTTGATCCGGCTCGATAGCGTGGCGTTCCCGCCCGGAGGGACGGCTCTTCTGCACACGCACCAGGGCCCCGGCATTCGATGCCTGCGAGAGGGGGAAATACGGATCGATACAGAGAGCCGTTCCTCGTCATACGGCCCCGGCGGCGCCTGGTTCGAGAGCGGACCGGAACCCGTCTTCGCGCAAGCGTCGATAGACGTGCCCAGCCGCTTCATTCGAACAATGGTGTTGCCGCGATCGCTGCTCGGCACGTCGTCTATCCGCTACGTCAACGACGAGGACCGGGACAAGCCGAAGTCGCAGAGCTATCGGGTGTTTGCGGAGAGACCCATCGAACTCGATTCGGCATAGTCGGCGGAAGTTGCGAGTAAGCGGAAGGAGCACAGCGATGCGTTGCAGCGGGAAGGTCGCGATTGTCACCGGCGGGGCAATGGGGATTGGACAGGCGATCGTGCAAGCACTCCTCGCAGAAAGGGCAAGCGTGGTTATTGCCGACCGCGACGGCGCTGCGGAGACCGCGAAGGCACTCGATAACGCCGGGGACAGCGTCATCGGCGTTTCCTGCGACGTGTCGAGCCGGAGCGACACAGAGGCGATGGCGAACGCCGCGCTGGAGGCGTTCGGCCGCATCGACGTGCTGGTCAACAACGCCGGGATCTACGCCGACCTGGAGTTGAAGCCCTTTGAGGACCTGGACATCGACGAGTGGAAGCGCGTGCTCGACGTGAACGTCATCGGGCAGGCGATGGCGACCCGCGCGGTGGTCCCCGCCATGCGTCGGCAGGGCGGTGGCTCGATCATCAACGTCTCGTCGGGGACGCCCTTCAAGGGCGTTCCCTTCATGCTGCACTACGTGGCGAGCAAGGGCGCCGTGAACGCCATGACCAAGGCCCTGGCCAAGGAACTCGGTGCCCACGACATCCGGGTCAACGGTGTCGCGCCCGGCTTCACCTTGTCCGACGGCGTGCTGGAGAACCCCCATCAGCTGGAAAAGCTGCAGGACATCTCGCGGCAGGCGCGGGTCATCCAACGCGACCAGCATCCGGACGACATCGTGGGCGCGGTGGTCTTCTTCGCGTCGCAGGACTCGGCCTTCGTCACGGGGCAGACGCTGGTCGTCGACGGCGGCGCCTACTTCCACTGACATCGGCCGGCCGAACGACCGTTTCGCCGTGCCGTGGACCGCTGCGGCGGCGGTCTTCATAATGCGCGGGCGGCGTTTGGGTACAGTCGGCGCCGCGCCGGGAGAGGGCTTTATGTCACTGCTTGACGATTTCGATTTCGATACCCTGGCCGCGCCGGTCGTGGCGGTCGATTCCGACGACTTCAGGGAGGGCATGCGCCAGCTCGCGGCGGGAGTCACCATCGTGACCACATCCATCGGCGAGCAGCGCACCGGGCTCACCGCCACCGCAGTCTGCTCGCTGAGCGCCGACCCCCCGTTGCTTCTCGCCTGCGTCAACCGTGAGGCGGGCGCGCATGATCCGACGCTGCAGAGCCGGGTCTTCTGCGTCAACGTGCTGGGCGCGCAGCACCTCGACCTGGCCGCGCAGTTCTCGTCCTCCGAACGGGTGCCCCAGCGCTTCACCACCGGGGACTGGGGCACGCTTGCGACTGGCGCACCGGTGCTGATGGACGCGCTCGCGAGCTTCGACTGCCTGCTTGGCCAGACGCTCCGGGCCGAGACCCACACTGTGCTTACTGGCCGCGTGCAGGCGGTGCGCACCGACACGGCCCAGGAGCCCCTGCTCTACTCCCGCGGCGCCTTCGGCACCTTCGCCGCTTAGAGCGTTTCCGTTTCATGGGTCCTGCACCCAAGGCGGTCCTTGACATACGACAATATAACCATAAAACTAGTTATATGGAATTCGAACAGCACTCCCACGGACCGCCCCAAGCCGCCGTCGCACTCGAAGAAGCGGCGCAGGGGTTCGCCGCGTGCGGCTCCGAGCCCAGGCTCACGGTGCTGCGCCTGCTCGTGCGCGCGGGAGACGAAGGGCTCACCGTCGGCGAGATCCAGGAGCGCACCGCCATCCCGGCGTCCACCCTGGCCCATCACCTCGGATTTCTCGCCGCCGGCGGGCTGGTCGAGCAGGAGCGCCGCGGGCGCACCGTGATCAACCGGGCCGCCTATCGGCGTCTCGAAGCCCTCGCCGCCTTCCTGCTTGAGGCTTGCTGCGCCGACGCCAAGCCCTCGCCCCAGGCCCGTGCCGCGCGGGCGGCGCTCAGGAGCCCGTCGCCGTGACCGCCCTCGTTCTTCGCGGTGTCGACGGCCTGCGCGCGCGAGCGCGGGACGTGCTCTCCGTCTGGGCCCTCATCCTCGCCATCCCGCTCGCGGTGGCGCTACTGGATGCGCCGAACGTCACGGACATCCTGCGCACCGCGGCCGAGGCGTTCGCCGGCACCCTGCCCTACATTGCCGGGGCGGTGGTGCTGATCGCGACGCTCAAG
Organism: Alphaproteobacteria bacterium; assembly: GCA_022826665.1. Taxonomy (GTDB): domain Bacteria; phylum Pseudomonadota; class Alphaproteobacteria; order UBA828; family UBA828; genus WTGU01. The sequence goes on along the minus strand of JAJDUK010000102.1, from coordinate 4,000 downwards.
GCGACCGGGGCCACCGCGCTGGTCTCCCGCGCCTTCGAGGGCCGCGAGACGCGCATGATCGTGCTGGCCGCGCTGCTCGGCGGACTTGCCCCGTTCTGCTCGTGCGAGGTCATTCCGCTGATCGCGGGCTTGCTTGCGGTGGGCGTCCCGCTCTCGGCCATCATGGCGTTCTGGCTCTCATCGCCTCTCATCGACCCCTCCACCGTGCTCATCACCGCCGCCGCGCTCGGCTGGGATTTCGCGGCGGGCAAGGCGGTCGCGGCGGTCGCGCTGGGCCTGTTCGGCGGCTTCGGGGTTCGCTTCCTCGTCTGGCGCGGCGCCTTCGCCGAAGCGCTCCGCCTGAGCGTAGGCGGCGGTTGCTGCGCCGGCGGGTCCGAGGAGGGCAAGACGGTATGGCGCTTCTGGCGCGAGCGGGCGCGCTTGGCCGCATTCCGCGCCGAAGCCATCGCCAACGCCCGGTTCCTCGTCAAGTGGCTGGTGCTGGCCTACCTGATCGAAGCCCTGTTGGTGACCTACGTGCCGGCGGAGATGATCGCGGGCGTCGTGGGGGGCGACGGAATGGCGCCGATTGCGCTGGGCGCGCTGGTGGGCGCGCCGGCCTACCTCAACGGCTATGCCGCGCCCGCGCTGGTCGCAGGCCTGATGGAACAGGGCATGGGCTCGGGTGCCGCGATGGCGTTCATGGTCGCGGGCGCGGTGACCTGCATCCCGGCCATGGTCGCGGTCTGGTCGCTGGTGCGCCGGCAGGTGTTCGCGGCTTACGTCGGCTTCGGCATCACCGGCGCGATCCTGAGCGGTGGTCTGTTCGCGGCCTTGGTCTCGTAACCCTGGTCTAGAGCTTGGCCATGATGCCGCCGTCGACCACGAGGTCGATGCCGGTGATGAAGGATGCCTTGTCCGACAGCAGGAAGAGACAGGCGTGGGCAATGTCCTCGGGCAGGCCCAGGCGGCCGAGCGGCGTGCGCGCGATCATGGCGTCGGCGCGGCTGGGGTCGGCTTCGTAGGTGGGCGCCGTCATCGGCGTCAGCACCGCGCCGGGGCAGATGGTGTTGGAGCGGATGCCGTCGGGCCCGAGCTGCATGGAAAGCGAGCGAGAGAGAGCGGTGAGTCCCGCCTTCGAGGCCTGATAGGCGTCGATGGGCCCGCCCTCCAGGATGTTCTCCATGTTGCGCAGGCCCACCACGCTCGCGATGTGAACCATCGACCCGCCGGCCCCGGTGCGCCGGAGAAACGGCACGGCGTGGCGCGCCATCAGCGCGGACGCGGTGAGGTTGATCTCCATCACCCGGTGCCAGACGGCCATCTCCATCTCGGCGATGGAGCCGTCCCGGTCGTACCAGCCGACGCCTGCGGCATTGACCAGGTAGTCGAGGCGGACGGACGCATCGAAGGCCTCGGCGACGGTGCGCGCGACCAGCTCTTCGTCGGTGGCATCGCCCTGGACGTAGCGCCCGGCCGCGCCGTCGGCGGACGCGAACTCCGGCGGCTCGGGCTTGGGATCGATGGCGGTGACAGCGCAGCCCTCGGCGCGGAGCGCGCGGGCGATGGTAAGGCCCATACCCCCGCCTGCGCCGGTCATCACACAGGCCTTGCCGGCGATGCCTTCACTCATGGCGCTGTTCCTTCTCTCAACGGGCGAAAGCGGCCCTGAGCGCCGCAGCAGAGTCGGCCAGACCCGCCTCGGCGCTCTCGATCAGGCCCGTGATCGAGACGAAGCCGTGGATCATGCTCTCATGACAGCGATACTCGGTGGGCACGCCGGCCGCCTCGAGCCGCCTGGCGTAGGCCTCGCCCTCGTCCCGGAGCGGATCGAAACCGGCGGTGAGCACGAAGGCGGGCGGCAGGTTGGAGAGGTCGCGCGCCAGCAGCGGCGAGGCAAGCGGGTCGGCTGCGTCGCCCTCCGGCCCCAGGTAGCTCCCGACATAGAAGGGCATCGAGTTGAGCAGGTAGTCCGAGGAATAAAGCCGCTTGGACTCGGTCTCGCCGGCGAGGTCGGTCGCCGGGTAGATCAGAAGCTGGAAGCAGATCGCGGGCCCGCCGCGCTCGCGCGATTTGAGCGCAACCCCGCAGGCGATGTTGCCGCCGGCGCTGTCCCCGCCGATGGCGAGGCGCGCGGGGTCGGCACCGAGCTGTGCCGCGTGCTCCGCTACCCACTGGGTCGCGGCGTCGCAATCCTCCAGCGCGGCGGGGAAGCGGTGCTCGGGCGCGAGCCGGTAGTCTACGGAGGCCACCAGACAGGCTCCGTGATGGCAGAGATAGCGGCAAACGTCGTCGTGGGTGTCGAGATCGCCGCGGATCCAGCCGCCGCCGTGGTAGTAGACGAGGATCGGCAGCGGGCCGGCGCCCGCCCCCTCCGGCTCGTAAAGCCTGACCGCGAGCGGGCCGGCGGGCCCCGGCGCCTCGTGCGCGGTCACCGACTTGACCGGCAGTGGCTTGCCGGCCACGGCGGCCATCTCCTCCTTCCACGTCGCGCGCGCGTCTTCCGGCGCCATTTCCTCGACCGGGGTCTCGGCGCTCGGGTCGAGCGAGGCGAGGATCTCCGCCAGCGCGGGATCGAGCTGCATCGATACTGGTGTCAGGCGCCGGCGGCGGCGCGCAAGGCCTCGCCGCCCTCGAAGTAGGGCGCCACCTCGTCGGCGAAGCGGCCGAGCCAGGTCTGGCGGTGACGGCGCGGCACGCCCGGCGTCGCCGTGTGGATGAGGAAGCTGTTGAAGCCCGCATCCACGTAATCCGCGACGCGCTGGCGCACCGTCTCGGGCGAGCCCACGAACTGACCGTCGGCCCAGGGCGGGATGTTGGCGGGATCGGTGCGCGCCTTCATCTTGGCGAATATCTTGGCCCAGGCGGTGTAGGTGGACAGCGTCTCGAAGTGGCCGTCGTCGGCCTCGTAGTGGTCGATCTGCGCCTGCTGGAAGCGCGGGATGTAGCGCTTGGCGAGGTCGTAGGCCTCGTCGTCGGTGTCGGCGATGATGCAGTTGATCATCATCGGGTAACGGCAGCCGTCCACGTCCATGCCACGCGCCTGCGCCGCCTCCTTCCAGCCGGAGAGCGCCTCGCGCTGCAGCGGCAGGTTGCTGAAGGCCGTCATGATGGGCGGCAGACCGAGCGCGGCCATCACCGCCCCAGAATCGGGGCTGCCGCCGACGGCGCCGTAGAAGTTGATCTTGCTCGTGTCGGAACGCGGGCGCAGCTCGACGCGGGTCGGCACGGTCAGATACTTGCCTTCGTAACGGAAGCGCCCACCAGCGAGCGCGGTGCTCACGATCTCCCAGACCTCGCGGAAGCGCTGCCGGCTCTCCTCCATCGGCACGCCGAAGGCGTCGTACTCGTACTTCGCCGTGCCCCGGCCAAGCCCCATGTGGAGCGGCCGGTCGGTGAGCAGGTTGAGTTGCGCGATTTCCTCGGCGAGGCGCAGCGGCTCGTACCAGGGTGTCACCAGCACGCAGGTGCCGAGCGCGAAATCCGGGAAGCGCGCGGCGATGTGGGAGAGGAAGGCCAGCGGATTGGGAGTCGGGAAGTAGTCCGAGAAATGATGCTCGATCATCCAGGCGGCGCGGTAGCCGGCCCGGTGGGCGAAAGCGCAATCCGCCAGGATCTCCTTGTAGAGCGCGGCGTCGGAGAGCCCGTCCTCGCCCACAGGCGCAGCAACGAAGGCAAAGTCGATGCCGCTTGATCCGCTCATGGTTCTCCCGCGCCGCCCGCCGCGAATGGGCGGAGACTCGGGCCATCGGCGGCGACTGTCAATGGGGGGCGCCCGGCTCCTCTCGGCGCACGAGCGCCAGCGGGCTCCGTCTCGCGGCAACGGAAGAAGCGCCCGAGGACGTGCGCTGATGAAGATCGAACAACGTCAAGAGGAAGATCGGTGCGGGTGTACGTCTGATTTGTGAGATTCATGCTGCTGCGCCGGCGCGCCGTTCCCAGAAATCGTCGAAGCGATTGCTCTCGACGGCGCAGCGCAGGGCGATGATGGCGTTGGCGCCGTTGACGGTCCAGCGCATGC
>JAJDUK010000062.1 GCA_022826665.1 Alphaproteobacteria bacterium | reverse complement strand
CGACGGCGGGCGGCAACGTGAGGCGAGAGGCGGATCGGCTCCGGAATGGGGCGGTCAGGACGCCTCGGGCGCCGAGATGGGCCAGCGCTCGATGACGCGCTCGAGGGTTTCGCGGTCGGGCGCGAACAGCCGGGTGCGCCAGGAGACGATCTCGGCGACACACCCCATGCGCTTGAGCGCGTCGGTGTCGCCGTCCGTGGGTCCCTCGATCTCGATGCGCATGGCCCCCATCAGGCGGCGGCGTGCGAGCTTCCAGCCGTTGGCGAGCGGGAAGGACGCGCCCCGCACCATGATCTCGTCGTGAACCTCGGCGGCGGTGAGGCCGGGGCCGCCGTCGAGACCGAGGGCGGCGCGGAACTCGCCGAGCTCGGCGGGGCCGAGCACGCGGCCGATCAGGTGCTCCCCGTCATCGGCGACGAGGCGGCGGACCCGCATGCTCTCGTCGGGCAGGCGGTCCCAGATCGGCAGCAGCAGGCCCGCGACCAGCCAGAAGCGGGACTCGCGGTGCGCCGGCAGCTCCGCGATCTCCGCGTCCCAGAGCGCGCGCCATTCGTTGCCGTGCGCCCTGCGCCAGTTGGAGGCGTCGAGGCCGGCTTGCGCGACGGTCTCGCGCGTGGCGGGACGGACCAGGCGCGCGCGCTCCTGCACGTCGCCGTCGTCGAGCGTGCGCGAGGGCGCGTCCATGACCAGCGCCGCACGCTTGGACTGGCTGTTGACGATGAGGAGCGGCGGGTGTTTGGACGTGGCCGCGTGGAGCTCGATCGCCGCGTCGGCGGCGAGCGGCTCCAGCCGGTCCTTGCGCGCGATCTCGACGATCTCGGTCTCGGCGCCGGAACCCTCGTGGGTGAATACCGTGTCGCGAGAGGCGACGGAGAGCGAGTCTGCGGCGATGGTCTCGACGCCGCGCTCGAAGGTGCCGGCCTCGATCGCGATCTCGATGTTGGCCTCGATGCGGGTCTCCAATGCACCGAACAGCTGGTTCTGCTCGTCGATGGGGAGCGCCAGCAGCCGGTTCAGGAACTGCGGCATGGGCGGCAGGTCCTCCTTGAGGCCGCCGTCCCAGGTGAGCTTGAGCCCGGTGGCTTCCTCGAAGTCCTTGAGGGACCAGCCCGCGATGCTGCCGCGCCAGAGCGCGATGTAGAATTGGCGCAATGCCGATTTGGCATAGAGGCTTTCGAGGTTGTCGCTGGCCCTGAAGAGCGCGGTGTCGTCGCCCCCCATGGCGGTCTGGGAATCGCGCTGGCCCCGCGTGATGGCGCCGAGCGAGTCCAGCCTTCTGGCGATGGTGGCGATGAACCGCCGCTCCCCCTTCACGTCGGTGGCGACGGGACGGAAGAGCGGTGCCGACGCCTGGTGCGTGCGATGGGTCCGGCCCAGCCCCTGGATCGCTTGGTCGGCCCGCCAGCCCGGCTCCAGCAGATAGTGGATGCGGCGCTCGGTGTTGGGGCAGCCGAGATCGGCGTGGTAGCTGCGCCCGATCCCGCCCGCCATCGAGAACACCAGTATCTTCTTCTGGCCGTCCATGAATGCCGAGGTCTCGGCGAGGTTGGCGGACGCGGGCCGCGAGCGCAGCGCCAGGCGCTCGCCCTTCGCGTCCTCGATCCTCAGCACCCGCCGCGAGCGCCCGGTGATCTCGGCCACGGCATCGTGCCCGAAACGGTGGACGATCTGGTCCAGCGCCGACTGCACCGGCGGCAGGGCGCCGAACTTCTGGATCAGCGCGTCGCGCTTCGCCAGGGCCTCCTGGCAGAGAACCGGGTTGTTGTCGGCGTCGAAGACGGGCCGCGACATGAGGTTGCCGTCATCGTCCTCGAAGGGCTCCTGCAGCTGCACCGGGAAGGCGTGCTCCAGGAAGTCGAGCACGTACTCGCGCGGCGTCAGGTCGATGGAGAGGTCGTCCCACTCGGACGCGGGGATCTCGGCGATGCGGCGCTCCATCAGCGCCTCGCCGGTGGACACCAGCTGCACCACCGCCGACCGTCCGCCGTCGAGGTCCGCTTCGATGGCGCGGATCAGCGAGGGGCACTTCATCGAGGTCAGCAGGTGGCCGAAGAAGCGCTGCTTGGCGCCCTCGAAGGCCGAGAGCGCGGCTGACTTCGCGTTCTTGTTGAGGGTGGCCTCCCCGTCCTGGATGCCGGTGGCCTTCAGCGCCTCCTGGATGTTCTGATGGATGATCTTGAAGGCGCCGGCATAGGAGTCGTAGATGCGCCGCTGCTCCGGCGTCAGCGGGTGCTCCAGGATGTCGACCTCGACGCCGTCGTAGGAGAGTGCCCGGGCCTGGTAGAGACCCAGGGCCTTGAGGTCGCGCGCCACGACCTCCATCGCGGCCACGCCGCCGGCCTCCATGGCGGCGACGAAGGCGGTGCGGGTCTCGAAGGGGGTTTCGCCGGAGGCCCAGAGCCCGAGGCGCCGGGCGTAGGCGAGGCCGGGGACGGTGGTGGCCCCGGTGGCGGAGACGTAGAGGATGCGGGCGTCGGGGAGCGCGTTCTGCAGTCGCAGTCCGGCTCGGCCCTGCTGCGAGGGCTTCACCTCGCCGCGCGAGCCCTTCGACCCCGCCGCGTTCGCCATGGCATGGGCTTCGTCGAAGACGATCACGCCTTGGTAGGCGTGGCGCTCCTGCTCGCCCTCGCCGTCCGCGAGCCAGGCGACGATCTGGTCGAGCCGCGACGGCTTGCCCTGCCGGGCAGGCGAACGCAGCGTGGCATAGGTGGCGAACAGGATTCCCTGCCCATGCGGGATTTCGGCCCCCTGGCGCACCTTGCCCAGCGGAATGACGTCTTCGGCGCGCCCGCCGACGGCGCACCAGTCGCGGCGCGCGTCCTCCAGCAGCTTGTCGGACTGGGAGAGCCAGAGCGCGCGCTTGCGTCCCCGGAGCCACTGGTCGAGGACGATGGCGGCGACCTGCCTTCCCTTGCCGCAGCCGGTGCCGTCGCCCAGCATCCAGCCCCGCCGGAAGCGGACCGGATCGGAGAGCGGCTCGTCGGCGTCGACGGTCTTGCCGTCGTCTTCGGAAGCCGGAGCGGATTCGTCGCTGTCATCATCGCCCTCGGCGTCGACGCGCTGCACCGTCTCCGGCACGAGTGTCTCCCAGCCGGCGCCGATGCGGTACTCGGCGGCAAGGTGCTTCTCGTGCGCCTGGCCGGCGAGGATCGCGCTCTCGAGCTGGGCGTCTGACAGCAGCCCCTCGGTCACCACCTTCTGCGGCAGCATCGGGCGGTAGGACGGCATGGGGTGCGGCACTGCCGCCATGGCGCCCGACTGCACCAGCGGCGTCGGGTGCTCCGTCGCGCCCGGCACGTGGATGCTCGATGCCCGCCACCGTGCGTAGGGGCCGGAGGGCTGGGCGCCCTTGGCGGGACCGCCGCCGGCAGGCACCGCCTCGTACGCGAGCTCGGCGACCGGGCCCCAGTCGTGGGGCCGGGGTTCCGGTGGATGGGCGGCGGTCCCGGTGCGCTTCGCCTGGTTGGGCTTGGGCGTGGGCGCCCGGCCGAACAGGTCCGTGCCCGGCACGGGCTCGATGGGGCGCCGCGCCGGCACGGTGCCAGTGATGGCCTGCAAGAGGTGGCCCGCGTCGCGCACGGGATGGCCGGCATAGACCTGCGCTGGCTTCTCGCCGCCCCTGTCGAGGACCGTGAGGCGGGTATCGAAGGTGGTGCCGCGCCGCGCGTAGGCGCGGCCGTCGATGGGCGCGGTGAACACCGCATGGGCCGGCGGGTCGAGGGAGGCGAAGGCGTCTTCCCACGCCGCATCGCCGGGGACGCAGTGGGCCGACGAGATGGCCACCAGGCGCCCGCCGGGCGGCAGCATGGAGAAAGCCGAGCGGAGGTGATGCAGATCCGCGTGATGGCGGATGCGCTCGACCCCGGGGCTGGCCGAGAAGGGCGGGTTCATCAGCACCACGGTGGGCCTGAGCTCCGGCAGCCGGTCCCTGATCGACTCCGCGTTGTGGCGGGTGACGGTGCTGCCCGGAAAAAGCCCCGCGAGGAGGCCGGCGCGGACGGCGGCGATCTCGTTGAGGTGCAGCGCGCCGGCGGCCCCGTCGCCGAGCGCAAGCTGCGCCATGACGACGAGCATCCCGGTGCCGGCCGAAGGCTCGAGCACCACGTCGCCGGGGCGGATCATCGCGGCCTGCAATGCGGCGTAGGCGAGAGGGAGCGGCGTCGAGAACTGCTGATACTTGAGCTGCTGCTCGGAGCGGCGCGTCTGGGAGGGTTCGAGGGCCGCCAGGGTCTCCAGCATGCGCAGCATGGCGGCGGGCCCGCCGGTGCCTGCGCCGGCCTCGCGCCGCATGGCACGTCCGTAGCGCTGGAGGAACAGCACCAGTGCCGCCTCGGCCGCCTCGTAGGAATCCTTCCACAGCCAGGCGCCGTCCGCGTCGGAAGCGCCGAAAGCGGAGGTCATGGCCTCGCGCAGCGTGCGGGCATCGAGCGCCCGGCCGGCCTCCAGGACGGGCAGCAGGGTGCGGGCGGCGGCCAGCAGCGCGGCGGGCGCGGAAGTGGGCTGCGGCGGTGCGGGTTCGGCGATCGGGGAGACGGGGACGGATGGCGGGTGAGCGGGCGTGGGCGGCGCCGGGTGGGCGTCGAGCATGAGCAGGCTCCGGTGACGGGGGTGCGGGAAGAGCCGGAGCGGCTCGGCGCGGGGCACTGCCCTCCACGCCGCTCCGTCCGGCCTGCCCCCGGCCGGCTGGCCGGACTCCCGCCGGCGCAAGGCGCGCCGGGGAAACCCGGCGCTGGCGGGGCCGGTGGATGCGTTCGGGAAGGTGTGGGGGTGCCCGGTGAGTCCGCGTAGTTCAGAGCCGGCCAGGCGGGGCGGTCAGCGCAAGGCGCGGGCGAGGTGTCCCGCGTAGACGCCGACGGCCCGCCAGTAGCAGGCCATTGGGCCCTTGTGCCGGCGCCACTGGAGATCGGCGCGGTGCCGCGCGTCGGCACGGAGGTCGAGCAGTGCGGCACGGAGCGCGTGGCGGGCGGAAGGCGGCAGGGCCTGGAAGCGCGCGAGCCATGCGTGCTTCAGGTCGGCGTCGGCGCGGTGGATGGTGGAGCGGGACATCGGACTATCGGGGCCGGGCGTCGAGGTGGCGGAGCACGGCGCAGGTGAGCTCACGGATCTCCTGGTAGGTGCGCCCGGTCCGGTCGTTCCACGCGATGACGGCTTCGAGACAGGGCTCGAAGGTGTTTTCCAGCCGGAGGTGGCGGTGGAGCTTGCCGACGTCGACGTAGACGAGGCAGACCTGCTCGACGAGGTCGCCGAGGCACGAGGGGTCGCGGCCGGAGATGTCCCCGGTGTGGATCCGGATCGCGGCCCCGAGGCAGAAGCTTCGGGCGGCGTCCGGCGGCCGCATGGCGAGAGCGGGTTTGTGGTGCCTGCCATTCTCGTCCTCGATGTGGAAACGGCCGTCGAAGGAGAGGCTGTAGCCGTCGTCGTCGCGGCCCCAGCTTCCCTGGTGCCAGCGTTTGGGCTCGTCGAGGGTTTCGTGGACGCGGCGGGCGATCTCGAGGAGTTGCTCGGGCGTGAGGGTCTGCATTGCGGGGATCTCCCGATGCGAAGTGTGGGTGCAGCGGTCAGCGGCGGGGGACGGCGCGAGGCCTCCCGCGCCAACCCCGGAGGACCGCCCCTGGCGGCTGAACGGACTCCCGCTGGCGCAACGCGCGCCGGGCGGACCCGGCGCGAGCGCGGCCGGTGGATGCGTTGAGGACGGTGTGGATGCGCCTCCGGAGCTCGAGCCGTTGTGGGCCGGCGCGGGACGTGCGGCGGTGTCAGACGAAGTATTCGCCCGCTGCCGTGAAGGTCGATTCGTTGGCGGCGAGGGTCTCGTCGATCGCTTCGTCCGAGGTCAGGTGCTCGTACTCGGCGCGGAGCTGGCGGTAGAGCCAGCGCGCGAGATCGCGCATGGCCTCGGTCACGGTGTCCTCGGCATCGTCGGTCGGCGGCTGCCAGCTCGGGCTGTCGCGCTCCACCTCGATGGACATGGTGTGCTCGTGGCAGTAACGCCCGCGCTGGCGGATCGTGGCATGGAGCTGGTGGAAATTGCGCTTCTGGACGGCCTGCAAGGCGTCCGCGATGCGGTGCAGCTCTTCATCCTTGGGCGCATGGGTCCGGATCGCCCTGGCCGTTCCCTTGGCGTGGGCATAGGAGCCTTCGAACGACGCGCCGTCGGCCTGATTCCAGAAGCCCGTCCAATACACTTTGGGCTTGTCGCGCGTTCCGCCGCGATAGAGGCGCACTGGGGTCGTCCCGAGCGAGACACCGAGAATCCCGCAGATCGTCCCGAAATCCTCGTAGACGAAGTCGTACCACTCGTAGTCGAGGCAGGACTCCCGATACCAGGCCCGCGCCGTTTGCTTGGCCGCGTCCGATAGCTCGTCGATGGCGTAGACCGTGATCTCTATGACCTGGGGCATGGCGGTTCTTTCCGGTGGTGGGTCGGAAGGAGGGGCGCTCGGGCGGTCGAGCGAAGGGCCGGCGATGGCCCTGGGGTCAGGCTGGAGGTGAAGGATCGCGGCGAGGCTGCATCATCAGCTCCTCGCACGCGGCGACGCGCTCGTACTCGAATGCGCCGATCGCGGCGCGTTCGCGGGTCGCGATGTCGCCAAACCCGAGGCGGTCGTATATGGCTCGCGCCGCGCGGCTGCCCGGGTGGAGCTGCCCTTCGCCCTTGTGCCGGCGCACGAAGACGCGGCTGTCGCCGTAGGCCTGGGCGAACATGGCCGTGAAGTGGTACTGGCGTCCGTTGGTGAAGGTCGCGCGGCCGATGGCGTGGCAGGGAAGGTCGTCGACCTTGACGATTTCGTCGATGACGATGTCGGTGAGATGCATGGTCGTCTCGCCTGGGTCAGTCGGGTTCGATGCGGAGGTAGCCCTTGGGGAGCGTTCCGGGGTGCGGAAATCGCACTCCGGGGCTGGCGGCGGGGATTGGGCGCACGGCGGTTCCTCCCGCGCCGGTCCGCGGCCCGGCCGGCTCCGGCTGGCCGGACTCCGGGCGGAGAAAGGCGTGAAGAAGGGGGACGGAGCGTGGACGCCGGTTCCTGCCGCCCGCTCGGGCAGCCGGACTGTAGGTGACGGTGAGGAAGTGCATTTATTTGCTGAAGTCCGCAGGTGATGACGTCACCGCCGTATCCAGCGGTCTGGTGTTGGAGGCATTCTTCGGCGGAGCTGTGGGTAACCAGCCCGCCGCAGCGACCGTCGAGGAGT
>JAJDUK010000052.1 GCA_022826665.1 Alphaproteobacteria bacterium | reverse complement strand
ATCCGCGAGCGCCTCGCCCGCGAGGGGCGCATCCGAGGCCCCGCCATGCAGTCCGAGCGGCTGGTCTCGAAGGGCTACACCGGGCCTGAGAAGGCGCTCGCCGCCAACTACGCGGCCGGCGACGTGGTGGCGTTCCACCGTCCCTACAAACGGATCGGCGTCGGGAAGGGCGACGAGCTCACGGTCACGGGCGTCGACCGCGCGAACCACGAGGTCCTGCTCGACGATCGCCACGGCGGCGCCGTCGCCTGGAAGCCCGACGAGATCGGAGGGCGACGGGGCGGCAGCGAGGTCTACCGCCGCGAGGACATCGAGCTCAGGGCCGGCGACCGCGTCCGCTGGACGCGCAACGACGCCGGCCTCGGCCTTGTCAACAGCCGCACGGCGGACGTGATCGCCGTGAAGGACGGACGGGTGACGTTCCGGCTGGAGGACGGGAAGACGCTGGATCTCGGCACGGGCGATCCGCAGTTGCGCCACCTCGACCACGCCTGGGCGTCCACCGTGCACGCGTTTCAGGGCCGTACGGTGGACAACGTGATCGCCGCGATGGAAGCGCGGCACAAGCACCTGACCACGCAGAAGAGCTTCTACGTCGAGATCAGCCGGGCGCGGGACCGCGCCGAGCTGGTCACCGACGACGCGGCCGACCTCAAGGCGCAGCTCCAGGCCGTCACCGGCGAGCGCATCGCGGCGCTCGAAGGCATCGGCGAGACGGCCCGCAAGGCGCCGGACAGAGCCGCGGACATGACACGAAGCCGCGACGCCGGGCAGGAACGCGGGGCCGGCGAGGGCGTGACGAAGGACCGCGGGGCGGAACGAACGCCGTCGAAGGCACCCGCGAAGGAAGCCGAAGCACCGGCGCGGGAGCGCGGCAAGGGAGGCATGGACCTTGGATTGTGACGCGGCCGCCATGCCGGCCGATGTCCAAGGAGGGGTTGAGCGATGAGCGAAGTCGAACGCAACAGTGCCTCGGGCGACGGGAATGCGGCCGCCCGGGCGGACGATCTCCGCCGGACCCGCAGCATCCGCTTCTCGGATTCCGAGTGGGAGGAGGTCAAGGGCGCGGCGCGGGGGCACGACATGCCGGCCGCGGAGTTCGTTCGCCGGACCATGCTGGGGCTCGCGCGCGGCCCCGAGGGTGCCGGGGCGGCCCCGGTTCCGCTGCTGCTCGCGCCGCTGATCGAGCGGACGTTCCGCTACGCCTGGTTCCTCGCGACCGAGAAGCGCGACGCGATGCTGCGCGAAGGGCGCGGCGAAGAGGTCGACAGACTGGTCGCGGAGGCCCGCGCCTTCCAGGAAACGCTCGGCCGAAGCACCCCGGACTGAGCGCATGCGGGGACCGGGGCGGGGCGCAAGCCGGCCCTGGACCGCGACGCTCACGCAATTCACGCGCACCGCGGCCGGTGACAGGCGGGGCCACTTGGCCCGGCCGGGCGCAACCCGCGCGAAACACGCGGACCGTGGATCCCCACTCCGGAGAGGTCGGTGCGCACTGCGGCCGGTGACGGGCGAGGCCACCCGGCGACAGGGCGGTGACGATCCGCGAGTTGCGCGCGCAACTCGCTCGCTCCAACAACCCCGAGACCCCCGATGACACCCGATGACCCCGGGAGGACAGGGTATGGAACCCGATGGCACGCCTGCATCAACGATGCGTGGGGTGTGGACGAAAAGCCCGCCCCGGCGGGTCGGAATGACGATGCGAGATGCATGAGCGAAGGGGGAATCGACGCCGGAGGACCCGGCGGATGGGAGCCGCCACGGCGATTGAGTGGCGGGCGGTGCGGCCGGAGCCGCAGGCAGGCAGTGCGCAGCACGCTGCCGAAGGCGATGGCGGCGCCGCCCGCACCGGTGCCGGCGCTACTGCACGGCGCGGTGCGGAGGCTGGTGTCCGGCGAAGCCGGCACCGGCGACGCACGGGGTGCTGCCGGTACGAGCCGAGGCGATGCCCGCTGCCGGCGCAGCCGGCCAGGGCGAGCGAGGCGAGGTCGCCGACGAGCGTGGCGCGCAGCGCCGGCGCGAGGAGTGGACGGCGGGCCGACGGACGATGCTGTCGAACATGGCAACCAACGCGTCGTCCCGGCAACGGCGGTGAGCGCAGCGAGCCGCCGGGCAAGCGGAGCGCGCAGTGAGCGGAGCGAACGGAGGCGCGAGGGATACCCGCCCGACGGGCCGAGACCGCGCAGCGGGCTCGGCAGGGTAGCCCGGTCGCGAAGCGACGCGCCCAGCCTCATCGACTGCATCGGTGAACCCGTCTCCATCATCGGCACCCTCATCACCGTCATCGCCTGCACCATCGGAATCTGCACCACCATCACCGAAACCGGCATGGGCATCATCGGAATCGTCGTCACCATCGGGTTCACCAGCATCGGCATCATGGGCGCCGGCACCATCATCGTGCTCGGCGCAGGGAGCGGCGTCTGCGTCGAGCGGTGCGCTGTCCGGTTCAAGAGCGGGCGGCGAGCGTGAGGTCGAGTTCGATGGCGGCATGGACCGCTTCGGCGGCGTCTGCCATGGAGTCGAAGTCGGTGCCGTCGACGAGGGAGAGTGCGAACAGTTCGTTGAGGGTGTCGTGCGGGAGTTCGACCGACACCGTCCAGCGCTTGCCGTCTGCGGTGGTCGAGAGGGTGATGGTCTGCGTGGTCATGGAGTCGTCCTTTGTTGTTCGCCGGTCGCATCGCCGGCCACTCCGGCCGGGCCACGCGCGCGCAAGCCTTGTCACCCTAAGGGCCGCGGTAGCGGACCGCGAAGCGGTTGACGAGGCGAGCACGTGTGCGAGTGTGGGAATGGGCGGCGATGCGAGAGGCGGGGTTCTTGCGCAAGCGATCGAAGCCCGCAGGGTCGAGACAAGCGCAGCTTGGCTCGATGCGCAGCACGAGAGCGCGGTCCCGAAGGGATGCGCCCGAAAACACATGGACACCGATGCGGGACCGGGGAGACACGCGCTGCATCGGCGACCGCGTGAACGGATGCGGAGGAAGAGCGGCGGAGCCGCCGCGAAGCGCGGCGCCGTCAGGCGACGCGCGACGCGAAGGCGAGCCGCGCGGTGGTGGTGTTCGCGACGGGGCCGACCAAAGAAAAACGGGCCGCGCCGCTCGGAAGCGACGCGACCCGTCGGGGCGCTGCGGGTCAGGCGCCCACCCGCTGGACCGGGATGCCGAGCGCGACGGCCTTGTCGACGAGGTTGTCGGTGATGCCCGAACCGGGGAAGGCGATGACGCCCTTCGGCAGCAGGTTCAGCAGCTCGTCGTTGCGCCGGAACGGGGCGGCGCGTCCGTGGGCGTTCCAGTCCGGCTTGCACACGACCTGGTGCACGCCGTTCCGCTCCGCCCACTGCGCGGCGATGCGCTCGACTCCGGGGCCGCCGCCGTGCACCAGCACCATGTCGTCGTACTTCGCCTTGGCCTTGTCGAGCCGGGCGATGACGGCGTTCACGTCGGCGACGTGCTTCCCGCCCGCGATGGCGACGAGGGTGCCCTGCGGCAGGTGCGCCCGGAGCTCGCGGTCCTTCCTCGCGCGCTGGAAGTCGCGGGCGTCGATGGCCGCCGAGGTGAGGTGCCCGGTCTGGCTGACGTGCGAGCCGCGTCGCGGGCGCCAGACGTCGCCGGTCTCTGCGCGGTAGGCGTCGGCGGCGAGGTCGCGCATGGTCTCGAAGGCGTCGCGGCGGTCGCCGAAGTTCCGCGCCCGGTCGGTGATGAGCTCGAGCTCGCGGGCCTTCACCTCGGTGCCGTCCTGCGCGCGTTCGAGGTCGCGCATCTCCGGGAGCAGCCGGTCGGTGGCGCGGTCGAGGCGGCGCACCTGGGCGTCGAGCATGTTGACGAAGCCCCACAGCAGGCTCTCGCGCTCGTCGGCGAGCTGGAAGCCGTCCGGTGCGACGCCCTCGGCGATGATGCGGAAGGCTTCGCCCACCGCGTCGGTCGCGTCGTCGCGGTCCCAGACGTCGCGCGGGTCGAACTCGTCGCGCTCGGGCGTTGCGCCAAAGAGCTGCGCCTGCTCGCAAGCGATGGCGGTCTGGGACTGCGCGCGCGGTCCGTCGTCGCCGTCGTCGCCGGTCTCGATGACGGTGGTGGTGTCGAAGCCGGCCTGTGCGAAGGCGTCGGCCATCGTGGTGTCGATGCGGTCGGTGTCAAGCATGACGTTCTCCTGATTCGGAAGTGAGTGTCTCGAACCGTCTGCGGCTCGTCCTCGGGGCCTCCCCCCGTGGTGACTGGGTATGTTTCACGCGCGCGCAGGGGAGCCACCGGGGCCGCAGGGCATGGCCCGTCGGTGTGCGCGAGTGGTGCGGGCGCAGGGAGCGAATCGAGCGAGCCACGGTCGCGCGCGCCGGCGGGACTAGGCGCGCCAGCGCCGTTGCCCTGCGAGTCCCGGCCGCAACGGAGCGAAGCGGAGTGGAGGACCCCGCAGGGGTTGGCGCACTGAGCACGTGTGGGACAATGCCCAGTCACGGCGGGAGGCAGCTTTCTCTCCTGCCCGCTCTTGGCAAGCGGAGCGCGCAGCGAGCTTGCGAGCGGAGGCGCGAGGGATACCCGCCCGAAGGGGCGAGACCGCGCAGCGGGCTCGACAGGGTAGCCCGGTCGCGAAGCGACGCGCCCAACCTTCCCTTCGCATACCGCACCACCGCCTCACGCCGCATCGGTTCTGTAGAGGTCGTCGTCGGAAGACGCGAGGACGGTCTGCCCCGGGATGGTGTCGCGCAGCACGATGATGTCGTTGCCCACGGGCGCCTTGATGGCCTCGTAGAACGCGGTCCAGGCGTCGTCCTTCTCCTTGTGGGCGGAGAGCAGGTCGCCCGGAAGCAGGTCCGTGTCCAGCGCGTAGAACACGGTGTCGTCGACCGCGAGGACCTCGTAGCGCGCGGGAACGTCCGGGTCGCTCTGCCACAGCGTGGCGCCGGTGTAGCGGTCGAGCACGACGGTCTTGAGCTCGGGGTATTCGCGGACGCGGCGCCGGGCCTCGTCCCAGGCTGCGCGCTTCTCCTCGATGCGCGACGGCGGGTCGAAGAGGTCAATCCAGTCCTCGTCGATGGTGCGGATGACGTAGCGCGGGGCCATCGGGATGCTGCTCGGGTTCGCGGCGGCGTCCATCGTCTCTCTCCTCTCTCCATGGGGGCCTGCCCTTCTCCCTGCTCTCCTCTTCCTCCCGCGAAGCGGGGCCATCAGCGGACGCGGTGGGCGAGCGCGGCGGCGGCGAGCGGCGCGTCCTCGCGCCGCGCGGTCCGCACCGCCTCCAGCATGCGGCCGAGGCGGTTGGCGCCGGCGCCATCGCGGCCGATCCCCCAGAAGGGGTCGCCGTGCGCGCCCCAGGGCGTCGCGTGGCGGAGCGCCCGCCCGCCGGTGGCGATGAGCCGCGCGGTGTCGGGGCGCTGCGGAGCGAAGCGCAGCAGCAGCCCCTCGGCCATGCGCGCGAGTTTCGCGCCGTCCCAGCCGGGGCGGCAGCGAACGGCGCGCCCGAGGCGCTGCGCTTGCTGCGCCGTCGCCGCGCGGCGGATGCGCTCGGCGGCTGCGGGGTCCTCGGCCTTGCCCGCCTGGTACCAGTGCTCGACGCTCGCCCAGACTTCGCCGCCCGGGCCGGCGAAGCCGGCGGCGGCGAAGTTCGAGAGCCACCCCCACTGCGGGCAGCGCGACCAGAACAGAATCGGCTCGGCCGAGGCCGCACGGACGCGAAGCTGCCCGGCGGCCCAGGCTGCGGCGCGCGCCAGCACCTCCCCGTGGCACTTGGCCGGCCAGCAATGGCAGGCCAGCGTGCTGGATTCGAGCGAAGCGAGATCCGCAAGGGCGATTTCGCCCGCGCGGATCCGGCGCCAGAGCTCGACGCGGAAGCGCGCAATCACTTCTTCCCTGGTTCCGTCGCGTCCCACGACGAACGGATTGCCCCAGGGCGTGCGGCGGTCGATGCGCACCGCGCCGCGCGCGACGGCGTCGGGCTCGTGCTTCAGATTCACGATGCGGGCCATGCTCCCTCTCCATACGCTGCTTCCGTCCTCACCCCTTGCGAGCACTCCCACTCTCGCGAGCCGGTGCGGAGCGGCACGCGGAGCAGCGGGGCGAGACGCGCGGCGAGCGCGTCGCGGCCGAGTGCAACGAGGTCGTCGTTGAAGTCCTCGCCCTCGGGCACGAGCACCAGGGCGGCGACGCCCGCCCGCGCGCAGCGCCGGGCGAGGCGTTCCGCCGCCTGCTCGCCCTCGGCGTCGTTGTCGCGGGCGATGAGGAGCCGCGTGACGCCCGGCAGAGGCGCGAACGCGCCGAGGCTCCCGGCGGAGAGTGCGGCGGCGGCGGTGATCGCCGGAACGGCGGTCACCAGCGAGAGCACCGTCTCGATGCCCTCGCCGACGAGGAGCGAAGCGCCGTCGGCGGGGCGTCCGAACCGGACGGCGTGGCCGTAGATGCGCCCGAGCGCCTTGCGAGGCGCCGCGACGCCCGCCTTGGCGGGCGAGCGGGGGTCGAGCCAGGTGCGCTGCACGCCGAGGATGGCGCCGTCGCCGCCGGTCACGGCGGCGACCAGCGCCGGGAGGCGGCGCACGGACGAGCCTTCGCGGTAGCGAAGCTCGGGGTGGAAGCGCAGCGCCGCGAAGCGGCAGCGCGCGAGACCCCGCGCGTGGAGGTAGCGCTCCGCGTGGGTGCCGTCGATGGCGCGGCAGCGCCGCCACAGGCGGCGCGCCGCTTCGGTCGCGTCGTAGGAATCGCCCTCGCCCGCGGCCGGCGCAGCCGGCAGGGCGAGGAAGGCGCGGGCCTCGTCGAGCGCCGCGCGAAGCGTCGGCGCGTTCACGCGGTGACGGATGATGTCGAGCAGGTCGCCGTGCGTCCCTTCGGCCGCGTCGGTCCACTTCCCCGGCGTGCCGGGGGGCCTGAGCCGGACGTAGAGCGAGCGCCCGCGGGCGCCGTCGAGGTCGCCCGCGACCCAGTAGCGGCCCTGGCGCCGGCCGTGCGGCAGGTACTGCCGGCACACGGCCTCGGCGCGCTCGGCGAGCCGGGCGGCGATGGCGGCGGCGTTCACGGCGCCGCTCCGGCGGGGGCGGAACGGGAATGGGGCATGGCGGGACTCCTCGGGGTTCGGGCGGGACGCCCGATACCGGCCAGGCCCGGCTCCTGCCGGCGCCGGAGGGCGAGCGGCCTTAAGCGAAGCGCGGCCGCGAGGCCGGGACGGGAGCGGGCGCGAAGCGCCGCTCAGGGCGCGAGCGTGCGGAACGTGGCGGAGACGCGTGTCGCGGTCTCGCGCGCGCTCATCCCGCGGTCGATGCCGTGCATCCAGCGATGGCGGGCATCGCCGGCGAGCACGAGGACCGAGCGGCGGGGGAGTACCGCGACCTCGTCGCCGGGCAGCGCGCCGGCGGCGTAGGGACGGGCGGCGCGGGGCCGGAAGCGCATCGGCCAGTCGGCGCCGAGCGACAGCGAGGCGACGACCGGCCCGAACTGCCGATGGTCGGCGTGCATCCCGATGCCCTGACCGGGGCGGTACTCGTTCACGATGCACTGCACCGGAAGGGCGCCTGCGAAGTGCGGCCGAAGCCGCTCGGCCATGCACGCCGCCCAGCGTGGGAAGGCCGGCGCGGGCTCGCGCGAGCCGTCGCCGCTGTAGCTGTAGCGGTAGCCGTAGTGCTGCACTCGGCGGCGGAGCTCGGGGAGCCAGGGCGCCTCGGCGATGCGAAGGAGGAGGCGCGCCTCCTCCGCGGGGGTGACGAAGTCCGGGACGATGACCGCCCCGTGGGCGAAGATGGAAGTGTCGCGCGCCATGCTCTCTCTCCTGTTCGGTGGATACGCCCGCTTGCAAAGCTCCACTCGGACTCCGGCGGAGAAGACTCGAAGCCCCCTGCAAAAAGGGGGACCGACGCCGAAGCGCCGGTCCCCGAGGTGGAAGGGAGGAGAGACGTAACCCCCTGAATCAGAAGGGGATATCGTCGTCCAGGTCCGGGGCCGCCGGGCCGTCGCCGGCCGGCATCGCCGGGCCGCTCGCGGGCGCCGAGGCCGGCTGCGTCGAGCCGTTGCCGTTGCTCCCGTTCGGCTTGTCCAGGAACTGCACGCGTCCGCCGGGCACCAGCAGGATCTCGGTCGAGAACCGGTCGCCGTCCTCGCCGGGCTTCGACCAGCGCCGGGTCTGGAGCTTGCCCGCGACGTAGACCAGGCGGCCCTTCACGGCGTGCTTCTGGAGCATGTCGATGAGCCCGTCCTGGAAGGTGACGATGCGGTGCCTTTCAGTAAGCAGAGGATTCCCCACAGGACACACGCACGCGGAGATACGATCAGGTACGATGAATTGGGAGAAAACCGCAGGGTTCTGCCACTTTTCCGCCATAATGCCGTATCGCACTCCCGACAGGAGCACGCTCCGCTACGCGTCCATTCGACATCAGTCGCTTGCAAGGTGCTTACTGAGCGCCTACCATGCCCGACCGTCGAGAATTCGCTACACCCGACCCATGCCCAGACGCGCCGAACGCAAACTCTCCAAGCGCACCATCGACGCCCTCGCTGTTGACGAGCGCGACGCCGTCTTCTGGGACCGCGACCTGCCCGGCTTCGGGGTCAGGGTCTATCCCTCCGGCCGCCAGGTCTACCTCGTGCAGACAAGGGGACCGAAAGGCTCGAAGCGGGCAACGCTCGGCCGCCACGGAGACCTCACCCCGGACCAGGCCCGCAAGAAGGCTGCGGACGCCATCGACCGCATCAAGCGCGGCGAGGACCCGCTCCCGGCAGAGCCGCAGCCCGAGCCCACCGTGGCCGACCTGGCCGCGCACTACATGCGCGCCCATGTGGAGGTGAACTGCCAGCCGGCGACCGTGAAGGACTACCGGCGCTCCCTCGACCTGCACATCCTGCCCGCGCTCGGGGAGATGGCGCTCGCCTCGGTCGAGCGCAAGCACGCCGCCGACCTCCACTACCGGCTTCGCGAGACGCCCACACGAGCCAACGCGGCGCTGAAGATCCTGTCCCACATGTTCGCCCTGGCTCCGGGCTGGGGCTTCGAGACGGGCGGCAGGAACCCCTGCCGCTTCGTGCGCGGCTATCGGGAGCGCAAGCGCGAGCGCTTCCTGACGCGCGATGAGTACCGCCGGCTGGGCGACGTCCTGGACGAGGCGGAGAAGGGCCGGATGTCGGTGTATACGGTGGCCGCGATCCGCGTGCTGATGCTAACCGGGTGCCGGCGCAACGAGGTCCTTGAGCTGAAGTGGGACGACGTGGACCGGACCACGGGGGAGCTGCGGATTCGTCACGCCAAGACCGGCCCGCGGCGGGTGCCGCTGACGCCGCTCGTGGCGGAGATCCTTGACGCACTCCCTCGCGTTGAGGGCAAGCCCTGGGTGTTTCCGGGCCGCGGCGCCGACGGCCGCCTGGTCAACATCAACGCGCCGTGGCAGGCCCTGTGCGCGCGCGCCGGGCTCAAGGACGTGCGCATCCATGACCTTCGTCACTCGTACGCCTCGCGCGCGCTGGCGCTGGGCGAGAGCCTGACCACCATCGGCGGTCTGCTCGGTCACACGAAGGTGCGGACCACCGCGCGCTATGCGCATCTTGCGCGTGACACGGAGATCGCAGCTTCGGCGAAGATCGGGGCCAGCATCGGCGCCCACGTCCTGCATGACGGGACCGAGCCTGCCTGACGCGGCGTTCGGGGAAGAGGTGCGGCGATGGCGAAGCTGAAGCGGCGGTCCATCTCGCGGCGCACGGTCGACGCGCTGTCGGTCGACAGGGACACCGTGTTCTGGGACCGGGAGTTGATCGGCTTCGGGGTCCGCGTCTATCCGTCGGGGGCCAAGTACTACATCGTGCAGGTGCGCGGCCCGGAGGGCTCGAAGCGTCTCACGGTGGGTCGGCACGGCGTCATCACGGCGGACCAGGCGCGGCAGCGGGCGGCGCTGATCATCGCCCGGATCAAGGCGGGGGAGGACCCGATCCCGTCGCCCCTTCCGCCGCCCCCGGACGGCCCGACGGTCGGCGAGATCGCGGCACGCTACCTCGAGCAGCATGTGGCGGTGCGCTGCAGAGCGAGCACGGCGAGCATGTACCGGCGCAAGATCGAGCGCTACATCCTGCCGGCCTTCGGCGCGTTGCCGCTTTCTGCGGTGACGCGCGAGCAGGTCGCGGCGCTGCACTACGAGCTTCGCGACAGGCCGGTGCTGGCGAACCATGTTGTCGAGGTCCTGTCGCGCCTGTTCACCATGGCCGAGTACTGGGGCCTTGCGCCCGAGGGCGGCAACCCGTGCCGGTTCGTGAAGCCCCACCGGGTGCGCCGGCGGGAGCGCTTCCTGACGGAAGAGGAGTTCACCCGCCTGGGCCGGGTTCTCGCCGAGGCGGAGACGGACGGCCCGGCGATGCCGAGCACGGTTGCGGCGATCAGGCTCCTCATGCTTACCGGGTGCCGTCGCAGCGAGATCCTGGAGCTTCAGTGGGACGACGTGGACCTTGAGCGCCGCGAGCTGAGGTTGCGCCACACCAAGACGGGACCGCGCACGGTGCCGCTGAACCCTGCTGCGGTGCAGGTGCTGGCGGGGCTGCGGCGGGCGCCGGACAATCCCTGGGTGCTGCCGGGCAGGCAGCCGGGCCGGCGCATCTCGAGCCTCAACGAGCCCTGGCTGCGGCTTCGCAAGCGTGCCGGGCTGGAGGACGTGCGGCTTCATGACCTGCGTCACAGCTTCGCGTCGCGCGCGCTGGCGCTCGGGGAATCGCTTCCGATGATCGCGCGGCTGCTGGGCCACGCCGAGGTGCAGACGACGGCGCACTATGCCCACCTGAGCCGCGAGGCCCTGAATGCCGCGGCGGCCAGGATCGCGGACAGCATCGGCGAAGACATCCTGCGCGGCAGCGCCGGCCTTCGCGCCGCTGAGAGGCGGGGCCGGGACCGGCGTGGAACGGCAGGGGCAAGAGGGTAGGCCTGGCTGCCCCGTCAGTTCGACCCGCAGCAGCGCTCGTAGGTCCGCCCCGAGCCGCAGTGACAGGGCGCGCCGCCGACCGCCTCGAAGGCGCCGCGCGCGGCGGCCATCCCCAGTTCGCCCCCGAAGCCTTTGGATAGCGCCCATGCAGCGAGCGCCCGAACGCAGTCCGGGATCAGATCGGACGCGGACCGGCGGATCTCTTCGACCGCGTCCTCCGCCAGGTCCGAGACACCCTCGTCGATGTCGTTCATCGTCTCGATCATGGCGAGCGAAGCCATGGCCTCCTCGTCGCCGCTCGCCCCGATCTGCAGCCATGCCTCGGGCCGCAGGCCCTTCGCCTGCCGGAAGCCCCAGACCCAGGGCTCCCAGAGCAGCGCACCCGTACCCGGATCGAAGCCAAGGACCACCCGGTATCCGTGCGGATCGCATGCGAGGTCCTCGGCCACCCGCCGGTAGTGGTCCGTGACCGCAAGCGTCGCGTCCACCGACTCTTCGACATCCTCCGACGCCCTGTCGCCGCCCCATACCAGCGGCAGCCACTCCGCCGGCCCGACCCACTCGGGACAAAGCACGAGCCCGGCGACGAAGCCGTCCAGCTCGACCACCGTCATCGCCTCCCGCACTTCCCCCAGCCGGTCCAGCAGGTCGGTCAGAAATGCGATCTCTTCTCCCGTGTGTCTCATGGCGCGGGGATATGACGCCCGCCGCGCGGCGAGGTCAACGGCGGAGGTCAAACCGGGGTAGCGAGACGGCGCGCAGGCACTCGGTGCGTCGTGCTGCAACCCGACCGGGTGGAAGTCCGGGCCAACGCGCCTCTCCTCAAGATTTGCGCACAGTGACCGTCCACACCCCGCCAGGCAAGCACCGGCGGGGGGAGAGTGCACACGTCCGCCGGGACCGTCCGCAATCTGCGGCCGTCGGGGGCGTGCCGGCGCTCAAGGCGCTCTTGCGGACATATCGCCTTGACGCAGGACGCGACGATCCGTGAATGTACTAGCTACTAGCACGAGGACAAGAGCCATGCGCACCGTCTCCCTGATGACCGCCAACCAGGAGTTCTCCAAGCTCGTCCGCGAAGTCGAACGCGGCGAGGGCTTCCTGATCACACGGCGGGGCCGGCCCGTCGCCAAGCTCGTGCCCCACAGCGCCGACAAGGACGCCGATCCCGAGTGGGCGGCGGCCCATCGGCGCATGATGGCGCGGCTGAAAGAGGGAGCGTCGCTCGGCGGCCTCAGGATCGAACGGGCCGCGCTTTATGACCGTGGTTAGGGGGCGCTTCTCGCTGGATACCAACATTCTGGTCTATGCGGTCGACCGGGACGGCAGCGAGCGGCACTGGCTCTCTGTGGAGCTGGTGGGGCGGGCGGCCCGGCGCGACTGTGTCCTGACGGTTCAGGCGCTGGCCGAGTTCTTTCATGCCACCACCCGAAAGGGCCTGCTCGAACCGTCCGAAGCCGGCCGGTTCGTGCGCGACTGGCTGGAGGTGTTCGAGGTCGTATCGGCCGACGGCGCGGCTCTCGCCGAGGCGATGGCAGCGGTGGACGAGCACCGGTTCTCGTTCTGGGACGCGATGCTTTGGGCGACCGCGAAGCGGGCGGGCTGCTCTGTTCTGGTTAGCGAGGACATGCAGCATGGGCGCCGTTTCGGCGGCGTGGAGTTCGTCAACCCGTTCGCGCCCGACGGCCCCTCGGCGATGGCGACGATGTTCGATCTGTGAACTCTGCCGGCTAACCCGAGCTCTGCGCCTCCCGGCCCCGCACGCCTGCCCCGCGCCTGGGCGCAGGATGGCAGCCGGGGCCGTGCGGCGGAGTGGACGATGAAAGAGCCTGGCGAGTCCGCGCAGCACATCGACGACCGCATCGCCTAGCTGGACGGGGCTCGGGGCTTCTCGCACCAGCGCGCACTGGCACGATGGCCGCCGGGCGTGGCACCTTCATGACCATGACGGATCCGGATTCGCTGCCGGCCGAGTTGCGCTCCCTTGAGGAGACTGCGGCGGAGGACGAGACCGGTGCCGACCGCATCGCGGACGCGGCGGCGGCGCCGGTCGGGCAAGGCCATACCGCCGACGAGGTCGCCGGGCCGCCGCTGGATGGCCCACCGGCGGCTGCCGGGCAAGGCATCGACGCTCCCGATCTCCCCGACGATCCGATGGGCATGTACATGCGCGACCTGTCGGCTATCCCGCTCCTCACCCGCGAGGGCGAAGTAGCGCTGGCGAAGCGGATCGAGGCGGGGCGGCGCACGATGCTGGAAGGCCTGTGCGCGAGCCTGCCGGCGATGGCGGCGGTGAGCGCCTGGCGCGACGCGATCCGCGAAGGCTCGCTGACGCCGCGCCATGTGGTCGATGTCGCTGCCACCTACGGGGACAGTCGTCAGGCCGGCAACGGCCGCGAGGGGGCCGAGGCGGCAGGCGACCCGCGCGGTGGCGGCGAGAACGACGAGGACGCCGCGCCCCGGATCGCCGCGATGGAGGAGGCGGTCCGTCCCGCCTTCATGGAGACGCTCGACCGGATCGCGGCGTCCTGCGCGAAGCTGCGCCGGCTTGAGGAGAGGCGGATCGAGCTGGCGCGCAGGAACGGGACGCTGACGGCCTCTCAGGAAAGGCGCCGGCGCACGCTTGTGCGCGAGCTCGCTGCCTCCATGGAGAGCCTGCGCCTGACCGACGCCCGCATCGAGGCGCTGGTCGACAAGATACGCGGCGCGGGCAAGCGCCTACGCCGGTGTGAGGGCGCGCTCCTGCGCCTGGCCGCCGGGTGCGGTGTCCCGCGAGAGGCGTTCCTTGAACGGCATGAAGGGCGCGAGCTGGAGTCGGCATGGCTCTCGCGCGTGTGCCGGCTTCGCGGCGAGGGCTGGGAGATCCTGGCCGCGCAGAAGCGCCCCGAGATCCTGGCGCTGCGCCGCGAGATCCTGGCGCTGGCGCGGGAGACCGCGACGCAGCCTGCGGACCTCAGGCGGACGGCTGGCCTGATCCTCGGCGGCCAGCGCGAGGTGCGGCAGGCCACGGAGGAGATGATTGAGGCGAACCTACGCCTCGTGGTCTCGATCGCCAAGAAGTACCAGAACCGGGGCCTGCCGCTCCCCGACCTCGTCCAGGAGGGCAACGCCGGCCTGATGTATGCGGTGGGCAAGTTCGACTACCGCCGGGGCTTCAAGTTCTCGACGTATGCCTCTTGGTGGATCCGCCAGTCCATCGCGCGGGCGATCAGCGAGACCGGCCCCGCAGTCCGTATCCCGGTGCACATGGTGGAGATGGTGAAGAGGGTGAAGCGTGTGTCCTGGCTCATGGACCGGGAGCTTGGGCGCACACCGGTGCCGGAGGAGATCGCCGAGCGAATGCGCATGCCGCTCGAGCGGGTGCAGAAGGCGCTGACGGCGGCAGCGGCGGCGCAGCCGCTGAGCCTGGAGACGCCGCTCGGCGGCGGCGACGGGGATCTGCGGCTTGGCGACCTGATCGAGGACGAGGACGCGGTGCAGCCCCTGGACGCAGCCATCGGCTCCGACCTGCGCGACACCATGTCGCGGGTGCTCGGCACCCTGACGCCAAGGGAGGAGCGGGTGCTGCGCATGCGCTTCGGCATCGGCACGAGGAGCGACCACACGCTCGATGAGGTCGGCCGGCAGTTCTCGGTGACGCGCGAACGCATCCGCCAGATCGAGGCCAGGGCGCTGCGCAAGCTGAAACACCCCGCACGAATTCGCGTGCTGCGCAGCTTCCTCGAAGGATAGCCGCACTCCCCGGCAGGCACGGACGCGACTGCGCCGCGCGGCCACTGCGGGCCGCCCCGCGAGGCATGGCATCGACTTCGGCCGTCCGCATGCTCCCTGCAGGGCTCTCCTCGCGCACGGCCAACGCCAGATCGACGCGCGTCACGATCGCCATCGGCGAACATCCTCCGTCGTGCCGGCTCACAGCACGACGGCCTGGCCAGGGGGCAAACGACGACCGTCCTTCCCGGCCCATCCCGGCCGCAGCGTCCGGCCCTTGCCTTGCGCAGACTCGCCCGCGGCCTGCCGTACCCGGGCGCGGAATCCCACCACCGGCTGCCCCCCTTGCCCTCTCCATGATCGCGCCCGTGTACCCATAGGAGGAAGAGGTCGGCCGTGACGCGGGCGGCGGGGGCGGCGCTGCGGAGCGGGTCCCCGCCATCGACAACCACCACCGGGGGAGACGGCAAGATGCGGACCGGCCGGATGTTCCATCGCGACGCGCAGACCTTTTTGGTGCACCTGTTCGGCAGAGGTCTTGAGGACGAGCGCTACGTGGTCGAGACGTACCGCTCGCGTCCCGACGGTCAGATCGAGCCCGTCGAGACGGAGCAGTCCAGGACGAAAGGCCGACGCAGGCGACGACGCACGATCGCGAGCCTGGCCGCCGTAAAGAGAATGCGGCCCGAACGCGACCAGATCATCGTCTGCACCGGCGTCAAGCTGGCAGGCTCCGGGGTCCAGCTCTACGGATGGCAGGCGACGGGCCTGGTCGCCGCCCGCTACGCGCGCTGACCGGGGTGGCCGGTGATGCCGCTCAAGGACCCGGTGAAGAAGCAGGAGCGGGATCGCCGCCTCCGCCGGCGCCACGCCGCGCGCGCCGCCAGTGGGACATGCACCCGCTGCGGCCGGCTTCATCCCGAGCGCGGCCTCAAGATGTGCACCGGCTGTGCCGAAAAGCGCCGCGCCGCCGAGCGCGCCCGCCGTGCGAAGGCACGCGCCGAGGGCAAGCAATACGCCGGCCGCGATCCGGAACGGTGCCGCCGCGCCGACCGCGCCGGCGACAGGCGCCGCCGACGGGCGCGTCAGGAGGCGGGACTATGCGCGTCCTGCGGCCTCCGCCGGCCGGAGGAGAACCGCTCCGTCTGCGAGCCGTGCCGCGAGGCACGCCGCGCACTTGATCGACGGCGCTATTCCGCGCGACGGGCTGCCGGCTGTTGTGTGCGTTGCAACCAGCCCACGGTAGGGGACCTGTCGCGCTGCGGCCGCTGCCTCGCGCTGGAGAAGGAGCGCGTCTGCCCCGAGCGCGAGAGCGCCGCCGGGAAGAGGCGCTACAACATACGACGCGCCAGGGGGCAATGTGTGGATTGTGGAGTCCGCACCGGGGGCGCAGCCCGCTGTGAGCGCTGCGCATATCGGTCCAACTCCCGCGCGCCGGAGCGTCACCTGGCGGCGCTCTGGCCGCCGCAGATTACCGTGGTCGACTTGGAGACGGGCGAGGAGCTGGGCGTCTTCGAGACCGAATCCGAGGCCGCCGCCTGCATCGCCTTCGCCCGCCTGCGCCCCGACCAGGTCGAAATCCTATCCAACGCCCCGCTGATGGCCCTCTTGCCGTCATGAGCGCGGACCCGCCGCGGGCGTTCCGAACGTGAACCTGCTCCCGTCAACCGCGATCCCGAATCGGCGCCGCGGCAATCACCGACCGTGCGGTCCGCGAAGCCTCGTGAACCCGGCGAGCCTCGGAGCAGGCGGCAGACGAGAGGAGGTGTGGAGCTTGGAGAAGGTGAGCAGGGCGGGGTCGAGAAGAGGCTCCAGCCCGCTCGTCAACCTTCGTCATCAACTCGAATCGCAAGGAGACACGATCATGGCGTTCGGACTCAACTCCGCTCAGATCATCGGCCGGCTGGGCGCCGATGCGACCATCAGCAACCTCACCTCCGGCGGCCGCGTCGCCAATATGTCGGTGGCGACCGACGAATCCTATATCGATCGCCAGAGCGGCGAGCGGGTGGATCGGACAGAGTGGCACAGGGTCGTCAGCTTCCAGAGCGGGCTGATCGACATGCTGGAGAAGCACGCGAAGAAGGGCCGTTTGGTCTACGTCGCGGGCAAGCTGCAGACCAGGAAGTGGCGCAAGGACGGCGAGGACAGCGACCGATTCTCGACCGAGATCCTGCTGGTTCCCGGTGGCCGCGTGCAGTTTCTCGATCGCCCCGCCGGCACCAACGGCAACGGCGCCCAGGCGTCCGACGGTGAGGCTGCGCCGGCCGCCGACGCCGATCCCGCTGACAGCACCATACCCTTTTAGCGACCCTCCCCGCAGCGGGCCTTCCCCGCCCGCTCGCCCCAGAGCCCGCCCCGCGTTCCTCCCGCGCGGGGCGGGCTTTTTCGTGCAGCCCGATCCGAGTCCTCCACTGGCCGGACGGCGCGCCATACGCTTCGCGCGGCGCCTGCCGTCCCGGCGCCGGCGAGAGGCCGGTCGAGGCCGGGACCGGGGCGCGTTCCACGCAGCATCCGGAGAGGTCTCTCATGCGCCCCATCCCCGCTCACAGGTCCGGCTCCGCCGGCCCCCTTTCCGGCCCGAGGTGTGCGTCGTGAGCGCCGCCGCTCGCGTCGCGGCCGCCCTCGGCGCACGCGCCGAGGAGGTGTGCCGCCGCTACCTGCCCCAAGGCCGCAAGCAAGGCCGATACTGGACCGCCGGCGACGTCTACGGCGCGCGGGGGCGGTCGCTCTTCGTCCGCCTGGCGCCCCCCGGCGTCCCGGGGAAGTGGACCGACGCAAGCAGCGGTGAGCACGGCGACCTGCTCGACCTCATTCGCATCTCCTCGGGCGCAGGCTCGCTTCGCGCGGCCCTCGCCGAGGCGCACGCCTTCCTCGCGTCGCCGCCCGTGCCGTCCTCCGCCGTTCCCGAAGACTACGACCGCACCCAGGCGGCCCGCCGTCTCTGGCAGCGCTGCCGCGCCATCGACGGCACCCATGCCGAGGCCTATCTCGAGGCCCGCGGCATTGAGCGCTGCCGCTTCGCGGCGCTGCGCTTCCATCCCGGCCTCTTCTACCGCGACGACGACGGCGTGCGCCGCCTGCCGGCCCTTGTCGCGGCCGTCACCGCTCACGACGACGACATCATCACCGGCGTCCATCGCACGTGGTTGGACCCGACCAAGCCCGCCAAGGCGAATGTGATTCGCCCGCGCAAGGCGCTGGGCCGCGTCCACGGCCGCGCCGTCCGCTTCGGCGCTCCCGGCGTCGGCACGCTGCTGGTCGGCGAGGGGATCGAGACCGTGCTGTCCATCGTCACTGCCATTCCCGACACCATCGCCGCCGCAGCGCTGTCCGCCGGCAGCCTCGGCGCATTCGCGCCGCCTGCCGGCGTCACGCGGCTGGTGATCGCGCGCGATAACGACCCCGAGGGAGAGCGTGCCGCCGAGCGCCTTGCCCGGCGCTGCACACGCGCGAGGCTCGCCGCGCTGGTCGTCGCGCCCGCGGGCGATGACTTCAACAGCGATCTCGTCGCCCTCGGCGCGCCGGCGCTTCGCGCCAGGCTCGCGCCGATCTTCCGCTGCCGGGACCGCGCCGGGGACCGGTGGTGACGATCGCCAAGCGAGAGACCGGGAAGGGCAGGCGCCGGGCGAGCGGCGCAGCGAGGGAGAGAGGTCTCTCCCCGCCGCAATCACGCCAGGAGCGCAGCATGAGCAGCACCATCACCTTCACGCGCGTCGGCGACGACGAGGCTCGCATCCTCGACGCCAACGGCGATCACGTCGGCGACCTCTTCCGTCATCCCGACATCCTTCACCCGGGTTCGTCCTACTTCGTGATCCATCTCGACGAAGATCCCCGCGGCCCAGTGCGTGTGCACGAGCGCTCGCGCATTCGCGAGGTGGCCGAGGAGCGTATCCGCTCACACCCACTCTGGTCGTCGTGATGCCGGCAGGCACAACAGAAACGGGGGCCGTGCGTGGAGAGAGAATAGCCACCCCGTCGTGATGTCCGAGGATGTCACGCGTGCTCATTGCAGCAACCCTGCGGGTCCTCCGGTCGCTCCGCTCCCTGCGGCCTGACCCAAGATGGTCTAAGGCGGGCCGTGAACGTCGCCGACCGTGAAGTTGGCTTGCCAGAACTCTCCAACGCCGAGTGTGTGGCGCACCGGCCCCTCGCGCGGGGCCGGCGCGTCGGCCTGATGCTAGCAGTTCTTGAGAAGGCCTACTCGAAACGCGGCTACCCACCACGGCTGCGCATCAGGCCTCCCAGGCACAGAGAACGCCAACTTCCGCACCAACATCGGCGACGTTCCGCACCAACTCCCGCCTAAGACCATCTAGGGCCAGGTGCTTCCACTGCGCGCGCGTGAGGAGAAACGACATCACGAAGGGGCACAGGGCCCCGGAGGATGAACATCCGCAAGGATGAAACAAGGGAGGTCGACATGATCGACACTACAAGCGCTACCGCATCCGCAACTGCAACCGTCTGCGAGAGCATGGCTCTCTACGGCACGGCGCCCGAGCGCGGCGAGCTCGACAGCAGGGTCGTCTGGGACGAGGACGACGCCATGGATGCACTGGGCGAAGCCATCCGCGTCATCGTCGACGGCATCACCGTCGACGGCACACAGATGGCCGACGAGCGCGAGGCCCTGATGTGGGGCTTCGTCAACTGCCTGCACTCCCAGGTCACCCGCCTCGACCGCGCCGTCGACCGCATCGCGCCCGAGATGAAGGACCTCGAGAAGGCCCAGGACGGATCGGAGGTGAAGGCGTGGGAGCTGCAGACGATGACCGACCGGGCGCAGAGCCTCGGCGACCGCCGCGACGCCTTCGAGAAGATGCGCGACCTCGCCGCTGACGCCTACCGCGTCGAGACCGGCGACGTCTGGCGCCCAAGGCACGGATCGCACGCGAGTCAGACCGGCACGCTGACCTCCGCCGCCATCGACGCCCGCGACTTCCGCCGTGCCCGCAAGGACCGCGAGACAAGAGCGCACCTGCCCGAGGGCACCCTGGTCGCCATTACCGGCGGCAAGACCGTCAGCGATGCCGACACCGTCTGGAGCACGCTCGACATGGCGCGCGCGAAGTACGGCGACATGGTCCTGCTGCATGGTGGCGGTCCCGGCGTCGAGAAGATCGCGGCGAGCTGGGCAGAAGCCAGAGGCGTCAATCAGGTCATCTGCCGCCCCGACTGGAGCGCGCACGGCAAGGCCGCGCCCTTCCGTCGCAACGACGACCTGCTCAACCTGCTACCCAAGGGCGTCATCGCGTTCCCAGGCTCCGGCATCACCGGCAACCTCGTCGACAAAGCTCGGCAGCTCGGCATTCCTGTCATGAAGGTTCAGCTCGCCACATGACGATGGCGCCACCTGTCCACTACGAGCCGATCGCTGCCTCTGCGGCGATCGGCTCCCCCTTTTTCGCCGTGCCCCCCTCGCGCATCGCGGCTCGGCGCATCCGCGCCTGCGCCGCTCGCGCTCGAACCGCCAACCCTCCCGGACCCGGCCTCGGCATCGCAGCCGTCACGGTGCTGCGCACCGTCGACGGACGCTCGCCTCGCAGAAGAGACGGACCGAGGTTCTGTCCGCGATAGCCTGCCCGCGGTCGATCGGCGCACCGCCGTCGCCGTTGACGACGAGCATCGCGATGCCCTGACGGACATCGGTGCCGCCGCGCCTGAACGGCCCGGCGCCACCCAGCCCGACACCGTCGACGACAGGCGTGACGAGCTCGCTGCGCCGACAGCGATCGCAAGCGGCTTGACCTGGTCCCGCTTGCCGTTCCACCGACCGTTCACCCCGTCGAGAGTGCTTCCTATGCTTGCAACTCGAAGCCGCGCAACGACCTGCAACACCACTCCGCCGGATGCGTCGCGAGCGCTGACGCGAAGGCATCGATCGACCCGATCGTTTGTCCTGCAACGAGTTGGGGCCCTGACCGTTTCTATATCGAACTTGTGTCCCCCTCGACGCTTACGCGCTTCTGTTCTCACACCTGACGCAGCTCGCTGCCAGCCTACAACATCACTACGCTCAAGCACGTGGAGGATACGGTCTGCTACGATACTTCGTAGAAGAGCGTAGCCCTGAGGTGCCGGAATAACTGCGTCGCATTTTGCGTCGCTCCGAGCTACATAAGAATTGTTCCCAATGGCGTAATGGCTTACGCGTCACGTTCGATAGAGCTTCGGGAATGGTGCTCCGATAGACATGACCCTGTTCCCATACCCGCATCCCGTTCTGCACCCGCATTCGGGGCAGGGCCAACTGCTGCACATTGCGTTGGGGAGCGCGTAATCGAGTCAAAATCGACGACAATGTTTCCGTCAGAGGCCCCCCAATCGCCCAATAAACAACCCCGTTCCAGCTTCAAGGCTCCGCCAAACTCCGGACACCGGCGTCGCGCTGAGCACGAATCGCCGTCGCGAATGCGCGCCGCTTCACGGAAAATGGTGCGCGCGTCGGCTCTATAGGGGGGACCGGAACGATGTCCGGGACGATCAGCAAGCACATCCGCATCGACGAGGAGCTCTGGAAACGCCTCGAAGCAGCCGCCGGGGAAGAGGACATTACCGCCAACCGCCTTCTCGCCGAACTCGCGGAGCGGTGGCTGGAGACGAGGGAGTGGCCGCAATCCGAGGTGCAGGTCCGCGTCGCGCGCGCTTCGCTGTTCGCCGCACAGGCCATTGCGCTCGACATGATCGCCGCAGGCCGCAAGACCAAGGTCGATCAAATCCTCGAGCACGTCGCCACCATCGTTCCCGACGTGGCTCCCGAACCATTGGCGGAGGGAGAGGCGGTCTCGCAGAAGCATGATCCAGCCCGGAAAGACTCGTGAACCGTGCGCGCTGTCAAGAGGGAGAGGAGGGATATCGGATTCAAGTGCCTCGATCTTTGTCCCGCGGACAGGAATATCGGCCCGTTCAAACTCGGTGTCGTGGTCATCCATTGTGAGCACGTGCGCATTCTTGATGAGTATCGCCATGGCGTCGTCTCCCCTTCGACCAGGCCCGGAGCGAGGCTATCACGAATGTTGCCGGGATAATCTGCACATCATGCCGGGCGGCCCGCCGCGAGATATCCGGGTCGAGCGCGGACGCTGAGCGATGGGAGACGGTGCACACCTGATGACCGACGAGCGCGGAATACCCGGCTCGAATAAGGGGCGGCGAATTGCGTAGGCGCTTCACCCCAACTCACTGTAGAGTCGCACGCTTGAAGCCGTTCGACCGTGCTGGAGCGCAGTCATGGGCAGGACGGGTGCCGAGCCGCAACGATGGGACGCGACAAGTCCCGCCCGGTCCGGAGATGCCGTCCTTTCGGTCGAGCGTCTGAGGACATACTTCGACACGCCGGCCGGCGTGGTGAAGGCGGTGGACGACGTCTCCTTCAGCCTGAACCGCGGGGATATTCTCGCCATCGTCGGCGAGTCCGGCTCGGGCAAGAGCGTCACCGCCCAGTCGATCATGAAGCTGGTCGCCATGCCGCCTGGCCGATACGCAAGCGGCCAGGTAGTCCTGGACGGGATCGATCTCTTGTCGCAGAGCGAAAGGGCGCTCGGCGCGATACGCGGCAAGCGCATTTCGATGATTTTTCAGAACCCGCGTGCCGCGCTCAACCCTGCCTTCACCGTCTCGACGCTGATGGTAGAGACCCTGCGCCGCCACGATTCTTCGCTCTCGAGAGCGGAGGCGGTCAAGCGTGCTGCGGCCCTGTTACGTGCGGTCGACTTTCCCGATCCCGAGCGCGTTGCCGCCAGCTATCCCCACCAGATGAGCGGCGGCATGTGCCAGCGGGTCGGCGTGGCGCTGAGCATGGCCTGCGAGCCGGAAGTGCTCATCGCCGACGAGCCGACGACCGCCCTCGACGTTCTGGTGCAGGCGACGATACTCCTCCTCCTGAAGCGCGCCCATGCGGAACGCGGGCTCTCGATCATCCTCATCACCCATGATTTTGGCGTGCTGCGCGCGCTCGCCACCCGAGTCATCGTCATGTACGCGGGGCAAATACAGGAGCAGGGCCGGGTCGACGACGTTCTCGCCAATCCGCAGCACCCTTACACGAAGGCGCTGATCCAGGCGGTGCCCGATCCGGATAGCACCGACCAACGGCTTCATCAGATCGAGGGCCAGCCGCCCGATCTGCTGAACCTGCCCGCCGGCTGCAGCTTCGCCGATCGCTGTGCCTTCGTCATGCCCAAGTGTCGGAGCGAGCGCCCGGAACTCTACGAGGCCGCTGCGGGGACCGACGTTCGCTGTCACTTGTTCGGGCCGGAAGCGAGCGCGCACCAGTGAGCGAGCCCCTCATCAAGGTGCGCGGCCTGCGCAAGGCCTTCCCCGTGCGAGAGGGAACGGTTCTGCGCAAGAAGGTCGGCGAGATTGTGGCTGTGGACGACGTCAGCTTCGATGTCTTCGAGGGCGAGACTCTGGGCTGCGTCGGCGGTTCAGGCTCCGGGAAGTCTACTCTAGGGCGGTTGATTCTCAACCTGATCCGGGCCGATGTGGGTAGCGTCCAATTCGGCGATGCCGATCTGGTCGGTCTCTCCCCGGCCGAGATGCGGCCGTACCGCAAGGATCTGCAGATCGTCTTCCAGGACCCCCTGCACACGCTCAACCCTCGGCGCACGGTTGCGGAGAACGTCACGCGCTCGATGCTCAACTTCGATATCCCACGCCAGGAGGCCAGGGAGCGGGTCCAGTACCTCTTCGACATCGTCGGCCTCAACCCGGCGCATACCAATCGCTATCCGCACGAGTTCAGCGGGGGACAATGTCAGCGCATCGGCATCGCCCGCGCGCTGGCCCTTGAGCCGCGCTTTCTCTTTCTGGACGAGCCGGTCTCGGCGCTCGATGTCTCAATTCAGGGGCAGATCCTCAATCTGTTGAAGGAGCTGCAAGAGACCCTTCATCTGACTTATCTCTTCGTTTCTCACGACCTGAAGCTCGTGAAGAATTTCTCCGACCGCATTCTCGTTCTTTACCACGGCCGCGCCGTCGAAATCGGTGGCAGCGACGAGGTCTATCATCAGCCGAAGCATCCCTACACCAGGACGCTCCTCGATGCGGTGCTGGGCCTCAAGAAGGACGACGCCTGGGAGAGGGTCGCAAGCCAAACTGGCGTGCTTGCCGATGACGAAGACCTTGAGAGCGCCATGCGCGCCTCTGCGGCGGCAAGAACCGGCTGCATCTATTCCGGCACCTGCACGGAGCGCTTCGAACCGTGTGCCACGCAGATGCCTGAGCTGCAGGAAATCGAGGCGGGCCACGCCGTGGCCTGCCATCTTTACGAGGGCTCAAAGAAAGACTGGAACGCGTCGGCGACCGCCGGGGACGCACGACGTGAACGCGAACACGCTCTCCGGCAGGCGCGCGACGAAAGTGCGCGCCAACTCATGACATAAAGAGGGAGGACAAGATCATGAGAGGGTGGCTGAAAGGTATGGGCCGGGTGAGCCCGACGTGGCTGTGTCGCCACACCGTGGGCTTCCTCGCCTTGGTGGCGCTTGCCGCGGGGTCGCTGATCGTGGCGGACAAGCCGGCGCAGGCGCAGGACAAAACCATCGTTCTTGCTGTCGAAGGCGAGCCCAGTCGTCTCGATCCTCATACACATGTGCTGTGGCTCACCTATCGCGAGACCTTCCACATCTACGAAAGCTTCGTGCAGCAAGACCTGACCATCAAGGACGTCGATCGTCCGCCGGTCATTCCCGCTCTCGCCACGAGCTGGGACATCTCCGAGGACAAGCTGCAATACACGTTCCACTTGCGCCAGGGGGTCACCTTCCACGACGGAACGCCGTGGAACGCCGATGTCGCGAAGTTCAACTTCGATCGGGTCCTCGACAAGGACTTCGAGCACTTCTACCCGCTGGCCAACGCCTTCAACGGTTGGTGGCACGGCGATATCGAGAGCTACGAAGTCGTCGACGAGTACACGTTCCGGGTCAACATGAAGCAGCCGAATTCCGAGTTCATCCGGCGGCTCTCGCAGGGCGGTTTCGGCTCCTCGGGCATGATCAGTCCCAAGGTCGTGGAGACCCACGGCAACGAGGAGGCGCATCTGCACGGCGTCGGCACCGGCCCGTTCAAGCTGACGGAGCGTGTCTTTGGCGAGAAGATTGTGATGGAGCGCAACGCCGACTATTGGGACCCCAATCGGATTCCCAGGGTCGACAGGCTCATCATTCGCGGCATCCCCGATGTCGCGACCCGCGAGCTTGCGCTTCTCACCGGCGAGGTCGACATCATCGCCACACCGTCTCCGGACTCGACGGACTTTCTCGCGTCGCAGGGCATGGTCGTCGACATGGCGCCGATCACGACGATCTACAACCTGTGGGTCAACACGCGGCTGAAGCCGCTCGACGACCCACGCGTCCGGCGGGCGCTCTACATGGCGATCGACCGCGAGGGTCTGTGCAAGTACTTGAGGCGCGGCCAGTGCTCACCCGCCTACAGCATCTTGAACTATGGCGGACCGGGCCACGATCCCGACTACCAGCCCTTCCCCTATGACCCGGCCAGGGCCAAGGAGCTGCTGGCGGAGGCCGGTTATCCGGACGGCTTCGACGTGCGGGTCGATTGGACGCCGGGCGGCGCCGGCGACGTCAACACCGTGGCCGATGCCGAATGGATTCAGCGTGACTGGGCCCGTATCGGCGTCAATCTGAGCATCGAGCTCTTCGAGATCAGCACCTACATGGACACGATGTCCCAGGGCATGCGTGAGGGCACCGGCTTCATGCAGCTCTCCTGGGGTGAGAGCGCGTTCCATTGGCTCGACGCCGTCATCTCGCCGGCGGCCTTGCCGCCCAACGGCTTCAATGCCGGGTATTACGACAACCCGAGGATCGGTGAGCTGCTTTCCATGGCGCGGGCTGCGCTGACCGAAGAAGAGATGGTGGCCCACCTCAGGGAGATCCAACGGATCGTCATCGAGGAAGACACGGCCTTCATTCCCACCCACAGCCCGTGGGGAGTCTACGCCATGCGGCCCAATCTCAAGGGCTTCGTGCTTGCACCGCAGCACTGGCACGACATGGCGATTGTCGACAAAGAATAAACAATAAGGTGGGGCGGTCTCGCCGGCGATTTCCTGCCGGCGGGGCCGCTACTGCCCCTCCGAGCCGACCATGCTCAGATTCATTATCTGGCGCTTGATTCACGTGGTGCCGGTTCTACTCGGCGTTTCTTTCGTCGTTTTCAGCATTCTCTATCTCATTCCAGGCGACATCGCGACCACGCTGCTCTCGATGTTCTACACCGAGGAGCGCGCGGCCATGCTGCGCGAGCAACTCGGCCTGGACAGGCCGATGTTCGTCCAATACGGCCGCTGGCTCTGGGCCGCGTTGCACGGCGATCTCGGCCAGTCGCTCATGATGCGGATGCCGGTGATGACCGTGCTGCTGGACAAGACCGGAAACTCGCTCATCCTGACCGGTGCAAGTTTGCTCATCGTCATTCCGGTGAGCTTCCTGATGGGCACCGCGTCTGCGGCCCGTTTCCGCAAGCCCTTCGACCGCTTTACCGTCTTCTTCTCGCTGCTGCTCGCGAGCATGCCGGTCTTCTGGCTCGGGATTGCGCTGCTCTACCTGTTCGGCGTGCGGATACCGCTCTTTCCCATGTCGGGCATGTACAACATGGCCAATCCAGGCGGCATCCTTGACCTGCTTCATCACCTATTCCTGCCGGCGGTGACTACGGCTGCCACCTCGGTCGCCATCGTGACGCGGGTCACCCGAGGCGCCATGCTCGATACGTTGAGCCAGCCCTACATCCTGGCGGCACGGTCGCGCGGATTGCCGGGGTCACGGGTGATCTATCGCCATGGCGTGCGCAATATTTTGCCGACCTTCTCCAACATGATCGGCCTGCAGATCGGTTATCTATTCGGCAGCGCCATCTTTTCGGAAATCATCTTCAACTGGCCGGGAATCGGCCTGCAGCTTTACCAGTCGATCCTGCATCGCGATCTGACAATGGTGCAGGGCTGCGTGCTGGCCGTGGCCATCATATTCGTCCTGGGCAATATGTTGGCCGACATCATCGTCTACGCCCTCGACACCACCCGGAAGTAGCGAGGGCGGCGTCGCATGGCCACGGGCAGGATCAGAAAGAGCAAGGCGTCGAAGCGCTCCCGACGCAGCGTGGAGACGGAACGCGCGCGGTCGACGCTCTATTTCATCTGGCGCGGCATTCGCAACGATCCCTACGGGATGGCCGGCGCCCTGATCATCCTGGTTCTCGTCATTTGCGCGCTGTTCGCGCCCTATATCGCGCCCTACGACCCGCAGTATGCCGACCCGAGGCTGCGGCTGCGCGGCCCCGGGACCGAGGGCCACATCCTGGGCTTGGACCAGCAGGGGCGGGACATCCTCTCGCGCCTGATCTACGGCTCCCGTTACTCGCTCATCGCCGGAGTCACGCCAGTCGTGCTCGGCGGCCTCATTTCGATCCCCCTCGGTACCATTGCCGCGTACTACGAGCGTGTCGGCTATTTCATCATGCGCTCCATGGATGTGCTGTTCGCCTTTCCCATGGTGCTGCTGGCGATCACGCTCTCCTTCTTCATGGGGCCGGGGCTCGGCAATCTGATCATCGCCCTCGTCGTGGTCCTGATCCCCTACAACACGCGCGTCGTCTACGTGCAGGCGCTGGCGCAAAAGGAGCAGGGCTATATCGAAGCCGCCCGCGCCGATGCGACCAGCGATTTCAAGATTCTGTTCGTCGAGATGCTGCCCCACGTCGTTTCCGCATCGGTCGTCTATTCCATGACCATCGTGGGGACGATCGTGGTGACGGCGGCAGGGCTGAGCTTCCTCGGCCTCGGGGTGCAGCCGCCCACGCCCGAGTGGGGCATCATGACCAGTGACGGCCGCACCGTGCTGCACATCGCCCCCCACGTCTCGACCCTGCCGGGAGTGGCGATCTTTCTCATGGTCACGGGTTTCAACCTGCTCGGCGACAGCCTGCGCGACGCGCTCGATCCGAAGACACGGCTGGTGCGGGCCGGGGCACGATAGGGTGACGCGTCGCGGCGGATCGCCATGAACCACGAGGACACGCTGCCATGACCAAGACACGAATCATGCCTGCAAATCACTGGGACTGGAGCATGCCCGCGCCGTTCTCGCAGGGGTGGAAGATCGACGACGTGATCTTCGTCGGCGGTCAGGTCTCCGCCGATGCCCAGGGCCGACCCGTCGGGGCCGGCGACATCGCGGTGCAGACGCGAAACACGTTCGAGTTCATCAAGCGGGTCCTGGAGGAGGCCGGAGGCGATCTCTCCGACATCGTGAAGCTCAACACCTACTACCAGCACGATGGGGAGGGCGCCGACATCACCCGCTTCTGGGAGGAGATGACCGAGGTCAGGAAGGAATACTTGGCCGATCCCGGCCCGGTGGGGACGGCCGTCCGCGTTCGGGGCTTCGCTTACGAGGGCCTGCTAATCGAGATCGAGGCCATTGCCGTCGTCGGCCGCAAGAAGCAGCGGCTCATGCCCGCCAATCACTGGGACTGGAGCATTCCGGTCCCATTCTCCCAGGGCTGGAAGGTGGACGATCTGATCTTCGTCGGCGGGCAGATATCATCTGACGACAGGGGGCGCACCATCGCACCCGGCGACATCGGCCAGCAGGTGAGGAACGTCTTCGGCTCGATCCAGAGCGTGCTCAGGGAGGGCGGCGCGGAGCTCTCCGACCTCATAAAGTTCAACACTTACTACGAGTTCGAGGGCGAGGGCGACGCGCTCCGGCAATACTGGGAAGACATGACCAAGGTCCGCATGGAGTATCTCAGCGATCCGGGCCCTGCCGGTACCGCGGTCCGGGTCAACGGCTTCGCCTTTGAGGACCTGCTCATCGAGATCGAAGGCATCGCCTACGTGGGCGCGGACAAACAGCGCCTGATGCCCGCCAACCATTGGGACTGGAGCATACCGGTCCCACTCTCGCAGGGCTGGAAGGTCGGCGACTACATCTTCGTTGGCGGTCAGATATCAGGCGACAGCAAGGGCCGCGCCATCGGCGTCGGCGACATCGCCACGCAGACCCGCAACACCTTCGAGAACATCCGCGCGGTGCTTAAGGAGGCCGGGGCGGACCTGGAGCATATCGTGCGCCTCAATACTTACTACGACCAGGTCGGCGAGGGTCAGGCGCTGCAGGACTACTGGGAGGCCATGACCAAGGTCCGGATGGATTATCTCGCGAAGCCGGGGCCGGTCGGCACCGCCGTTCGCGTCAACGGTCTCGGCTATCAAGATTTGCTCATCGAAATCGAGGCCATCGCCTACGTCGGGTCGTGATTGGATAACCCGTCTTGGCGCCAAGGAGGAGCTGACATGATCAAGAACCCCGTTCCCTGGCCGGACGGCGCCAAGTGCGCCGCTGCCATCACATTCGACATCGATACCGACAGCATCCTGCATCTCGAGCACAGGGAGAGGGCGGATACGATGCTGTCGTCGCTGTCGTGGCTGAAATACGACGAGGTGGCGATCCCGCGCATTCTCGACATGTACCGGGACTGCGGCATCAAGCAGACCTTCTTCTATCCGGCGTGGTGCATGGAGCGCTATCCCCATCTCGTCGAGATGATCCTCAAGGATGGCCACGAGATCGCCGCCCACGGCTACATCCACGAGGACCCCAACAAGCTGCCGCGGGAGGAAGAGCACTACTGGCTCAGACGTCAGATCGACGTCATCGAAAAGATGACCGGCCAGCGCCCGCGCGGTTGGCGCGGCCCGCTCTACAACGCGTCCAAGTACTCGGTCGACC
Organism: Alphaproteobacteria bacterium; assembly: GCA_022826665.1. Taxonomy (GTDB): domain Bacteria; phylum Pseudomonadota; class Alphaproteobacteria; order UBA828; family UBA828; genus WTGU01. Next base: position 3,843 of record JAJDUK010000052.1, on the reverse strand, counting down.
TCCTGATCGAGGAGGGGCTCATCTACGACGCCACGCTGATGGGCGACGACGTGCCCTACGTCCTGAAGACAGCGCAGGGGAGCGTCATCGAGCTTCCCTCTCACTGGGCGATGGACGACTGGCCGCACTACACCCACTCGTTCGACTTCAACTACATGATGACGATCAAGTCGCCGGACGAAGCGATGAACGTCTTCATGTCCGAGTTCGAGGCGATGTACGACTTCGGCGGCCTCTGGGTTACCGTGTGGCACCCCTTCGTCTCCGGGCGGCTCGCCCGGTGCCGCCGCGTCCAGCAGATGATCGAGTACATGCAGAGCAAGGGTGGCGTCTGGTTCACGACCATGGAGGAGATCGCCAAACACGTCCAAGCGTGCATCGACGACGGCAGCTGGACGCCTCGGGTGGACAACCTGCCCTACTACGACGGCCTGGTGCCCGAACTGGAGAGGCTGGCCGCCGAGTAAGGCGAGACGGACTGTCCCGTCACAGACGGCTATCGGGACGGAGGGAGAAATGGCTGGCACGACGCTCATCAGGAACGCCGATTGGGTCGTGGGCTACGACCCCAACAGGAACGGTCACGTCTACATGCGCGGTGCCGACGTGGCCTTCATGGATGACACGATTATCCACGTTGGCAGAGACTACGGTGGCGAGGCCGAGCACGTCATCGACGGCAAGGACGTGATGGTCCTTCCCGGAATGCTCGACCTGCACCTGCATGGCTACATGGAAATGCACGGCAAGGGCTTCTTCGAAGATCTCGCCACCAAGCACATGTGGATGACGCAGCTGCTCGAATACACGTGGATTCTGCAGGACGACAAGGAATCGTCATTTGCTGCGACCCAGGCGTCGGCCTGCGATCTGTTGAAGAGCGGCTGCACCACGATGGCGGAACTCTACTGTTCCGGCCTGCCGTTCGACGGATGGGTGGACATGCTGGCAGGCACGGGCATTCGGACCTATGCGTGCCCCATGGTGCAGTCGGCTCACTGGTACACATCCAACGGCAAGGATCACCTCTACGAGTGGTACGAAGAGAAGGGCTTCGAGAACCTCGAGCGTTCCCTTGAGATAATCGACGACGCGATTGCGCATCCCAGCGGCCGTTTGCACGGGATGGTTGGCCCGGCCCAGGCCGACACGTGTACGGAAGAGATGTTCCGGCGGTGCAAGGAGGCCGCTGACTCCAGAGGGATTCTGTTGCAGACCCATGCCGCGCAGTCCGTCATGGAACATCGTGAGATGGTTCGGCGCCACGGCAAGACGCCGATCGAATGGCTCGACGACATCGGTGTGCTCGGGCCGAACACGCTGCTGGGGCACGCCATCGACATCGACCAGCATCCCTGGGTCAATCACCACGAGCACAAGGATCTGGAACGCCTCGCTCGGACTGGTGCGAGCGTCGTGCATTGCGCGCGCGCCTTCGCCCAGTGGGGTGACATGATGCGGAGCCTTGGCGGATACCGCGCCGCCGGCGTCAACATGGCGCTCGGCACCGATTGCTACCCGCATGATCTGGTCGAGGAGATGCGGATCGCCGGTCTCATGTCGAAGGTGGCGAGCGGCCATGTCGACCTGCTTCCGACCGACGCGGTGTTCGAGATCGCAACGCTGGGCGCTGCTCGGGCGCTTGGTCGGGACGACCTGGGACGTTTGGTGCCCGGTGCCAAGGCGGATCTTGCCATGGTCGACCTGCGACATTCCTCGATGCGCCCGGTGCGCGATCCGCTGAAGTGCCTGATCTATTCCGGCACGGCCGCAGCGGTCCGCGACGTATTCGTGAACGGCGAGCAAGTGGTGAAGGATCGCACCGTACTCACCGTCGATCAGGACGATGCGCTGGACCGTCTGCAGGAGGGCCAACAGCGGGCGCTCGACCGAATTCCGGAAGTGGACTGGGCGAAGCGCAGCGCCGATGAAATGTCTCCCTTCTGCCTGCCGAGCCACTTGCAAAACTCTTGAGCAGAGAGAATCTGCAGGTCTGGTGGCGAGCAGCATTGCGAACCGCACTATTGGCGAACATCAGACCAGCGAATAGTTTGCTTAGGACGTGGACTCATTAGCACGCAACCAGGTGCGACACATCCGGCATAGGACGCCTGTCCTGTTGACCCGAGCCTGCTGACGACGAGAAGTATGGGCAGCACGTACCCTTGAACCGGCAGAGGGACCGCTACGCCCCCCGGGAAGGGATCGATCTCAGCATCTCGGCTGGCCGACCAGTTGGGCGCTTGCGCCGTGACGTTGAAGCCGGTGCACGACCTTATCGCGGCCCACGTGCTGACAGCGGAACGCCTGCACGGCGACGACACCCCTGTGCCGGTGCTTGCCGAGGGCAAGACTGAAGCGGGACTGGGCTTGGGTCTACGTTCGCGACGACGCGCCGTTTGCCGGTCCGGACCCGCCCGGCGGCGCTGTTCCGCCACTCCTGAGATCGCTCGGGCGATCATCCGGTCGAGCATCTTCGGAGCCTCACCGGCATCCTTCAGGCCGACGCCTATGCCGGCTACCGCCGCCTCTACGAGCCCGGCCGCCCGCCGGGGCCCGTGACGGAAGCGCTGTGCTGGGCGAAGGAAATTCTATGAGCTCGCCGACATCGCCGCGAACAAGAGGCGCGGCAAGCGTGCACCGCCGATCTCGCCGCTGGCGCTGCAGACGGTGAAGCGGATCGACGCGCTGTTCGATATCGAGCGCACGATCAACGGCGAGACTGCCGAACAGCGCTTCGCCGTGCGCCGGGAGCGGAGCGCGCCGCTCGTCGCTGAGCTCGAGGAGTGGATGCGCACGGAGCGCGCCGGGCTCTCGCGCCACGCCGCCGTGGCCAAGGCGATGGACTACATGCTCAAGCGCTGGGACGGCTTCGCCCGCTTCCTCGATGATGGCCGCATCTGCCTGACCAATAACCGCGGGCGCTCAGGCCGCTCTGTCCCGGACGCAAGTCATGGCTCTTCGCGGGTTCCGATCGCAGTGGCGAGCGAGCGGCGGTGATGTACACGCTGATTGCACCGCGAAGCTCAACGCGACGTCGACCCCCAAGCCTGACTCGCCGACGTCCTGGACCGCATCGTCGACCTGCCGCAGACCCGCCTGCACGAACTCCTCCCCCGGCACTGGAAGGCCGACCGTCAGCAGGCCCTGGCCGCGTATGCGGCGGAGTGGGTTGATTCTGGGAACGGTTCCGCCGACAGGGTACCCGAGCCGGCGGCATCGCCATACCCGCGCCGAATCCTGTAGCATCGCCCTTCGAACCCGCACCAAGGAGCCGTCGTCATGGGCACAACCGACTACCCGACCTGGGAGGAGTTCACGACCACCAGCTTTGCGGCCTCGCACCAGTGGCCCCTGCTCTCGCCGGAGACGCCGTCCTTCATGGCGCGCGAGATCGCGCGGGAGCCTGCGGACCTCGAAGGGGCGGACGTGGCGATCATCGGCGCCCCCTACGTCGCCGCCTCCGGTGGCACCTATGCGGGGGTTCCGATGGAAGACTGGATCGCGGCGCCGAAGCGGGTGCGCCAGCAGTCCGCCCGCTACCCGTCGGGCTACATTCAGGACTTCGACCTCGACGTGTTCGAGCATCTGCGGATGGTGGACTACGGCGACGCCGACATCCCCGAATCGGTGATGCACGACCAGAGTGCGGAGAACGTGCTCGCCGCCCAGGCTGCGGTCGAGGCCAGGGTCAACGATGCCCTCCGCGCGGGCGCCGTGCCGGTGGTGATCGGGCAGAACAGCCCCTGCGGGAGCTTCGCCATCGCCAAGCCCTGCGCGGAGCACGTCGACGGCCCTCTCGGCTGCGTGAGCCTCGACACCCACTGGGACGCCGCCGAGCTC
>JAJDUK010000023.1:0-22500 GCA_022826665.1 Alphaproteobacteria bacterium | reverse complement strand
GCCGCGTTGACCATGTCCTCGGGCTCGGCGAAGGCGCGGCCGCTCGGGTTGAGCCGCTCGAAGCGCCGGACCACTTCTTCGTTCTCCGGCTCGCGCATCCAGGCGTTCATCGGCGTGCGCACGTTGCCGGGCGCGATCGCGTTGACGTGGATACCGTGGCCGGCGAGCTCGGCGCCGAGCGAACGGGTGAGCAGGATCACGCCACCTTTGCTCGCCGCATAGGCCGAAGACTGCGAGAGCCCGACCAGACCCGCCACCGAAGCGAAATTGACGATGTGGCCGCCGCCGGCTTCGATCATGCCCGGTACGACGGCCTGACAAACGTAGTAGGTGCCCTTCAGGTTGACGTCGACGATGCGGTCGAAGGCGGCGAGATCGCCCTCCGTTGCCGGGTTCGCGTACCAGATGCCAGCGGCGTTGACCGCGATGTCGATAGGGCCGAGCTCTGCCGCCGCTCGTGTGACGGCGTCGCCCACCGCCGCCGCATCGCTCACGTCGGCGACCAGGCTGACGGCGCTGCCCCCTGCGCCCCCGATCTCCTCGGCCACCGCATCCAGCACTGTCTCGTCCGCCTTGTCGAGCAGCGCGACGCGCGCGCCTTCTCTGGCGAAGCGAAGCGCGACGGCACGGCCGATGCCTGAGCCCGCGCCGGTCACCAGTGCCGCGCGTCCTTCGAGCCTCACCGCAGCCTCCCTCGTTTTTGCCCGGTATCGAAGCCTAGGCGCGTGGCAATCCGGCGCGCAACGGGGCGCGTGGACGGTCACTGGCGGGGCGCCTATAGTGAACGTCCCCGGCGCTCGGCGAAGCAAGACCAAGAAGCCGATGGCGCCTGGACCAGAATGGGAGGGAAAGAACGATGCTAGGGAGATTCGCAGCTCTCGTGGCGCTCGGTGCATTGGTTGCTGCGCCGTTGGCCCACCAACAGCAGGCGAAGGCTGACGACCACGAGGTGGTGATCGGCTTCGCGATCGCGTTCAGCGGCTGGATGAACCAGTACGACGGACCGCCCTATCAGGGCTCGCTCATGGCGATTGAGGAGTTCAACGAACAAGGCGGCATCCTGGGCAAGCAGATCCGGGCGGTCACGTCCGATACCAAGACCGACACGGTGCAGGGCGCCAAGGCCGGTGCTGACGTGGTGGCGCAGGGAGCGCAGTTCATGGTGGTCTCCTGCGACTACGACATGGGCGCACCTGCCGCGACGGTCGCCAACAGCAACAACATGATCTCGATCTCGTCCTGCGCATCGGACGCCAAGATGGGCGTGCAGGGCATCGGTCCTTACGCCTTCACCCTCAACACCTACGGCCAGGGCGAGGGCGCGGGCATGGCCAAGTACGCCTACGTGGATCGCGGCTGGCGCAAGGCCTTTCTGCTGCTTGATGCCTCGATCGAGTACGACAAGAGCATCTGCCACGGCTTCCTGGAGCAGTGGAAGGACTACGGCGGCGAGGTGATCGGCGTCGACAGCTACATGCAGGAGGACGCCTCCATCGCCTCGCAGATCACCCGCTACAAGGAGCTGGCGGCGGAGCGTGGCGAGCCCGAGTTCCTCTATCTCTGCTCCTACGGCGCTGGCGCGGTGAGCGCGATCCGGCAGATCCGGGCGGCCGGCATCGACGTTCCCATTGGGGGCGGCGATTCCATGGACGGCGACTACTGGTCCGAGGCGGTTCCGGGCCTCAGCGATCACTACGCGTCGTCCTTCGGCTCGATCTGGGGCGACGACCCCCGGCCCGAGGTGAACGAGTTCTTCGACCGCTACCGTGCGAAGTACGGCGAGCCCGAGACCTCGTTCCCGCTCAACGGCTACAGCGTGATCCAGGCGATCAAGGTCGCGGCCGAGCGGGCGGGCTCGCTGGATTCCGACGCCGTGCTGGCGGAGATGAACAAGTTCGACAAAGAGCCGCTGCTCTGGGGGCCAACCACGTACACGGCCGACACCCACATCGACCTCACGCACGTGCTGACGATCATCCAGATCCAGGATGGCAAGGGCAGCTACGCCGGTCAGGGCGGTGCCGAGAACCCGCCGGCGCTCCAGCTCATCTTCCCGGACTTCACCGAGGACCTTTACGAGAACTAGCCAGCGTTACCTGAAGGCCGGTCCGCCGCGCGGCGGGCCGGCCTTCGGCACTCTCGTGGTTGTCTTCCAGGGGCCGCCGTGACCGGACTGGTCCAGAACGCCATCGACGCGCTTGCGCTGGGCAGCCTGTACGCGCTGACGGCGCTCGGCATCGGGCTGATCTTCGGCGTCATGCGGCTGATCAACTTCGCCCATGGCGACCTGATCATGATAGGCGGCTATGCGCTGATCGTGCCGTCGAGCGCTGCCGCAGCGGTTGCCTTCATCGGCGCCTGGCCGGCGCCTGCGATGGTCGCCGCCATCGTCTTCATCGTCATGCTGTTCGCACTGGCGTGCGAGCGCCTGGCCTTCCGGCCGCTGAGGCGTGCAAACCCGTCCGTGCTGCTGATTACCTCCTTCGCGCTCAGCTTCTTCCTCGAGCACCTGGTGGTGATGATCTATGGCGGCCGGGTGAAGGCGGTGAGCATCTGGCCTGAGCTGCTGGAGGTCTTGCCCATCAGCGGGGTGCGCATCCCCTACCTGCAGATCGTCACCATCGGGGTGACGATCGGGCTGCTGGTGCTGCTGGTGCTCTTCCTCAAGCGCACCCCCATGGGCATCCAGATGCGAGCGGCGTCGGAGGATTTCTCCACGGCACGGCTGCTCGGCGTCCGCGCCAACCGGGTCATTGCCGTGGCGTTTGCCATCAGCGGGCTGTTGGCCGCCGTGGTCTCGCTGCTCTACGTCTCGCAGGTGGGTGCACTCACCTACAGCATGGGCATTCCCCTGGTGCTGTTCGCCTTCGTCGCGACCGTGGTGGGCGGCATGGGGAGCCTCACGGGGGCGGTGCTCGGCGGCTTCGTGGTCGGCATCGCGAGCGTGGTCCTCCAGGTGGCGCTGCCGGTGGCCATGCGGCCCGATCGCGACGTCTTCGTCTACGGACTGATCCTGCTGATCCTGCTGATGCGGCCCTCCGGCCTGGTGAAGGTGAAGTCGATCGAGGAGAAGGTCTGAGATGGCCGGGCCGGGCCAGCGCGACCTGATCCTGCGCCTGCCCGTCGTGGGCCTTCGTGTCTTCTGGACGCCCATCGTCCTCTCGCTCGGCATGCTCGTCATCGTGCTTGCGGTGTGGGCAAGCGGGGACACGGTGCTGGCGCTTGCGGTCACCGCCGCGCTGATCCGCGCGGTCATGGTGATCGGCCTCTACATCTTCATCGGCAACTCGGGGGTTCTGGCCTTCGGCCATGCCACCTTCATGATGGTGGGCGCCTACGGCGTAGCGTGGCTGACGCTCCGCCCCTTCAACAAGAGCTTCGCGCTGCAGCTTCCGGAGTTCCTGGCGGCGCACCAGTACCCGATGCTGCCGTCGGCGATCGCAGCGGCGCTGCTGGCGGCCATCGTCGCCTTCGTCGTCGGCATCCCGATCATGCGGCTCTCGGGCATCGCCGCGGCCATCGCGACGCTCGCCGTGCTCGGCATGTTCAAGACCTTCTATTCCAACTGGAGCGAGTGGACCCTGGGCGCCGCGACCATGCCGGGCATCCCCATCTACGTGGACATGTGGATCGCGCTGGCCTGGGTGGTGGTGGCGCTCTTCGCCGCCTACATCTACCAGCGCTCGAAGTACGGGCTCGCGCTCCGCGCCTCGCGGGAGGATGAGTTCGCTGCCCGCGCGGCGGGAATCAACATCCCGCGCCAGCGGCTCGTCGCCTTCGTGTTGAGCGCCTTCTTCATGGGCATCGGCGGGGTGCTGGAGGCACACTATCTCGGCACCATCGCGGTCAAGAACTTCTGGCTCACCATCACCTTCATCCTGCTCGCGATGCTGATCGTCGGCGGCCAGCGCAGCCTCACCGGCGCGCTGGTGGGCGTGGTGGTGATCTCGACCCTGATCGAGATTCTGAACTCCCTCGAGGCCGGCATGAACGTGGGCATTGCGGTGCTCTCAGTGCCGATCGGGGCCCAGGAGCTCACCATCGCGGGCCTCATGATCATCATCCTGGTGTTCCGGCCGGACGGGATCATGGGCGGGCGCGAGGTGCCCTGGCCCTTTGGCAAGGTAGGCCGCATCGTGCGGGACCCCGGCGCGGTCGAAGCTGAGCACGACCCCCTGCGGCGGGGCGTCGCACAGCGGGATGGCGCCCCATGATGGACCGGCTCGCCCGCAGGCTGATCCCGGCGCGGCCCGGCGCGGCGTCCCTGGCCCTTGCCGGCACGCCTGAGGACACGCTGGAAGCCTTCGATGTCACGGTCCACTTCGAAGGTCTCGCGGCCGTGGACGGGGTCTCGATCTCGATGAGGAACGGCGAGGTCTTCGGGCTGATCGGACCCAACGGCGCCGGCAAGACCACGCTCGTCAACGCGATGACCGGCTTCCAGCGGCCGACGCGGGGCCGGGTCGTCCTGGGCGGTGAGGACGTGACCGGGCTTTCCGCGCACGAGCTGGGCCGGCGGGGCCTTGCGCGCACCTTCCAGGCGGTGCGTCTCTTCCGCGACATGCCGGTGATCGAGAACCTGGAGGCGGCTGCGGTGGGCACCGGGCTCGGCCGCCGCGAGGCCGCGCGCCGGGCCTCACGCATCCTCGCCTGGATGAGGTTCGCGCACCGGGCGGACGACTGGGCGGACACGCTGCCCTACGGCGATGAGCGCCGGGTCGGCATCGGCCGTGCGCTCGCCATGGCGCCCCGCTTCGTGCTCCTGGACGAGCCTGCGGCGGGGCTCAGCGATGCCGAGTGCGACGAGCTGATGGGGCTGATCGCCGAGATCCCCCACGTCTTCGGCTGCGGCGTGCTGCTGATCGAGCACAACATGCGGGTCATCATGGGGGCCTGCCACCGCATCCACGTGATCGAGAGCGGGCGCACCGTGGCCGAGGGCTCGCCGGAGGAGATCCAGGTGAACCCCGACGTGCTGCGCGCCTACCTGGGGACCAAGTCGGCCGATGCTCGAGGTTGAGAACCTGCACGTCCGCTACCGGCGGCTGCGCGCGGTGCGCGGCGTGTCGCTTACCGTGGGCGAGGGCGAGATCGTCTGCCTGGTGGGCCCCAACGGCGCCGGCAAGTCGAGCACGCTGCGCAGCATCGCGGGCCTGCACCCGCCGTCGGAAGGCGACATCCGGCTCGCCGGCCGCTCCGTCAAGGGCCTCGCGCCGGAGACCATCGCGCGCTTAGGGCTTTCCATGGTGCCGGAGGGCCGTCACGTCTTCACCCAGCTCACGGTGGAGGAGAACATCCTGCTGGGCAGCCAGATGCGCCGCGACCGCAAGCAGGTGCGGGCCGACTTCGAGCGCATGCTGGAGAGCTTCCCCTTCCTGCGAGGGCGCCTTTCCACCCCCGGCGGCAAGCTCTCGGGCGGCGAACAGCAGCAGCTGGTGATCGCAAGAGCCCTGATGACCAGCCCCCGGCTGATCCTGCTGGACGAGCCCTCCCTCGGCCTCGCGCCGATGGTGGTGGACACCGTCTACGAGATTCTCAAGGGGCTGCGCGACGAGGGCATCACACTGCTGGTGGTCGAGCAGAGCACCCACCGGGCGCTGGAGAACGGCGACCGCATCTACATTATCCGCTCCGGCCAGATCGAGCTCGAAGGCGAGTGCAGCGCGCTCACCGACGAGCGCGTCGAACAGGCCTACTTCGGCTTCGGCGAGGCGGAAGCCGAGGCGGATCACCGCTCGCGCTTCTGAGCGCGTGGCCGAACAGCGCGCGAAACGGACGGGAGAGCACACGGTGGGCTACCACGAGCGCTTTATCGAAAAGGGGTCCGGCCCCGCGGTGCTCTTCAGCCACGGCACGCTCATGGACTCGACGATGTTCGACCCCCAGCTCGACCATCTGACCGAGCGGGGCTACCGGGCCATCGCCTACAACAGCCGCGTGCTTACCGGGGAGCCGGCGCCGCATTCGCTGGGCGATCTGGTGGAGGATTGCCGTGCGTTGCTCGACGATCTCGGCATCGGAAGATGCGTGCTGGCGGGCATGTCGGTCGGCGGCTTCATGGCCCTGGAATTCGCCCTTGCCTATCCGGAGCGGTTGAACGGGATGATCCTCATTGCCGCCACGTCGAAAGACTATACGGCCGAGGAGCGGGAGGCCTACCACCGCCAGTTCGACAAGCTGGACATCGACGGCATGGTGCCGCGAGACTTTGCCGAGTGGGTCGCGCCCTTCTGCTTCGGCGAGGCAACGATCGCCAGAAACAAATCGCTCGTGGAGCACTGGGTCGACCGCTGGGCGACGACGGTGCCGGCGCGCGCGGTGCTCTATCAGGGCCGCTCCTGGCTCGACAAGGAAGATGTCACCGGGCGGCTCGCGGCCGTGCGCGTGCCGTCCCTCGTGATCCATGGCGAGGAAGACGTGCCGCTCCCCATCGAACGCGCGGCGGCGATGGCGGATGCGCTCCCCGACGCGACCTTCGCGCCGGTTGCACACGCCGGGCATTCGGTGAATTTGGAGCAGCCGGCGATCGTCAATGCGGCCATCGCCCGCTTTCTCGGTCGCCTCGACCTGTCATAACGCGACGGAACCGAATACGGTTGCCACCCTCCGACGAAAGGAAGACCAGCCATGTCAGACTCCGCATTCCTCGTGTTGCACTTTCAAAACGGCGTCGCCCATCCCGATGGCGTGTGGGGCAAGTATCTGTTCCCGCAAGTGGAGAAGAACGGATCGGTCGGTAATGCGAGGCGGGCGCTCGACGCCGCCCGGCAGCGCGGCATGCTGGTCATCTACGTGAACATCGCCTGGCGGCCGGGCTTTCCCGAGCTGCCGGATGATACCTGCGGCCTGCTCAAGGAGACCAAGGACAACAACGAGTGCCTGGTGGGCTCCTGGGGCGCGGACGTGATCGACGAGCTCAAGCCAGAGGGCAACGAGATCATCGTCATCAACTTCGGCTCGGACAGCTTCGAGGGCACCGACCTCGACCTGATCCTCAGAAACCGGGGAATCAAGCGCGTCTATGTCGTCGGCCAGTGCATCGAGCACGTCGTCGCGACGACGGTGAAACGCGCGGTCAACATGGGCTACGGCGCCTCGGTCTTGAGGGACTGCACCAGCGGCTTCACCGACCAGAACTACGACGCCATGGTGGAGATTCTGCCGCTCTACGCCGATCTGGTCACGGCGGACGATTTCGTCGGCATGAACTGATCCGACGTCCGGCTCATTCCGGCCGGGCTCAGACCGCCTCGATGCTCGCCTCCGCGATCAGCCGGTTGATCGCGCGGCGCTTGTCCTGCGCCTCGTCCACGGAGACGGCGCTGAAGCGGTAGACGTCGCCCGGCTTCGACTGCGCGAGCTTCCAGAACGCAGCCGACGGCACGGTGTAGGGGTTGATGAAACCGCCGGTGCTCGGCCCGTCATTGACCAGGATGATCGGGGTCTGCCCGCAGAGGTTGACCGCGCCCACCGGATAGCCGTGGTCGAGGATGTTGGAGGGGTCCTCGCCGTGCTCGGGGCGCTTGTCGGTAGCCCTCTCCGTGAAACTCCAGGCCGGCCCGTCGAGCCGGAAGCCCGTGCGGTTGCTGCGCGTCTGCACGGTCCAGTCGCTCTCCAGGAACCTGCGGTGGCCGGCCTCGTCGATCCAGTCGTCGTTGGGGCCGGGCACGGCCTCCATCCGCCACACCCGCTCAGCCGTGAGCGGCGGCCGGCACTCGGGGCGCACGCGCCGTCCCGGCGTGCCGGTGCCGTTGTCATCGCCGAGAGGCAGGTTCTGTTCCGCCTTGAGCGCGTAGCCGTCCAGCCCGCCGATCCCGGCCTGGTGGAAGGTCGCGCGCGAGCCCAGCACCGGCGTCGTGTCGATGCCGCCGGCCACGGCGAGATAGGCGCGGGCGCCCAGGCGCGCGAACCCCAGAGTCAGCACTTGGCCGGCGCGGACGGCGAAGCTCTCCCACATGGGCGCCGGGGCGTTGTCGAGGGCGGGCTGCATGTCGGCACCGGTGACGGCGACCACGGCGTCCCGACCGAAGCGCACCGTCGGGCCGGTGAACTGGCATTCGAGGCCGGCGGCGTCTGGCGGGTTGCCCACCAGCAGGTTGGCGAGGCGGAAGGACCAATCGTCCATCGGGCCCGAGAACGGGAAGCCCTGCTCCCAGTGGCCGATCCGCCCCGGCCAGTCCTGCACCGTGGTCTCGAGACCGGGCTTGATCACCTCCAGCATGGCTAGAACCGCACCGTCTCGTCGATGGTGCCGAGCCAGCGGTGGTAGTTGCCGATCGAGAAGCGCTGATACTCGGCCACGTTGTGGAGGTAGGTGCCGGCCTCGACCTGGGCGGCGACGTGGTCGTATTCCTCGGCGCTCGCCGGGATGAAGCGCACGCGATCGCCGGGCCGGAAGAGCGCGAGGCTCTCGGCGAAGGCGGCGAGCCGTTGCGCCGGGTCCCAGATCGGCACCGGCGTTCGTGCGATCATCTGGTAGCCGCCCGGCGTCCGGTCCGGATAGATCGAGCAGAGTGCACCGCCGATGCCGATGGTGCCCTTGTAGGTCCAGGTGCGGGGTGGGTCGTACTTGGGTGCGGTCAGCCGGCAGCGCGGGTCGAGCGGCATCAGCGAGACCAGGCCCGGATAGAAGCCGAGCGCGGCGACCCAGTAATCGGTGCCGGAATGGACGCGGGCGAGCTGCGCGAGATCGGCAAGGCCGTTGAGGCGCGCCACCAGCTCCGGGTCCCGCTCCTTGGGCGCGATCTTCGCGCAGTAATCGTCGTAGCACTCGCGCGTCCACGGGTCGAAGTAGCGGATCGGCAGGTAGAAGATCCGGCTGTCGAGCTCCAGCCCATCGAGCGAACCCACGGCGTGGAACAGCGCGGTCACCTCGGCCACGACATCGGCGTAGGAGATGCGCTCGAAGTCGTAGCTGATCATGATCGAGGTGAGCTCGGGAACGATCTCGATGATCCCGGCGGGGCCGCATTCGCGGATCAACCTGGAGACGCTGTGCACGCGGAAGTTGAGATCGAAGCTCATTTCGTCGCCGAGCTCCATCTCGATGAAGCGGTCGCCGCCGGGCCTGAAGACCGGCTCCGCAAAGATCATGAACGCGCCTCCCCGCCTACCCGCACCGGCGGGTCGTGGCGCAGTTTGATCGGACGTCGTGCCCTTCGTGGTCCGGCGGAGGGCGCATCACCCGGTGCGCTCTCGCCCACCATGGGTGAAGCGCCAAGCGTAGGCACCGAGCGCCATGCCGATCAAGGGGCCGGCCACGTAGATCCAGTAGTGGGTGAAGTCGCCCATCGCGACGTAGGGGCCCAAGGCGCGGGCCGGATTCATCGCAGCACCCGCGACCAGGCCCATCAGCATGACCTCGATGCCGACCACCGCGCCCACGGCAACGCCTGCGAAGGGGCCGTGCGCCCGCTTGTCGAGGCCCACGCCGGCCACCACCCACATCAGCAGGAATGCGAGAAAAAGCTCGATCAGGAAGGCCGTCAGCGGCGTGATGCCGATGGCCGCATTGGGCAGGTTCGCGCCCATCGCGCCGTAATCGCCGAGCGCCCACAGTAGGCACATCCCCGCCAGCACCGAGCCCGCGAGCTGGGCCAGCGTGTAGCCGGGAACGAGGCGCCAGTCGAGATGACCGATCAGCGCGGCCGCGATCGAGAGCGCCGGATTGACGTGGGCGCCCGATACGTGACCGAAGGTATAGATGACGACCGTGATGATCAGGCCCGAGATCAGGCCGGGGCCAATGGCGCCGAGCGTGCCGCCCATCTTGGCGTCCACCACCATGGCGCCGGCCGCGAAGAAGACGAGCGAGAACGTGCCGATGAACTCGCAGCAATAGCGGCGCAGGTCGCCGGGTCGCACCCCTGCGGGCAAGTCCGAACGCCGCGTGGTCTCGTCACCCATGCGACGGGAGAATAGCCGGAATTGCCGCCCCGCCAATCCGCCGCGCAGGGACGGCTGCGGCGGGCCGATGCCCGAAGCTCAGGCGGCGTCCGCCAGCGCCTTCTCGATGGCCTTGAGCGCGTCGTCCAGACGCTCGCCGTCGGGGCCGCCGGCTTGCGCCATGTCGGCCCGGCCGCCCCCGCCCTTGCCGCCGACCGCCGCGGCGCCCGCGCGCGCGAGATCGACCGCGCTTACGCGGGTGGTGAGGTCGTCGCTGACGCCGACCGTGAGCGCGGCCTTGCCGTCGGTCCGGCTTACCACGGCGTAGACGCCTGACCCCATGCGCTGCTTCAGGTCGTCCACCATGGCGCGCAGCTCTTTGGGCCGCGCACCGTCGAGCGAGCGGCCGACGAAGGAGACCCCGGCAATCTCGCGGGCATCCTCCGTGGCGCTGCCGCCGCCGGTGGCGAGCGCGTGGCGGGTCTCCTCGAGCGTGCGCTCGAGCTTCTTATGCTCGTCCATCAACGAGCCGATGCGCCCGGCAAGCTCGGCCGGCGGCACCTTGAGCACTGCCGCGGCCTCCTTGAGAGCGGCTTCGAGCTCGACACCGTGGCGGCGCGCGGCCTCGCCGGTGAGCGCCTCGATGCGCCGGACGCCGGCAGCGGTCGCCGATTCGCTCACGATGCGGAAGAGCCCGATGTCCCCGGTGCGTTCCACGTGGGTGCCGCCGCAGAGCTCGACCGAGTAGGGCGCATCCGCGCCGTTCTCGTCGTCGCCCATGGAGACGACGCGCACCTCCTCGCCGTACTTCTCGCCGAAGAGCGCAAGCGCACCGGCACCGGTCGCCTCCTCCGGACTCATCAGGCGGGTGGCCAAAGGGGCGTTCTGGCGGATCAGCCGGTTGACCTCCGCCTCGATGTCGTCGAGCGCGTCGGCCGAGACCGCGCCGGGGTGGCTGATGTCGAAACGCAGGCGATCGGGTGCCACCAGCGACCCCTTCTGCGTCACGTGATCGCCGAGGGCGCGGCGGAGCGCCGCATGGAGCAGGTGGGTGGCCGAGTGATTGGCGCGGAGCATGGTGCGCCGCGCACCGTCCACGGCGAGCACCACCGCGTCTTCCACGCTGATCGTTCCCTCTTCGACGACGGCGTGGTGGACGTGGAGGCCGTCGGCCTCGCGGCGCGTGTCGGTCACGCGCGCCCGGCCGCCGTCGGCCGAGACGATGGTGCCGGTGTCGCCGACCTGGCCGCCCGCCTCGGCGTAGAAGGGCGTCTGGTTGACGACCAGCGCTACCGAATCGCCGGCCTCGGCGCGCGCGGCCTCCTCGCCGCCCGTCACCAGCGCCTGGACCACGCCCTCCGCGCTCTCCGTGCCGTAGCCAAGAAACTCGGTGGCGCCGATGCGCTCGCGGATCCCGAACCAGACCGCATCGCTCGCCGCATCGCCCGAGCCTGCCCAGGCCCGCCGCGCCGCCTCGCGCTGGCGTTCCATGCAGGCCTCGAAGCCCTCGCGCTCGACCGTTCGCCCCTGGGCGCGGAGCGCGTCCTCGGTGAGATCGAGGGGAAAACCGTAGGTGTCATAGAGCTTGAACGCCGTCTCCCCAGGCAGCGGCGCGCCGACCGCGAGACCCGAGGTCGCGTCGTCAAGCAGGCGCAGGCCCCTGGCGAGGGTTTCCTTGAATCGGGTCTCTTCCAGCTTGAGAGTCTCGGCGATGAGCGGCTCGGCACGCACCAGCTCGCCAAAAGCCTGGCCCATCTCGCGCACCAGCGTCGGCGCCAGGCGCCACATCAGCGGCTCGGTGCAGCCCATCAGGTGGGCGTGGCGCATGGCGCGCCGCATGATGCGCCTGAGCACGTAGCCCCGCCCCTCGTTCGACGGCATCACACCGTCGGCGATCAGGAAGGCGCTCGCCCGCAGGTGATCGGAGACCACCCGGTGGGAGGCGCTGTGCACGCCGTCAGCCGGTGCGCCGCTCAGCTCAACGCTCGCGGCGATCAGGTTCCTGAACAGGTCGGTTTCGTAATTGTCGTGGGTGCCTTGGAGGATCGCGGCGATGCGCTCCAGCCCCATGCCGGTGTCGATCGAGGGTCTTGGCAGATCGATCCGCTCGTCGGGCGTGACCTGCTCGAACTGCATGAACACCAGGTTCCAGATCTCGACGAAGCGGTCGCCGTCCTGATCCGCGCTGCCGGGCGGTCCGCCAGCCACGTGTGGACCGTGGTCGTAGAAGATCTCGGAGCAAGGGCCGCAAGGGCCGGTCTCGCCCATGGCCCAGAAATTGTCCGAGGTCGGGATGCGAATGACGCGCTCTTCGGGTAGCCCCGCGATCCTGCGCCAGAGCCCGTGGGCCTCGTCGTCCTCGGCGAAGACCGTGACCATGAGGCGCTCTTCAGGCAGCCCGTAGTCCTTCGTGACCAGCCGCCAGGCGAGCTCGATGGCACGCTCCTTGAAGTAGTCACCGAACGAGAAGTTGCCCAGCATCTCGAAGAAGGTGTGGTGCCGCGCGGTGTAGCCGACGTTGTCGAGGTCGTTGTGCTTGCCACCCGCACGCACGCATTTTTGGGAGGTAGCCGCGCGCCGGTAAGGCCGGGACTCGGCGCCAGTGAAGACGTTCTTGAACTGCACCATGCCGGCATTGGTGAACATCAACGTTGGGTCGTTGCGCGGCACGAGCGGGCTCGAGTCCACGACCTCGTGCTCGTTGGCGGCGAAATAGTCGAGAAACTGCGCGCGGATTTCGTTGACGCTCGGCATGGGGCGGTCCTGCATGGTTCCCCGGGCCGCAGGCGGCCCGGGGCTTGGATGCGTGCCGTGCTACTTAGTGCGCCTTAGGCGGGCTGTCCAGATTTGCGCGCGCCCTCACGCGGCAGCGTTCGCCCGCTCCTGTTCCCGAGCTCGCTATGCGCCCTGGGCGCCGTGGTCTGGGTAAACCTCGGCGACGGGCGACGCCTCGTCCTCGCCGTCTAGACCGGCGTGCCGGCGGATCGCCTGGTTGATCGCGTCCGCCGCCTCCGCATTCTCGGCGAGAAAGCGCTTTGCGTTCTCGCGGCCCTGGCCGATGCGCTCGCTGTCGTGCGAATACCAGGAGCCCGATTTTTCGATGACGCCGGCCTTGAGCCCGTGATCGATGAGCTCGCCGGTGCGCGAGATGCCCTCGCCGTACATGATGTCGAACTCCACCAAGCGGAAGGGTGGCGCGAGCTTGTTCTTGACCACCTTCACCCGCGTCTGGTTGCCGACGACCTCGTCCCGGTCCTTGACGGCGCCGATACGGCGGATGTCGAGCCGGACCGAGGCGTAAAACTTCAGCGCGTTGCCACCGGTGGTAGTCTCGGGGCTGCCGTACATCACGCCGATCTTCATGCGGATCTGGTTGATGAAGATGACGCAGCAGCGCGAGCGCGCGATCGAGGCGGTGAGCTTGCGCAGCGCCTGGCTCATCAGCCGCGCCTGCAGCCCGACATGAGAATCGCCCATCTCGCCTTCGAGCTCGGCGCGGGGCACCAGCGCTGCAACACTGTCGATCACCACCAGGTCGATGGCGCCGGAGCGGACCAGCGTGTCCGCAATCTCCAGCGCCTGCTCGCCGGCATCCGGCTGCGCGATCAAGAGCTCGTCCACATTGACGTGGAGCTTGCCGGCATAAACCGGATCGAGCGCGTGCTCGGCATCGATGAAGGCGCAGGTGCCACCGAGCTTCTGGGCCTCGGCGACGCAGGAGAGCGCCAGCGTGGTCTTGCCCGAACTCTCGGGCCCGTAAATCTCGACGATCCTGCCCCGCGGCAGTCCGCCGATGCCGAGCGCCACGTCGAGCCCGATGGAGCCGGTCGGGATCGCCTCGACCTCGACCGCGGCGCCATCGCCGAGCTTCATGATCGAGCCCTTGCCGAACGCCCGCTCGATTTGGCCGAGCGCCGCGTCTAATGCCTTCTGCTTATCCATGGAACCCTCGGACACCACGCGAAGCGCCGTACTGGCCATTTCCGCCTCCTTATTCCACACAGGCAAAACCGATGCAATGCGACTCCGATTTGGCCAATGTACCCTATTTGTTCTTACCCCGCAAGTGCTCATTTCATCGCCGTCCGGGCGCGGGCACGCTATGATGGACGCGGCTTTCCGCCCTCCGGGCCCGTAGTTCAACTGGTTAGAACCCGCCGCTCATAACGGCGTTGTTGCAGGTTCGAGTCCTGCCGGGCCCACCAACTCCCTTGAGTTTCTATTGTAGATCAATGGATTACGAGCCTCGATTGTCCAACCTCTCGGGAAGGTTGGACAGCTTTGTTCCGGTTTCGGCCCCGAGCTTCGTCATACCGGAGTCCGCGAGCGTCGCGCGATTCGCAGCCGCCACATAACGACTCGCCTCCTTCGCGCTCACGTGTCCGAGAAAACTCATGACCTCGAATTCGGTTGCGCCGGCCTCAGCCAAGCGCCGGGCCCCGGCCTTACGCAACCCATGGGCGCTGCCGGGCCCACCCGTCTCATTGCACCAGCGGCGGAAGAGAATGCCGAAGCTTTCCACCGCGTAACCCGTCTCTCCGTCGTTGCGTGCGAGCAAGACCATCTGCGTCGACGGGAGAAGCGCCAGTTCCCGCCCCAGCTCAGGCAGAAGTGATCCTCCCCCATTGGAATGGTCCACCTTTAGGTTATGGAAAGAGGAGGATGGACTTGCCCCAATGTTGGACCACCGGATGCGAAAAGTTCCGGCTCATTGGCCTCAAGGCCGTCATGCCGACCCCGAGGCCAGACGACGCCTACTGAATCAGTTCCGGAATCCGGGTCGGGCGCGGCGCCCGCGCGACAGCGGGACGCTCACAGGCCTGGAACTCTCCGTGCCCGGCGTCCACGCAGAGCGCGCCGTCGCGCCAGACGGGGCGCCCCCGCGACAGCGTGATGGCGGGCCACGCCCCGAGCGTCATCCCCTCGTAAGGGGTGTAGTCGCAGTCGTGGTGCAGCCGGTCGTTGGTGACGGTGACCGGCGTGTCCTCATCCCAGATCACCAGGTCGGCGTCGGCGCCGAGCGCGATCGCCCCCTTGCGCGGATAGAGGCCGTAGAGCTTGGCGACGTTGGTCGACGTCATCCTGACGAATTGGTTGACGTCGATCCGGCCCTTGAGCACGCCCTCGGAGTAGAGCAGCGGCATCCGCGTCTCCACGCCGGGGACGCCGTTCGGCACCTTGTGAAAGCCTGCGCTCGTCCCGGCGATCTGCTTGCCCTTGGGGTCGGCGTAGCGGAACGGCGAGTGGTCCGAGGAGACGATATCGAAGACGTCGCGGGCGAGCGCAGCCCAGATCGCCGCCTGGTCGTCGGCAGTGCGGGGCGGCGGCGTGCAGATGTACTTCGCGCCCTCGAAGCCCTCCACGTCATAGGCGTCCTCGGTCAGCAGCAGATACTGGGGGCAGGTCTCGGCATGGATCGCGAGGCCCCTGGCACGGGCCCAGTCGATCTGCTCCACCACCTCGCGCGCGGAGACGTGCACGAGCACGATGGGCACGCCCACGAGCTCGGACATGGACATGGCGCGGTGCGTGGCCTCGCGCTCGCCGATCACGGGGTGCGCCTTCGTATGGTACTTGGGCGCGGTCAGGCCCTTGTCCACCAGCCGCTCGGTCAGCCACTCGATGAACTCGGTGTTCTCGGCGTGCACCATGCTGATCGCCTGCTCGCGGCGCATCGCGGTCAGCACGTCGAGCACCTGGCGGTCGGTGAGCTGCAGGCCCTCGTAGGTCATGTAGAGCTTGTAGGAGGTGTAGCCCTCGCGCACGAGCGCGGGCAGCTCCTGGTTCAGCACCTGCGCGGTGGGGTCGGTGATGATGGCGTGGAAGGCGTAGTCGATGAAGCAGCGCCCCTCGGCGCTCTCGCGGTAATCGGCGAGCACCTGGCTCAGCGATGCGCCGTGGTCCTGAAAGGCGAAGGGGATGATGGTCGTCGTGCCTCCGCAGGCGGCCGAGCGCGAGCCGGTATAGAAGTTGTCGGCGATCTCGGCGCCGTCGGGCAGGCGTTGCTCCAGGTGGATGTGCCCGTCGATGCCGCCGGGGGTAATCGTGCGGCCCGCGGCATCGATTTCCTCGCGCCCCCGGCCGAGAGTGGACGCCATGGCCTCGATTCTGCCGTCCACGATGCCGATGTCGCCGGTGAAGACATCCGCTGCCGTCGCGATCCTGCCGTTGCGGATCACCAGATCGAATTCGCTCACGATGCCCTCACTCCCTTCGATGTCGCCGCCGATGGCTCGGCGCGCGCCGCGACGGCCTCAACCGTGGGCGACCACGCGCCCCGCCTGCGGCGTCCACTGCAGCAGCCGTCTCGATAGCCGGTCGAAGATGGCGTAGCTGATCGAGGCGTAGAACACGAAGATCAGCGCCACCACGAACATCCTGTCCAGATAGGCGAACTGCTCGGAGTAGATGATCACGTAGCCGAGCCCGGACTGGGCGCCAAGGTATTCCGCGCCAAGCACCGCCGCCCAGCCGATGCCGAGGCTGAGCAGGATGGTTCCCCGCATCTCGGGAAAGATCGCCGGCATAACCACGGTGCGGTAGATCTGCAGGCGCGAGGCGCCGAGCGTCCGCGCATTGTCGATGTAGATCTGCGGCACGTTCTTCACCGCGTTCACCACGCCCGCGAAGAAGATGACGCCGACCCCGTAGCCGACGAAGGCGATCTTGCCGACGAAGTCGATGCCGAACCAGAGCTGGAACATCGGCACCATGGCGAGTAGCGGCAGGGTGCGCAGGAGCTGAACCGGCAGGTCGACGATCCGGCGGGTCCACGGCGACCACGACACCGCCATGCCGAGCAGCGAGCCGACAAGGCCGCCGATCAGGAGGCCGACGTAGAGCCGCACGATGGTGTCGACCGAGTGGTCCAGGATGGAGAGGAGCGCGGCGAGGTAGCTCTGCGGTGCGCCCTCGGCGACGGACGGGACGCCGAGGCCGCCCTGCCAATAGTCCGAGAGCGAGAGCAGGGTGCGGCTGAACACGATCTGCCAGCCCGGCACCATGGGCTCGCCCGGAACCGCCTCCGCAGTGTAGATCGTCGACAGGATTTGCCAGATTCCGGCCATCGCGAGCAGCATCAGGATCGAGACGAGGCGGCGGCGGAACTGGGCGATCAGCCACTTCATGGCTCAGTCCCCTCCCCGCCCGTCGGCGCCTTGGCGTCGCCCTGCAGATTTTCGAGGCCGAGGTGCGCGAGCAGGACGTGCTTGTGCCGCACCATGGTGGGCTCCATGAGCCCGTCGGTCGTGCGCGGCCTGGGTGCCGTGACCGCAAGATCGTCCACGATGCGGCCGCTGTGCATGACCAGAATCCGGTCCGCCAGGATCAGCGCCTCGTCCACGTCGTGGGTCACGAAGACGACGGTACGCCGCTCGGTCGAGCCCGCCTCGGTCCAGAGCGCCAACAGAACGTCGTGGAGGTTGCGCTTGGTGACGTAGTCGACCGCGCCGAAGGGCTCGTCGAGCAGCAGGACGTTCGCGCCGTTGGCGAAGACCGTGGCCACGGCGACCCGCTTCAGCATCCCGCCGGAGAGCTCGCGCGGCCACGCCCTGGCGACATGCGAGAGGCCCACGCGCTCCAGGTAGAACTCTGCGCTCTTGCGCCGCTCGGCCCGGCCGACGCCCCGGCATTTCAGCCCGTACTCGACGTTGTCGATCACGCGCAGCCAGGGGAAGACGCTGTCCTGCTGGAACACCATGCCGCGTTCCGGGCCCGGCTGGGTCACGCTCTCCCCTTCCACCTCGAGCGCGCCGGAGGACGGCAGCATGAGCCCGGCGATGAGCTTGAGCAGCGTCGACTTGCCGCAACCGGACGGCCCGACCAGACAGACGAATTGGCCCCGGTCGATCCCGAAGGTCACGTCATCGAGCGCCGTCACCATCTGCCGGTCGGCGCGCCGGAAGGTTCGCGACAGATTACTGGCCACGATGACGTCTCTGCCGTCTGCCGCCCTTGCCACTGGATCACCCTCCGCCGGTGCGGGCCTCGACGCTCCACGCCGAGACGTAGGAGAAGAATCGGGCGGTGAAGGCATCGAACACAACCGCCAGGATACCGAGCACGAGGAGAGCGGCGAAGATGCCCTCCATGTCCGTCGAGCCGGCGAGGACCTGGACGATCTTGCCGATGCCCTGCTGCGCGCCGAGCAGCTCGGCGATGGCCTCCAGGCCCCAGGCGCCAGCAAGGGCGATCCGGATTCCGCCGAGAATCTGCGGCACCGTGCCCTTGATGAGCACGTCCCAGACGACGCGCCGGCGGCTTGCGCCCAACGTGTAGGCGGCGTCTTCGTAGACCGGATTCAGCGTGCTGGCGGCGCGCTGGGCGTAGATGTAGAGGATGACGGCCACGTAGATGGCCACCAGCAGCACCGCGCTGGTCCTGCCAGTGCCGAACCAGATCAGGAAGAACGGCGCCAGGACGAGGATGGGGATTGTCCCCAGCACCAAGAGCACCGGATCGATGACCGCCCGGATCAGATCGAAGCGCGCCGTCACCAGGCCGCAGACGGTGCCGACGGTGGCCCCGAGGGCGACCGCGATCAGGACGTTCTGGGTCGTGTAGATCATGCTGTCGAGGAGGCCCGTCTCGGGCAATCCGTAGAACAGCAGGTAGTCCGCGACGATGAAGTCCTCGCCGATGCGCTCGGCCACGTGGGCCGGATGCGGCAGCGCGATGAGCGGGATGGCGAACGTCAGCAACTGCCAGACGGCCACCAGGAGCACGAGGCCGATCAGGCCGAGAACGTCAAACCGCTGCGCCATCACCGAACTATGCCGGCTTCACCGTGGGCCATCCAGACCGTTGCGCCGCCCCCGGCGGGGACGGCACGGCCGGCACGCGGGTCGTGACTGACGTTGCGCGCCGGCCGGCCTTGAATTGATTCCCTGCGCCTCTCGTCAGGCGAGGGTCAAATGCCCGTGCCTACGACGACGCAGCAGTTGCCAGACGGTAGGCATCCAGGAAGTTGAACCACTCGAAGTACTGCTTGGCCTGGTCCAGCAGCGCCTGCTTGTCGGCATCGAGGGACTGGCCTTCGAGATCGGCGATCATCGCCGCCGACTTCGCCTGGTAGTCCTTCATCTGCTCCCAGATCGCCGCGCCCCAGACGAACTGCTCGGCCGTGACCGCATCCGCAGGCAGCAGGCCCTTCTCGGCCCAGTCCGCGATGATCGCGGGCCACGCGTTCAGGTAGTAGAGCAGGCTCGACTCGTCGCGGTAGTACTTCTCGTTGTACTCGAACGACGAGTAGGGATGCAGGATGGCAACCGTCTCTTCCACTCCCTTGGCATCCAGGTCGGTTCCCGCGACGCTGTTCAGATAAGGCGCCTGGAGCTCGTAGAGCGAGGGATCCTCGTCGACCGCGGCGAGCGTGCGCCACGCCACCGAGAGGAAGCGCAGGATCGTGTTCTGGTTCTCGTTGATGTAGTTCGAGTTCGACGCGATGCCGACGATGGTCACCAGCTTCTGCATCGGCGAATCCACCCCGCCAGGCCCGTAGTTATAGAGATCGCCGACATCGATGAGGTTGGTCCATCCCGCCTTCATCAGGGTGTAGACGATCGGCGCGCCTTCGGGATTGACGAAGTCGATACGGCCGGCCTTGGCCAGCACGAGCGACTTGGCATCGTCCATCAGGTCGAGATCCCAGGTCGCGCCTGAGAACGCCGAGACGGCCTCCTCGAACGGCCGCTTGCTCAGCACCGGCGAACCCACGAGGGTCTTGCCGTTCATCGGCGCCAACGAGGCCGTGATTGCCTCCTCGAAGCCCATGCCCTCGGCGATGTACTCCTTGAAGCTCTTCAGCCCGAGCTCGGGGTTGGCGAGCAGCGCGGTGCCGAGGAAGTTGTCGGTGAACGCGATGCACTTCAGCGTGTTCGCGCTCTTGTAGGTCGGCAGCATCAACGGGCAGTACTGGCTCGAGATGTCGAGCTGGCCGTTGAGGAGCAGCGCGTTGACGTTGGTATCGGTGACCTTCAGGCCGAGCTCTTCCGGCCCGATCGTGATGCCGGCGTCTGCGAACCAGCCCTTCTTCATCGCGATGACGTAGAAGGTGTTGTCGGCATAGGGGCGCATGCCGAAGTTGACCTCCGCCGTCGGAATGTCGGTGCCGGGCTCGGGCGGCGCCGGGGTGTAGACGTCGGCGGCGGTCGCGGATGGCGCGCCGGTCGTGAGAAGTAGCGCCATTGCGCCAGCGAATGCCGCGGCGACGGCAGCGGAGCGTTTGGTGTGTCTTATTTGTCGGATCATTTCCTGACCTCCCTTGGATGACGAGTCGACGGTTGCCGATCAGGGGTCGGGCTGTTGCGGACCGCTGCGCGGCAAGACACCGAGAAACATTCTTCTTCTTGATTTCCGCCGTCCGTTCGGCGGTTCACTCGAATGATGTTGGGCCCCCGAATGGGTGTCAAGCGGGCGACAGCGTCCGACCGCTTCCATCCGAGAGCGGCGGGCAGTGGTGAATGGCGTCCAATGTTCTAACCGCCCATAGCCCTCTTGGGAGAGGAGGCGGGGCGGTCGGCTAAGCTCTGCAGTAGATCGTCGGCAAGAAGGGCATAGCGGGTGGTGGTCTGGGCTTAGGTGTGGCTGAGGCTCTTCCTCACAAGCGGGGGGCGCTGCAAGAGGCTCGTCAGTTCGGGCCTTTCGCCAGATTTCTAGTCGTGCACCGCCACTTCACTGTGACCGGCCATGTACCGGCCGATAGTAGCGCGGTCCGCGTCGCCGATATTCGTCTCGAAGTTAATCATGCCACCGAACATGACCAGGATCCGGTCCGATAGCTCGAACAGTTCGTCCAGGTCTTCCGACACGAGCAACACGGCTGCGCCCCGGTTGCGCACCTCGGTAATCCGCGAGCGAATCTCGCCAATGGCCGCTATGTCCAAACCGAAACACGGATTGACCGCGATCAGGACTTCCACCTCGTGGGAAAGCTCTCTGGCCAAGACCATGCGTTGCACATTGCCGCCGGAGAGCGTCTCGACGCGAGCGTCGGGCGACGGAGTCCTGATTCGGAACTGGTCGATCAATCCAACGGCCGCTGCCCTTACGGCACCACGGTTGATGAGCAAGCCAGCGACGGAGAAAGGCGATACGTCGAACGAGCGGAACGCAAGATTCTCCGAAATCGTCATGCGCGCCACGCAGGCGTTGCGCAGCGGCTCCTCCGGCAGGCAGTAGACCTTGTGACGGCGCATCTCCGACCGCGTCGCGCGATAGGGCGCGCCATGAACTGCGACTGCTCCTCCTGAGGGTTCGCGCTGACCGGCGAGGACCTCCGTCATTTCTCGCTGACCGTTGCCGGACACGCCGGCGATTCCCACGATCTCGCCTCCACACACCTCCAGCGAGACGCCGGCGAGCGCCCGGTGGCCCTTGTCATCTTCGGCGGAGAGCTCGGAGAGCTTGAGGCGAACGGGCCGGTCGCCGTGCTGCTCGCGCTCCGTCTGCTTGGGGAGCGTCGTCGTTCCGACCATCATTTGCGTGAGGTCGGTGGGGGATAGCTCCGCCGCAAGCCCGGTGCCGGAGACCCTCCCTTGCCGCAGCACCGTGACCCTCTCGGCGTAGGCGCTAACTTCGCGCAGCTTGTGGGTGATCATCAGGACGCTCAGCTCGTTGGCTTGTGTCATGCGCCTGAGCAGTCCCAGGATCTCGTCAGCCTCCCCTGGCGTGAGGACCGATGTCGGCTCGTCGAAAATGAGGATGCGACTGTCGAGATAAAGTTGCTTCAGAATCTCGAGCTTCTGCTTCTCACCGGCCGAGAGAGCAGCGACGGGAGCCGAGAGATCCACCGAGAACGGCATCGTCTCCAGGAACGCCTCCATGGCTTGCTGCTCGGCTCTCCACTTGACCACACTTGGCAGTTGGCTTCTCGACAGAAGCAGGTTCTCGGCGACTGACATGTTCGGCACCAGCGTGAAGTGCTGATAGACCATGCCGATCCCCAGGCCGTGTGCGTCGCGCGGCGAGGCGACGCGATGCGGCTCTCCGTCCAGCAGAAAGCGTCCCGCGTCTGCGCGGTAGTAGCCCATGATGCACTTGACGAGCGTGCTTTTGCCGGCGCCATTCTCCCCCAGCAACGCGTGGAAGGATCCGGGCTCCAGGGTCAGCGAGACGTCGTCGAGGGCGACGAGAGCCCCGAAGCGCTTCGTTACGGAGAGCGCCTCGAGGCGCGGGGGCACGAGGGCCGTGCTATCGCTGGGACTGTCTGCCATCGGCCGGACTAGACTTTAGGTCGCGAGGGCACCTTAGATCATCCCTCGTAGCGCCGGTTCGGCACGGGAAAGCCGCAGCTGGTGCCGTCCGTGACCTTGACCTCGTCCTCCCAGGGCAGCCGGTACTGGCCGTCGGCGAGATCGCGCATGTAGGTGTAAGGACAATCCTGGGCGCCGCCCGCGACCGCGACGAATCCGCGGTGCCCGAACTGATAGATGTTGTTCTCGACGCCCCATTCGCGCCGGGCCTCATCGGCGAGTCTGGGGCGAACCTCCGCGGTGATGATCTCGTCCGCCGCGCCGTTTCCGACGACGATCGGCGTGCCGTCGAAGTCGCAGATCATGCCTTCGCCCATGGAGTTGAACGTGCCGTCGGTGCCGGCCATGCAGACGCTCACCGTGT